>JACQYF010000086.1 GCA_016208315.1 Chloroflexota bacterium | reverse complement strand
TACCGTCGGCGTCGGTGGCCGTCGTGCCGGAGACGTACACGAACTGCCCCACGCGCACCGCGCGCGAATATCCGACGAGCGGCTCCCACGGCGTTCCGGTGGAAATGTTGGTTCTTTGCATGGCGACTCCTTTTTTGACAACGGATGAAACGGATTTGAACGGATAAAAGCAATATCCGTTTCTATCCGTTCCATCCGTTGTCAAAAAAGGAGTCGCCATGCAAAGAACCAACATCTCCACCGGAACGCCGTGGGAGCCGGTCGTCGGATATTCGCGCGCGGTGCGCGTGGGGCAGTTCGTGTACGTCTCCGGCACGACGGCCACCGACGCCGATGGGAACGTGGTGGGCGTAGGAGACGCTTATGCGCAGACGATTCAGACGCTCAAGAATATCGAGAGCGCGTTGAACCGGGCCGGCGCGAGTCTCAACGACGTGGTGCGGACGCGCATGTACGTGACGAACATTGACGAGTGGGAAAAGATCGGCAAAGCGCACGGCGAATTTTTCGGCGCGATCCGGCCGGCCACGGCGATGGTCGAAGTAAAGCGGCTGATCAACCCGGAGATGCTGGTGGAGATCGAAGCCGATGCGATTGTTGAGTAGAAAAAATAATTCACCGCGAAGGCGCGAAGGACGCCAAGAAGAAAACTTTGCGCTCTTTGCGTCTTGGCGGTAAGACTTTCCAACCTATGCCAAAAGATTACAGTTTGAACGAAACGCCGCCCAATCAACAACGCCGGCCGCAAAACGCGATGGACGACGAATGGACGCGCCAGTTTTTGCTTCGGGCAGAGATCGGCCACGTCGCTACCCTGTGGGACGACCAACCGTTCATCACGCCGACGAATTTTTGGTACGACCCGGAGCGGCACGAAATCTATTTTCACTCCAATATCGTGGGCCGGACACGCGCCAACGCCGAGCGGCACGAGCGCGTGTGCTTCGAAGCCAGCGAATTCGGGCGTTTCCTGCCGTCCAACGTGGCGCTGGAATTCAGCATCCAATACCAAAGCGCGGTCGTCTTCGGCAAGATTCGGGTGTTGGAAGACGACGGGGAAAAGCGGCGGGTGCTGGTCGCGTTGATCGGCAAGTATTTCCCGACGATGACGCCAGGCAAAGAATACCGCCCGATCACCGATCAGGAATTGAAGCGCACCAGCGTTTATGCTATCGCCATCGAAAGCTGGAGTGGCAAACGCAATTGGAAGGATCGCGCGGAACAGAGCGACAAGTGGGCGGCGTTGGAATCGCTGAAACGCTGACGCGAAGCGCGCTGACGCGAAGCGGCTGACTCAGCGAAATCAGCGGCCTCAGCGAATCAGCGATTCAAAAGCCCTGAGCGCCGGTTGCCCTCTACCCCAAACGGGCATACACTATTCGGAGTAATTCGTTTGCCATAACTGCGGCTACATCGAGCAATACGTACATGACCTGAACGACTTGGCGAAGTTGACGGACGCCAAGAATTGGCAAAAGGTTGACCAGACTTAGCGGTTGGAGAAGGATGAGCTAGTGCTTTGGAAAGACCAGGCGCAACCATAAATGATATTCAGCCCAACTCCAGGATTGGGCGGCGATGCCCATTACGGACGCCAGACTGCCACTCGTAAGGCATTGGTAGTGCTCCAAGACATTCTTAGAAGAACTGTCTCTCCCGTCATCCACATTGGTGCCGATTCTAGCGACACTGACGAAATACGCTTGCGAAAGGCGTTTCTTGCTGCATCTATATGTCTGTGCATCTGTGCGGGGATCATTTGGGGGGCTGTTTATTTTGCTTTCCGAGAGCCGATTGCCGGTTTATGTCCCTTGTCACTTGCTGTCCTTTTGACTTTCAACCTCATCATTTTGGGGCGAACCAAACGGACCGAGTTTTCAGCGGCGATGCTCGGCATTCTGAGTCTCCTGGTCCCGTTCGGGGCAGGCCTTGCTTTAGGTGGTTTTGCCAATTCGGGCGCGGCCATTATCTGGTCAATGCTAGCCCCGCTGGGATATGTACTCGTCCGAAAACCTTCTAAGTTTATTCTCTGGATGTTGGCGTATGCTGGTCTTTTGATTCTCAGTAGCGTGTTGGAGCCTTACTTGCGCCCCACCAACAACCTCCCCCCTTTGCTAATACGTGTCCTGTTCGTCATTAATCTTGGGGGCGTCACCAGTCTCTTCGCCCTCCTGCTCTACTACTTTGTGAGTCAGAAGAATGTACTTCAGGAAAAGACCGACAATTTGCTACTTAATATTCTCCCCAAGGAAATCGCTGCTATTCTGAAAAACGAGAACCGCACTGTCGCTGACTACCACGAGGGCGCAAGTATCCTCTTTGCCGATGTCGTGAACTTCACGCCCCTATCAGCGACGATGACGCCCATTGAGTTGATCGAGTTGCTCAATGAAGTCTTTTCGCATTTCGACATGCTGGTCGAGAAATACGGCGTGGAGAAAATCAAGACCATTGGCGATTGCTACATGGTTGCCGCCGGAGTCCCGCGCCCGCGCTCCGACCACGCCCAGATTCTCGCCTGTATGGCGCTGGACATACTTGATTACGTCAGGCAGCGAGTGTTTCATGGTAAACGACTGACCTTTCGCATTGGCCTAAATTCTGGGCCAGTGGTTGCGGGCGTCATTGGACGCAAGAAATTCATTTACGACTTGTGGGGCGACGCCGTGAACACTGCGAGCCGCATGGAGTCGCACGGTGCAGGAGGAGTGTGAAAGGCAAGGGCGAGATGAACGTATGGCATGTGCTGGAGAAAAAGGCATAAACACCGCCCAACACTGCATGGAGCGGACGGGGCTTACGCCGCTCGGAATCAAGGCCTCATGCGACAGCGCCCCGCCGTTGATGCTGGCCGTTAGCCGCAACGCTTGACCACAACCGCTGTAGCCCATCCCCGTCACATTTTCCCCCTCTCCGGTGTCTTATAGGCAGAACGCGCTTCGCCCACCAGTCTTTTGTAGTTGCGGGCTTTCCGGCCCGTACCCGACGAAGCGCGCGCAGAGGTCAGTGTTGACTTTGGCATCAGAAAAAACTAGCGGAGCGCGCCCCGTCGCGCGCGGCGACGAGGCCGCGTTCGAAACGATATTTCTTGAACACTACTCGCGAGTGTACGGCGTGCTGTTCCGTTTGGTGGGCGACCGGGCCGAAGCCGAAGACTTGGCGCTCGAAACATTCTGGCGGTTGTGGGAGCGCGCGCCCGCCCAGGCAGAAAACTTGGGCGGCTGGCTGTATCGCGTGGCCGTGAATTTGGGATACAACGCCCTGCGCGCCGCCAAACGCCGGGCGCAATACGAAGACCAAGCGGGGCGCGACGCGCTCGACATCAACGCGCCGCCCGATCCGGCAGACGAAGTCGAACGCGCCGAAGA
>JACQYF010000106.1 GCA_016208315.1 Chloroflexota bacterium | reverse complement strand
TTGGCAGGGTGAAAGGTCACACGTGGAATCTATCACAGTGGCATCGTAGGGTCAATAGGAAGATGGTGCCGCACGTTCCTCTGCTGTAGGGGCGGGGTCTCCCCGCCCTGTTGGGTTGCCCGATGCGCGAAGCATGGGCGGGGAGACCCCGCCCCTACAGGAGAGGAACGTGCGGCACCATCTTCCTATTGACCCTACGATGCCACTGTGATAGATTCCACGTGTGACCTTTCACCCTGCCAAACGTCACTCCTCTCCCGGTGACCTTTGGCACTCGCCCTTTGGCTTTTGATGCGGTATGCTGACGACAACCATGACGAACACTTTGCAGACCGCCCGGATTCTTATCCTGATCAAGACCGCGGCTTACCTGCTTGCGATTGCCATTCTCGGGTTCGAAGGCGGCCTCACCGGCGCGATGTTGATGGTCCCCGTATTGCTCGGGACCATGGTCGTTGCGATCGCACTCTGGCTGCCACCGCTAGGACGGCCGGGCGGCAGGCGATTCTTTCCGCTTTTGTTCGGCGCGGCCATCGTCGAGCAGAACTTGGAATTTGTCTATCTCCAAGTGCTCCGCCCTTTTCAAACCATGCTCGAGCGCACGCCCTTTGCCAATACCATCTTTAACACGCGGCGCGACGAAGCATTCTTTCTCGTCTTGGTCGTGACCGTGTTGGCGGCTTGGGAATATGGCAAGCGAGGCGCGGTGGTGAGCACGGCGTTCGCGGGGGCCATGCACTTGGCGATCAGTCTCGCCGCGGTGGCGGTTGGCTGGGTCGCCCACATGGATTTGGTGTTCGTTCCTTTCCAGATCGGAATTCTTTTCGTCGTGACCTACATCGTCGGCCTGCTCGTCGAGCAGCAACGCGCGCAGCAACGCGAACTGGAACGCGCGCACTCACAGTTGCAGCAGTTCGCCGCGACGACCGAGCAACTGGCGATCAGCCGCGAGCGCAATCGCGTGGCGCGTGACTTGCACGATACGCTCGCGCACACCCTGACCGGGCTCGTCGTCCAGCTGCAGGCCGCGCGCTCCCTCTTGCCGCGAAGCAGTGATCAAGCCCAAAGCGCGATCCAGCGCGCGGAGCAGACAGCGCGGGACGGGTTGAATGAAACGCGCCTGGCGATTCGCGATCTGCGCTCCTCGCCGGTTGCTGCGCTGGGGCTGGTCGGCGCGCTCAAGCAAGAGATCAACACGTTCGAGCAAGAGAGCGCGGCGGCCATCCAATTTGATGTGAGCGCGAATTTCCCGCCGTTGAACGCCGCACAAGAGGAAACGCTCTTTCGCGTCGCCCAAGAGGCGCTGCGCAATGTCGAGCGGCACGCGCAGGCGCAACACGTCCGAGTCGAATTGCAGTGCGACGGCAACGCCGTCGTCCTTTCGATTGTGGACGACGGCATCGGCTTTGACCCCGAGGGCCTTTCTTCCAACCATTTCGGCTTGATCGGCATCCGCGAGCGCGTGAGCTTGATCGGCGGCGAGGTGCGCGTCACCAGCGCGCCGAATCAGGGAACAAAAATCAACTTCCAACTTCCAACTTCTAACTTCCAACTTCCAAAATGATTACCATTCTAATTGTTGACGATCAAGAAATCGTGCGGCAGGGCTTGGCGATCATTCTGCGCGGGCAGAGTGATTTCCAAGTCGTTGGCTTGGCCGAAGACGGCGAGCGCGCGCTAGAGTTGGCGCGCGAGTATCAGCCGGATGTCGTGCTGATGGACATCAAGATGCCGCGCCTCAACGGCATCCAGGCGACCCAGCGTCTTTTGCAGGTCAGCAAAGCGACTGAAGTCATCATCCTCACCACGTTCGACACGGACGAATTGGTCTTTGCGGGCATCCGCGCCGGGGCGAAAGGGTACTTGCTCAAGGATGCGCCCAGCGAGGTCCTGATAGACGCCATTCGGCGCGTGGCCGCCGGCGAGAGCATTCTGAATCCGACCGTCGCGCGCAAGGTGCTGGAAGAATTCCAACGCGTGAGCCGGTCGCCGGCCGCGCCGGGCCGCGCCGCCGAGCCGCTCCTAGAAAAACTCACCGAGCGCGAGATCGAGATTTTGCAGGGCATGATGGACGGGTTCGCGAACAAGGAGATCGGCGCCAAGTTAAATCTTGCCGAAGGCACGGTGAAAAACCACGTCAGCACCATCCTGGCTAAATTGCACGCCAACGACCGGACGCAAGCTGTCGTGAACGCCCTGCGCCAGGGAATTGTCAAACTGTAACACGGATTGCTTCGCGAAGCGGACAAGCGGATACGAAGCGAATGCCCTGCGCCAGGGTATCGTCAAACTGTAACCCGCGTCCTTTCGCGTCCTTTTCGCGACTGTAATCCGACTGTAACCCCGTTCCCATTGACAAATTGTCAGGGCGTCATATACTAGTCATGGCGAAGCGTGTAACTTGGGCCTGCGTAGGCCTGTTGGATAGGGAGGTCTTGTGATGGTTCAGACGACGCCAAAACGGGGTGACGAACTGATTCGCTTGGCGGATTTGGAGTGGCTCGATCTCTCCGATCTCATCCGCATGGACGATGACTGGCGTCGCACGCTCGTTACGATTTCGCGCATGCACCTTGCCATCAACGCCGTGCTCTCGGCGATCGTCGTGGCGTACACTTTGTTGGGCCGGCTGGCGCCGGCGGCGCTCGGCGAATATGTGGGCATGGGCGGAGTCGTTCTGTGCGTCGCGGCGATGGCGTACCTCGCGTTCAAGGCCGGCGAGAGCGAAGCGCGCCTTTTGCGAAATTTGCGATTTGTCGTTTTTCTCAGTATACTGGCAGTCAGTTTGATGGTCTTTCTCCTGCGCGATTTGCAAGGCGATTACTATCTGCTCTACTTTCTACCCCTCGTCAGCGCGGCAGGTTATCTGGGATTTACCGGCGGATTGTTTGCCGGGGTGGTCAGCGCGTTTGCTTATGCCGTGGTCTTTTTCTTGTCACCCGTCGCCATCGCTCCCGGTTCGCTGTCGGCCCTAGTCCTACGGACACTCATTTTCATTTTGGTGGCCTCGCTCTTGGGCCTGATTGCCGAGCGGCACTTGAGTTTGCTCAGCGCACTGCGCGCTTCCCATACCCAGGCGATCCAGTTCGCGATTACCGATACCAAGACCGGCCTGTTCAACCAAGATTTTCTCCAATCGCGGTTGCGCGGCGAAATGTCGCGCGCCGAACGCAGCAAGACGCCGGTCTCGTTCCTCGTCGTGGACGTGAATGGGTTGGACCAGATCAACCGCGAGCATGGCTATTCGACCGGCGATGCAGTGCTCAAGGCCCTCGGCGAGACGATCCAGAAGCAATTGCGTGTGACCGATGTGCCCAGTCGCTGGGGCGTGGATGAATTTGGCGTGCTGCTCTACAATTCGGATGCCAAAGGCGCGGAAATCGTCGCTCACCGTATCGCCGGCGAGATCGCGCGCCAGACTTTTGCCGACCCGACCACCAAACGTCCGTTTCAGGTAACCATCGCCGAGGGGATCGCGAGTTTTCCAGTTCACACCCAGGACAAATCCGGCACCGAATTGGTGGACCGGGCGTATCAAGCGATGCGCCGCGCGAAAGCGAATCACGGCATCGCGGTATGGTCGTGACTGTTCACTGCCTGCTGGGACCGGCCTCCCGGCGGCATTTTGACAACGTAGATTCTTAGGGGGGAGGAAGTTTGAGGAAGTAAATGGCCCTGAAAGCTCCTACGCGACTTGTACCTCCGTCGCCTACCCAGGTCTCGCGCACGCGCCGGCCTCTGGACCGCGCGTACATCGCGCTCAGTCTCCTCTTTGTTTTTGCCCTAGCGGCCGTTGTCTTCGTTACCGTTATTCAAGGATCTCCATCTGTCACCCAGTCCGGCGTGGGCTGGTTTGTCAGCAGCGGCGAAACCGGCGCGGCCCTTCAACGCCAGGGCAGCGATTCTCCCGTGCAAGCGCCCAGCGATCCGGACCAGATCGGTTTTGAGCGCGAATTGTTCACCCTGGTTAACCAAGCGCGTCTCGAGCGCGGCTTGACACCCTTGAAATCCAGCGAAACCTTGACGCGTGCCGCCCGCGGCCACAGCGCCGATATGGCGCGGACACGGCGGCTGGAATCCGTAGACTCGAGCGGTCGAACGCCCATGCAGCGCGCCGACGCCGCGGGCTTTCGGCAGCCGCAATTTGTCGTCGAGTCGGTCGGCGCAGGATTCTTCAAGCCCGAGCAGGTCATGAACGCGATGCTCGCCAATCCGAGCACCGCGGAAAACTTGTTCAACCCGGACGCGAGCGAAGTAGGCGTGGGGTATGCCTACGCGCGGGAGGACCAACGGTTTCGCCATTATTGGACGATTGACCTGGGCAAACAGAGCGGTCTGGTTTTCACCGTCGTCGTGAACAACGGCACCGAATCCACGACCTCGTCCCAAGTCTTGCTGTACATCGGCGGCAAGGGCTGGGCCGAGGAGATGAAGGTCGCCAACAGCCCGGACTATTTCGGCGTCGAGTGGGAACCCTACGCCGAGACCAAGACGTGGACCTTGTCGGAGGGGACCGGCCCCAAAAGAATTTACGTGAAATTGCGCGGACCCGGCAATCAAGAAGTAGAAGCGATTGGCACGGTGGCGCTTATGGCGCCGGTTAAGGGCGTCAAGCCCGGAACGAACCCGGATGATGCGCTCAATTCTCCACGTCCGCCAATTATTCGCAATCCCGCGAGCGATATTGCGCTGACCGGCCCGACGGCCAGCGGCGCGACTACCGCCATCATCGTGCCCACGAGCGCTTCGCTGGGCCCGAGTTATTATCAAACGAGCGAATTCATGTTCGGCAAGGTCGCGGTCGGAATTGTCATGCCGCAGTGCAAGGGCACGATTGACAAGTGTACCGAAACCTGGACCACCGCCATGATGGACCAGGTCTATAGCCAAGTTCAGCAAGGTACGAACTGGTGGGTCAACCGGATGGGGGGCCGCGTCTCGTTCGTTTTCGACCAGCAGCGCCAGGTTGCCACTGGGTACGAGCCGATCAACCACCCGCAATCGGATGAAAGTTTGTGGCTTGGCGACGTGATGACCAGCATGGGCTTCACCGGCTCGACGTATTTTGAAAAAGTGTACGCGTACAACAACTGGATGCGCCAAAAATATGGCGCCGATTGGGCGTTCACGCTCATCGTCGCGAACAGCTTGAACAATCCCGCCGGCACCTTCAGCAACGGTTACTTTGCCTATTCGTACGTGCCGGGCCCGTTTACCGTAATGACCTACGATAACGACGGCTATACCATCAACAATATGGCCTCCGTGGTCGCGCACGAAACCGGCCACATTTTCGGCGCGCTCGACCAGTATTCCGGCGCCAACGTTGCGTGTACCGCGACGAGTGGCTACCTGGTGCTCCAGAATCAGAACAGCCAGCAAAACTGCGCTACCAACCAAGACAGCATCATGCGCGGCGGCGTGACGCCCTACACCGGCAATCTAATTGATCAGTATGCCTTGGGCATGGTGGGCAATCGCAACACCAAATCGCCCAGTATGCCCGATCCGATCAATACGACGCCGATCGTCGCGTTGAACCCAGTGACCTCGCCGACCACCAACCCGAATCCAACTTTTACGGGTACGGCGCAAGATCAACCGTTCGCATCGCCCAGCGGCAACTCGGTCACTATCAATAACATCGCGAGCGTGAAATATCGCGTAGACAATGGGCCGTGGCAGGATGCCAAGCCGTCCGATGCCAGCCCCGCGTTCAACAAGGTGAGCCAGGGCTTTAGCTTCACGCCCGCGCTCGCGCCGGGGAGCCACTTTATCGAAGTCCAGGCCTTTAATCGCGTCAACAATGCTTCCGGTATTGTGAGCGCGATGATCACCGTGAACGGGACCGTTGCCACCGCCACGCCCGCGCCGCCGACAGCCACCCCGGTCCCGCCGACCGCGGCGCCGCCAACTTCCGCGCCGCCCACCGCCACGCGCGTCCCGCCGACGGCTACGTCTGTTGCGCCAACCGCGATCCCGCCGACCGCGACGCCAGTGGCACCCACTGCCGTTCCAACTTCGTCGCCCGGCGGAGGCGCGGGAACGCTGACCATTCAGATCAACGCGGGCAACACGGCCATCTCGTTGCCCTATACGCTGTACACTGCTTCGTCGCTTATTGCGGCAATCAACGCGCAGGGCGGCGGCGCGACCGAGGTGGACGACTGGACGGGTCGAAATTGGAAGGCGTATATGCCCGGATCGGGAACGGCAGATTTCCAGATTCAAGCGGGCGTCGGCTATTTGGTCAAGGCAAAAGCCGCGAGCACCTTGGCCGTTCCGGCGACCGGTGGAACTGCGCTGCGGCAGATCAAGGTTGACAAGGGCTGGGATATGCTGGGTGTACCACCGTGCAAGGACGGCATTGTCAGTTGCTACACGGCATCGTCACTCGCCGCGGCGATCAACGCCCAAAGCGGCGGGATTGCCGAGATTGATCGCTGGGTCAATGGCAGTTGGTCGGCGTACCAAGTTGGCTACCCGTTCAACGATTTCCCGATCTATGTTGGGCAAGGTTACTTTATTCGAACGACCAAGACGAGCAACTGGAGCCCGTAGCACAGGTCCAATATGGTTGGTCGCGCAATGGCTCGATGGCGCTAGATGATCGAAGCGGCTTGGGGAGCCGCCTTCAAAGATTGCACGTCATGCTCTAAATCATGCTTGTGCCGAGTAGCCAAATCCGATGCGCAAAAACCCAGGATCGCCAAATCTTGCTCCGCCATCGCCGTCGTCTGGACCACGCCCCTTTGCGCATCCGGGCCTCGAGTTATTGTCCCGGCTTGCTCAACTTTTGACCTCGACGGCGCCAAATCCCGAATCGCTCGCCCACGCGTTAGAGCTGATCGCGCTTTATCTCCCCGTGTCCGGCTGTACCCTCACACGTCTCGTCCCCAATGTCGAAAACGCGCACCATGGTCCGGGTCTGGGCGGAACCTTCCGGCTGGCGCGCTATGCCGGTTTTCGACGCGTCCCCCTCGATCTGGCAGAGCCACTGCTCGAGTCGTTCGACCTGGAGTGCGCCCCGTGGCACCAGCGCGCGATGGACAGCGCGCAGACGATTCTCATTCGCCAGGATCAAAGCGAACAGATGATGAGCGCCGGCGAGCGCACGACCCTGGGCTGGCCGGATCAGAGTTCCGCCGGTCTGGTTCCGCTCGTGGCCGAATCGCGTGTCTTGGGCGTGCTTGCGGCGTTTGAAAAGCGCGCGTGGGCCCGCGCGCCGATTACGCCCGAGATGGTCGCGCTGTTGGAATTGGCGGGCAGCCAGCTCTCGGCGGCCCTGCTCCGGATTGAGGCCGACGAACAAGCGCGACGTCTAGCGGACGAAGCTCGCCAGTTGACCGAAATGGCGCGTGTGCTGCAAGTAGCCGATGACGCGGCCCAGGTCAGGCAGTATCTCGTGGACCAAGTGGCGCGCGCGCTCGGCACACCGCGGGCGCAATATTACGGCTACGATGCTCAGTTGAGCCGCGCGACCTTGACCAACGAATTTCAAGCGGATGCGCTCGCCGCCGACGCCGGCGACCGGGCGCTCGCCGCCGACGCCAGCGACCGGGCGCCGGACCAAACGCTCGATTTGCGGAATGCCCCCGAAGCCCTGCAAATGTTGTTAAGCGGCCAGTACGTCCTGACGCGCGCCGACGATCCGCGCGGAGACCTCGCGACGCGCGACTTGATCCACCGCCACAAAGCCACGGCCCTTTTGCAGTTTCCCATCAAGGTCAGCGGACGACTGGCGGGTATCCTGATGCTTTGGGAGCACCGCGCCGGGCGCGGGTGGAACGAGGAGCAGATTCGACTCGGCGAGCGCCTCGTGACCGCGGCGGCCGCGGGCCTGCAAAGCGCGGAACTGGTCGAACGCGAGCGACGCCGCGCGCAGGAATTGCAGTTGATCGCCCGGGTGAGCCATCAAGCCGCCCGCCTGGTCACCGTGGACGACCTCGCGCACCTTGCCATCGAGCAGATTTGCGGACACTTTGATTGTGAAGACGTCGCGCTCTTTCTCAGGGGAACCGGGTTGGATGGCGTCACGTGTTGGGCCGGCACGGCCGAGGCGTTACCGCGCCTGGTCATGGCCGGGCACCGCGTGCGCATGGACGCGGACGATTGGGTGCATCGCGTGATGAGCGGCGGGCAGAGCTTGTGTTGGTCGGAACCCGCCTCGGGCGTTCAGGGAGAGCGCGCCGTCATCGGCGTTCCTCTCAAAGCGGGTGGAGAAATTCTGGGCGCGCTCCAGGTCCACAGCCGCTCGGCCTGCCCTCTCGATCCGCTTGACCTGGCGACCTTGGAGACTTTGGCCGCGCAGTTCGCGGCGGCGCTCGTCAGCGCGCGCGCCCAGGAGATGATGCGCGGCCACACCGGGAACCTGCAAACCCTCCAACGCTTGAGCCGCGAGGTCACCGCGAGTCTCGACGTGGACGAGGTCTGCCAGGCCATGTACCGCGGCACGCGCGAGCTGATGGACTGCGACGCCTTCTTCATCGCCCTGTACGACGAACCGGCCCAGATGTGTGACTATACTTTTCGCGTGGACGAAGGTGTCATCCTGGCGCCGCGCCGCGTCCCGTTGGATGATGGTATGACGGGTTACGTCATCCGTTCGCGGCGCGCCGTTGTGGTGACGGATGTCGCGGAGGAAACGCGCTTCAAGGTGCAACATTGGGGCGGACGCCACGAGTCGAAATCTATGCTGTGTGTCCCGATGGAGATGGGCGAGCATGTCCTCGGCGCGCTGTCGGTCCAGAGTTATCGCGCCGGCGCGTATAACCTGACCGACCTCTACATTTTCTCCGCGTTCGCCGGGCAGGCCGCCGTGGCGATCAACAACGCGCGGCTATTCTCGAGCAGCCAACGTCGCATGCGCCAGCTTTCGGTGTTGAACGAAGTGGGGCGCATCGTCAGCTCGACGATTGAAATTGATCGCCTCTTGGAACTGATTTACGAGCAGGTCCAGCGCATTATCCTGGCGGATGCCTATTACGTCGCATTGCTCAACCCCAGCGACCAGACGATGACGATCGAGCTGTTGGTGGACGAGGGTGAGCGCTTTCCGCCGCGCCGCCTGCCGCAGGGAACCGGCCTGGTGAACGCGGTCGTCGAGCGCCGCGCGCCGTTGTTGCTGCGCAACGTCAAGGCGGAGTTGGCGGCTCTAGAAGTAGAGCCCGTCCCCATCGGCAAGCCGCGCGCCTCCGAATCCTGGCTCGGAGTGCCGATGATTACGTCGGAGCACATGATCGGCGTACTGGCGATCGGCAGTTATCAAGCGGGCGCGTTTGGCGAAGACGATCAGGAAATTTTGCAGAACGTGGCGACCCAAGCCGCGATTGCCGTGGACAACGCGCGGCATCATGCCGAGGTGGAGGAGCAGGCGCGGCGCGATAGCTTGACCCAGGTTCTCAATCACGGATATTTCCTGGTATCGCTGCGCGAACAGGTCGAGCGCGCCTTGCAGCGTTCCAGTCCCTTGTCGCTGATCATGCTGGACATTGATTTCTTCAAGGATTACAACGATCGCTTTGGTCACTTGATCGGCGATGTGGTCTTGCGCGGCACGGTGCAAGCGATTCGCGATAATATCAAGCGGACCGATCTGGTGGGGCGGTGGGGCGGAGAGGAATTTGCCATCGCGCTGCCGGGCAGCGCTCGTCACGGCGCGCGCATCGTCGCGGAACGAATTCGCCAAACGCTGGCGGCGATGGTTATACGGGACGACCACGGGCAACCGGTGCCGGTGCCGACCGTCAGTCAAGGTGTCGCGACTTTGCCTGAGGACGGACAGGAAGCGATGGCGCTGGTAGACCTCGCGGATAAAAGATTGTACATTGCCAAAGAGCGCGGGCGAGACCAAGTGGAGGGGTGAGTCGGTTAGTCAATTAGTCGGACGAAGTTCGTCCGCGCAATCAGGCAATCCCCCTCTTGAATAAAGCGGGTCACCCGACTATAATTCATGCCATAACCCTGATGATTGGGGGACACGTGAATCGCCAAAACAAACTCTCCGCTATAGTGTTCGTCTTGACCGTCTTTACTCTCCTGGCGTGCTCGCTGGGTCCGGTCACCATCTCGCTCGGCCCGACCGTCACCCCTTCGCCCACGGCCACGCCAATCCCCACCGAGACTCCAATTCCTTCCCCAACTCTGCGACCGACGAATACGCCGCGCCCGTCGGCGACCGCGCGTCCCAGCGCCACGCCGCGCAGCACTGCGACACCCTCGAGCAACCGGACGATCGCGCCGCTAACACCTGTGGGCGCGGGGTTTGGCCGAATCTCGATTGCGAGCGGCGTGCTCGACGACACGACCCCGGTTAGCCCGCGCACGACCTTCCCGGATGGCGTCACCATCGTGTACGCGATCTTTCCCTTTAATGGCCTGCGCGATGGGCAACTCTGGCGCACGGAATGGCTGCGCGATGGACAGTTGCAAGGGAACATTGGTCGTGAAAAACCGTGGAGCGGCGGCGCAGCAGGCACCTGGTGGGTCAGCATCTTCAACGAGGATGGCATTTCGCCGGGCCGCTGGCAATTGAATACTTACCTGGACAACCGCTTGCAACAGTCGGCGCAGTTTACCATCGAGGCGAATCCGCAGGGCAAGTTGGATTTTGGGCCCATCGTTTTCGCGCCCGAAGTGGATGCCAACGACCAACCGGTCAACCCATTGCCGGTGGACGATCCGACCTTTGAAAAAGGCGCGACGAGCATCTATGCATATTTTAGGGCCGTCAACGTGCCCAGCGGGACCGAGTGGACTTCGCAGTGGTTCCGCAACGGCCAACCCGACACTCAGCCCAAGCCGCACACCTGGAACTTTGGACCGCAGGAAGGGACGTGGCTTCAACTTTTCCAAGATGGCAACGCGCCGCTGGATCCAGGCGTCTACGAGTTGCGCGTGAGTGTCGGCGGTCAAGTGGTGACCCTGGGGACTTGCATCGTGCCGTAGAGCGCGCGCGTCTGCACGATGGTGAACCGGTCGCCTACGCGGCACCATTCGATGTCTTGCGGACGCCCAAAGTGCGCCTGGGCTTGAATGCCCAACTCGGCCAGTGCCACCGCTTGCTCGTCGCTCAGGCACGCGAGGGTCTGCTTTTCGGGCGGCACGCTGAGGGTTTCGAGTCCGCCGTCTTTCGCGCCAATCTCCATGACCTGCTTGCTTGCCACATCGCGAGTGTGAATTGCCATATCGCTATTGCGAACCACAAAGCGATCGGGCTGCCACCGCGCGGCGATAACCGGCTCGCCCAAGCCCCAGGTGGCGTCAATGTGAATCTCGTCCTCTGCCATCGTCAGGGGATTCGCGGTGAACATGACCCCCGCGGCGTCGGCCGCGACCATCGGTTGAACGACGACGGCTACCGCCACTTGCTGACCCATTTTCTTGCGATGGCGGTAATAGATCGCGCGTGAAGTCCAGGGCGTTGCCCAGCACTTGTGAACGTGCGCCAGTACGGCGTCGGTTCCGAGCACTCCCAGAAACGCTTGCGCCAATCCCGAAGCTCGCGGATTGACCACATCCTCGACGATCCGTGAGACGCGAACCGCGTAGGGCTTGTAGGACAAGGGCGGCACCTGCGATGCCGATGCATCTTGTCCTACTAGCTCCTGGACCAAGTTCGCGGGCATCGCGGCATTCTCAATCCACGCTCGAATTTCCTCCGCGGCCTCTTCCAATTCCACGGGGTCGTCAATATCCGTAGCCGCGAGCCGCGCCGGAATCTGGGCGTCAATCCGATTCTCGGCAAGTATTGCGCGGTACGCGTCGGCGGTAATGCAGATACCGTGCGGCACGTCAAAACCCGCGTAAATCAACTCGCCGAGGTGAGCGGCCTTTTCGCCCACTTGGTCCTTATCGCCCAGGCGGATTTCGTGCAATAAACGTATCAAGGACATGGAGACTCCCAGCGTAAAACGCAAAACGTAAAACGTGACCCTTCGACTTCGCTCAGGGCGCGTCTTACGCTTTACGTTTTTTACGCTTTACGTTTCAGATCTTGCTCGCCAGTTTCAGCTTTCGAGCGCGACTCCACCGCTTGATCTCCGCCTCGCGGCGCATGGCATCGCCCTGCGAGCGTAAGCGTTCGTTA
Organism: Chloroflexota bacterium; assembly: GCA_016208315.1. Classification (GTDB taxonomy): domain Bacteria; phylum Chloroflexota; class Anaerolineae; order UBA4142; family UBA4142; genus JACQYF01. Next base: position 62,728 of record JACQYF010000106.1, on the reverse strand, counting down.
TAGATCAACGTGACGGGCCGCCGGCCGCAGGTATAGCGCGCGCCGCGTCCCTTTTGGTGCGTTTCGACCCGGCGCGCCAGGTCAAACGTCCAGCCGGTGTAGACCGTCCCGTCCGCGCACAAGAGCAAATAAACGTAGGCAGAGCGTCTCATAAAATTCATGACGAGTGACAAGTGACGGGTGACGCCCTGAGCAAAGTCGAAGGGTCTCGTCACCTGTCACGCGTCACTCGTCACTTTTCGCGGAAGCGAATGAGAGTCGAACTCACCCGAGACGGTTTGCGCCTCGCAACGGTTTTGAAGACCGCGGAGCCCACCGGGACTCAATCGCCTCCATGCGATTAATGTAACACACCTGTTTCGCTTTGTCAAAAATTTTACATTCGCGGCCGCCCCTTGAATTTTCAAATTCGTTATGCTATAATAGCCGCGCTTTTCGAGTCCACGGAAGGAGACTGATACCCTATGGCTGCTGAAGCCAAGCCCGCAACCGTATCCCCGGCTAAGAGCGCCGAAACCCATCCCGCTGCGGCGGCTACGCCGGCCTCGGTACCCCTCACGCGTCGCGAGTTTCTCAATTACGCGTGGCTCGCCAGTCTCGGTTTTGTGTTGGTCGTCGGATTTGGCGGCGCGACATACTTTTTCTCTTTTCCCCGCTTCAAGGCCGGTGAGTTTGGCGGCGTTTTCGCGCTGGGCAAAGCCGGCGACGTGCTGCCCAAACCGGATGACCCGCCGATTCACAATCAGGAAGGCAAGTTCTGGCTCACCAATGTGAACGGCGCGATCATCGCCTTGTACGATGTGTGCGTCCATCTCGGCTGCTTGTACGACTGGCAGACCGTCTCGGGCCGGTTTGAATGTCCTTGCCACGGGAGCAAGTATACCAAAGACGGCACCTACATCGAAGGTCCCGCGCCGCGCAGTCTGGATCGCATGGTCATCCAATTCGTCGCCGGCAATCAGCCCGTCGCGACCACGGATGCAAAGGGCGATGCACTCGCGATTCCATCCGACACGAGCGTAGAACTCGTCGTCAACACCGGCAAGATCATCGAAGGCGCGCCGCACGGTTAGGAACGGATTCCAGCGGATAAGTTGCCCGTTGCTCGTTATCCGCTAATCCGCTAGACATCCGCTGGAAGGAGGGACATACATGTTCGAACGCAATGGGAATCGCGGCCCTCTAGCGGCCGTGGCTGAAAAGGTTCGCGAGCGACTGCCGCACGGGCTTAAACAGGCATTACCTCTGATCGAAGAGGCGCGCACAAAAGAAGGACGCGAGAAACTCGTCCAGCAGACGCGCGAGACCGGCTATAAATTTGCCGACGATACGATGCGCGCGGTCTCGGCGGGCATGGGCATCGCCGACGTGCGCGCCCTGTTCCGCGGCGATCCGCCGATTGAAAAGCCCAATCCCCGCTACAAAGTATTTACGAACGCGTTTTTCGCGCACATCCGTCCCCGGTATTACGAAAAATCTTCGACCAAGTTCACGCATACGTTTGGCCTTGGCTACCTCAGCGCGTTTACCTTTTTGATCGAAACGATCACCGGCCTGATTCTGATGGTGTGGTACATCCCCGAGCAAGACCGGGCTTACCAGTCCATGGTTCAGATCATCAGCGACGTACCCTTCGGCCAACTGATGCGCGACATCCATCGCGTCGGCGCGGAACTGATGGTGATCTTTGTCGCGCTGCACATGTTCCGGGTTTACCTCACCGGTTCGTTCAAGCACCCGCGGCAGTTTACGTGGGTGACGGGCGTCGTACTCTTGATCCTTACCTTGGGTCTGTCGTACTCCGGCTACCTCTTGCCCTGGGACCAGCTCGCTTACTGGGCGGTGACCATCGGCACGAGCATGGCGAAATCCGCGCCCCCCAAAGAGATCATGGGGTACATTTCCAACTTGCTCCTACGCGGCGGCGATACGATCGCGCAGAGCGGGCTGCTGCGATTCTATCTGCTCCACGTGATCCTCTTCCCGCTGCTGGCGATCGTTTTCATATCGGTCCACTACTACCGCATCTCGCGCTTGCACGGCATCAGCTTGCCCGCGGGCGAAGAAGAATCGCCGGACCCGGCCGTGCGCAAAGTGGCTAAGGAACGCCTGGACTATTTGCCCGAAGTTTTGACCAAGGAGCTGATGTGGTTCGCCATCGGCGTGTTCGCCATCGTCGCGTTCTCGACCTTTGCCTTCCACGCGCCGTTGGAGAGTCACGCCGATCCTTACCGGACGCCGCTGCACACGACCGCGCCCTGGTATTTTCTCTGGATCCAGGGTATGTTGAAGGACCCGTGGGTATTACCCATTTTGCGCGGCTTGCGCGATGCATTGCGCATTGACCTGGTGCAATTCTACGATAGCCCCGCGATTCAAGGCGTGATTTTGCCCACGCTCATCTTTGTGGTTTTGTTTGCCGTCCCGTATATTGACGAGTTGTGGGACCGCTTCTGGGGCCGCTCGTCATCTCGTGTGGGCAAGAACCGCAAACTGGGCATTTTCATGGGCCTGGCGTCGGCGGTATTGCTCATCCTCTTTTCCTATTTCGGCACGCCGTTGTACGGGGTAAGCGCGCCGCCCGCGGTCGAAATCGGTCAAAAGTTCATCCCGGAGGAGTGTGTGCTCCCCGCCATTCCGCTGTTGCCGGAAGACTGCGGCGAGGTGCGCCACTTGGGTTATGCGGGGCTTCCGGCCGGCACCTACGAATTGGCAAAATACGCGACCGCGCCGGCAAATGCCGATGCGTTCAACCGCATGCTCGCGGAAATGCAGCGCGATGTGGCCGATCAAGCGGAACGTGCCAGAACGACGAACAACCCCGATATCGGCCTGGCGGATGCCAAGGGCTTTTTCGTCGTCGAGGATTGGCAGACGAATCTGAAAAAAGCGACGCTCCGCGTCACTTGGACGCCGCGTAAGGTCGGCGATACCGGTTCGTACGAAAAGCTCATCTATCTGCACAAGGACTCGGAATACGAATAGCCGGAGCAACTACCATGTCCACTCAACTCAAGATTCTGGTCGGCCTCATTTTTACGTTGCTTACGTGTATTCCACTCGCCGCGGTGGCGATCAACGATTTGGGCATGCCGAACGCGCCCGCGGGCAGCACGCGCATGGAAGAGCGCGCGGCCTCATTGGCCGGGCGGGATATCCAAACGGGCGCGGAAGCGTTTGGCAATTACTGCGCGTCTTGCCACGGCAAGCAGGGCGAGGGCATTCCCTCGGTGGCGCCCGCGCTCAACCGCAAAGACCTTTTCGACGGTCGTCGTCAGAAGGACGTCGGTTGGTCCGGCTCTGCGGCCGGATTCTTGAAGAATACTATCGCCGCAGGGCGTCCGGTTCGCTCGCGTCCTGATCTGTATTCCGTGACCATGCCGACGTGGAGCCCGCCCGGCACGCCGCGGCACAGCCCGACGCCTGGCCCCAGCCCCACGCCGGCGCCCACGCGCCAAGGTGTTAACGCGAGTTGCCAAAACGTTCCGGCCCAGTTCGTTGGCAAGAAATCGCCGTTCGCGGCGACCAATGCGGCCGCGCTCGCAGAAGGCAAAAAGACATACGACGAGAAGTGCGCCGCGTGTCACGGCACGGGCGGGCAGGGCAACGGGCCTGCGGCGGGGAGTCTCAATCCCAAGCCGGCCACCTTTACCGACAAGGCGTACATGCAAGGCCTGCCGGTGGATTGTCATTTCTTCCGCATCAGCGAAGGCGTGCAGGGCACAGGCATGCCGCCCTGGAGATCCCTCGGCGAAAACGCGATCTGGCAAGTCCTCATCTACGAGCGCCAGTTCGCGGGAGTCGGGCTGGGTCCACAATAGCAATCGAAGACTATCGAACCTTGCGAAGGTGGAACACCTTCGCAAGGTTTTTTCGTTATGAAAGGAGTCGCTCCTGGTTTTGTGATTTGCCGCTACCTTAAACTCTGTTGGCAAATATACAGCCGCACTGCGCCTAGAATTCCGCTGGGCGCATTTTTGACGCGCTCCCCGGCTTGTGCTATGATGCGAGTAGATGAAACTCGCACGTCTCTATCGCCTCTTGCTCGCGCTCGTCGCACTCGCGTGCCTCGTCGGTTTATCCTGGACCATCTCCAACTGGGTCGAATCGTACAGCCCCGCGCCTGCCGCGACCGCGCCGCGCCTGGTCCCCGATACCGACGTCAACCCTTACGGCGCGAATTTCTTTCTCGACCGCGAAGTGGAGGATTGGAAGCGCGATCGCACGGTGCGAATGGCGCGCGAAGCCGGGATCGTCTGGGCCAAGCAGCAATTCTCGTGGGAAGAAATCGAAAAGCGCAAGAACCAGTACGAATGGGACAAGTCGGACCAGATCGTCGCCAACTTTGAAAAGTACGGCTTGCAGATCATCGCGCGCCTCGACCGCCCGCCCGCGTGGGCGCGCAAAGACAAGAACCTCGCCTCGGCCCCGCCAGATAATCTCAACGATTACGGCGATTTTGTAGACGCGTTCATCCGCCGCTATCGCGGGCGCATCCATTTCATTCAAATTTGGAACGAGCCGAATATTTTTCCCGAATGGGGCAATCGTCCCGTTGACCCCGCGGGCTATGCCGCGCTGCTGCAAATCGCTTACACGCGCGCCAAAGCCGCCGACCCGAATATCCGTGTCCTCTCCGCGCCCCTCGCGATCACGACCCCCGGCGAACCGTGGGCGCCGGGCACGACCCAATGGCGCGCCATGGACGACTTGGACTATCTCACGGCGCTTTACAAAGCCGGCGCGAAAGACTATTTCGATATTCTCTCGGCCAATGCCTTTGGCCTGCGCGCCTCGCCGGACGAACCTGCGGACCGAACCAAACTGAATTTTCAGCGCATCGCGTTGACGCGCCAGGTGATGGAGGAATTCGGCGATGCGAACAAAGCGGTGTGGATCAACGAGTACGGCTGGAACGCCTCGCCGCCCGATTTCGATCTGGACAAGTTGATTTGGGGCCGGGTCACGGAGCAACAGCAGGCCGACTATACGGTGCGCGGGATTGTGGAGGCGCGTACCAAATGGCCGTGGCTGGGCGTTGTTAATATTTGGTACTTTCGGCAGGTCGGCGATCTCACGCCGGACCGTTCGGATTATTATTTTCGCATGGTGGACGTGGATTTTACGCCGCGCCTCGTGTATCAACGCACCAAGCAGGCGGCGACCGCATCGGCGACGATGGGGCCGGGGTTGTATCAAGAGACCAATCCGGCGGTGAATTTGACGGGCAATTGGCAGCCGCGGCTCGACGTCAAGGACAGCGGCGGGCGCGAGATGGTCACGCGCCAGCCGGGCGCCCGTGCCGTATTCCAGTTCTGGGGCGACGGCGTAGACTTGCTCATGCGACGTGGGCCTGACGAGGGCCGCGCCTGGGTGACGCTCGACGGACAGACTGTGCCCAATCTGCCGCTCGACGCCAATCGCCACAGCTATATCGAGTTATCGTCGCCCAAGGACGAATGGCAGGTCCGCGTGCCCGTGGCGCGCAACGTGTCGCGCAGCGTCCATACCGTCGAACTGGTCGTGGGCCAGAATGGCGAAGTCGCGCTCGACGCGATCGCGGTGTACACCGACGGCACGCGCGAGTTTCCGTGGACGTTAGTCATACCGTCGTCGCTCGTCCTGGTTCTCGCCGGCGCGCTGTTTGCGCGCAGTTTGCTGGGGTCGCGAAAGACCCGCTGAGCCCTTGCTCTGAGTTCCCACGAGTTTCTGTTTATGAGGGAAGTCGTGGGAACTCTGAGGAATGATTTGTGGAACGCTCGCGCCTGCTCAATATTCTTCTGGTCTTGTTGATCTTCCTCGCCGGACTCGTTCTGGCGCAGATGCTGTGGCAATTGCTTAGCGGCTTTGCCGATATTATTCTGCTCTTCATCCTCGGTTGGATACTTTCCTTCGTTTTGGATCCGCTGGTCTCCGATCTTGCCGCGCACCCGGTCCCGCTCATCTTGCTCGACTTACTGCGCCCTGTGTTAGGCGAGTCACGCACGAAAGATTTGGCGGAATTCCACTTGTCCCGATCGTCGGCCGTCGCCCTCGTGTACTTGGGGCTGTTGGTTGCCATCATGATCGTCGTCATCCTGTTTGTGCCGCCAACGGCCATGCAGTTGACGCAGATTGCCAGCCAATTGCCCGAGTTGATGACGCGCGTACCGGTCGTCGGGATTTGGGTGGAAGAGCAACTGGCGCGATTCGGAATCCGGGTGGATGTCGTGGAAGCCGCGCGCAGCGCCTTGACCGTTTTGCAGGGCGCCGCATCTACGCTGGTTCAAAACGCGCTCGGCATCTTTACCGGCCTTTTGGCGTTTCTGGCAAATGTGTTCGTAGTGCTGATCCTGAGTTTCTATATTACTCTCGACGGGACGCGCGTGCGGCATCTCTTGCTGGATCTCGTTCCCGAATCGCTGCAACGGGAGACCAACTATTTGTCGCAAAGCGTCAACCGGACGTTTGGCGGCTTTATCCGCGGGCAATTGGTCCAGGCGTTGCTGCAAGGGATCGGTACGGCGGTCGCGCTAGAAGTCTTGGGATTGGATTTCGTGCTCGCGGCCAGTCTGTTCGCGGTATTGTTCATGTTGATCCCGCTCGTCGGTCCGTTTCTGGCGCTGCTGCCGCCGCTGCTCGTCGTCCTATTTCAGGCGCCCGAACTGAGTCTGTGGCTCTTTATTGCTCTCTTTGTTTACCAATTCGTCATCGTCAACGTGTTCATGCCGCGTGTGTTGAGCAAAGCCATCGGCTTGCATCCTCTCCTGGTCTTTGCCGCCATTTTGATCGGCATCAAGGTGGGCGGCTTTTGGGGCGCGTTCTTTGGCATTCCCGTGGCGGGCGTCCTGTGGGCGATGGTCGTGTTTCTCTTCGAGCAGTGGCAGCGCGACCGCGCCGCGCACGGGGATGCCGCCGTCTCGTGGATGGGGCCGGAGCGGCGCTTGGACGAACGCAGGCGGGCGAGGGAAGAAAGGGCAAAGGATGCTTCCTCTGACGCTCAGCAGAGGAGCAGGGGAGCAGGGGAGCAGGGGAGAGAGGGAGACACAGTACATCACAGAATTACCGAGGAGTGAGCGCTCTCTTGCGCGAATCACACGTGGCGTCGGCGTTAGTCGCTTTCGAAGATGGCGCATACGCCTCTCTCCTCAAACCTATGATGTGCTGAGACCGGACCGATCGCTGGATCGGTCTTTTTGTTTGCCGCGCGGCCCGCAGCCAATTTTGACAAGCAGAGGCATTCGGGATACAATAGAACTGCCTACCCCCTCCCCAGGGGGGTGGGCTACGGAAGGGAGCACGATGAGCGAGATTCAAAAAGACGACCTACGCAATCGCGCCCTGAGCATTCAGGGGCACGTCGGCGCGGTCGCGCGGATGATCGAGGAGGACGCGTACTGCATTGACATTATCAAGCAGACGCAAGCGATTCAAAAGGCGATAGACAAGCTCAATACGCTGATCCTCGAGCGACACCTCGACGGCTGTGTCACGACGGCGATCCGCAGTAACAAGGCCAAAGAGCGCGAGCGGGTCATCAAAGAGTTGTTGGACGTGTTCGAGACGACGGCGAAACTGTAATCAGTGAACAGTAATCAGCAAACAGTAAACAGAAGATCGGCCACTGTTGACTGTTAACTGTTAACTGTTTACTGGGAGGAGACATGGCTTTACAACAAGTAACCCTACCCATAGAAGGTATGACGTGCGCGAGCTGTGTGGCGCACGTGGAAGGCGGCTTGAATGAGGTGTCCGGCGTCACAAAGGCGACCGTGAACCTCGCGAACGAGCGCGCCACGGTCGAGTTCAATCCGGAGCAAACGACCGTGGACAAGATGGTCGCGGCCGTGCGTGATGTCGGCTACGACGTGGTCACCGACAAGATTACGCTGCCCATCGGCGGCATGACGTGCGCGAGCTGCGTGGCACACGTCGAAGGCGGCTTGCGCTCGGTGCCGGGCGTGTTGAACGTGAGCGTCAATTTGGCGACCGAACGCGCGACCGTGCAGATGATCCCAGGCGCAGTGACGCTCGCCGATCTCAAGCACGCGGTCGAAGATGTGGGTTACGACGTGCTGGACGTGAGCGGCACCGAAGAGGAGCTGGTGGATCGCGAGCGTGTTTTACGCGAGCAGGAGATGCAGAACGAGAAACGCGATCTGATGATCGGCATTGTCTTTACCCTGCCGCTTTTCCTCTTGTCCATGTCGCGCGACTTTATCCACACGGTTCTGATGTGGGAGAACTTTTTGCCCGAGCTCTTCAAGTGGAACGGCTTTGATTGGCTGCTCATGGCGTTGGCGACGCCAGTGCAGCTTTACGTGGGACGCTCGTACCACCGCGGCGCGTACAAGTCGCTACGCGCCCTCGCGCCGAATATGGACTTGCTCATTTCTCTGGGCACGAATGCCGCGTACTGGTTTAGCGTGATCGTGCTCGTCGCCGCGCTCTTTGGTATCAAGATCCCGTCGCACGTCTATTTCGAAAGCGCGGCGGTCATCATCACGCTGATCAAAGTCGGCAAGTACTTGGAAGCGCGCGCAAAAGGCCAGACCTCGGACGCGATCAAGAAGCTGATGGGCTTGCGCGCCAAGACCGCGCGCGTCGTGCGCGACGGCCAAGAAATCGAAGTGAAATTCGAGGATGTGCGGGTTGCCGACATTGTGAGCGTGCGGCCGGGCGAAAAGGTTCCGGTGGACGGCGTCATCGTGCAAGGGCAATCCACGGTGGACGAGTCCATGATCACCGGCGAGAGTCTGCCGGTCGAAAAGAGCGTGGGCGATCAAGTCATCGGCGCGACGTTGAACAAGATGGGCGCGTTCCGGTTCGAGGCGCGCAAAGTCGGCAAGGAGACCGCGCTCGCGCAAATCATCAAACTGGTCGAGGATGCCCAGGCGTCCAAAGCGCCGATCCAGCGATTGGCGGACCAAATCTCGGCGGTCTTTGTGCCGGCGGTCATCGTGGTCGCCGTCGCGACCTTTGTCATTTGGCTCGTCTTTGGGCCGCAGCCCGCGTTCAACTTTGCCTTTGTCAACTTTGTCGCGGTCCTCATCATCGCGTGCCCGTGCGCGCTCGGCCTCGCCACGCCGACCGCGATCATCGTCGGGACGGGCAAGGGCGCGGAGAATGGCGTTTTGATTCGCAGCGGCGGCGCGCTGGAAACCGCGCACAAGGTCACGGCCATCATTCTCGACAAGACCGGAACGTTGACGCAAGGGCAACCGGCGGTAACGGACGTAGTGGAAGTGGCAAGTGCGAAGTTAGAAGTCGGAAGTGGGAAATCGGAAGTGGGAAGTAGTTCCAACTTCCAATTGCTCCGTCTGGTCGCCTCAGCCGAACAGAACAGTGAGCATCCGCTCGGGCAGGCGATCGTGAATCACGCGAAGGAGCTGGGCCTGAAGTTGATCGCGCCGACCGAATTTGGCGCTGTCGCGGGGCACGGCGTCCGCGCGTGCGTTGAGGAGCACGAGGTCTTGGTCGGCAACGCCAAGCTGATGAAGGATCTCAACATCGCGCTCGACGGGCTGGAAGCGCAATCGGCCCAGCTAGCCGACGCAGGCAAGACGGCGATGTTCGCCGCGATTGACCGCCGGGCCGCAGGGTTGATCGCCGTGGCGGATACGCTGAAACCGAATTCACGCGGCGCGGTCGAGCAACTGAAAAAACTCGGACTGGACGTTTACATGTTGACGGGCGACAACCCGCGCACCGCGGCCGCCATCGCCAAGCAGGTGGGCATCGAGCATTATTTCGCCGAGGTTCTGCCAGGACAAAAGGCCGACAAGGTCAAGGAACTGCAGGCACAGGGGAAAATCGTTGGAATGGTGGGCGATGGGATAAACGACGCGCCGGCGCTGGCGCAAGCCGACATCGGTATCGCCATTGGCACGGGCACGGATGTGGCGATGGAAGCCGCGGACATTACCCTTATCTCCGGTGACCTGCGCGGCGTAGTGACGGCGATTGCGCTTTCCAAGCAAACCATCCGCACGATCAAGGGCAATATGTTTTGGGCGTTCTTCTACAACGTCGCCGGAATTCCGGTCGCGGCGGGCGTGCTCTATCCGTTCATCGGCCTCTTGTTGAACCCGATCCTGTCCGCGGCGGCGATGGCGTTCTCGTCGGTCTTTGTGGTGACCAATTCGCTGCGATTGCGAAATTTCCGTTCTCCGGCACTTTGAGTTATAATCGGGCCGTTGGGGCAGCATGGCCGTCGTAGCATCCTTCCCCAAAGAACCTAAGAGAAAGGCGGCGCGAAGGCAACTTGGAAAAAACCTGGAACGTCCTCAAGTACGTGGTCGTCGGCATGATGGAGACGGTCGCGTTGGGAAGCATGATCGGCGCTTCGATTTTCCTAAGCTCACCCGGAGGAACGCTGGCGATACTGCTCGGTTTGGTCGTCGGTGTTCTGGGTCTCGTCATCTACGACGGCTGGAAGGTGTGAGGGTAAAACGTGATGCGTAAAACGTAACCCTTCGACCCTTCGACATGGCTCAGGGCATGCTTCGCTCAGGGCACGTTTTACGCTTTACGTTTTACAAGATATACCTGACGATGGGTGAATTCATGGCGGCGTTGTACGATCCGCTCATTGCGCCCTTGGATCCGATGGGGGTTCGCAAGTGGCGTGAATGGGTGGTGGGCGCGGCGCGCGGGCGTGTTTTGGAGTTGGGCGTCGGCACGGGCTTGAACCTGCCGCATTATCGCGTGGCGGACAGTGTGGCGGCGATTGATCCGGACGATGCCTCGTTGCGGCGCGCTTTTTCGCGCCTGAATGGGAACCGCGCGCGCGTGGCGTTGTACCGCGCGAGCGCGGAAGAACTGCCGTTCGCGGCTGAAGCATTCGATGCCGTCGTGGATACGCTGGTTTTTTGCTCGATCCCGAATCCGGAGCGCGCGCTGCGCGAAGTCTGCCGCGTGCTCCGGCCGGGTGGCACGTTTCGCGTGGTCGAGCACGTGCGGCTGCGTAATCGAATCCTGGCGGGCGCGCAGGATGTGATCACGCCGGTCTGGAAAGAGATCGCGGGCGGCTGCCATCTGAATCGCGATACGCTCGCGATGATCGAGCGCGCGGGATTCCGCGTGCGCGCGGTCCGCCGGCATATCGGCGGTTTGTTTATCGGTATTGACGCAATCAAGTAGGGCGATTTGCCAAATCGCCCTACAAATCTCTAGGAGGTGATCGAATGAAGCATCAAGACCCGGTCTGTGGCATGACGGTCGAGGAAGGGAAAGAGGCGGCCAAGTCCGAATACAACGGCAAGACGTTCTATTTTTGCTCGCGTGGCTGCAAGGTGGCGTTCGACAAAGCGCCGACGCGATTCGTCAACGACGATGGCACGCCCAAGCCCGGCGGCCAAATGCCCATGGGCCATTCCCACTAGCATGACAGTTGGTGTGAGGTAGTATAGGACGCGCGGCTACAGCCGCGCGTCTTTGTGCTTTTTGACAAACGGCTTGAAATGTTATATGATTCACAAAGTAGGATACTCTTTGGGATAGATAGGTCGTCAATGCCGATTGACTATTTACCGATCCTCGTCATGCTGGTCGTGGTGGTCGCGTTTGCGACCATCGCCTTGATCCTCTCAACGCTCACCGGTCCGCGTCATCCCACCGCTGAAAAACTGTCGCCCTATGAATCGGGCATGCCCCCGATCGGTTCCGCGCGCCGTCGTCTGCCCGTCAAATTCTATTTGACCGCGGTGCTCTTTATCCTTTTCGACATCGAAATCATTTTCTTTTATCCGTGGGCCGTTCTGTTTCGGCAGTTGCAATGGTTTGGGCTGATCGAGATGGGCATCTTTGTGCTGGTCCTGCTGATCGCCTATGTCTACGTTTGGCGCAAGGGCGGGTTTGATTGGGACTAGTTTCTGTGTGTTTCCGTGTGATTCTGTGCCAATAATTTCCTGGGGGATGGATGCTCTCCGATAAGGCAAAATTCGCGATTCAAGCGTTGATGAGTAGATACCCTGACAAGCGTTCGGCGATCATGCCGGCGTTGCATCTCGCGCAGCGCGAGTGCGGCTGGCTGTCGGATGAGGTGCTTGTAGATTTGTCGGACCTGATAGGGTTCTCGACCACCGAGATCAATTCGGTCGCAACGTTTTATACGATGTACGCGCGCGAGAAACGCGGCGAGCATACCATCTATTTCTGCACCGACCTGCCATGCGCGTTGCGCGGCGCCGATGAGCTGATGGAGCACATCGAGCACAAATTGGGCTGCAAGGCGGGCCAGACGACTGCCGATGGCAAGATCACGCTAAAAGACGCCGAATGTCTCGGCGGCTGCGATCATGCGCCCGTGATGCTCATTGACGGCGAGGAACACGCGCAGGACCTCAACGTTGAGAAGATAGACGCGATCTTGGAACGGCTGAAATCAAATTCGTAATTCGTAATTCATAAATCAGAAATCGAGGTTCGTGTGTCTCTCGATCCACTCGCAATAATAGTTATCGAAGCGCTGGTTAAGAGTATCGTCGTTATTGTCGCGCTGCTGACGGCGTTTGCGTACTTGACGTTGATGGAGCGCTATGTCGTCGCGAAAATCCAGGTCCGCCTCGGTCCCAACCGCGTGGGGCGCGTGGGGCCGATTGCCGTCTTGCAGCCGATTGCCGACGCGCTTAAAATGATTATGAAGGAAGATTTCGTCCCCGCGCAAGCCGACAAGCTCGTTTACACGATTGCGCCCGGCATCGCGGTGGCGACGGCGCTCCTCACCTGGGCGGTCATTCCGCTCAGCCCCGCGATCACGGTTGCGGGTTACACGATCAATTTCATTATCGCCGACGTGAACGTCGCGGTGCTGTACCTGCTCGCGATTGGCTCGCTGGGCGTCTACGGCATCGTGCTGGGCGGCTGGAGCTCGAATAACAAATATTCATTGCTGGGCGGCTTGCGCTCGACCGCGCAAATGATCAGTTACGAGGTCTCGCTCGGGTTGGCGCTGGTCGGCGTGTTGATGATCAGCGGGACGCTAAGTCTGTCGCAGATCGTTCAGCAGCAGGGCACGATCTGGAATGTCGTGTGGCAGCCGCTCGGCTTCGTAATCTACTTTATCTGCGCGATCGCCGAAACCAACCGTCTGCCCTTCGATCTGCCCGAAGCCGAAACCGAACTCGTCGCCGGTTATCAAACCGAGTATTCGTCGCTCAAGTTTGCGCTATTCTATATGGCCGAGTACATCAACATCATCAGCGTGAGCGCGATCGCGGCGACGCTCTTTTGGGGCGGCTATCAGGGGCCGTTCGGTCTGTTCCCCGGCGTGTGGTGGCTGATCGCCAAAATCTTGGTCTTTATCTTTATCTTGATGTGGATGCGCGGCACGCTGCCGCGGTTTCGCTACGATCAGTTGATGAGCTTTGGGTGGAAGGTGCTGCTGCCGCTCTCGCTGACGAACATTTTTGTCACGGCGGTGGTGCTTGTGATCATAGGTAAATAGAAAGGACCGGCAAAATGCTGAAAGAGCTAGAGCCGATCACGAATAAATTGAACGAAGAGCGCGGCATCCTCAATCGCGCGCTCGATAAGATGACCGAAGCCGAGGCGGCCCAGGTCATGGTCACGCCCGAATGGACGATCAAGGACGAGCTGGCCCACCTCGCGGGCGCCGAGCGCGGGATGACGCGGATCGCGCGCGGGATGGGCAAGGGCGAGAATCCGCACTTGCCCGAGGGCTATAACAACGACGAGTACAATGCGCGCCAGGTCGCCAAGCGCAAAGATAAATCGCTGGCCGAGCTGCGTGAGGAACTGAATACAACCCGCGCGGAACTGGTGGCGCTGTTGGAGAGCGTCACGCCGGAACAACTCGCGCTGCGGGGCGAGCATCCACTCTACGGCGACATTGCGCTAAAGGATTTGCTCGTCGTCATCTACAGTCACGAGAGCACGCACAGTAACGAAATCGCCGCCAAATACCGCGAATCGAAAAAGTAAATGGACCTCATCGTTTTTTATCTCTTTGCCGGAATTGCCGTCCTCGCCGCGCTGGGTGTGATCGCCGTGCGAAACCCGGTCCACAGCGCGTTGATGCTGGCCGTGGTTTTCATCTCGCTCGCCGCGCTGTATGTTCTGCTGAATGCGCCGTTTATCGCGGCGGCCCAAGTAATGATCTACGCGGGCGCGATTCTGATTCTCTTCCTGTTCGTCATCATGCTCCTCAGTCCGGAGACCGAGCACGGCGTGGGCGCGCTGAAAGCGCAGCGTTGGCTGGCCGGTGCTTTCGGCGCGGCGTTGGTGGTCGAGCTGGCCGTTGTGCTGTGGCGGGCGGCGCTGCCAAGCGCGACCGGCCCGTACACGCCCGAACGCTTGGCGCAGATCGGCGACACGCAAGCGGTCGGCGCGATGCTGTTCACGGATTTTCTGCTGCCTTTCGAGATCACCTCGATGCTGCTGCTCGTCGCGGTGGTGGGAGTGATCGTCTTAGCGAAAAAATCTAAAGTTAGAGATTAGAGATTGGAGATTAGACGTTAGACGCTCAGTCGTTCCAATTTCCAATTTCCAATTTCCAACTTCCAATTTCCAACTATGACTGTAAACCACTTTGTCATCCTAAGCGCAATCCTTTTTAGCGTCGGCGCGATTGGCGTGCTCGTGCGCCGCAATCCCCTTATCATGTTTATGAGCATTGAGCTGATGCTGAACGCGGTGAATTTGGCGTTCGTCGCGTTCTCGCGGTATTTGAATCGTCTCGATGGGCAGGTGTTGGTCTTTTTGGTCTTGACCGTGGCGGCGGCGGAAGTGGCAGTTGGGCTGGCGATCATCGTCGCGATGTTTCGCTCGCGCGCCAATGTCAATGTGGACGAAGCAAGCTCGTTGAAGGGTTAGACATTGATTAACTATTTGTGGCTCGTTCCGGCATTGCCCCTCGCGGGCGCCGTCATCAATGCGATCCTTAGCCGCAAGATGCCGCGTGCGCTGGTGAGCGCGATTGCCGTCGGCTCGGTCGGGCTGTCGTTCGTCGTCGCGCTCTTGCAATTTTTCGCGATGCAGGCCGCGGACGAGCACGACCGCATCGTCAATGTGCTCCTCTATTCCTGGATTCCGGTCGGCAATTTCAAGATTGATATTGCGTTCCTGCTCGATCCGCTGTCCGCGTTGATGCTCCTGGTGGTAACGGGTGTTGGTTTTCTGATCCACATTTACTCGATGGGCTACATGGCCGAAGACGAGAATTACGGCCGATTCTTCACCTACCTTAACCTGTTCGTCTTTTCGATGCTGATGCTCGTCCTCGGCAACAATTACCTGGTGATGTATGTCGGCTGGGAACTCGTCGGCTTGTGCTCGTTCCTGCTGATCTCGTTCTGGTTCACCAAGCCGAGCGCCGCTGCGGCCGGCAAGAAAGCATTCGTCACGACGCGCATCGGCGATTTCGGTTTCGGCTTGGGCGTGATCTTGATTTTCGTCACGTTCGGCACGTTGAACTTCGCCGAGGTCTTTTCGCAAGCCGAACACCTCAATAACCAATCCCTACTTACTGTAATTACGTTGCTCTTGTTTGCAGGCGCGGTCGGCAAGTCGGCGCAAATTCCGCTCTACGTCTGGCTGCCCGACGCGATGGAAGGCCCCACGCCGGTCAGCGCGCTCATCCATGCCGCGACGATGGTCACGGCGGGCGTCTACATGGTCGCGCGCTCGCACGTCCTATTTTCACTCGCGCCCTTCTCGTCCGAGGTCGTCGCGACGATTGGCGCGGTCACGGCGCTCTTTGCGGCGACGATGGCGCTCGTGCAGATGGACATGAAGCGCGTGATGGCGTATTCGACGATTTCGCAACTGGGTTATATGTTCCTCGGCGTCGGCGTTGCCGCATACGGAGCAGGTGTATTCCACTTGATGACGCACGCGTTCTTCAAGGCGCTCCTGTTCCTCGCAGCGGGCAGCGTGATGCACGCGATGGGCGGCATCGTTGACATGCGCCAACTCGGCGGCCTGCGGAAGAAAATGCCGTGGACGTATATCACGTTCTTCGCCGCGGCGTTGGCAATTTCCGGCTTTCCCTTCTTCTCCGGCTTTTTCAGCAAGGACGAAATCCTCGCCGCCGCGTTCGCTTCGGGCCGCACGGCGCTATGGGCGATTGGGCTGCTCACTGCGGGACTGACCGCGTTCTACGTCTTTCGCGCCTTCTTCCTTACGTTCCACACCGAACCGCGTTGGCCAAAAGAGAATGCGGGCGAGCACGGGCACGCATGGCATGGCCCCCACGAATCGCCGAGGACGATGATCATTCCGCTCGCGATCCTTGCGGTGCTGGCCGTGATTGGTGGTTTCGTCGGCATGCCCAAGGTGCTCGGCCCGAATTTACTCGAAGGTTATTTCGAGCCGGTGTTCGCCGAAGCAGCATTGCGCATTGAGGCGACCACCGAATGGCTGCTGATCGGCGCGTCAGTTGCCGCCGGCTTGCTCGGCATCGGGGTCGCGTACTGGTTCTACATCGCCAAGCCGCAAATCCCGGTCAACCTCGCCAAGCAGTTCAGCGGTGTTTACAAGTTGCTCTGGAACAAATATTACGTGGACGAGGTTTACAGCGCGCTGTTTGTGGAGCCGGGGCGCAAGTTGGCGATGTTCCTGTGGCAAGTGGTGGACGTCAAGATCATTGACGGCTTTGCCAACGGACTCGCGTCTGCTACTGCCGCCATCAGTAATGTGTTGCGCGGGTTCCAGACCGGTTACGCGCGCGCGTACGCGCTAATGATGCTGGTGGGCACGGTGGTGCTGATTGGATGGCTGATTTTGAAATAGAAAAACAACCCAGCTACTCTAGCACGGCTAGACAGGCCGCCACAAGTAGGCGGCTCTTCGCTGGGTGGAAAACCCGAAGGTTTTTTTGTGATCGAGGGGGTCACTCCAGGCGGCGATATTCCTTCTTTCTCGCGACCAATGTTTCGTACATGCCGAGCCACATCAAGAACTCGGGGCTTTGATCGAGCTTGCCGGTCGTTACAAGCCGGTAGAAGTCTTCAGACCGCAAATGGAATTTTCGCTCGTACTTGTGCAGTTCGTCTTCTAGACCTTGCATGTCATTGATGAGACGCGAGAGTTTGGAGAGTCCGGGACTCAAAGGGTCAACCTCCATTCGCCAGTATTCTATCTGTGAAATCAGGTGTTGTCAAACGTCATGGCTGTGAATCTTATTTCTCTGCTCATCGTCATTCCACTGCTCGGCGCGTTGGTCGTACTCTTTATCCCGCGGCGGCTCGACCTTGCGGTGAAATGCGTCGCGCTCGCGACCGTCGTCGTCAATTTCGCGGTTTCCGTGTTCCTTTTCGCGACCTTTCGCGCCGACACGGCGGAGATGCAGTTCGTCGAGCGCGCGGCGTGGATTCCGCAACTGGGCATCTCGTGGTACGTCGGCGTGGATGGACTGAGCTTGCTGCTCGTGGTACTCACGACGTTCCTCATGATTATCGCCATCGGCGGCTCGTGGAACGCGATCACCGACCGAGTGAAAGAGTACAATATTCTCTTTCTGATCCTCGAATCCGGCGTCATCGGCGTGTTCGTCTCGCTCGACCTGTTCCTCTTTTACGTTTTCTGGGAATTTACGCTCATCCCGATGGCGTTCCTCATCGGCGTCTGGGGCCACGGGCGACGGGTGTACGCGGCGATCAAGTTCATTCTCTTTACGATGCTCGGCTCGACGCTGATGCTCGTCGCGCTCTTGGCGCTGGTCTTTATCCATCGCGGCGCGACCGGCACGCTGTCGTTTGCCCTCACCGATATTCTGAAAACGCCGGTGCCCGTCGGCATCCAGCCGGTCCTGTTCGCCGCGTTCGCGCTCGCCTTCGCGATCAAAGTGCCGATGTTCCCGTTCCACACCTGGCTCCCCGACGCGCACGTCGAAGCGCCGACCGCGGGCAGCGTGATTCTGGCGGGTGTTCTGCTCAAGATGGGGACGTACGGCTTTGTCCGATTCAACATGCCCCTCTTCCCGCAAGCCGCGCGCGATTACGCGCCCCTGCTGATCGCGCTCGCCATTATCGGCATCATTTACGGAGCGATCGTCTCCGCGGTCCAGCGCGACATCAAGTCGCTAGTCGCGTTTTCGAGCGTATCGCACCTCGGTTTCGTCATGCTCGGCTTGTTCGCGTTCAACGCGCAGGGCATCAGCGGCGGCATCTTGCAGATGATTAACCACGGCCTGTCCACCGGCGCGCTCTTTCTCCTGGTCGGCATGTTGTACGAGCGGCGGCACACGCGCCTCATTGAGGATTTCGGCGGGATCGCAAAGGTGATGCCGATTTACGCGGCGTTCTTTTTGATCGTCATGTTCTCGTCGGTTGGCCTACCGGGGCTAAACGGTTTCGTCGGCGAGTTCCTGATTCTTGTCGGCGCGTTCCAGGCGAACGTTTGGTACGCGGTCCTCGCGGCGACCGGCGTGGTGCTCTCGGCGATCTACC
The DNA here is from genome assembly GCA_016208315.1 of Chloroflexota bacterium. Taxonomy (GTDB): domain Bacteria; phylum Chloroflexota; class Anaerolineae; order UBA4142; family UBA4142; genus JACQYF01. Next base: position 44,339 of record JACQYF010000106.1, on the reverse strand, counting down.
TGCTCTGGATGTACCAGCGCGCGATGAACGGTCCCATCACGAACGACGCGAACAAAAACCTGCCCGACCTCTCGCGCCGTGAAATCGCACTGATGGTCGCGCTCGTCGTCTTCATCGTCTGGATCGGCGTTTACCCGCGCACGTTCCTGGATCCGATGCAGGCTAGTGTCACGAATCTGCTCGCGGTCGTGGCGAAATAGCGTATCCAAATCTGAAATCATAAATCTGAAATCTGAAATTACTATGAGTCTCTCCGTTCCCGATCTCAATTTACGCGTAATCGCCCCCGCGCTCATCGTCGCGATTAGCGCGATCGTCGTGCTGTTGGCCGAATTGGTGACGCCCGCGGCGCGCAAACGTTGGCTCGGCTATCTGAGCATACTCGGCTTGGTCGTCGCGGCGGTCGCGGCGATTGGGCTGTGGGGTCCGAGCGTGTCGGCGTTTCGCGGCATGGTGATCGCCGACAATTTCGGCATTTTCCTCACGGTCGTCATAATCATCGGCGCGGCGTTGAGTATTCTGCTCTCGATGGACTTTGTCCACACCCACAAGATCGAGCAGGGCGAATACTATGTGCTGCTCCTCGCCTCGGTCGCCGGCATGATCGTCATGGCGACGGCGACCGACCTCATCATCGTCTTCCTCGGGTTGGAATTGCTTTCGCTGCCACTCTACATTCTTGCCGCGTTCAAACGCGAAAACGGTCCATCACTCGAAGCCGGGCTAAAGTATTTTTTGCTAGGGGCCTTTTCATCCGCCTTTTTCCTGTACGGCATTGCCTTGATTTACGGCGCGACCGGGACCACGCAATTGGAGACTTTGGCCCGGTTCATCAAGCCAAGCAGCGCGATCAACGATATGCTCCTCGTCGGCTTTGGATTGCTCTTGGCAGGATTCGCGTTCAAGGTCGCGCTGGTGCCCTTTCACTGGTGGACGCCCGACGTGTACGAAGGCGCGCCGACGGCGGTGACCGCGTTTATGAGCGTGGGTGGTAAGGCGGCGGCCTTTGGCGCATTCTTTCGCGCGTTCCTCGTCGCCGTGCCCGCGCCCGCCATAGATTGGCGCATCGCGCTCGCCGTAATTGCGGTCTTGACGATGACGCTCGGCAATGTTGCCGCACTGTTGCAGTCGAACATCAAGCGCATGTTGGCGTATTCGAGCATCGCGCACGCGGGGTACATTCTGATCGCGCTGGTCGCGGCGGGGTCGAATGGAACTACGGGCGCGCTCTTTTATTTGCTCGCCTACACGGTCACGAACCTCGGCGCGTTCGGCGCGATTATCGCGCTGAGTGATGGGGAAAGAGAGAGATTAGAGATTGCAGATTTCGCGGGAGTCGCGCGGGGGCATCCGCTCGTCGCCGCGGTCATGGCGATTTGCTTGTTGTCGCTGGCGGGCTTTCCGCCGTTTGCGGGCTTCATCGGCAAGTTCCTGATCTTTGGCGCAGCGGTTGAAAATGGTTGGGCCTGGCTCGCGGTCGTCGGCGTCCTGAACAGTTTGATCTCGGCCTATTTCTACTTGCGACCGGTAGTGCAAATGTATATGCACGAACCGGTCGAGGGCTGGGCCGAGGTGCGCGTCGCGCCGCTCGTCGGACTTGCGCTGGCGCTGGCAGTATTCGCGGTGATCGCGCTCGGTCTATTCCCCTCGCCGGCCATCTTTGTATTTGCAATGAACTAAGATGTTTGATGCAGTAACCCTCGCGGCCGTGGCCGACGAGTTGAACGAACGAATTCTACACGGGCGCGTCCAGGAGATCGTGCAACTGGACGCGTTGTCATTTGGTTTCGAGATTTACGCAGCGCACACGCGGCAGTATCTCAATGCCAGCGTACATCCCGACGATGCCCGCGTGCATCTCGTCTCGGCCAAGTTGCGCGGCGCCGGCCAAGAACCGGCCGCGCTTTTATCATTGCTGCGTAAGTATGCCGAGGGCGCGTTCGTGGATGCGATTGCGCCACTGCCACATGAGCGCGTCCTCAACATCCAGCTCGACCACGCGACCGAAGGCGTTTCGATCTTGGTGATCGAGACCATCGGCCGGTACTCGAATCTCATCTTGGTCGACAAGAACGGTGTAGTGATTGACGCGCTCAAACGCGTGAGCGCGAAGGTGAATCGCGCGCGCGTGACTCTCCCCAAGCATCCCTACGCGCCGCCGCCGCCGCAAGCCAAGCTCGATCCCGGCGTGCTGGAGCCGTCGAAACTTGCCGACGCGCTCGCGGAAAACCGCAGTGTCCCGCTCTGGCAAGTGCTGGTCAAGACGATTGCGGGTGTCAGCCCATGGCTGGCGCGCGAAGTCGAGCATCGGGTTCCTACGAGTTCCCCTAAAGCCGAGGAACTCGTAGGAACTCTGAGGGAATTGATGTCCCCGCCGTGGTATCCGACCATCGCGCTTGAAGATGGCGAGCCGGCTGAATACGCGCCGTATGCGCTCACTCAATTCGAGAGCACACGCGCCGTAAATTCCATCAGCGCGGCGATCGAAGAATTCTACGGCGCGCCGGAATCGTACGCGGCAGCCAAAGAGCCACTGCGCGCCGAAATCGTCGAGGCGCGCGACCGCCTGGCACGGAAACGAGACGCGCTCGCGCAATCGCTGCCGGACGAAGGCGAGATCGAGCGGCTGAGGACAAGCGGAGAACTGATCCTCGCTTATGCTTTCCAAATTACACCGGGGCAGCAGTCTGTAGCCGCAGAAACCGAAACCGGCATTATAGAAATTCCGTTGATTCCGAATTTGTCCGTTGTCGAGAACGCGCAAAGGTATTTCAAGGACTACCATCGCGCCAAAGATGCCGCGGAACGCGTGCCGGCGCTCCTTGCCGCCGCAAACGCAGACGTGGATTTTGCGGAGCAGATGTTGAACGACTTGGAATTGGCGGAGAATCGCGCGGAGATTGATGCGGTGATTCAAGCCGCGCGCGAGGCGGGGTTGATAGACAAGACCCGAAGGCGCAGAGCGTCTAAAAACCCTTCGGGTCTCGGCGAACCGCGGACCGTTCAATCGCAGGATGGCTTTACCATCTTGGTGGGGAAGAACGCGCGGCAGAATGAAGAGCTTACGTTCCATCGCGCCAAGCCGGACGACTTGTGGCTGCACGCGCGCAATGTCGCGGGCGCGCATGTGGTGATTCTGCGCGCCGGCCGCGAAATCCCCGAATCAACCATCGCAGAGGCGGCCAAGCTTGCCGCCGATTATTCGCAGGCGCGCGCCGAACGAAAGGTAGACGTAATCGTGACGCCGCGCAAGAACGTGCATCGCCTGCGCGGCGGCCGGGCGGGGCAGGTGACGGTGAGGAATAGTTCGATAGTTAGGATAGTTTTATAGTTGTGTAGTCAATTCCGAGCAGCTGACTATTGAACTACAAAACTATGCAACTATCCAACTATTCGACTTGAATCCGCGTCGCCTTGGGCGCGGTCTTTTCTTTGTCCTGCTCTTCGAGCTTGGCGATCTTGGCGTCGAGCAGCGAGCGGCAGGCCAGGAGCATTTCGCGCTTGGCGGCATTGCGATGTTGATGGAATTCCTCGGGCAAGAGCTCGACTCGCCATTCCTTCATTTCATTACGAAACGATTTGATCGCCGCGGCGAGATGGTCCTCCCACGACGTTTCCTTTTCGGTGATTTCGGCCATTTTATTCCTCTCCCAAGCTACGCGGTCTCGAACTGGAGAACCCGCAGTTTCTCCGGTGTTGTGCGGGTACTCAAAGAGAGTATTTCGATACCAACCACGCGATTGTCTTTATCAAAATCGAGAATTACGCCTGGCTGTACTTCTTCAGACTCGATGATGTTTTCTTCGTCCAAGCGTAAATAAAGAGCATCGTTTTCTTTGTCTATCTTGAGTTTCATATCTTTCTCCTCAGTCGGCGGTCGAAGAATACAGTCACGATACGTTTTGGCTCAACATGTGCATTCACGACGACTCTCAGAAATCGGTCCCCATGTTCAGGAATAGCCTTGATGTAATGCGTGTTGTTATCCGGTCCCGGCTCAGTTCTGTCGGGCGAGTCAAGTGTACGCCGAACCCATTCCTCTGGTATGTTTCGTTCGGCAAGCATAGCGTTAGCGTGCGCGGAGGGTTCAAATCCAGCGATTGTACTCATTGGCTATTTCTCCGCCAACAGTCCACGTACGATGTCGCCGTTAAAGTTCTCGTCGGCTGCCAGATGGAGCATATTTCACCGTTTGTCAACGCGCCGTGCCAAAAGACGTTCACGGACACCTTGAGGGCTAAAGCGACTTTCGTTTTCTTTCCGTATGGCTTGAGCCAGATGCCGCCGTTGTCTCAGGTACTCCTTAACCTCTGGTTCGCGTCGCCGGTAGTAGGCAATCGTGGAATAGACCTCTGCCAAAGTCAGCGATGAGTACTGTTGTGCGATTTCTTCAGCCGTTGCGCCTTCCTCAAAGGCTTGAACGACGGTATCTATTGTCACGCGTGTTTTGCCTACGCGTATGACGCCATCCGAATCTACTCTTAGAGGAATTTGTTCGACGGTTGTCAGAATCATTTTGCTTTCTCCGCCACACACATCAGCGACGTGCCGAACGGCAAATCCACGCGCTTGACCATTTCGGCTTCGAGCCGCCCCACGCCGCGCAAGATGCGGTTCAGCCACGGCGCGACCGGTTCCATCTCGACTTGATACGCATCCTGGTCGAAATGATGCGAACTCAGCTCCGGCTTTTTCCCCATCCGATTGCGCCAAAGAATCAGCGGCGCCGACATTGGAAAGACCAGAAAGAATCCGAACGTCATGCGCCGCACGCGCAAGCCCGCGCGTTCGACGCGTTCGCGCAACTGTCGCGACGAGTAGCGACGTTTGTGCCCGTTCAAGACGTCGTTGTGGCTCCATAACCATTGAAACGCGGGCGTCGAGATCGCCAAGATGCCGCCGGGTCGCAGCACGCGGTACGCCTCGCGCAAAATTTGCTCGTCCTCATCCACATGCTCGATCACGTCGAGCACAGTAACGAGATCGAACGAGCCGTCGAGAAAGGGGATGCCGCGTGTCGCGTCGCCGAGCCGGACGTCGTAGCCGCGCGCCTGCGCCATCGCGACTGGGCGAGTATCCAACTCGATGCCCTTGACCTGTCCATAGCGCGAGAGATGGTGGATCATATTCCCCGCGCCGCAGCCGATGTCTAACACGTCGCCCTCGCGGCGGCGAACGCTGACGTCGAGCAAGTTCAAGAGCGCCCATGTGCGCGAGGCGAACCACCAGTGCTGGTCTTCGGGCAGTTCCGTCACGGCGGGCGTGGTTGGCTGGGCAATCGTTGCGATGGCTTTACTCCTCAATTAGGTTCGCCGATATTCTACACCAGTTTGGATGGACACGCAATCACGAAGCGGAAGGCAGCCGCGTCGGGACATATACGCGAATCGCCGCGGGGCCGGGGAGCGGACATTGGTACTCGCAGATGCCGCAGCCGATGCACAAGTCGTGCTGCACGCGCGGCCGCTGGAGTTGGACTTGCCTTCCATTGGGCGTAACGACCTCAACCTCGTCCAGCTTCACGGCCTTTTCCGGCACTGGACACATTTCCTCGCAAACGACACACCGGTTATACGACGCCCACGGAATACAGCGATTCTGGTCAATGTACGCCGTGCCGATCACTCGTTCGCGTTTCTCTGCGAGCGCGAGCGGCGGAATCGCGCCGGTCGGACAAATCTGCCCACACGCGTTGCACGAGTAATCGCAATAGCCGAGTCGCGAAACCAGAATCGGCGTCCAGAGTCCTTCCAGCCCCGATTCGAGCAGACTGGGCTGCAATCCGCCGGTCGGGCAGACCTTGACGCATTCGGCGCAGCGAATACATTTCGCCAAGAACTCATTTTCGCGCGCGCCGGGCGGGCGAACGAGAAACGCATCCTCGCGCCGCGCGGTGTAACCCGCTCGAAACAGCGCGACCGCGCCGATCCCCATCGCGGCGCTCGCGATAAAATGCCGGCGCGACAAATCAACGCTCGCGCGCGATGCTGATTGTCCCCCGAACCCAAATGCAATCGCCGATTTCGGACACTCGGCCACGCAGTCGAGGCATACAACGCATTCGGCGGGATCAACCGTGAAACCGCTTTTGTTGACGGCGATCGCCGCGGTCGGGCAGACGCGCATGCAAGCCGCGCAGTGATCGCAAGCGGATACCGCGCGCGGGCGCAGCCATGCGATCTTGGCGATGAGCGCGTACGCACCGCCAAGCGGGCAGAGGTACCGGCACCAAAAGCGCGGCGCGACCCAATTGAGCGCGACCAAGCCGGCAAATACCAGCGCCATCACCCAGCCGAGTTGGTAGAACGTTTGCTGCGCGGGCAGAATTGTTCCCCGCCAATTTTGCTCGACGACGTCGAAAACCGGCGCGATCGGGTAAATCACGCTTTCCAGCGCGCCGAGCAGCACATCAAGCGCAGGCATCACCGCGGTGCTGAACGTGCGATTGAGAATTGTGATCGGGTCGAATATCACCAGCGAGAGATTGCCGAGGAGCGCCGCGCAGAACGCAGTGAAGAGCAGGAGGTATTTGATTCGTTTCCAGACCCGAAGGGTTTCCAAAACCCTTCGGGTCTGGGGTGACAACCAATCGAGAATTGCGCCAAGCGGGCAGAGCCAGCCGCACCACGCGCGCCCGAACATCAGTCCGAAGACGACGGCGGCGATCGCGAGCAGCATCGTCGCTATAACCGTGCGCGCGGCCAGCATCGCGGCGAACGCCGCGAAAGGATCAAGCCGCAGGTAGAGATCAAGAGGGAGGAGGGATTCGGAGCCGCGATAGGTGAGGAACGCGAGGACGAAGAAGAGGATGACGCTCACGATTTGCACGACTTGGCGCGCGCGTCGCCATTGACTTGCCTTCGTCATGCCGTCACTTCTTTGATTCGCAGGTTGCCGAAATCGTAGCGCCCCAAGCCCATTTCGGCGCCGATCTTGATGTAGCCGATGCTCTCGGGTTTCTTGCTGAAGAAGAGTTGCGTCGCGTAGCCATCCGCGGCGACGGGGTCGTGGCTTACGATGATCGTGTTCGCTTGCATCACGTAATCGAGCCGGCCGCCGGTGGGTCCATTTCGAGTGAGCACACGCACCGCGTCAATCACGTTGAGCGTGGGCTTGATCGTCGTGGATAGATCGGCAATGCGCTGATCGAGCGCGGTGTGAATATCGTTGCGATTGTTGATCACGCCCATGAGGCCTTTCATCGCCAGCGTGACTTGGGCCGAGCCGTGATGTTTCGCGATGGGAACGTTGATCACAACGTCGGCTTTGAGAATGTCCTGATAGACGTGCCACGATTTGATGTTGCGCCCTTTGAATTCCGCGACCACGAACTTGGCCGAACTCATCACTTCCATCTGCCCGCCCGCTTTTTCCACGGCCTCGCGGATGCCGCTGACCTTGTACGCTTCGGCCGCAGTGCCGCTGAACGGCTGATCCATTACGCGGACCCGTTTCGCGCCGGCTTCCAGGCACAGCTTGACGAGCGTCGCTAGCACCTCGGGGTTGGTGGTCGAGGCATATTCAAACGTGTTGTGCGCATTGCAAATGTTCGGCTTGAGGATCACGTCGTTGCCTGGCTCGACGAATTTGCTCATACCGCCAATCGCGTCAATGGCCGCGCGCGTGATCGCGCTGGGGCTTGGGCCGCGTGCGACGATCAAGTACGGTTCGCCCGCGCTGGGCGACACGGGCGTCGCGGTCATGGTCGGACTGGCGGTCGGCGCGCGGGTTGCAGTCGCCGCGCGGGTCGAGGTCGCGAGCGGCGGGGTTGTTAAGGTGGGCTGCGCGGTCGCGGTGGGGGCATTGGCGGTCGGAGTCGCATTGGGGCTGCACGCGGCGAGCGCGCTGCTGAGAGCAAACAGGAACGAACGACGAAGAAATTCGCGGCGAGAGAACATGCTGACCTCACGAAAAATAGGTTACGGTTTCAGCCACGCCCATGCAATCAGAATGCCAAGCGCCGCGCCGACCACTACTTGGACCGGCGTATGGCCGAGGAGTTCGCGGAGGCGCGTCTCGCTGATGGGGTGGCCTTGGAAAAGCTCGTCAATGATTTGATTGAGGATGCGCGCCTGAATGCCGGCCGCGCGGCGCACGCCCGCGGCGTCGTACATCACCACGGTCGCGAGCACGAGCGACACAGCAAAGAGCGACGACGTCATGCCGTCGTGCATCGCGATCGCCGTGGCGAGCGCGCACACGGTGGCCGAGTGCGACGACGGCATTCCGCCTGCGCTAGTGAGCAGCCGCAAATTCAATTTACGTCGCCAGATCAATTCGATCAAAACTTTGAGGAGCTGGGCAATCGCCCACGCGAAGAAGGTAGCTTGGGCAACGCGGTTGGCTAGCAAGTCGCTCAACGAAAACTCCGGCCTTGTCTACTTTTCGTTAAAATCCTCAACGCCCAATTCCCCGTTCGCTTGCGGTACAAGTTGTTTGATCCGCAGTTCGGCTTTTTCCAGCATCTCGCCGCATTTCTTGGCGAGTTCCATCCCGCGCTGAAACAGCGCGAGCGACTCGTCGAGCGACAGATCGCCCGCTTCCAATTTGGCGACGACGGATTCGAGTTCGGAGAAGAGGGACTCGAAGGACTCGGAGTTGTCTTTTTGTTTTTGCATAGGTGTTTTTGTTGGGTGCTCCGCGTCAACGAATCAGGAACGAATAAACGAATTGCCGGGGGCCGTCATTCGTTCATTCGTTTAACATTCGTTGACGCAGCCCGCACCAGCCAGATCACCCCAATCGTGATCAGCAGAATTGGAAAGAACGGCAATTCGACCCGCAGTCCCAGGACAGCGCGCAGTACGTCCGCGATGCCAAACAAGATGGCAATCATCCCCAACGTGATCGTAAAGCCGCTGGTCCGGATGTGACTCAAATAGCGCGCGAGATTCAGCCCGAGCAAGATAATACCGACGCCCAGTGTGCCGGTGCCTTCCGGCACGCCGGGGATCAAGCCGGTCACCCCGAGCAAAATGAAAAACGCGCCCCACGCGACGGTTTCATAGCGTTTGTTCAGTATGCGCGTGTCTTCCATGCTGGCTGCTCCTTACGCGCCGCGCACTCGGCGCGGCACGAGTGAACCAAACGCGAACGCCAATCCTATCCCAATCAAGAGAATCGAGCCGACGACCCGCGCCCCGGTCACCGATCCAAACAGCGCCAAGAAGAGCGCGAGAAAAAACAAGCCGAATGTCGCCACAATCAAGCCGACCAGCCACAACCAGCGCTCGCGCGGCCCCAGATAATACATCGCGATAAAGGCAATGCCGAGCGCGATGAGCAGCGCGGTCGAGAGATACCACACGTCATTCCATCCGACACGGCTAGTGTACAACACTATCGCGCCAGCGCAAAATGCGAGCGAGCCGGGAATAAAGAGCGAGGTGAGCCACGGGATGGTTCGTCGCCACACCAGGCCCGGAACCCAGAAAAACAGCCCGCTCAGAATCAGCGCGATGGCCGTCACGTCGAGCGCGGTAAACGCCAACACCCCGTTCACGGCCAACAGCATCAGGACGCCAACCACGACGACGATCAGCCCAAACGTCATTTGCAGCGTACGCATTTGAACCTCCCCTATGTATTAACGGACGGATGCCGAAGGACGCGCGCCATGGCGCGGATCATCGCCGGCTCCGCACGTTGTACAGGAAAGCGCCAAGCGCGCCCAGCAGCGCGGCGACGAGCAGCGAGAGGACGAGCCAGCCGAGTTCCCACACGCCGGTGAACAACGCGCGCGACGCCGGCTCGACGCTCGGAAGTAAAAAGCGGGGTCCGAAGAAGAACGCACGGGTGGCGAGGAGACTCGCGCAAAAGCCAAACAGCCGGCTGACCAATTCGGCAAGCGCGGCCGCGAGGGCCCCGTCTAGCACCTCAGAGGGCGTTGACAGCCAGCCGCGGGCCGAGCCGAACGACGCGGCGAGCGCGCCGATCAGCACGGGTAATCCGAATCCAAAGAGGAAGGCAACGGGGGTAAAGAGACAGCCGAGTACCGGAACGCGGTACACAAACGCGAAGAAAATCTCGGCGAGGACGCCGAGAATCAGGCCGACGATCGCGGCGGCGACGATGTTCGATTTGAGCACGGTGTCATCCTCGACAACCGAAATAGATGCTCGTCGCGAAGCGTGCCTCGCGACCAGACTGCTGGATCAAACTACCGGCTTTTGTTGCTGCTGTTGGAGCGCGTTGTAGACCAATCCGCCAATCGCGCCGAGAATGGCCGCGACGATTATTCCGACGATCACGCCGATGATCCCAAACACGACCATGCTGATGAGACTCGTCACGAACGCGCTGGTGTCGCCGCTCAAGGCCACGTTAAATACGACGCCGAGAGCCATGTCGCCTAGAAACTTGACGCCGTTCGCGATCACGCCGGCAATCGCGCCCGCAATCGCGCCGTCTATTGCGCCTTGTTGGGGCGTTATCAGCGCGCCCGCGCCTTTCCCCCACATCGCGGCGAGCACCCCCGCGCCGACGTACACGATCCATGCGATCAGCGCGAAGCAAAAACCGACCAAAGGAATGAGCGAGAGAAGTAAAACAATTGCTCCGACAATGCCGGCGAGGATTCCTGCGCGCAGCAAATAGCCCTTGAGGTATGTTTGCATTTGATTGCCTCCACGTGAGATGAGCGAACTGCTCGCATTATACGCACGAAGAAAACAAAAATCAATCCATAGTTGCTGCTTTCTCAATGGCCTCGACGATCTTGTAGTACCCCGTACAGCGGCAAAGGTTTCCCGTCAGGGCTTGTTGAATCTCACCGCGCGCAGAATTGGATTTTTCTTCGAGCAGGTTTGCGCCGCTCATGATAAAGCCCGGCGTGCAATAGCCGCACTGCACCGCGCCGGTCTCGACGAACGCGCGCTGCACGGGATGCAAGCGTCCATCCCGTTTCAGACCCTCAATCGTGACGATTCCGGCGCGGTGAGCGCGTGCCGCGGGAACCAGGCAACTCATCACGGCGATGCCGTCGAGAAACACCGTACACGCGCCGCACTCGCCCTCCGCGCACCCTTCCTTCGTCCCATTCAGGCCAATATCCTCGCGCAGCATACGGAGCAGGGTTTTGTCGTGGGCGCCTTTCACGGTATGCGATTTGCCGTTTACGGTGGTTTCGATCGAGTTGGCAGTTGGAAGTTGGACATTGGAAGTTGGAAACCGTCCATTTGTCTGTCCCCAAAGCATCACGGGATTGGCGGGAAAATCCTCGCGCTCGGAGCCGTCCCGCAATTGGCGCAAGCCACGCGCGATGAGGACGCGCACCATCTCGCGGCGATACTCGGCCGTGCCGCGGATGTCGTCAATCGGGCGCGCGGCGTTCATCGCCAGACGCGCGGTTTGTTCGATCATCGCGTCGTCGAGCGTTTTGCCACTGAGGAATTCTTGCGCTTCACTTGCCGCAACGATCGTCGGCGCAACCGAACCCAGAGTTATCCACGGGCTTTCAACTTTGCCGCCTTGAATCTCCAGCACGACAGCAACGTTGACGACCGAAATCGCTTGGGCGCGGCGGAGTCCAAGCTTGACGAATGTGCCGCGTTCGTTGGGCTTGAGGGCGGGAAACGAAATTTCGGTGAGCATTTCGTCCGGTTCGAGCGCGGTGCGACGTACGCCATGCATGAACTCGTCCAACGGGATTTGGCGCGTGCCGCGCGCCGCGCTCTTGAGCGTGACCCACGCGCCCATTGCCCACAGCGGCGTGATGGTGTCGTTCGCGGGCGAAGCAGTGATGAGGTTGCCGGCTACGGTGCCGCGGTTGCGAATCTGCGGCGCGCCCACCTCCCAGCACGCGCGCGCCAACGGGTACGCGCGTTCGACCAATAGTTTGTTGCCGACGACTTGGTTGTGCGTGACGCTCGCGCCAAGATGAAACGTGCCATCCTCAAGTCGAATCTCGTCCAAGCCCGGAACGCGGCTAACGTCAATCACCACTTGAGGCGTGCGGATTTTACGCTCGATCTCGATCAGCAAATCCGTCCCGCCGTTGATGATCCGAGCGTCCTTGCCGTACTGCGCGAGCAACTCAAGCGCCTCATCAACGGACGCCGATTGAAAATACTCCTGCCACATGAATCCCTCGTTACGTTTTACGCTTTACGATTTACTTGAATAACCTCCGCCATGATGCTGACCGCAATCTCCTGCGGCGTCTCGGCGTGTATCTCGATTCCGATCGGCGCATGCACACGGTCGAGCGCGGCTTGGCTCACGCCCTTCTCTTTTAGGATCTTCTTGACCGTCAGCACGCGCCGTTCGCTGCCCAGCATCCCAATGTACGCGGCGTTCTTGCCGACGATCGGGCCAAGGAGCGCGGCGTCGAGTGTATGTGCGCGCGTCACGAACACAACATACGTCTGCGGCGTAATCTCTAACTTGCCAATCTCGGCCACGATGTCGCCCGCGAGGCGCTCGTCGGCGTGCGGAAAGTTTTCCGCGGTGACAAATTCGGGCCGATCGTCCAACACGACCACACGAAAGCCGAGGAATTTCGCCAATTGCGCGACCGCCGTGCCGACGTGCCCCGCGCCCACCAACACCATCGTCGGCGCGACGAGCAGCGGCTCGACAAAGATTTCCATCTCGCCGCCGCAGATGAGTGGGTCGCCGCGGTCTTCGTTCGAGAGATTCATATCGAGATAGCGCGGCTCGCCATCGCGCAGCGCGTCCTGCGCCGCGGCAATCACGCGCATTTCCATTTCGCCGCCGCCCACCGAACCGACGATCGCGCCGTTCGGATAGACGAGCATTTTCGCGCCCGCGTTGCGGGGGCTGGCGCCGCGCGTCTTGACGACAGTCGCCAGCGCGGCGGGAGTATTTTTTTCGAGCGCCTGAACCAGTGCCTGAGAAACAGCATCCATTCGCATTACACCTTTCAAAGCCATTTATTATGCCAGAACCACGCAAGAGTGCCAATTGGGGTGATGACGAGGAGCGCCATGAGAATCGTAAATGCCAGCGAACTATCGAACGGCATTTGTTGGAAATTGATCCCGCCCAAACCGACGAGGAATGAAATCGGCATAAAGATCGCCGTAAAAATGGTGAGTCGTTTCACTACTTCGTTCAGCCGGTTCGAGACCGTCGAGAGATAAGCGTCGAGCGCGTTGCCGAGCAGGTCGCGCGAGGTTTCGACCAGATCGTAGATGCGGTTCAGATGGTCGTAGACATCGCGAAAGTAGAGCGCGGTTCGGTCGTCAATCAGCCCGTAGCGCGTTCCGGCCAAAGTGTTCATCAGATCGCGCATTGGCGCCGTAGTCTTGCGCAAGAAAACGAGTTGCTGCTTCAACTTGAAAATTCGGTGCAGCGTTGCCTCCGTCGCGCGTTCGAGAATCTGGTCTTCGAGGGCGTCAATTTCGTCCTCCACCTCGTCGAGCAAGGGAAAGTAGGCGTCTACCATGTGATCGGCAATGAGGTAGAGGATAAAGTCCGGGCGCATGCTCAATCCGGTTTTGTCCGGGCCATAGCGTTCACGGACGGCATCGAGCGCGGCGAGCGACTCGCGATGCACGGTGATGAGATAATCGGGCCCGAGAAAGCATTCCATTTCCTGCGCGTGCAGTTCGCCGTTATCGCGGGCGGTCGTCGTCAACGAAAGGAACAGGTAGCCGTCGTAATGCTCGACCTTGGCTCGCTGGTTGAAATTGCGACAGTCTTCGATGGTCAGCGGATGGAACTGGTAGGTCTGTTCCAGCCACGCCAAATCGTCCTCGGTCGGCGCGCTCACGTTGAGCCAAAGGGCAGGGCCGGCAGCAGCCGGGCGCGGCGCGTCGCGCGGCACGGGCGTAGTCGTTTTTTTCTCAAGATGGATTTGGGTGATGGACATGTTTTGACAAAGCCCGATCAATGATTTACAATATTTGTGAGAGGTGCAGCATGGTCATGCCCCAGACGGTCACGGCGATCTATGAGAACGGCGTATTGACGCCGCTCGAAAAAGTCAAACTGAAAAAGCATCAGAAAGTGCGTCTCAAGATCCCGCCGCCTGCAGTCCCCAAGCGGAAGGCACCGACGCGCCGACGAGATCGCAAGAGCCTGGCCAACGATGAACTGATCAAGCAACGCGTCCGTGAATCGTTTGGCATGTGGGCGGATCGTGATGATATTGGCGATGCCGTCGAATGGGTCAACAAGAACCGCGCAGGATGGGAAGAGCGCCTAAAAGAGATCTACAAAGATGCCTGAATACCTCACCAAGCATTTCGAATTACTCCGCAACGAAATCTCCTGCGAATTCTACTCTCTCTGATTTTTCCCGCGTTCGTAAGCTGTCAAGTTGCATGGCTTGCCAACTGTAGCGCCGCCTGCAACAACACGTTAGCGCCGTTCACGCAGTCCTGCCATTCCGTGAATTCCCGCGGCGAATGACTTGCGCCGCCCACCGATGGGACGAAAATCATGCCGACCGCGCACATGCCGACGAGCATCTGTCCATCGTGCCCCGCGCCCGAAACGAGCGGCATATGCGATAATCTCAGCGCGTCGCACGCGGCGATGAATGCGTTCTCCGCTGTAAAACTCATCGGCGTCGGATCGTGCTTGCCCAGAAAATCAACTTTCAAACCCAGCCCAAAACGTTCCGCTTCGATCTTGGCGCGCTCAAGGAGCGCGGTTTCCAGTCGGCTAAACTCGTCCGCGGTCGGCGCCCGGAATTCGAGCGAGACGACGACGCTCGCCGGTACGATGTTGAACGCACCCGGCGCAACAGTGATATTGCCGACATTCGCCACACATTGCGGAAAATCTCTAATCACCAATTCTCTAATCGCCACTACGAACGCGCTCGCGCCCTGCGCCGCGTCCCGCCGGTCGTGCATGGACGTCGTGCCCGCGTGGTCCGCGCGCCCGACGAACGTGAGCCGGTACGAGGCAATACCAACAATGGCGCTAACGATCCCGATGTTCGTTCGCGCGGTTTCCAGCCGCTTGCCTTGCTCGATGTGCAGCTCGAGATAGCCGGCGATTGAGCGGGCCGGCCGCGCTGCGTTGAGTATGCCTTGCTCGGTTACTCCCGCGCGTGCCATTCCGGCGTCCAGCGCCGCGCGTCCGCCGCGTGGTTGGCGCAAATGCTCTGCGGTCAGACGTCCGGCCACGGCCGCGCTGCCGAGAAAACCGACGAGCGTCCCCTCCTCGTCGGTAAAATCAATCGCCTCCAGATTCATCGTGAGCGGTACGCCCGCCTCTTTCACGGTGCGCACTACTTCCAGCGCGGCAAGCACCCCGAGCGCGCCGTCAAACCGCCCACCGTACGGCACCGAATCCAGATGCGAGCCGAGCAACAAGGTCAGCGATTGGGGATTAGAGATTGGAGATTTGATTGCGCAATTCAGAAACGCCGAATGATTGCCCGCGCTGTCCACGCGCAACTCCAATCCCGCCTTTTCGATCTGCTCGCGCAGCCACGCCCGCGCGGCAAGATGCGCCTCACTAAACGTCGGACGATGCACGCCGCCATCCCCCGTTGCGCCGAATTGCGCGAGGGCATCAAAATCCGCGCGGAGGCGGGACGAGGAGACGCGCAGAGAATCGAACGCTTTGTTCATTGCCCCAATTTGTCGCGCGCAAACACGCGCACCTGTTTCATCGCCTTGACCGCATCGCGCGCTTCGTCCTTCGTCGCGAATTCGCCTGGATACCGGATATCAACCGCATAAACGTTCAGTATTTCCAGAGCAGGGTGCATCAATTCAAAGGATGCATCGCTGGTCGTTCATACACGGTTTTGCCCTTGGTCACAATTTCGCGGAGGAAATAGTCGCCCAGTGCGATTCGTTTCCCTAGTTGCTGCGGTGTGCGAACTAGAATATCCATTCCAAAAGGGTGGGGCGAAAGGGCGCGCGCAATTTCCAATTGCTTGGCGCGTGGGCGTTCGGTGGTCTTCATCACCACGAGCAAATCCACATCACTGTACTGATGCGGCTTGCCGTAGGCATATGAGCCAAACAGGATGATGCGCTCCGGATTGAATTTCTCGGCAATGCGTTTCACCACGGCATTAATCTCCCGCCGTGGGATACGAGTGGTCTTCCCGTTCCGTTGTTTCTGATGACTTGGCGTTTTCATGGAACCTGTCTCATCTGCTATCCGGATTCGCTTGGCAGGACTGCTTTCAATTCAGTCACCAGGGAAGGCAAGTCTTCCGCGATGGTGCTCCACACTATATCGCGGTTGATGTCGAAATCAGTTTCGTTCATATTGCACCTCGGCCGTAGCAAGTACCGTGTTGCGAAAGTAGCGGCTCAAGTCTTGCGGCGTGCGCAAATCTGCTTTGCGGCCACCCAACAACTCGGTCAATTCGCGTTCTAGCCGTGCAATTCGAAAAAATCCGGGCACATGTCCTGGTTCAAATTCGACCAGAATATCCACATCGCTGTCAGGTCGAAAATCATCGCGGAGCACCGAGCCGAAGAGAGCCAAGCGCGTAACGTGATTGCGGCGGCAGAACTCTGCTATCGTTTCTTTTGGCAATGAAATTTTTGCGCGTGCCATGTCATTCTCACTTTGTCTTCCGGTGCAGTTTTTGCCACACCCGCTCCAGCGTCATCGGAATTTCGTTCATCCACACGCCGACTGCGTCGTACACTGCGTTCGCTGTTACATGTCGAGGACAAAGGCAAGGGTCTCATCAATCTTCGTCATCCACTCATTGGAAAGTTTACCAAGGCGCGCGGTCAATCTCGATTTGTCGAGCACGCGAATCTGATGGCACAGCGCTACCGAGTCTTGGCTCAAACCACCTTCACCTTTGGGAATCAAAGTCCCGGTAGGAAGTTCCGCCCGGCGGAGATTGCTTGTGAACGGAACAATAACAACCGTTCGTGTGACCCGATTCAACGCCGAATTCTGGATGATGACCACAGGCCGCGTACCCGCCTGTTCGGAGCCAACGACTGGATTCAGGTCAGCCAGATAAACATCACCCTTTTGCATCGGCGTCCTCACTATTGAGGGAGGAGGCGTAATCGGATATTCCCGATTCTGCTAGCTGCCGATCTTCATTTGCCGCCTCCGCATAGAGTTCAGTTGCTTTTGCTTCATCAAAAACTCGCTTTGACGATCGGTTGCTGTAGATTTGTTCAGGGCGCGATCTCAAGAACCGCACAAAGTCCAGAACTTCAACGGCTTTATCGTCCGGCAGTTTCTCAACCTCGGTTACGATCTCACGCAGTACCCTTTGATCAATCATATTGTGCCCTCCCTAATTCACGCAGTTTTTTTAACTGTTGCCACACTCTCTCCGGTGTCATCGGTATCTCGTGCATCCATACGCCGACCGCGTCGTACACCGCGTTCGCCACCGCAGGCGCCACGCCGTCCATCGGAATCTCCGCCACGGCTTTAAGCCCGAACGGATGCGACGGCTCGAATGTCTCGACGAAAATCGTCTGCAATTCCGGCATTTCGTCCGCCGCGAAGATCCTGTATTTCCCTAATTCCCTTATTTCCGTATTTCCCTTGTTATCGTACAGCATCTCCTCGCACACCGCGTACCCCAACGCCTGCGTCATTCCACCTTCGATTTGTCCCGACGCAGTGGCCGGATTGACGATCACGCCGCTGTCCACCGCCATCACGAGTTTTTCGACCGTGATTTGCCCGGTCTCGGTATCCACGAGCACTTGCGCGTACTGCGCGGCAAAGGGCGGCGGCGATTTCGGCGACACATACGATGCCACGGCCATGATCTGGCGCTGATCTTTGTGGTGCAGCGACTCTAGCGCGACCTGTTCCAGCGTCACAAATCGTCCATCCGGCGCGATGACCTGCTGATAACGCAGTACCAATTCCTGCGGCGTGATGTTTGGCGCGTTTGGCATATTTGGCTGGTTTGGCACATTTGCTTCATTCAGCATCCGGCACGCGACCGCGCGGATCTGCTCGGCCACCTGCTCCGCTGCTTTCACGACTGCACCGCCCGAAATGTACGTCGTTGACGAGGCGTACGCGCCTTTGTCGAAGGGTGTGAAATCGGTGTCGCTGGAGTAGACGAGTATGTCATCAACCGGGCAGCCGAGAAGCTCCGCGGCCAGTTGCGCCAGCACCGTATCCGAACCCGTGCCCAGATCGGTTGCGCCGACGAGCAGGTTGAACGAGCCGTCGTCGTTGATCTTGATGGACGCGCCGCCCATGTCGAGATACGGAATCGCGGTACCCTGCATCACGCACGCGACACCCTGCCCGCGGCGAAGATGCGGCTTGCCCGGCACAACGTGCCAATTTCCCTCACTTCCTTTATTTCCATTCCAACCAATCGCACGGGCTCCTTGCTCCACACACTCCGCCAACCCGCACGTCTCGATGATCTCCGGATGTGGCTCGCGTCCTTCGCTCCATGCTTTCGAGGTCGGCAATTCATCGCCCGCTTTGACCGCGTTCTTTAGGCGAAATTCGAGCGGATCGAGATCGAGCGCGCGGGCGATCTTTTCCATATGGACTTCGAGTGGGAAAAACCCTTGCGGCACGCCGTAGCCGCGGAACGCGCCCGCCGGCGGCGTGTTCGTGTAAACGACGTGCGCGTGGAATTTGATGTTTGGCGCGTTGTACAGCCCCATGCACTTTTGGCCGGTGTTGCCGGTCACCGTCAGCGCGTGGCAGCCGTACGCGCCCGTGTCGCTCAGCGCGTACATTTCGTTCGCGACCATCGTGCCGTCGTTCTTGACGCCGGTCTTGACGCGCACGCGCATTGGGTGGCGCGAGCGCGCGGCGATGAATTCTTCCTCGCGAGTGTATTCAAAGTGAACGGGGCGACCCGTGGCAATCGTCAAATGCGCGGCGACATCCTCGACCAGGACTTCTTGCTTGCCCCCAAACCCACCGCCGATGCGCGGCTTGATCACGCGAATCCGTTTCGGCGGCAAACCTAGCACCGGCGCGAGAATGCGGCGCGCATGGAACGGAACCTGGGTCGAGGTGCGAACGACGAGGCGATCATCTTCGTCCCAATATGTCACGACAACATGTGGCTCGATGCTCACTTGCTGGACTTTGGGGACGATGTACTCGTCTTCGAAAATCCGGTCGGCTTGCTTGAATCCTTCCTCGACGTTGCCGATTTCAATTTCGATGTTCGCGCCAATGTTTTTCGATGGATCGGATTCGGCAAAGTTCACATATTCGGGTTCGTCGTGGATGCGCGGCGCGTCCGGTTTCATCGCGTCGCGCGGATCGAGGATCGTGGGCAGTTCTTCGTATTCGACCTCGATCAACTCGACCGCCCGCTGGGCAATCTCTTCCGATTCCGCCGCAACGAACGCCACGCGGTCGCCGACAAAGCGCACCTTGTGGTCGAGTGAGAACATGTCGAGCGGGCCGGGGATCGGATCGGATTGACCGGCGGTCGAGTACACGACGCGCGGAATGTCCTTGTAGGTCAGCACCGCGTGGACGCCTTCAAGCGCGCGTGCTTGCGTCACGTCAATCTGCTTGATGCGCGCGGGCGCCGCGGGCGACCAGAGCACCTTGGCGTACAACATCCCGCGCAGTTCGATATCGTCGGTAAACGCGGGCTTGCCCTGCACGAGCTTGACCGCGTCCACCTTCTTTTCCGGCTTGCCGACGACGCGCGTGTCGGGGACCGAGGGCGCGATCACCATCGCGGGCGTAGTTGTGAGTATGGGGGTGTGGGGGTGTGGGAGTGTAGGTGGTTGGGTGGTTGGGTGGTTGGGTGGTTCGGGCGCAGGCAGGCTGACTAGAATGCCTCCGGAATCACTCCCATATTCCCACACTCCCATACGCATTCTCTCCACCGCCAGCATCACCGCCTGCACCGGTTTCAAGTAGCCCGTGCAGCGACACAGCACGCCGCTAAGCGCATCGCGCACTTGGTTTTCGGTCGGCGTGAGCGTTTGGTCGAGGAGCGCTTTGGCTGCGAGGATCATCGCCGGGGTGCAGTAGCCGCATTGCAGCGCGCCGGTTTCCACGAACGCCTGCTGGATCGGATGCAAGCCCTCGGTGCGTTTCCATCCTTGCTCGGCAACCTGACCGAGGGATTCGATCGTCGTGATGCGCTTGCCCTCGGCTTGCGCGGCGAGCATCACGCAGCTCGCGACCGGCTTGCCGTCGAGCAGCACGGCACACGCGCCGCATTCGCCGTTCTCGCAGCCGTGCTTGACGCCGAAATAGCCGTTGGCGCGCAGCGCGTGCAGCAAGGTTTCGTTCGGAGTTATGTCCAAAAGTTTCGGTTCGTCGTTAACGGTCAGATTCACTTGCATGCAGGAGACCTCATTGTCCAGAGACAGCCCTAGTCCACTCGACGTCGCGAGTGAGTTGCAGCGCTCTTCGGATGGTAAGCCGGCTTTCGTTCGGCAGCTATCTTGATCTTGCCCGTTCTTCTCGGACGCTCGAACGTCACCTTCAAAGGTACGTTGACCGCGGCGTCTGTGCGCGAAAATCGTCCGGCAAAATCAATAATCGTGAAACCGACGATCTCTTTGCTTTTCGGATCAAGTCGAAGGATCAAATTCTCATCCAGTTCCTGGTAATCTGTATATTCCGGATGCCCTCTGGAAACGTACAGTACATCTGCTTCACGGGCATAGAGAAAATTGAGTTGATTATCCATTTACGCCATTATACCACACAACCCACCCCCGACAGAAATGTTTCGACATATCGTTTGACATTTCCCCGGATTTCGGGATAATGGGGCGCAAATCACCAAGCAAAGGATTATAGATGTCTCCCCGTCGAGCCATGCCGCAAAAGAAACAGCAGGGCGGATTGCCTTCTTGGGTCATTCTCGCCGCCGTCATCGTCGTCGCAGTGGTCGCCGTCATCGTCGCGGCGGATTTTCTGACCAAGGCCCAACCCCAGGCCGCGCTGCCGCCCACGTCCGGCATCACGGCGACCGGCAGAACCAAAGGCGATCGCAATGCCAAAATCGCGTTTGTCGAGTTCTCGGACTTTCAGTGACCGTACTGCAGAGATTTTGCAGTTGGCGCGGCGCGCCAAATCGAGAACAATTACGTCAAAACCGGCAAGGTCAATGTAACGTACAAGTATTTCCCCGTCGTAGACCAGGGCCGGATCGGCGAATCCAACTGGTCGGCCATGGCGGCGGAATGCGCGAACCAGCAGGGCAAGTTTTGGGAGTACCACGATAAACTCTTCGCCGTGTGGAGTGGCGAGAACGTCGGCACGTATGCCAAAGCGAAGTTAAAAGAATACGCGGCGGGCATTGTGCCGGATACGGCGACGTTCAACCAGTGCGTGGATGGCGACAAGACCATGTCGGTCGTCCAGGCGGACATTGCCGAAGCGACGCGCATGGGCGTGCAGGGGACGCCGACGTTTTTCGTCAACAATCGGCTGTTGAATATCAACTCGCTCGAGTACGGTTCGTTCTCGCGAACCTTTGACTCGCTCCTCAAATAGCCGTCGCTAAGGACGTGACAGCCGCCCTCGTTTGAGAGCGGCTGTGTCTTTGTGGCATTTGACATTTGGTGCTAGAATAACTATGGATGTTCGCCCTTTTTCTTAAAGCGTACCGCGACCTGACCAAACGCCGCATCCGCTCGCTGCTCACGATTGGCGCGATAGCGATCGGCGTCGGCGGGGTCGTCGCGATCGTTTCGACCGCGCAGAATCTCACGGTGGCGCAAAGCGCGGCGTATTACAATGCGTCGCAAGCCGACATTACCTTCTGGGTCTGGGATGCGCCCCCCGCGACCGTGCGCGCGTTGGCCGAGTTGTCGAATGTCACTCAAGCGGAACTGAGGAACAATTACTTTACGCGCTGCAAGTGGAACGGCGAATATCGCGATGTCTACGTCTGGGGCCTGGACAGTTTCTCGGACGCGCGCATCAACCAAATCAAAGTGCTGGGCCGCGTGCCGCAGGCGGGCGAATTCGTCGCCGAAGCCACGGTCGCGCACTTGTTCCCAGTCGAGGTTGGCGATTCGATTGCGTGCCGCGCGCGCGATGGTTCGATTCGCAACTTGACGCTCGCGGGATTCGCGGCCAGCCCGAATTATCCGACGGCGACCATTCTGAATTTTGCGACCGTCTACGCGCTTGCGGACGACGTGCAGCGCCTGCTCGGCATCGGCGGCGCGAACCAATTGCTGCTCAAGATCAACGATCCCGCGCAAGCGCGCGACACCGCGCGCGACGCGGCCAAACTGCTCGACCGCCGCGGGATTGACCACAACTCGCCCGAGATTCGCGATCCCGAAAACTTTATGGGCAAGCGCGAACTCGATGCGCTCTTTGTCCTGCTCTTTGTCTTTTCGATTGTCGGGTTGGCGACCAGCGGTTTTCTCGTCGCGAACACCCTCGCCGCGATGACCACGGAGCAGGTCGGCGAGATCGGCACGCTCAAGGCGATTGGCGGCACGCGCGGCCAGGTGCTGACGATTTACGTGATCGCCGCGACGATGTACGGGATCGCCGGTACGATCATCGGCATCGCGCTCGGCGCGGTCGCAAGCTGGCAATTGCTCGGGTATGTCGGCGGGCTGTTGAATCTTGAAGTTGGCCTGGCGCTTTCACCGCAAGCCGTGGCGCTGGGCGCAGTCGTCGGCGTGGGCGTGACCGTCCTCGCGGGTCTCCTGCCATCGTTCGCCGCAACCGCGATTCGCGTGAAAGACGCGCTCGAAGCGTATGGCATCAACTCGACGTATGGGCAGGGATGGAGCGACCGCGCGGTGCAGCGCGTCGTCGCGCTGCCGCCGCTCGCCGCGATGTCGCTTCGCAATCTGGCGCGGCGCAAAACGCGTTCGCTCATTACGATTTTGGTGATCGCCGTCGCGGTCGCCGCGAGTCTCGCCGCGCAAAGCACGAGCACATCGGTGGACGCGTCCATTGACGGATTGTTCCAGACCTATCGCGCGGACGCGTGGGCGTGGTTCGATCAATGGGTCGGGTCGAATTTTGCGGCGAACTTTCGCGCGGCGGAGGGCATCCAAGCCGTCGAAGTGTGGACGCTGAGCGACGCGTGGGTCGGCACATCGCGGGCGCGCTTGTGGGGCGTGCCAGCCGACACGGCGTTGTACATCCCGCGCCTCGTCGCAGGCCGCTGGTACAACGCCGGCGAAAGTGATGCCGTCGTCGTTTCGACCGATCTCGCGCAGGAAAGGAGTCTGCGCGTCGGCGATACGATCGGGGTCGAGATCAGCCGCGAGCGCCGCGATTTTCGCATCGTCGGCATCACGATTGACAACAGCATCTTTCTTGGCAGCACGGTCGCGGGCAAGGTATTCATGCCGGAAGACGTGGTCGAGCGGATGCAGAACCGCCAGGGCTGGGCGACCTTCTTTGCGCTCGCGTTCGACGGGCACGATCCCGCGACGGTCGAAAAACGCCTGGGCGAACTTTCGACGCGTTTCAAACGCTACCAACTGGGGAGCGATTCGGCGTATCGCGAAGTGCAGGGCGCGAAAGAACAATCGCGCATCCTCTCGCTCGCGCTCTACGTGATGAGTTTGATCATCGGCGCGATCGGCGCGCTCGGCGTGCTGAACACGCTGACGTTGAACGTGCTCGAGCGGCGGCGCGAAATCGGCGTGCTGCGCGCGATCGGCGCGACGAACGCGAATCTCATTCAAGTGTTTCTCACCGAAGGTTTGGCGCTGGGCTTGGGTGGTTGGGTGGTTGGGTTGTTAGGTGGCTATCCACTTGGACTGTTCCTCGTAAATTTGATGCAGTCGGTGCTGTTTCACATTGACTATGTTTTCAGCCCCGCAATGGTGTTGGCGAGTTTGATCTTTGCGCTCGGCATCGCGATCATCGCGAGTCTCGCGCCCGCGCTCGGCGCAGCGCGCTTGCGCGTGGGCCAGGTGCTGCGGTACGAGTAGTGGTTCGTACAACCCAATGAAGAAAGCCATTCTCCCGTCTATCACCGTCGTGATCGCCGTCCTTGCCTTGTTCGCCTGGTGGATGGGAGGCGCGCAGTTTGTCGCCCAGTTAACCGGTAGCGCGGTCACGCCGACGAACACGGCCTCGCCGCGCTTGACCGTCGTCGAGGGCGGCATTGTCCAGATTGGGCTTGACGATTACACGCTGTTGCTCGATCAGCGCGCCGCGCCGTATTACACCGTCAAGCTGGGCGAGAACGTCGAGATGCTCGGCGGCGACAAAAAGCCGCTCAGTCTCTTCGATCTCCGCAGCGGCGACGTCGTGCGCGTCGAGGGACAGGCCACGGACGGCACGACCTTTCTCGCGATGCGTTTGGTCCGCGCCCAAGCCGTCGCGCGCGTGATAGCGACGGCGACGCCCAGCCCGGTGCCGCGCGAAACGCCGACCACGACGCCGACGCCGCTCATTTCCAACGGCGACCGCGTGCCACTGCCCGGCCATTTGCTGATCGCCGACAGCGGCAACCATCGCATCATTCAAGTAACGCCCGACAAGAAAATTGCCTGGGAATTGCCAACGGCCCAGTCGCCCGACGACGCGTTCTTCACGCCAGGGTACAAAAGCGTCCTTACCATCCATTCGCGCGATCACGCGATCGTGGAGATTGATATCGCGACGCGCAATATCATTTGGTCGTTCGGCGAGTGGGGCGTGGCGGGCAGCGACAATCGCCATTTGAACACGCCCGTGGACGCCGCGCGACTTGCCGATGGCCGCA
Organism: Chloroflexota bacterium; assembly: GCA_016208315.1. Classification (GTDB taxonomy): domain Bacteria; phylum Chloroflexota; class Anaerolineae; order UBA4142; family UBA4142; genus JACQYF01. The sequence goes on along the minus strand of JACQYF010000106.1, from coordinate 19,759 downwards.
CCCTCGTCGCCGAAATCAGAAATTGCCGGATCGCGATCATTTCGAAAGAAAAAGGGATTATCGGGCAGGTCGGCAAGACGGGCCAGTGCAAGACCGACAAGGGTCACCTTTCCAGACCGAACGGCATCGCGCTGCTGCCCAATGGGCGCGTGCTCGTCGCCGAGGCGGGCGCTCGTCGCGTTGGCGAGATGGATTTAAAGGGGAACGTATATCGCTCGCTCGCCTTCCCCAATATCGCGTATCCTTCCGACGCGCAACTGACCCAACAGGGGAACGTGCTCGTCGCCGCGTACGAAAAGCCGGGGCGCATTGTCGAAATCAATTGGAGTGGGGATATTGTCTGGGAGTACTTTCCCAAGAATCCAGGTGAACAACTCGACCGGCCTTCGCGCGCGTTGGAACTGCCGAACGGCAACATCGCCTTCGCCGACGACTACAATCACCGCGTGGTCGTCGTCAATCGCGCGGGCAAGCTCATGTGGCAGTACGGCGTCACGGGCGTGCCAGGGACCGCGCCCGGTTATTTGAACGTTCCGATGGGAATTGATTTTCGGGCCATTGCCAGTTCCGCCGCTCCGACTCGCGTACAATAATATCACGTAGGACAAGGCGGCACCTGCGGTGCCGAGTCATCTTGTCCTACAAGGAGGACACAATGCCTGCAACAGCAACGTCCGGTACACCCTTTATGCTACCTTCGATTGGCGAAAACCCGGGTTCGCGCAAAGTGATGATGGTCGTTCACGGCGCGGGCCATTTCGCCGAAGCGGATCTACAGCCGGTGGCAGACGCCGTCGCCGCGCGGCTCGGCCGACCGATCAACTTCGTTCCGGTAGTTTACGCGGATGTGATGAATCCGCCGCTCGGACGCGCCGGCGTGTCCGTTGGCGTGGATGCCTCTCAGGAGAAAAAACTCCAGGACGATTTGGAGAAGGAAATGACGCGCGATGCCTTCTTGCGCGCGTTTGCCGATGTGCCCGCCGATCAACTGCTCACGGCGTTGGCGACGGCGGCTCTGCCCGGTGGGTTCAATCTGGTGAACACCATCTCCACCATCGTGCGAACGGGGCAGGTCGGCAGCATAACGCCCGACCTTTTAAACGCATTCTCGGCGGCTTTTCCCAGCATTCCGATTCCTAATTGGCTAAACAAAAAAGCGCCCAGCACAACCCCCGATGCCATGGGCGGTTTGGATTTGACCTTTGTCATCAAAGAGGTTTGCCAATATTTGGCGAACGCGAACGTGCAGAGCGCGATTCAGACGCAGGTCAAGCAAAAGCTCGATCAAGCCGCGCTGGCGTACGACGAGATCGTTTTGGTCAGCCACAGTCTGGGAACCGTCGTCACGTTTGATGTGCTGCACGATTGCGCGGACCAGTACGCCAAGGTGACGCACTGGTTCACCCTCGGCTGCCCGCTGGTCAAGGTGATGCGAATCGGACAGCGACGCGACTTGGGCAAAATCAACTATGGCACGGTCAAGCATTGGTTCAATATCTACGATTCGACCGACCTCGTCGCCAACGCGCTCGGGCCGTCCTTCTGTCGCCCCGAGTTTCTGCTCCACGATATTTTTGTGGATATCGCCAGCGATCCGCTTCCGTCCCACGACTATTTCACCAATCCGCAGACGCTCGAATACATCGCGGCGGCAATGAGGTAACGATGAGAACTCTAGCCGCCGTCGTTCCCGAGGTCAACCAGCTCGTCGTCGAAACCGTCGAACTCGATCCGCCGAAAGCCACGGAAATTTTGGTGCGCGTGCGCGCGGCGGGCGTCTGCCATTCCGATCTGCACACGATGCGCGGCGAACTGCGCGCCGTCCCGCCGCTGGTCTTGGGTCACGAAGGCGCGGGCATCGTCGAAGCGGTGGGTAGCGCGGTGTCGCGGTGCAAGCCCGGCGATTGCGTTCTCGTCAACTGGCTGCCCGCGGATTACACCTGCCCGACCTGCTTGCGCGGCTATCCCAATCTCTGCGAGCGCCTGCCCAAGACGACCTTTCAGGGCAAACTGCCCGACGGCACTTCGCGCCTCAAAACGCGCGACGGCGCGCCCCTCGGCCATTATCTCAGCTCCTCGACCATGTCAGAGTACATCGTAATTGACGAATCCGGCGCGATCCCCTTCCCACCCGACGTGCCCTTCGACGTCGCGGCGATCGTCGGCTGCGCGGTCGTAACGGGGGTCGGCGCGGTGATCAATACTGCGCGTGCGGTCGCGGGCAGTTCGGCCGCGGTCATCGGCTGCGGCGGGGTGGGCTTGAGCGCGATCCAGGGCTGCCGGCTCGCGGGTTGTTATCCGATCATCGCCGTGGATGTGATGGAGAGCAAATTGGAATTCGCGCGGCAGATGGGCGCGACGGAGACGGTGAACGCCAAGAACGAGGATGCCGTCCGCGCGCTTCGCGCGCGCACGAAAGGCGGCCCGGACTATGTGTTCGATACGGTCGGCTCGCCGACGACGATTTCGCAAGCGCTGCAGAGCGTCAGGCCTGCGGGCACGGCCGTCGTGGCGGGCTTGCACGCGGCCAAGCTCGAGGCGCCGATTCCCGCGGGCGCGCTGGTCATGCAGAACAAGCGGCTGCTCGGCTCGTTTGCCGGCTCGATGAACGCGCTGATTGATTTGCCGAAATTGATCGAGCTGTACCGCGGCGGGCGGCTCGCGCTCAAAGAAATGATTACCCAGCATTATGCGTTAGACCATGTGATGCAAGCATTCGCCGATATGGAAGCGGGGACCGTGGCGCGGGGCGTGATTTTATTTGACTGAGGGTACAATGCCGAAACCACTGCTTTTTGATTTAGATGGAACGTTGATCGAGAATTCGATGGAGACATTTCTGCCGCCGTACTTTTCCGCGCTCACGCAGAAACTGGCGGACTGGGTGCCGCCCGAACGACTGGTCGAACAACTCAAGGCCTCGACGCGCCTGATGGCGGCGAATAACGATCCAACGCGCACGAACGCCGAGATTTTTGCCGAGGATTTCTTTCCCAAGATCGGCGTGCCGCGCGAGAAATTGATGCCGCTTTTGGAGGATTTCTACGCGCGCGAATACTGCGACCTGCAAGTCTTTACCAAACCGGTCGAAGGGGCGCACGCGGTTCTCCAGCGCGCATTCGAGCGACGCCATCCGGTCGTCATCGCGACCGCGCCGCTGTTCCCAATCGACGCGCTCACGCAGCGGCTCAAATGGGGTGACCTTGCGGATTTTCCGTTCGCGCTGATCACCGATTATGAAACGATGCACGCGTGCAAGCCGAATCCCGCGTACTATCGCGAGATCGCGGCGCGCGTCAAAGCCGAGCCGGGCAATTGCGTAATGGTCGGGAATGACGTGCAGATGGACATTCTGCCCGCGCGCCGCGCCGGCATGAAGACCTTTTGGATCACCGATGCCGGCGCCATGCCGACCGACGTCCCCTCGGATTGGCGCGGGACTCTAGCGGACTTTGGTGAACTGCTCGAAAGTGGTGAACTGTAACGGTTGAAACAAAAATGAAAGCCGCACCAAAATCCCGGGTGCGGCTTTCATTTTCACTCTATGCGATTGTCTTACGGGGTAACGCTAATCGTGAGAACGTCAGTGCGATTGGCTGTATTGGGGGAATTGGTCGCGACGAAGAATCCACTGGCGTTCGGCGCAGTCAGCATATCGAATGGGCCTGCGAGGTGAGCTTCGTTGCTAAAGCTCGCTCATTGAACTCGGTTTCCTGAGTCAGGATGTGAAATCTTGACGCGCCATCATTTGCGTTTGCGCGCCTCCACTAATCAGTGAACTTTTACTTTTGGTTTCCGAGTGCGGCTTTGACCCCTGGCATGACCAACTGCTGAAACATCGCATCCATTTTCTCGGGTGAGTATGGCATATCGTTGTCCAGCCAATAGGTGAGCAGGGCAAGGAAAGAACTGATGAAGTAGTGGACCACCACCTCGCGCGGCACCGCCATGTTCTCGTCGTCGGGAATGGATTGTTCGAGATGGCTCTTCATCAAGCCCGAGATGTACTGATAGAGGAGCTTGCGGACCGTCTCGCCGCCGCTTTTTCCCACCATTGCCTTGTACAGGCGGTGCTGTTCGCCGGCGTGCCGGAAAAAGGCGAGGCTGAGGGAACATTCTCCTGAGCGCCGCCGTTGTCCCTCTGCTGGCGGCTGGGCATCGAATTGCTCGAACAATTCCTTGAAATGCTCGAACTCGCCAGCCAGCAAGTCATCCTTGTCACGAAAGTGTGCGTAAAAGGTCGAACGTCCCAGATTCGCGCGGTCGAGAATATCTTGGACCGTGATCGCCGCGTACCCTTTTTCCACGATCAATGCCAACAGCGCCGCCCCCAAAAGCTGGCGCGTGCGCTGGACGCGCCTGTCCATTTTTATTTGCCCCATTGATCCTCTGAGATTCCGGACAGTTGGTCCGGTATTGTTCGTTTCCGAACATTTTTCCGCGCATTGGTTGTTGACATGCGGCGCCGCAGCGGCTTATACTGAAACAGAACATGCTGTTCGTTATCGAATACAGTATACCACATTTCGAAGTAGTTCAAGGAGTGTATCAATGAGCAGTATTCCACAGAGTCAGACCGATGAAGACGCCCGGATGAAAAATGCAATGGAGCGCATGGTAGATTCGTACGATTCTTATATGCGCACGATGACATTGGGAACCGAACGCAAACTGCGCGACCTGACCGCCGGACTGGCGCAATTGAAACCGGGAGCTCAGGTGCTTGAGGTTGGCTGTGGGACGGGCACGCTGACGCTCGCCGCAAAGCGCCAGGTGGGTCCGGCGGGCAAGGCGTATGGAATCGACGTGATCCCCAAAATGATCGAAGCGTGCCGCCGCAAAGCCGAGCAAGCCGGCGCAGACCCTTCGGCATTTCAACTTGGAGGAATTGACGACATCCCCTTTCCGGCGGGGAAATTCGACGCCGTGCTGTGCAGCTTTATGATCTTTCACATGTCGGAGGGAGTACGACGTCGCGGCATTCAAGAAATCCGACGGGTGCTCAAGCCGGGAGGACGGCTCGTCGTCGTGGACATGGCGTTGCCGGCAAGCCCCGTGCCGAGGGCGATAGCCAAGGCACTTTTCGGTGGCATGTTGCAACATGATCTGCGAGAGTTGATCCCCCTGATGCAAGAAGCCGGCTTCGTCAACGTCGAACTAGCGCCGGTGAACTATCGTGTGCTTTTTCTTCCGGTTTTGTCTTTCGTGCGCGGCAGGGCTGGGGACTGAAGCTGCGAAGAATTCCCAGGACGCCGCTTGAACGGAATTTGCAATCAGATTCTCCTGTGCGCTTTACTCCGAACCCCGTGCTGTCATAAAGCACGGGGATTTTGTTGTCCATAGGCAAATACCTAATTTGACACAATCGGGGGCGTGTCATATAATCTATATGAATAATCGTTCAGATGTTCAAATACTCCGATTCTGAGAATGCCGATGCCTAAACACTCCGACTCCGGTGGACATCACCATTTGCGTTCGCGCGATCTCCAATTGCCGAACGATCAAGAGCTGCTTAATGTGATCCGGATTTTCCAAGCGTTGTCCGATCTGACGCGCGCCAAAGTGATTTTTGCGCTGACGCAAGGCGAGCGGAGCGTCAACGAGATCGCCGCCATCGTCGGCGCATCACCCTCTTCCGTGTCCCATCACCTGCGCCGTTTACGCGATGCGGGACTCGTGGAATACCATCGGCACGGCAATCAGATTTTTTATTCCATCGAGGATGTGCATATCGCGGCGATTCTCGAAGAAGCGCAACACCACACGGAACATACGCAATTCAGCGCGGTCCATCGCGCTAAACGCAAATAGATAATCTCTATTGACAAACGAGGAACATAGAAAGATGATTCAGGAAGCAACCTCCCCCATTACCTGTGACTGCCATCCGCAGGATGTGAAAATTTCGTTCTTGGAACGCTATCGCGGATTTTTGCTGTCCACGAACACGCTCGCGACCCTTGGCAACGGTCTGCTGCTACTTGCCGGTCTGATCGCGGACTGGGTTCTGCGAATGCCTGTGCCGGCGAGTGTGCTGTACATCGCGGCAACGCTCGTCGGTGGCGGACCGATTTTCTTGCTCGCCGCACGTGGGATAATGAAACGCGACCTCACGGCGGGCGTGATGGTGAGCGTCGCCATGATCGCGGCAATGTTGATCGGCGAATACAGCGCAGCGGCGATTGTCGCGTTTATGATGATGTTTGGCGAGATGCTCGAAAACTTTACGATGGCGCGGGCAAATGACGCGCTGAAAAATCTCGCACGACTCATCCCGAATTTTGTGACGCTCTTGCGCGATGGACAACCCACCGCGCTTCCAATCGAACAGGTGCGCGTTGGCGATACGTTGTTGGTGCGCAACGGCGAACGCGTGCCGGTGGACGGCGTCATTCGCAAAGGGCAAGCCGCGCTCGACGAATCCACGATCACCGGCGAAGCCGTGCCGGTCGACAAAAAGAGCGGCGATACGGTTTTTGCCGGAACAATGAACACTGCGGGTACGCTGGAAATCCAAGCGCAGAAACTCGGACGCGATACAACGCTCGGCACGATTGTGAAACTCGTCGAAGAGGCGCAAAAGTCGCAAGCACCGGTCCAGCGCCTGGCGAACAAATACGCACAGTATCTCGTGCCGATCACATTTAGCATTGCTGTGCTGGTTTATCTCCTCACCGGTGAAATCGTGCGCGCGGTCACCGTGCTGGTCGTCGTATGCCCGTGCGCGCTCGTGCTGGCAACGCCGACGGCGCTCGTCGCCGCGATTGGGAACGCCGCGCGCAAGAATGCCATCGTCAAAACTGGCGCGAGCATCGAAGCGCTGGGTAAAGTGGACTGCATCGCGTTTGACAAAACCGGCACGCTCACACTTGGCAAACCGTGCGTGACAAGCGTCGTCGCACTCGATTCATTGACGCCCGATCAAATTCTGACTTTCGCGGCGACCGCAGAGAATTACAGTGAGCATCCGCTGGGCAAGGCGATTGTCGAACACGTCAATGCGCGGGGACTATCCTTTGCTGTGCCACAAGAGACGGAAGTGTTGACCGGCTTTGGGGTGCGCGCAAAAAATGATGGACACGAGATCGTCATCGGCAATCGCGATTGGCTTGCGTCGTCCGGTATCGCGAGTGCGCCTCACGCTGAACGCATCGCGAAACTCGAAGCGCGCGGGCACACCGTGATTCCGGTTGTCGTCAATCGCGAAATGGTCGGCTTGCTTGCGCTTTCCGATCAAGTGCGTCCCGAAGCGCAAGCCGCGCTGCGCGCGCTGAAAGCGGTGGGCGTTAAAAAGACGGTGCGACGGCGGATGTCGGTATCGCGATGGGCGTGGCGGGGACGGATGTCGCGATTGAGACTGCCGGCATTGCGCTGATGAACGACGATATCCGAAATTTGCCGCATCTGATTGCGCTCGCGCGCGAATCGCTGCGGACGATTCGCGGCAGCGTCGCCTTTTCGCTCAGTATGAATGTCCTGTCGGTCGTTCTGAGTTTCTTTGGCATCATCGGGCCTGCGCTCGGCGCAATGATGCACGAATTTTCCGCGCTCCCAGTCCTGGCGTACTCGGCGCGTCTCGTGGCATACAAATCGCGCGACGCGCGCTAATCCAATATCTTTTCACGGAGGAGTTTGGTGTCGAAAACTATTCTGATGCTCGCGACGTTCGGTCTCGAAATCGTCGAAGTCGGCGGGACGCTTGCTTTGCACGCCCGATCCGGCGATAATGTTCATGCCGCCGTCCTGCTCTCGCGCGAAACGAGCCGACCGCAAATCGAACAAGCCGCGAAAATCCTGGGCGTCCAGTCGGTGCAGTTTCTTGGGTTTAATTACGGCGAAGTGCAACCGGATATCCCGTCGAAAATGAAACTCGTGCGCGTGTTTCGCGAATTGAAACCGGACATTCTCATCACCCAGGATCCAGAGCACTCGTACCACGACCTCGACCCGGATCGGCGACTGGCGATGCTCTTGTACCTCGAATCGGTCGCGATTGCGAATCGGGATTGGCGTATCGAAGAATGTGGCGGCTTTGCGCCGCACACCATCCGCGATATCTATTACATGTCGCCCGAACACGCCAACTGCGTCGTCGAAATCGGCGCGACCTTTGCGCTGAAACAAAAAGCGCTCGATGTGTTAGGTTTTCAACTCTCCTACTCCGCGCAAGTGATGAAAGAACGCATCGGCGACGAGGTTCTGCGGAACATCGTGCCGAATTATGATGCCGTGAAGAACGACAACCTGGAACTGGGTCGCGCGTTGCATCACGAGATGGATCGCGCGCTCGCGATGTATCACGGCGTCCTCAGTCATTCCGGCGCGGCGATGGCGGAGGCGTTTCGTTATCAGGGGCAATTCAAATTCGACAAGTTGATGTAATGGCAAAACGAATTCTCGAACCAAACACCACGCTGTACCCGGTTGCCGTCGTGCTCGTCACAACCGGCGGCGCAAAACCCAACGTCCTTACGTGCAATCGGGTGGCGTCTGTCTCCGCGGAGCCGCCGCGTCTCGCGATATCGGTGCGCCCCAATCGCTACTCGCACGCGCTCATTCGCGCCTCGCGCGAGTTTGTCGTCAACCTTCCAGCGCCCGATCAACAAACGCTCGCCGATTATCTGGGCGTCGTCACCGGACGCGAAGAAGATAAAATCGCGACCGCGCAATTGAAACTCGCCCCGGCGCTAAAAATCAAAACGCCCCTGCTTGCCGATTGCCCAGTGAATATCGAGTGCATTGTCGAGCGCGAGATCGAACTCGATTCGCACACGCTGTTCATCGGCTTGGTGCAAGCGGTGCATACAGACGAAACCCTGCTCGACGCGAATGGCGATGTGGACGTTGCGCGCGCGGGCGGAATCGTGTATGCTTGCGGCGCCGTGCGCGAACGACCGACCGGCAAATTCAACCCCGACGACTTGCGTCGCAGGGTGAAAGGAGAATGATTCGGCATCCGCGCGCTTGCCCCGCCTTGCGAATCGAAACCGATTTATCCTGAGGAGGAGAAGGATTATGTTCACAACACGACGTTTCATCGCATTGTTCATCTTGATTGCGCTACTCGCGCTTGCGGCTTGCGCCGCGCCGGCGCCCGAACCGACCAAAGCGCCGCCGCCACCTGCCGCGACATCAGCTCCGGCGGCGACCTCTGCGTCTGCGGCGACAGCTGTCCCAGTCGCGACCAAAGCACCCGAAGTGACCAAGCCGCCTGCGCCTACCGCGACCACCAAACCGGTAAGTCTGCGGATGGCAATCTTGGTGGACGAGAGTACGCTCAATCCGTACACCTACGTCCTGGGTTACCCTGGGTGGAATATGCTCAATCTGGTGTACGATACTTTGTTGATTCTCGATGCCGACAGCGTGCCCAAGCCCTGGGTCGCCAAGGAATATAAAATCAGCGCGGACGGCAAAGTGTACACGCTCACGCTCCGCGATAACGTCAAGTGGCACGATGGCAAAACGTTCACGAGCGCGGACGTCAAGTTCTCGTTCGAGTATTATAAGAAAAACGCGCGCGGTCGCTTCACGACGCCGGTGCGCGACATTGTGAGCATCGAAACGCCGAACGACACGACCGTCGTCATCACCTTGCCCGCGCCGAATCCCAGTTTCATCTACGAACCGTTGGCGGACGCGCCGATCATGCCCAAGCACGTCTGGGAAAACGAGGCGGATCCGAAAAAAGTAACGAACGCGACTGGCTCGGGTCCGTTCAAACTCGCCGAGTACAAAGCGGAACAATTCTATCGCTTTACCGCGAACGCGGCCTACTTTGCCGGCAAACCGGCGGTGGACGAATTGTTGATGCCGATCATCAAAGACCCGACGACCATCTTCGCGTCACTCAAGACCGGCGAGATTCAGGGAACGATCCGCGAATTGTCCCCGGAACTCGTCAAGGATTTTTCGAGCGCGGCGGATATGAAAGTCCAACGCGGCGCGGGCTTTGCGACGACGATGTTATTGTTCAACTCGGAGCGCGCGCCCTGGGATAAGAAAGAAGTGCGTCAAGCCGTCGGTCTCGCGATTGACACGCAAAGGTTGGTGGACACCGTGCTGCTCGGTTTTGGCACGTCGGGAAATCCGGGGTGGTTGCATCCGCAATCCGCGTTCCATGACCCCGCGGTGAAATCCGAATTCAACGTCGCCAAAGCCAAGGCACTGCTCGACGGACTCGGCTACAAGGACACGAACAACGATGGCATCCGCGAAATCGCCGGCAAGAATATCGAAGGCACGCTGCTCGTGTATTCGAACAATCCGCAACGGATTCGCGCCGCCGAGTTGATCGCCGCTGCCGTCAAAGAGATTGGCATCAGTTTCAAAGTCACCGCGCTCGAAGTCAACAGTCTCGACGCCAAAGTGTGGCCCGATTTCGACGTGGCGAAGGGACGCGATTTCGACCTGAGCATGTGGGGCTGGTCTGCGCCGGTGCAAGTGAATCCCGTTCGCATGGTTCAACTCGTCCACTCGGATCCGAAAATCGGCAATTCGAATGTCGGCGGGTACAAGAATCCCGCGGCGGATAAACTCGGCAATGAATTGCGCGTGACGACCGACGCGGAAAAACAAAAGACGCTGGTGCGCCAAATGGAAGCGTTGATCGCGCAGGAAATGCCGTTCGTCCTGTTGTACTATGCCGATGGCAATTACGTTTATCGTACCGCGGCGTACGACAAGTGGGTGTACCAAAAAGGGCAAGGTATTTTCAACAAACTGTCCTTCCTGCCCGGCGTCAAGCCGTAACCCAAATCCTAAACCGTGAAACGTAAAACGTCACGCGCGTTTTACGTTTCACGTTTCCATGTTTTCAAGAGTTATCGCCATGTCTCGTTTCATCATCGGCAAGATCGGTCAGTACGCGATCGTACTTTGGATCGCCGTGACGCTCAACGTTGAGCTCCCGCGCTTGATGCCCGGTAATCCGCTGGCGCTCCTCGCGGGCGAAGAAGTCGGCATGTTGACCGCGCAACAACGCACGCAACTGATGGCAAACGTTGGACTCGATCAGCCGCTCCCAGCGCAGTACCTGCGCTATGTGCAAAATCTCCTGCGCGGCGACCTGGGTTACTCGTTTCAAAAAAATAAACCGATCACCACCATTCTCGCCGACCGTCTGCCGTGGACGCTCCTGCTCACGGTGACGAGTCTATTGCTCTCGACGGTGATCGGCGTTACGCTCGGCGCGGCAGCGGCGTGGCAACGCGGCGGGCGACGTGATGTCGGGCTGCTCGGTTTTTTCGTATTCCTCGAATCGCTCCCCTCGTTCTGGGTGGGAATGTTGCTCGTCGCCGTTTTTGCCGTGCAATTTCAAATCTTCCCGACGTTTGGCGCGGTCACACCGTGGACGACGCTTGAAGGGTTGCCGTGGGTCGAGGATGTGCTCCGTCATCTCGTGTTGCCGTTGACGACGCTCACCATCGTCAGCGTCTCCGGCGCCTTCATCGTGTCGCGCTATTCGATGCTCGCGGTGTTGGGGGAGGACTATATCATCGTCGCGCGCTCGAAAGGATTGCGCGAGCGCGTCATCTTGTTCCGACACGCTTTGCGCAACGCGCTCCTGCCGATTGCGACCGTGTTTACGCTGAACCTCGCGTTTGCCTTCGGCGGCGCGACCGTCGTCGAGACCGTGTTCTCGTATCCCGGCGTGGGACGCTTGGTGTACGAAGCCGTGTTGAATCGCGATTACCCCGTGCTTCAAGCTGCGTTCTTGATGATCACGGTCATCGTCGTCATCGCGAATATTTTGGCGGACGCGATCTATCCGTTCCTTGATCCGCGCGTGCGCCATGCGACGGGGCAAGGAGGCGGGCGATGATCTGGACGTCGCTCAGGCGCAATCCGCTCGGCTTGGTCGGTCTCGGGTTGCTGATCGTGATGCTCGTGATGGCGCTCGGCGCGAATTGGATCGCGCCGTACGATCCGACTAAACTCACCGGCAAGCCGTTCGATCCGCCCAGCGCCGCGCACTGGCTGGGCACGAATGACATCGGGCAAGATATTTTGAGCGAACTGGTTTACGGCGCGCGCATCTCGCTGTTGATTGGAATTTTGGCGGCGAGCATCGCCATGGTGATTGGCACCGGCGTTGGATTGCTCGCGGGCTATTATCGTGGCGCGGCAGGAATGTTATTGATGCGCTTTGTCGATGTCATCCTCGTGATTCCCTTTGTGCCGCTGATGGTTCTGCTCGCGGCGTACCTGGGACAAAATTTATGGAACTTGATTATCGTGATTGGATTACTGATTTGGGCGCGCCCGGCGCGCGTGATTCGCTCCCAGGTTCTGTCGCTCGCCGAGCGTGAATACGTAACGGCGGCGCGCGCGGCGGGGGCGCGCGATGGCTATATTCTCATCAAGCACATTCTACCCGGCGTGCTTTCGCTCGCGCTCGCGCAATTCGTGCTTGCGACGAGCAGCTCAATTCTGATCGAAGCGTCGCTGTCGTTCCTCGGTTTGGGCGATCCGACGCAAAAGAGCTGGGGCACGGTGCTGTTCTACGCTCAAGCGCGCAACGCATTTCTGAGCGGTGCGTGGGTGTGGTGGGTGATCCCGCCGGGCTTGATGATTACCGCCTCGGTGCTGGGTTTCGCGCTCCTGGGTTTCGCGCTGGAGGAAGCGCTCAACCCCCGACTCAAAGCGCGCGGGGCAACCGCGTCGTGGCGCAAACAAGCATCTCCAAAAGAGAAACGCGCATTGCACGGGCGCGCCCAAGATAACAACAAGGGTATGGCGAATGTCTGAACCCACACATCCACAAGAACCCGCTCCACACGATCCCGATCATCACCACAAGCATGATGAAAAAGCGCACGCGCATGCGCCGCGCGCGGGTCTAGTCGGCTTGATCCTCGATGCCATCGCGCATCTCTTTGGCTTGCACCAGCACGATCATACGCGCACATTTGATAGTGTTTTAGAATCGAGCGCGCGCGGCATTTGGGCGCTGAAAGTATCGCTCCTTGCGCTGTTGGCAACCGCGATCTTCCAAGTTGTCATCGTCGCGATCAGCGGCAGTGTCGCTCTGCTCGCAGATACGATTCACAATTTCTCCGACGCGCTGACCGCGATTCCACTGTGGATCGCGTTCGCGCTCAATCGGCGCAAACCGAATCGCCGTTATACGTACGGCTACGGTCGTGCGGAAGATCTCGCCGGCGTTGTGATCGTGTTGATGATCTTTGGCAGTGCGCTCGTCGTGTTCTACGAATCCTTTCAAAAGATTCTCCACCCGCAACCGCTATCGAATCTGGAATGGGTCGCGCTCGCCGCGGTGATTGGCTTTCTGGGCAATGAAGCCGTCGCCGTGTTCCGTTTGCGCGTCGGGCGCGAGATCGGCTCTGCCGCGCTGATTGCGGATGGCATGCACGCGCGCGTGGATGGCATCACGTCGCTGGGGGTTTTATTTGGCGTGATCGGCGTGTGGCTGGGGTTGCCTTGGGCTGATCCCGTGATGGGGTTCATTATCGGTTTTGCAATTCTGATCATCGTACGCGATGCCGCGCGTGAAATGTGGCATCGCTTGATGGACGCGACGGATCCCGCGATCGTGCATCGCATTGAACACACCGCGTCCCACGTTGCCGGCGTCCAGAAGATTCGTGATGTTCGCGCGCGCTGGATTGGTCATCGCTTGCACACCGAAGTCCACGTTGAAGTGGATTGTGATCTCACGGTCGCGCAGAGCCACACGATCGCGGAAGAAGTGCGCCATGCCCTGTTTCACGAATTGCCCGCGTTGAACAATGCCATCGTCCATCTCGAACCCTGCGGGCATAATAACGACGATCATCACGCGATCACGGCGCACCATTCGAGATCCTAAGAAGAAACCGCCCTGGCGAAACGACCAGGGCGGTTTTTTTAGGCATCATTTCTTTTCGTGGTCGTCCACGATTTGGACGATGCGCATCAAGACGCCGGTTTTTTTCCGCTCACATAGAGCAGGAACATAGACCGTTTCGGTTCGGAGACGACATTGCCAAAGCCCGCTTCCGCTATCAGCGACGACAAGCTCCCGGCATTATTTGATCGCACCATCATCCGATGACCGACGAGAGCAATGGCAGCATGGGCAAGCAGCGGATTGGTTGGCGGTTTGAAATCTGCCAGAAAGACACGTCCGCCCGGCTTGAGCACCCGGAATATTTCTTCAAACCCCCGTCGTTTCAGATCGTCTGGAAGATGGTGTATCACCAAACGACTGATGACGACATCGAAGTTTGCATCTGCAAAGTCAAGTTTCTCAATCAAGCCCACATTGAAAATTGCAGCGACACCACTGCGCTTGGCTTTTTTTCGGGCAATCTCAATCCCTTCGGGCGCAGCGTCGATCCCGTACGCCGAACCTGACGCTCCGGTAGATTTCGCTGCCGTCAGCGTAAGATCGCCGGTACCACAACCCATATCGAGAACCTTGTCGCCCGGTTTGATCTTCGCCATCTCGATGATCGTGCGACTGTTGGAGCCATTCACACCTAACCCCATTAGACGCGCAAAAATATCGTGCTGTGAGGTCCAATGAATTGTAACGCCGGTGGTCTCAGGACCACTTTTCGTTTTGGCATGGTCGTGCATGGTTGGTATCCTTTCCTTAATGGGGCAGTCGAACGTGTGGAGATGTTCGTAACATCGCATTCATGAGCATTGGCGCCGCTGCGATGGCAACCACCACAAGCACGACAACCAAAACGACGATCACAAGCACGACAACGAAATAATACAAGATGAGCGGCTCTCTGTATTTGGCGTTCAGTTTATCCAAGCATTGATCGCTCATGCGTTTCAAGTCTTCGCGGTTCGTTTCTGTGTCAGCCGTCTCCGTACCGACCAGGTTTCGGGAAAAACACATCCAGATCGAAAAAGGATATTTTTTCGCGGCTCTTTTTCTTAAGCTGATCGACAAATTGATTGTGCGCGATGCGATAGAGCCACGCAGAAAATTTTTGGTTCGCATCAAAACTCTGAATATTGACGAATGCCTTGATGAAAATTTCCTGGAGTATATCTTTGACATCTTCGTGCGACGAAAGAAACCGGCTGCCAAAGCGGGTTGATTTCTGCTCGTAGCGGCGCATCAGAATTCCAAACGCTTGATCATCGCCGTGTTGAACGCGTCGCGCAATTTCTTCATCCGTTAGTTCGACCATAATCTCAACGCGCCGCAGTATGACAGAGCTTCAGCCCGCTGACAATTGTGCGGCTGGGTTGACTCACCGGGGTTGCGCCGCTTGCGACTTGGCAATCGCCCGCACCAAAATTGACTTTCCTTTTCCGTTCATCTATACTTGTGCCACTTGATCACGCGCGCGATTATTCTTGCAGAAAGGAACCTCTGTGGGTAACCCAGTCTTGGAAGTGCTCATCATTCTTGTGCTCCTCATTGCGAACGGCGTTTTCGCAATGTCCGAGATTGCGATTGTGTCAGCTCGCAAAGGACGACTGCAACAACTCGCCGAGGAAGGGAGCGCGTCGGCGCAAACCGCGCTCGGACTCGCGACCAATCCGAACGAATTTTTGTCGACGGTCCAAATCGGCATTACGTTGATCGGTATTCTGGCGGGTGCATTCGGCGGCGCAACGCTGGCGGAGGGGATCGCGGCTGGTCTGGCGACGATTCCCGCGCTCGTACCGTACAGCGAAGCGATTGGCGTGGGTGTCGTCGTGGTCGTCATCACGTATCTGTCGCTCATCATTGGCGAACTCGTGCCGAAGCGGGTGGCATTGAACAATCCAGAACGGATCGCCGCGTCGGTCGCGGGTCCGATGAAAGCGCTATCACGCGTCGCATCGCCGCTGGTTCGTTTGTTGAGCGCCTCAACCGATGTTGTCATTCGTCTGTTCGGCATCAAACTCTCTGACGAACCGCCGATCACAGAAGAAGAAGTCAAAGTCCTGATCGAACAGGGAACCCAGGTCGGCGTATTTGAACCGGTCGAACAGGATATGATTGAGGGCGTGTTGCGTTTGGGCGGGCGCGGTGTCGGCGCGGTGATGACGTCGCGCACCCAGCTGGTTTGGATTGACATCGAGGACCCGGCGGAGGAAATCTTTCGCAAAGTTGTGGGGAGCCACCACTCGCGCTTTCCGGTCGCGCGCGAAAATCTCGATAACGTTTTGGGCATCATTCATGCCAAAGACTTGCTCGCTCAGCATTGGCAGGGTCAGCCATTGGATTTGAAACCATTGCTCCGCGAACCGTTATTCGTTCCGGAAAGTATGCCTGCTCTACGCCTGTTGGAATTGTTTCAGAAAAATGGAACCCACGTCGCAATGGTGTTGGATGAGTATGGCGGCGTTCAGGGGATGGTCACGCACAATGACATTCTCGAAGATATTGCGGGGTATGTGAATGCTCCCGATGCGCCCGCTGAACCTCAAGCCGCCCAACGCGAGGATGGCTCGTGGCTGGTGGATGGGCTGATGCACATCGACCGACTCAAAGAGATTTTCGATCTTGACGAGTTACCTCGGGAAGAGTTGAGCGGCTATCAAACCGTAGGCGGCTTTATGGTCGATCAGATTGGCAGCATCCCAGGTGCGGGACAGTCGTTTGAGTGGTCAGGTCTTCGTTTTGAAGTGGTGGATATGGACGCACATCGCGTGGACAAGGTGCTGGTGCAAAAGTCCAAAACAGAGTAATGTCAATTTTTCAATCTTCAGATGACTATCACATCGGTTGGCTTTCAAACCTCTCCAGCTTCTATTCAGAGGATGGGCAAGATTGAATTATTCATCACGCCGATCCCATCCTGCTGCTTCCAGTTCCACGAGCGCGGCAAACCACCCGCCGCGCGCAATTAGTTCTTCAGGTGGACCGGCTTCCACGATGCGCCCCGCTTCCATTACCAGGCCCCGGTCCGCTTCTCGCGCCGTTCTGGATGGTTACTTTTGCCGCGGGCGCGAGTTCGTTCTCCCATTGTACCCAATCGGTCGTAAACTCGATTCGATTGTATCCCGTACTCCACGGATTACGAAACGATGCACGCGTGCAAACCCAATCCCGCGTACTATCGCGAGATCGCGGCGCGTGTGAAATCAGAGCCGAGCAATTGCGTGATGATCGGGAACGACGTGCAGATGGACATTCTGCCCGCGCGCCGCGCCGGCATGAAAACTTTTTGGATCACCGATGCCGGCGCCATGCCGACCGACGTTCCCTCGGATTGGCGCGGCACGCTGGCGGACTTTGACGAACTACTAGAGAGGGGCGAATTGGAGGACTAGATTTATACTTGCCATTCTCGCCTTTTGTGGTATAATATTTTCCGCAAACGGGCGGTTGGCTCAGTTGGCTAGAGCGCCACGTTGACATCGTGGAGGCCATAGGTTCAATTCCTATACCGCCCACTCTAATGTCCATATCCATGGCGATGATCAAGACGAGTAGCCGAATGGGCAGCCACAGGGAGATCGGGCCTCGATTGAGAGCCGGGTCGGCACGCTCTCGGCGAAAACCCCTTGGGAGTCGAGCGGGGGATAGTCAAAGTTGCCAAACATGCCAAACAATCTTTTGGCGAATTTGGAAATTTGGCAGGTTTGGCACATTTGACGCAGTATCTCGCTCCGGTTGCTCCGTTATCGGCAATGCGAGTGTGTGCGCGCTCAATGGTGCGCGTGCGCAAATCTGGGTGGAACCGCGAGAGCACTCTCTCGTCCCATAGGGGCAGAGAGTGTTTTTATTTGAGAATGACGACGATTGCAAGCGCTCCAGCGCAAATCTGAAAGGAGCAGGGTGGCAACGATAGATATTTTTCACTACGCGCGCGCCGAAGACCTCGACGCGATTTCGGAAGAAGGGCTGAAACCGGGTTCGCGCCTGATGGTTTTCGATTCGGCGCTGCGCAACAACTCGGTCGCATGCTGGCTGGCGCCGGATTTCGACGTGATGGGCTATAACGAGAATCCGCGCTATGTCTGTTTGCGCGCGCGGATCGAGTCCTCTCGCTGCCGCGTGGCCGCTTTCGAGTTAGCGCAAGCCGCCTACGTGAACCATATCGGCCGCGGACAGGCAAAGAACGAAGAGATTGCCGCGCGCCTCATCGCCGTCTACGAGAAAACCGCGGCCGCGGTTGATTTGCACACCCTCGGCACTTTTCGCTCGCCCGAGGTCCTGGTCGAAGGGGAGATCAGCGCGGACGACATCGCGGTGGTGAAATCGCCGGAGACGGGTACGCGCGGCGAAGAGAACCGCCGCGTCTACGCGGCGCGTTGGGGCGAGCACTTGATTCGCGTCTTGTCCATCCAGCGCACGTTGATGCAGTTGCAAGAACTGCGCGATGCCGCCGTCAATCGCGGCGTTGCCGTGCGCGTGGCCAAGCACGACGACGCGACCGCGTATCTCGAAACGTACATGCTTGTCGAAAGCGGCGAATTCTTTACCGTAGATGTCGAAGACTGACGGCCCACGGGCACGTTATCAACTAGCGTACGAAAGCAAGCAGTTGCTCGACCAGGTCTGGCGATTTCGATCTGGGTCTGCGGCTGACGGGCTCGGCGCCGGGTTCATGACGCTCAGCGTAATCGTAATTGCGCGAATCGAAAGGCGCGCCGGCAATCGGTGCCGCACAGCGCAGCAGCACATACTCGGCCCAGCGCGCTTGGCGTTTCTTGACGCGGAAAAAGAGCCGGTCGTCCAGAAAACCGCGTCCCCAGACGCGCACGCCGTATCGAAAGAGGAGGCGCTCGATCTCGATGCCGCTCCAACCGCTGTCGCGCTCGACCCAAATGGTCCAACAGTTCATGGCCGCGAGACTGGCGAAGAATTCGGCGACGAGGCCGAGAACGCCATGGCGACGATAGGCGCCTCTCCAGTCTGCGTAACGAAACGTGGAAAGAAAACCCTCGACCGGAGGCTCCTTCCGATAGAACTGTAGTTCTATTGTAGCGACATTACGGAAAAAGTCAAAGGGCGCGCGGCTCGCTTCCGGTCAGGGCGTGGGCACCCCTGTTTGACAGCCGCACTTTCCCGCGCATCTCGTCGTGGAGATCACCACGCGTGGGACGGATTCTATTGCTGATCGTTCTGCTGGGGGGCAGTTCTTTATTTCTCAGCAATGGGTTCGGTGAGCTGGGCGATCAGCTCGACGTGTTGAGCATTGGGCTGCGCGACCCGGACGCGCCGTTCGACTCTGCCTCATTCTTGTTTGGTCTGAGTCTGGCGGCGAGTGTTGGGTTTCTCGTCTTTCGATGCACGGTGTGGGGCGGGCATGCGACCGACTGTTTCCACGAGCGCCCCGCATCGCTCAGGCCAGGGCCAAGCTCGATGAAGACGATGGGTAGTAGTCTTGGCTATTTGTTGGGCCTCGCCGGTGTGCTCCTCACTGTGGCTATTGTGGCGTTAGAGTACGAAGGGCAACATGAATTAATTGTCCAAGCATGGGAATTGGTGAGCACGAAAGCCCAACGGCTCATCGAAGTATTGACGCGTTGATAAGGGGGTGGTTGTCTTGATCGAAGATGAGACCGGCACCACGGGCACGCAAACATTTTGCAACCACCCTCGGGTGGTAGACGGAGCATGAAATGGAAGACCAATCTGGAGCACTGATCCCGCTGCGCCATTCCACGGCGCACGTCATGGCCAGCGCCGTCCTCGAACTGTTTCCCGGCGCGAAACTTGGATTCGGTCCGGCGATCGAAGACGGCTTTTACTACGATTTCGAATTGCCGCGTCCGCTCGCGCCCGAAGACTTGCCTATGATCGAGACACGCATGCGGGCGATCATCAACGAGCGCCTGCAGTTCGTCC
>JACQYF010000105.1 GCA_016208315.1 Chloroflexota bacterium | reverse complement strand
TTGCCGGCGGCTTGCGTCGAACGCGCCGCGCTGACGGCGAGATCGCCGGCCGCCGTCATCAAATTGTTGTGGTACTTGACACTAACCGTGTTCAGCAGGACCTGATCAATCGTCGGATTCACCGCGTTGAGCAGTGATACCGAGCAGCCAGTACACGCCGATCCTTGGAGCCAAATCACCGCCGGGCTGTTCGACGCCGCCAATGCGCTCTCAATCTGGTCGAGAGGAACGCCCGCCATGGCCAAGGCCGCGGCAGACGCGCCCAGGTACTTTAAAAATTCCCGTCTCGAAATTTCCATGCTCTAGCCTCCTGGTTGGGAAAACAAGTATCGTCCGGACATATTCTGAAAATCAAACGCGGTTGGCGCGCAGCCGAATTTGACATTCAAAATTGTCGAGAACACAAAAGCGGGGGGGGCCATCGCATTCGTAACGATGCCAGAGGACTCGCAAAAGGGGTAAACAAAAACCTTGGAAAGTCGAATCCGCCAAGGCCGCGTCATCTTCGACGACAGCCGAAACGCCCGCCATGAGCGTTTCTGGATTACTGCTTCTAACTCGTTGCATTAAGTTCGCGTGGACATTATACCAGTGGATGGATTGGCGGGGAATCGGACCAAGCCCGATTTCGTTGTCGGTGTTTGTCCTACCGATTCCCCCCGGTTATGGGATGACGGTGATTGTGCCGGTCATCGCGCTATGATTGCGGCAATAGTATGGGAACGTGCCCGTCGAAGTGAATGTGTAGGAAAACCATTGGCTTTGATTCAGTGTGCCGGAATCAAACAATCCAGACGGTACGCCGGGTGTACCGCTTGTGACGGTGTGTTGGACGGTGTCAATATTGAGCCACGTCACAGTTGAACCTTGGCGGATTGTCATCGGATTTGGTGCGAATTGCAGATTTCGCAGGACCACTGGATACGGAATGGATGGTGGCGTCGCGGGGGGCGGAACTGTGGGCACCGGTGTGGGAGGGCGCGAGAGGGTCGGGATGACGAGGGCCATTCCAGCGTAAATCAAATTTGCATTCGGAATGTTGTTCGCGACGATCAGTGCGTAGACGGACGTGCCAAAGCGGACGGCGATTCGGTAGAGCGTATCGCCGCGTTGGACGATGTAGGTTTGATACGACCCAGGCGGAGCAGGGGTTGGGGTTGCGTTGGGAGGATAGGCGACTGGAATGATAAGGCGCATTCCTACCCAAATATAGTTTGAGTTGTAGACATAGTTCACGCGGGCGAGTATGGCAACCGTGGTGCGAAATCGCCAGGCGATGCTGGAGAGTGTATCGCCACGCTGGACGATGTAGATACCCTTTCCTGGACTGAAAGTAAACGGCGTCGGGGTCGGCGTTGGCGCAGAGTTTCCTTGCGCAGCAAGAGGAGAGGCGGTTGCAAGTAGCAACGCGAGCGAAAAAGCTGCGATAGCGATAGCGAGCCAACGATAATGCTTCATTGCATCCTCTCCATGGAGACCTGTGAGGTTTTAGGAAACCTCACAGGTCTTGATCTACTACTTGGGATACACTTGGACGAACGCGCCTTCCTTAACCTGGAACACGTACACGCGCTGCTCTTTCAAGTCGCCGCCGCTATCAAACGTGACGTGGCCGACGAGCGTGCTCAGATCGAGCTGGCGAAATGCCTCTTCCACTCGCGGTCGGTCGAAGCTGTTCGCTTTTTGCACCGCGGCGGCAAGCACCGCCATCGCGCTGTAGCCGGGGATGCTGTACGTGTCTGGGTTGCGCGATTCGACTTGCTGGTAATCCTGCCACCATTTCTTGTCCGCGACGAGTTTCGGGTCGGGCGTGATCGCGCCGACGTAGGAACCTTCGCTCGCGGGCGCGGCTTCGTCCACGTAGGTCGAGTTAAAGCAGCCGTCGGAGCAGATGAATTGCGCCTTGATGCCCGCGTCGCGCAGTTCGGGCAGCAGGATGTAACCTTCGGTCTCGTAACCGGCGAGCACGACCACGTCGGGATTGGCGTTCTTGATCGCCGGAATGAATTGGGCGTAGCTCGGCTCGGCTTCGGGAATCTTGACGATGGCCGCGGGCGTCTGCCCCAGCGCCTTGAACGCGTTCGCGATCTGGTCGCGCAAGCCGTTGCCGTATTCATTGTCGGCATGGACGATGACGACGCGCTGGCCCTTTAATTGCTCGACGATGAATTTGGCGAGCGCCGGGCCTTGCGCGGCGTCGGTCGCGTTGACACGGAAAAAGTTGCGATAGCCCTGCTTGGTGAGCGAGACTTCGGACGCGGTGGGCGTGATGACGACGAGGGGCAAGTCCTTGTAGACCTGCATCGCCGCGCCGGTCTGCCCGCTGTTCAAATGCCCGATCACGCCGATGACTTTTTTGCCCTGCTTGATCGCATCGGCGACCTCTTGCGCTTTTTCCGCGGCGACGTCGGAATCGGCCTGGTCGTCCAAAGCGACCACGGTGACCTTGTAGCCGAGCAGGCCCCCTTGCTTGTTGATCTGATCGGCCATCGTGCGCGCGCCGCCGACGACCGTCTGCCCGCTATTCGCCTGCCACCCGGACAGCGGCACCGCGACGTAGACGACGACGTCGCCTTTGGAGGGGGAGGAGGAGCAGGCGGTAATTGCGAGCGCAAACAGAATCAATGATACAAATGCGTTTTTCATTCAATCACTCCTGTGAGAGTCAACAAGCAGAGCAGGATGTCTATGGCTGATAGAGCTGGCGGACAATGGGTCGCCACACAGCATCGGAACGGATATCGGTGCTGTCGCTCCACTGATCAATGTTCCCGATGAGTCTTCGCGAGGCGATCCGCCTCACTTCTGGATCGCTAATCTGTTCGACAATACTATTGGCGAACAGATCGCTATGAATCACTCTGAACGGGCGATCGTGAAAACTGGAGACCACTGCCGGCAATGGCGGCGTGATGCCAAGACGATTGTGCGTCCGAGCCAGGTACTCGTATGCCTCGCACAGGGCATCCTCACGCTCGCGCCACGTGGATGCCATTTGCGCGCGCCACAGGATCGGCGTCAAATCAGCGGCGCACTTGAGTTGTTTGAATGCCGTGCCGAACCACTTGGGATAAGGCGCATACTGCTTTTCCATCAAAAAGCAAATGCTCATGACATCGCGCACCAGCCGTGAACCGATGATGGCGGCGCCCATTTCGTCCCCAACGAACCCAGCGCGCGGCATCAGGTGTTCCTCTTGCCCGATACGCTGCCATCCCGCTGCGAGCAAGTATAGCCACACATCGCGGGGATACCACGCAAGTCGCTCTCGCAATCTGGTAAGCTCGCCCACGCCATCGTAATATACCGCGCCTGCCGTCAGTTCACGCAGCTTTTGCGTCGGGAACGTCAACCAATCTGCGGCGGTCGGCGGCTGGTTCACGTCATAGCCCAAATTCCGCAAGGCCGCCGCGCATACCGTCGTGACGCACACGCGATGGTTCACAGGGCCATCGGCAGCCATTTGCATGCGGTGAATACCCGGTTCATCCAGCACTGCAACAACACCAACTGGGTATCCACAAAACACGTGTGGCAAGTGCTGGCGCAACATCTCGCGAATGTCGTTCGCCAAATGCGCGTCCTCATCCCGCAAAAAGATGCGCAGCGATGGTCCCCATTCGTGATCGGTGGACATTTCATCGTCAAAGCCGAGCACATCGCTCCCCGAACCGATATGCGCGGCCGCGTAAGGTAGCGACGGGAAATGCGCCTCGAGAATGGGACGCACGGCTACGAGATAAAAACGGCGATTGAGTTCGATGCCGTGAACAAATGCAGGCACGGGAGGACCTTTCAGTTGCCCGTCATAGCTGAAACGCTTGGCGGCGAACAGGTTGCGTGTTTCAATAGTTCGCGTTATAATTGTTGCTGTAGTCAAAGGAAGGGATGCCGAAATGCCTAATCTTCTGTCTGCCGTTTACGAAGGTCGCGGAATCGTCAAACTGTCTGAAGAGCCGGTTGGTGTGCAAGCGCAACAGCGGGTTACAGTCGTGATTGTGCCGGCGGTGTCCTCAGCAGAAATACCTTCCGCAGACATTCCAGCCGAGTCGAATCTTCAGGAAATAACGCACGGTCTGCTAGTCGTCGAAGCGCGCCTATGGGAATTTGAGCGGCAGCACGGTTTGAAATCCGCCGACTTTCATCGTCTTGCCACGGAAGGCAAATTGGAAGAACTGGACGGTTCCGACCATCAACTTGATTTCATCGAATGGCTCGGGCTTTACAAACTCTGGCTGACTCTCAAGAGAAAATACGATCAACGCGTCGCAGCAACGCCTGATCTTGCGGCTATGCTGGAATAATAACTCTTACCCGAGTTTCGCCAATGCCTCTGCCCCTCTCCATTGCCGAATACGCGCAATTGATTTACGGAGCCGTTGAGAATCGTCCCTCGATAGAGGCGTCAACACTCACCTTGTGGTCTATCGGTCCCCAGCGCGCTGTGGTCAGTGGCGAGGTATCGTTTCAGTATGGCATCCGCCTACGTGCCCGCGAAGTTGTGGACCTGGAAAACGGACGAATTGAATCCTATGGTTACGAGGTCTATCGCGGTCAGGAGAAATTGTACTGGTACGATTCCTGGCCTCACCTGAACGATTCCACATTAGCGAGTACGTTTCCACATCACAAGCACATTCCGCCGGATGCTAAACACAACCGCGTGCCCGCTCCTAACCTGAGTTCCACCGAACCGAATCTCCCCGCGATCATCACCGAGATTGAGACCGAGCTCTTGGTTGACGATCAGAATCAATTGTAATCTGCTTTCCCATACACCCGCGCGGCGAGTTCTTCGCCCAGCAACAGGTCCGCCAGGTGTCGCCGCAGTTCGGCAGGCGTGGCGTTTGGAAAGCGTTGACGCAGACCGGCCAGCGCGAGCATTCGCACCGTTTGGTTCATTTCGCCAACCATCTGTAGTTTGCGCCAAGCCGGAGCGCGCCGCAGCAATTCGATTTGAACACGTTCGGCGTCCGCACTCGTATCCTCAGACAACGTACTCATCGTCTCTCGCCCCTCGCCCCTCGCTCCTCACTCTTGCCTTTTTACTTTTGGCTTTTCCCTTGATACACCTCGTCCATCGCCTCTTGCAACGAGTTCAGTTTCGCCACCTGTTCGGCAATATCGCCGCGCAAGCGTTGGGAGCGGCTGTCTTGGATGTCGTCTTTCGAGCGGATCAGCATCAGTTGCGAGTACACGGTACCGAGCGCGGTGAGCGTCGCGTCGAGTTGCAGTTCGGCTTGCTCCATCGTCTCGGTCAGCTTTTCGAGGTTCTGCGCCTGCGCTTGTTTCGATTCGAGCGCGTGCTGGGCGCGTTCGCGCGTGGTGGCGTCGGTTTCGCGCTGCACGCGTTCCGTCAGTTCCCGCAGTTCCCGCGGCGCGCGCACCGCATCCTGCTTGATCATGTCGTCGTCTTCATACGCGTCCAGCCGCTGCGCCAGGCGAAAGATCTGCGCGATCCAGTCCGCGATGCCCGCCGTGGATTCGAGCAAGTGCTGCTGCAACATGCCCGGTTCGCTTTGCCGGATCAGTTGCTCGATGCGGCTGCGGTACTTGAGCGCGCGCTCGACCTCGGCGCGATACTGCTTGCTTTTGACGACCGCGGGATTGAACTCTTCGCGAAACATATCGGCGACGACGCGCGCGCCGGTCTCAACATCGCCGATGCTGGTGTAGATGATGAGCGCTTCCGCGACCACGCCGAGGATGAGCCAATACCACCACTGCCACCAATCGAACGGGCGCGGCACAAAGTACACGAGCAGGATGATCAGCGCGATGGTCACCGCGCTCTCGATGCGAAAGATCGCGTAGGAGAGGATGGCGGACCAGGCGCGGGAGCGAAGGTTAGGTTTGGACATAGGTGTCAAGAAGACAGGTACACAGGTACACAGGTAGACAGGTTACATGTTTACGTGTCTACCTGTGTACTCGTCTACCTCTAAAAGTACGTTGACAGTATCTTGTACAGCTTCCTGATCGTCTCGGTGTCTGCGGTGCGGGCAAAGCCGCCGGTCGCCTCGGCGATGGTCGTCACCATTTTCAAATCGGCGTCGCTGCCGTACGCGATGCTAAAGATCACGACGGGCACGCCGGTCTGGTTGCCGCGCTTGAGCTTGTCCGTGAGACGGCTCAGACTAATGGACGATGCGTTCTCGATGCCGTCGGTCATCACGACGATCGCGTTGATGCGGTCCTTGTCGCCGCGCTGCTGCAGATCGTCGTACGCGTACGCCACGCCGTCGAGGAGCGCGGTGCGGCCGCTCGCTCTCAGCGCGTTCACGCGGTTTTTCAAGGCCGTGCGCTGCTTGCCAATGTCCTGCAGCGCGACGACGTCCGAAACGCCGTTCGCGAACGGAACCATGCCGACGCGGTCGCGGTCGCCTTGAATTTGATCGAGGAACGTATTGAGCGCGTCCTTGACTTGCCCGATCTTGTTCTGCTCTTCCATGCTCCCCGACGTATCCACGACCAAGTAAATATTCGCCGGGCGCTTGGCGAGATACCACGACGACTGCACGACCGCGATCACTGCCGGATTCGGCATTTGCAGCGTGGTCTGCGGCTGCGCGGGATCAACGCCGTTTTGAGTTTTGATCGGCGATGCGGGGTCGTCGAGCCGCAAGTTCAAGTCCACGGGACGATAACCGGACTGCAATACCAGTTTTTGAATTTCTGGCGAGAGCAGAAAATCTCGAAATCGCCGATATGTCACTCGCTGGTCGTCGGTCAGGTTCGGTTGTTCGAGCAGCGCGAGGGGATGGTCTTGCCAAAGCGTTCCTTCGCTCGGATAAATGGCGGTGAGTTTCGCCGACGATTTGGAATTGAAAAAGATGACCATGCGCTCGGAGACGACGAACGCGTCGAGATAGTCGCGGCCTTTGGCGAGCACTTGGTCAATCGTCGCCTGCTCGCCCTCGCCGTAATAGCGCACGGTCCTTTCGAGCGCGGCGACGTATTCGAGCGCGGCCGGGTTCTTGACGTCATCCTCGGTCAGATTGCGCGTCTTGCCCGCGCCCGCGTAAAACTCGGCGAGCGTCGTGAGCAAGCCGCTGGCGGAACTGGTCGAGGGGTGGCTCCAGCGAAAATTGGGATCGCTCTTGGCCTTGGTCAGCAAGTCCTGCCAACTAAACTGCTTTTGCGGATAGCCCAGCGATTGCGCGGCATCGCTCCACATCGCGATGACGATCGGCGTGACGGCGAAACGCGTGGACTCACCGGCGAGCGGACGGTCGCGGCCCGCGTCAATTTGCGCCAGCCACAGCGACGAGTCGGGACTGATCGCGGTGAACCGGCCCGCACGCGCGGCGTCCACGATGTCGGCGGCCTCCATCTTGACGGCGTTGATCGTCATCGTCTGACCCGACGGCGTTTTGTATTTGGCGCGATTAAACCGCGCGACGACATCTTGCATCAGCGCGTCTTTTTCCGGCGAGTACGCCAGTTCGAATGCGCCGCTGTCCGCGGCCGGCGTCGGCGTTTCCGAAGACACGAGCCACGCGAGCACCATGCAGCCGATCAGGATTCCGCCAAAGACCACGCCGAGCACGAGGAGCACCGCGCAAGCCCCGCCCGCCAGTTTGTACTTCCGCCCGGGTGCGGTTCGAAAAGCAGATCGCTTTTTCATCGTGCGCCTCACTGCTTGCCTACGTTGAGGTCGAACCAACGCAAGAGCGCGCGCAGGGTTTCACGGTCCGGCGGGCGCATGCGCGTGGTGCGCGGGACGACGACGAGCGCGCCCTGGTCTTTCCATTTCGCAAACAGCGTGTCGCTACCCGAGATCGAGACTTCCGTATTCGCGGGGCGCAGGCCGCGCTTGATCGCTTCGCTCTGAACCGGAGCGGTCAGCAGGTACTTTTCGAATTGCAGCGCCGCATTTTTCTCGGCCGCGCTCGTCTCGGGGCCCATCCAGATGGTGAATGGAAAATCGAACCACGTCAGGTATTTCGGGTACTCGATGACGAGCGGGTCGGCCCACCGCGTTTGAATGCCGCCCATGTTCACGAGCAAGTCGCTTTCCAGCAGTTGCCCGCCATCGCCGACGGAATAGCCAAAGAGCGCGAGGTCTTCGACCGAGTACGCGGAGAGGGACGAAAAGTCGGTGACGGAACCCATCAACTCCTTGAGCCACACCTGGAATTTGGGATTCGTCACATCTTCCGTCGTGATGGTCGTCTTGTCGTAGTACTCGCCCGCGGCGGCAACCATCGCGAGCAATCCCGCGGCGTTCTTGTGTGGATTCGGGACGATGAGTTTGAAATAGCCCCACGCGGCTTGTCCGCCGAGTTCGGGCCAGCCGCCTTTGGCGATCGCCGCGTCGTGAATGCTCTTCCAGTCAATCGTGTTGAACTTGGCTTTCAACTTGTCGGCGCGGCTCTTGTAAATCCCCCACGAAAACAGCGAAGTCGCCAGCGGGCGCGCACGATATTCGCCGTCGGTCAGGAAAACGTCGCGGCCGAGTTTTTCGCTGTAGGTCGCGTTGACGAGATCAACTAGATAGCGGCTGTCGGGAATCCAAACGGTCGGGATCGGGTTGAATTCGCCGCGGTCCCATTTGCCCATCGCGGTCACGCTGTCCATCGGGGTGACCGTCACGACGATCGTGCGACCGTCGAGCGAGCGTTTCTCGGCGTTGAATTTCTGCGCCGCTTCCTGCACCCACGGCTCGATGGAGAGCGCGCTCACGACGCGAACTTGGAGCGGCTGCGCGGTGGGGTTCGGAATGCTGCCGCTCAATTGCTGAATCACGACCGAAACGCCGACAATTGCGAGCGCGAGCAATACGACGGCGAAGAAGATGACACGGGTACGATTCATATAGACACCTGAAGGTAGGTGGTTAGGTGGTTGGGTTGTTTGGTGGTTAGATGGTTCGGTGATTCGTGGGTTGCTCCAACCACCCAACCACCTAACCACCCAACCACCCCACTACCGAGCTAAGCCAAACCGAGTTTTTTCTTTCGTTCCGCCAACTGCGTGTCGAGCGTGTGCCGTTCGAGCAATTCGTCCATCTGCTCGTCGAGGCGTTGGGACTGCATCTCGGAGCGCGCGGTCGCCTTGTCGAGGCGGGCGCGGATGCTCTCGGCCATGCGGGCGACATCCTGATCGCCGGAACCCATGAGGTTGTCCAGCGACTGCATCGTTTTGGTCGTGATCTCTTTCGAGCGGGCGAGATCGAGCAGCGCCTGCATTTCCTCGCGCTCTTGCTTGACGGTCGTGAGCTTGGCTTCGAGTTTCAGCTTGGCGTCGAGCAGCTTTTGGTACTCGGCTTGCTGCCGGTCGTACTGGCTCTTGTACGTGTCCGCCAGCCGCGTCGTCGAGTTGAGCTTACTCTGCGCGGCGACCGCGAGTTCCTCTTTGCCCTCTTTCAGCATGAGGTCAATGTTGCGGTCGAGTTCGGTGGCTTTGGCGGCAAACTCGTCGAACTTGCGGCGCAGCGTCTTGACCTCGCCGCCGATGGTCGCCGCGGCATCTTCCAGGTCTTCGAGGTTATCTTCGACCTGGCGGATGTACTGGTCAATCACCGCAAGCGAGTTCTTTTTGAGCGCCTCGTCCACCAACGAGTGCAGGTTGGCGGCGATCAAGGTTTGCACCTTTTCAAGCAGACTAGCCATGGTTTCCTCCTTTGAGTGTGAGAGCGGCTTTGGTGTGGGTGTATGGGAGTGTGGGAGTGATGCTCTCCGGCTGCGTGTGGTTTTCGGTTTCACAATCTGGCGAGATTCTAACACGACGACGTAGCAGAATCCTGACAGGCAACTGACGAATTGTACCCAAGTCAATTCACTTGCGCTTGCCCAAATTGACGTGTATGCTCCAGTTCTTTTCACATTGCTCAGAAATCTTCTCTTGTCATTGCGAGAATTCCATACCGCGTGGCGTTATGCGTAACAACAGAAAGAGTGCGTGTTTGTAGTTAGCGACGTAGCGCAGTTCGCGGAGTCGCGTCCGCGCGCTTGGAACGGCACTCCGCAAAGCCCGCTGCGTGCCGGACTACGAACGCACATTCGCAAGTTTCTGAGGAGTAGGGGTATTTGCGACGAATCGGACGAACTTCGTTCGCGCAATCTCCGACTTGAATGAGGAAGATTGCTTCGGCAACAAACGCCTCGCAATGACACACGCGGCGTCTCCGTTGCTCCTCTGCTCCTCTGCTCCTCTGGTCCCCCTCTCCCCTGCTCCTCGTCACCTTGTCAACTTGTACCCGCGCCCACGCAGACTGGTCAAATACCGCGGATGCGCCGGATCGGCCTCAATCTTGGCGCGTACGCGACTGACGAGCTTTTCGATGCGCGTGTCGTCTACCTTGTCAATGTATTCCTCGCCCCAGACGTTTTCCACAATGGCGTATTTGTCGCACACGCGGTCGAGACGCCCGTACAAAAAGAGGACGAGGCGATATTCAAGATCGGTGAGCGGTTCGATCTGCTTGCCGTCCACCCACACGTCGCCCGCGTCTACGTCAATGTACACGCCGCGCTTGTCGGGCTGGCTGACGATTTTCTGCTGGTGGACGAAATTCTCGAAAAGGCGCGAAAAGATATGCGGTTCGTCTTCGTCGTCGTCAATAATGAACTTGTTCCGCAAGCCGCGTCTGCCGGCGTCATTCGCGGAAGTTGGGTTGGCGCGATGGAGGTGCAGCAGCGCCTCGTGTTCGTCGGGTTCCAGGTCGCGCCAGATCTTGGCGCACTCGGTCTGGACATTGGGATCGGCGGCGAGATTCTCTCGAACGTATTGGTGGATCATGCGGTCTTGATGTTTGTTGCGCACTGGTTCGCCGGTCACCGCGCCGAGCGCGTAGCAGACCGCCTGGACGAGCCCGGGATGACCGTCGGCGTTCTCGCGAATGAAGGCGAGATCGTCTTCGCTGAACGAGACGCGGGCGCGCGCGCCATAGTCCGCGCAAAAGCGGCGGGTGTCGTCGGGTTCCATCAAGCGCAAAAACTGAACGCGCGGGGCAATGAGTTCGTAAAACTCGCCTTGCTCGCGGCTCTGGGTGAGCCGCGCGAGTTCGCGGTCCGTCGCCGTCACGTACACGAGCGCGCTGCCGTGGCGATCGCGGAGCGCGCGCAGGTTGAGGAAGGTTTGCTGCTCGAGATTCTGATAGGATTCGTCGAATTCGTCAAAGCAGAGGACAAGCGGGCGGGGCAGATGATCGAGCGCAAAAATAACGCCCGCGTCGAAATAGAGCGTCACCATCATCGCGCCCGACGCGGCGACCATCGCATCGTACACATGTTGCGCGCCCGCGCGCAGTTCGGCGGTGGGCAGGCGCGTCATCACGGCGTGCCAGGTGGTGATAAAGAACGCGCGCGCCGTCCGCTCGGGCATGCGATTACAGTCCACGTAAACGAACGTCGGCCCTTGCGCCGCCGGCTTGGATGGATCGCAGATGGTTCGCAGCAAGGCCGACTTGCCCAGATTGCTGACGCCGACGATCGAGCAGCACGCGCCGCTGGCCGCGCATTGGCAAACATGCTCCACATCCGCCGCGCGCCCGAATAACGCCGATGGAATTTGCATCCGTTGACCTCTGATCGCGCAAACTGAGAATTGCGCCTGGCACGAATTATACTGCGAGAATTGTTTAAGGACAAACGGTATACCGCCCCTTGACGAGCAGAGTACCACGCGACTATAATGCGACCACAATTCGATTGGCATCCCCGCTCGAATGTAAGACCACGCACGTCTCTACAGCGCAGTAGCATCGGCTCGGTCTTTCTCCGTCCGCCCTGACGCGCGTCTTGCGCGGACAAAATCATGGATGCCTCACCGGGTACCAACCCTCACAATATTCATGGTCAACATAGAAGGAGGATAACCAATGAAGACCACTCTGAGTGAGGAGCAAGTCACATCGCTGTGGGACGTGGCCCAACAATCCGGGCTGTCCCGCCGCAAATTCCTTGCCCTTTTGGCGACCGGCGGAATCGCCGCCGTGCTCGCCGCGTGCGCCCCCGCGCCGGCGCCGACCGCCGTGCCGACTCTTGCGCCGACGGCGGCGCCGACGAAAGCCGCGCCCGCCGCGCCCGCGCAGGCCCCAGCGGTCGCCGCGCGAACGATCGAAAAACCGCTGCCCCCGCAGCTCTTTATTCCGCTCGGCACCAACACCGAGATGCGGTTCGAGGTCATGGCGAATCGCCAATATACAATGCCGAATGGACTGTTCTTCGTCCGCAGTCACACTTCGACGCCCGTGATAGATGTCAAGACTTGGAAACTCTCCATCGAAGGCGACGGCGTCGAAAAACCGTTCGAGTTGACTTACGACGAGTTGCTCAAACTGCCGTCGAAGACGGTCACGCGCTATGTCGAATGCGCGGGCAACGGGCGTTCGTTCTACGATTCGCTGCTCAAAAAGCCCGCGCAGGGCGGGCAGTGGAAACTCGGCGCGTACGGCGTTGCCGAGTGGACCGGCGTGCCGCTCTCGGAACTATTAAAGCGCGCAGGCATCAAGTCCAGCGCGGTGGACGTCATGCCGACCGGTCTCGACAGCCAAAAGATCGAACGACCGATGTCCGTCGCCAAGGCGATGGACGAGGATGTGATGCTGGCGTACCTGATGAACGGCGACATCCTGCCAAACGACCATGGTTTCCCCGCGCGCGTTATCGCGCCCGGCTGGGTCGGTATCGCGAATATCAAGTGGGTCGGCAAGATCACCGTTTCCGAAAAAGCCCTCTTCGTGGACAAGAACACGAACAATTACGTCCTCATCGGTCCCGACTATCAACCCCAGGGACAGTCCAAGGGCCCGATTCTTTCCGAGAACAGCATGAAGAGCGCGATCGCGCTGCCGTTCCCCGCGACGCTCAAAGCCGGTCAGCAGAAAATCGTGGGCTATGCCTGGTCGCCGTTCGGCAAGATCGCAAAGGTTGACGTGAGTCTCGACGGCGGCAAGACGTTCCAGGCGGCGACGCTCGTCGGGCCGAACATCGAACGCGCGGGTACGCGTTGGGAGTTGACGTTTAACGCGACGCCAGACATGACCACGATCACGCCGCGCGCCGCAGATGAAAAAGGCAACGTGCAGTACGAGGTCGCGCAGCAAAAGTGGAACGAGCAGGGCTATGTCTTTGGCGCGATGGTGCCGCACCCGGTCAAGGTGGAAGGATGAGCCAATGCGCGCGCTAGTCTTTGCAGTCCTCATCCTCGTCATCAGCGCGTGCGCGACGAATCCTGTGCCGGCCCCTGCGCCGACCGTCGCGGGGCCAACGGCGGGTCAACTTGGCGATGCGGGCAAGGCGGTCTTTGCAAATCGCTGCGCCAGTTGTCACGGCCAGAATGGGCAAGGTGTGACCGCGCCCGCGAACATCGGCCCGAACGCGAACCTGCAGAAATTCAGCACGGCAAAAGGACTGTACGATTACGTGAGCGTGAGCATGCCGCAAGACGCGCCCGGCGGTCTCTCGCCGCAAGAATATCTGCAACTGGTCAGTTATCTGCTCGTCGAGAACAAGTTTGTCAAGCTGGACGCTCCGCTCGATCAAGGTAGATTGGACGGAATCGCGTTGAAAAAGTGATCGAGACCCTAGAGACCCGAAAGATTCTTGCCACGTCCTTAAGGACGTGGCAAGAATCTTTCGGGTCTTTGCTTTTCATTTGCGCGCCAGGTGACGGTGTGATACAATGGATTTGTATAGACCCTGCGGGTTTTTGGAAACCCGCAGGGTCTCACACGGAGGCCCTATGAACAACGCAGACCGCATGGTTGAACTCCAATCAATTCCGAATGTTTTGCCGCAATCGGTTGCGGTCATAGAGACAACAGAATTCGGTTTGAGTCGCGCGGAAGGCATCGCCCGTCTTCTAGTTCTCGCACCGTCCGGCTCGGCCCTGCTGGGGACTTTTGAGGGCGAGATGACGGAACACGCGGGCAAGACGCTGTTGACGGGACCGGCGAACGCGCACAACGCCGCCGCGCTGCGCGAGCAACTCGCCTGGCTCAAGCCGCGACCGCTTGGCCTGCAAACTTGTGTGGGCACGGGCGACCGGTTGGGCTTGGCGACGCCGGGGCACGTGCGCGCGTTCCGCGCCGCCGGCGGCAAGGCCGCGCCGATTTTTGCCCAACAATCTATTCGCGAAATGGCGCGTACGGCTCGTTCGCCTCAGCAAGTGATGGATGATGCGACCTGGGGCACTTTCGCCGAAGGTTGGACCGCGGGCGTTGGCGCGGACGCCGACCATCTCAAAACGCCGCAAGACATTGATGCCTGCGTCGCCGCGGGCTATACGTTTTTCACGATTGATCCCGGCGAGCACGTGGACAATTCGGCCGAGGATGCTTCGGTCGCCACCTTGCGCGCGATGGTCGAAAAGCTCCCGTGGACTCGGCTCGAGAATAGCGTCGCCGGAATGCGAACGCGCTATCTCGACCAGACATTTGATGTCGAAGGGGACTGTGTTGAATTCGACGAGCACACGCTGCTGCGCGCCGCGGCCAAGTACGGGCGCGCGGTCGCGCACGTCGCGATGATGTATCGCCATCTGATCGAGGTCACTGGCGGGCAGAATTGCGAGTTGGAAGTTTCGGTGGACGAAACTGAGACGCCGACGACGCACGCCGAGCACGTGTTCATCGCTCTCGAATTGCGGCGGCTGGGCGTCAAGTGGGTGAGTCTCGCGCCGCGCTATATCGGGCGCTTTGAAAAGGGCGTGGACTATATCGGCGACGTGGGCGCGTTCGAGTCGGATTTTGCGATTCACGCCGCGATTGCGCGTGTTTTCGGCCCCTACAAGTTGAGCTTGCATTCCGGCTCGGACAAGTTCCGCGTCTACGCTCCGGCGATGCGGCAGACGCGCGGGTTGGTGCATTTAAAGACCGCGGGCACGAGCTACCTCGAAGCGCTGCACACCGTCGCGGCCATTGACCCCGACCTGTTTTGCGCGATCTATGCGTTTGCGCGCGACCGCTACGAAACCGACCGCGCCAGCTATCACGTCTCGGCAATGCTGGACCGCGCGCCGGTTCCCAAGCCGGGCGATTGCGACCTGCCCAATCTGCTCGGCCAATTTGACGCGCGCGAGATTCTACACGTCACCTTCGGCTCAGTGCTGACCGCGCGCACGGCGGACGGCAGTTTCCGCTTTTACGACCGCCTGATGAATCTGCTCCGCGCGCACCCGGAAGAATACGCGGCGAATTTGCAGAGACACTTTGAAAAGCATTTGAAACCGTTTGTTGTTTAGTCACAGGTCTAAAGTCTCAGGTTACAGGTCCCAGGACGCAAACTCGAATTTGTGGCTTACGACCTGTGACTTGTGACCTGCGACTTGTGACCTGCGACCTGCGACCTGGAGCTTGGAATGAACCTGAGTGAACTGAGCCAGATGTTCGATCTGACCGGCAAGACGGTGGTCGTGACCGGCGGCGCGGGTATTCTGGGCGGCGAAATCGCGTGCGCACTGGTCGGCTGCAACGCGAATGTGGCGATTATGGACCGCGACCCTGCGCTGGCCGACCGGCTGATCGAGCGGCTGAAATCGCCGGTGGGCCGAGCGATTATTGTATACGGCGATGTGCTGAATGTGGAATCGCTGCGGCAGTCGGCGGAAACTATCGAAAAAGAGTTTGGGCGGGTGGACGCGCTCATAAACGCCGCGGGCGGCAATCACCCCAAGGCGTCCACGAGCGCCGAAAGCCCGTTTTTCGATCTGCCCGCCGACGCGCTGCGCTGGGTATTTGATCTCAACATTATCGGCACGGTTTTGCCTTCGCAGGTTTTCGGCAAGGGGATGGCCGAGCGTGGCGAAGGCAATATCATCAACATTTCCTCGATGAACGCCTTCCGGCCCTTGACGCGCATTCCAGCGTACTCGGCAGCGAAGGCGGGCGTGAGCAATTTCACACAATGGCTCGCCGTGCACATGGCGCAAGAGTACTCGCCCAGGATTCGCGTCAACGCGATTGCGCCCGGCTTTTTCATTACGAACCAGAATCGCTATTTGCTGACCGAGCAGGAAAGCGGCGCATTGACGCCGCGCGGCAAGGCAGTTGTGGATCACACGCCGATGGCGCGGTTCGGCGAACCCGAGGATTTGTTGGGCACGATCATGTGGCTGCTCTCGCCCGCGTCGGCGTTTGTGACGGGCGTGGTCGTGCCGATTGATGGCGGGTTTTCGGCGTACAGCGGAGTGTGATCATAGGGCACATGGCACCCAATTGCACGGTTCTCCGAGAAATCGCGTCAGAGATTCAAGACATCGAGAACGATGCGTCACTCGCCGACATGACCAACTTCGCCGCGAGGGTTGCGGTAATTGACCGTATCGAATTTCGCATCCTCGACCGGCTTGATGGGCTCGGCGACTTGCCTGAGTTGTCGCGGCGCGCCGAGGGCTTGCAGAATGATTTGGAAGCGATCAACCAAGCGTTGTTTCGCGGATTGCGCGAGCAGATTCGCTTGGGAAACTGTACCGGCGCGGCGTTTCGCAATGAAATGCTCCGCTATACCGGGGCGGCGAGTGACGCGCACGGGTACGA
The DNA here is from genome assembly GCA_016208315.1 of Chloroflexota bacterium. Taxonomy (GTDB): domain Bacteria; phylum Chloroflexota; class Anaerolineae; order UBA4142; family UBA4142; genus JACQYF01. Next base: position 32,250 of record JACQYF010000105.1, on the reverse strand, counting down.
CGCGATTGACGTTTTCGTGAATGGCTTGCTGCGGGGAGATACCGCGCCGGCAGAAACGCGACCGCGCGAGCCGGAAATGGTTTTCTATCAGCCCACCCCCGCGCGAATTGTTTTGGAACTCGCTCGCAAGATTGGCAAAGGTGATGTCTTTTACGATCTCGGCTCGGGGTTGGGGCAAGTTACCGTTCTGGTCAATCTGCTTGCAGGGTGCAAGTCAATTGGAATCGAATTCGAGTCGGCATACTGCGATTACGCGCGGGGGTGCGCGGCGCAACTCGAGCTTTCGAGAGTGGAATTTGTCAATGCCGATGCGCGGAACGCGGATTATTCGGACGGGACGGTTTTTTTCATGTATACGCCGTTCAAAGGCGCAATCCTGCGGCGCGTTCTTGAGCGGCTGGCAGCCCAGGCGCGCAAGCGCGCGATCACAATCGGCAGTTATGGCCCGTGTACTCTGGATTTGTCCAAGCAGTCTTGGCTGACGCGCATGGATCAGAATGGGAACGTGGAAAACAAACTTGCTATCTTTGCAAGTAGCGATGAGGAGAACTGATGATCGGAAAGGGTTCGACCGTTGACGTGCTCGCGGCTGACGACGTGCGGCAACTGATCGCGCAGGCGTTTGACTCGTTGGGGTTGGATGGCAAGCGCGTGTTGGTGATTATTCCCGACAGCACGCGGACCGCGCCGACGCCGTTGATGTTCCGTCTGCTCTACGAGCAATTCGGGCGCAAGGCCGCTCGGCTGGACTATTTGATCGCGCTGGGAACGCATCCCGCAATGTCTGAAGAGGCGATTGCCAAGTTGGTGGGCGTATCGGCGGACGAACGCAAAGAAAAATACCCCAACGTCCAAATCTACAACCACCGTTGGGACCAGCCCGAAGCGCTAGAACAGATCGGCACGATTTCCAAAGCCGAGGTCGCGCAAATCACGGGCGGCCTGCTCGAACAGGAAATACCGGTCCGCCTCAACCGGTTGATCAACGATTACGACCAACTCGTCATCTGCGGGCCGGTGTTCCCGCACGAGGTCGTGGGCTTTTCCGGCGGCGCGAAATATTTCTTCCCCGGCATCGCGGGCGCGGATATTATTAACGCGACCCATTGGCTCGGCGCGCTCGTCACGAGCATGAGGACTATCGGCGTGAAAGATACGCCGGTCCGGCGCGTAATTCACCGCGCCGCCGAGTTCGTCCAGCGTCCGACGCTATGCATCGCCGAGGTTCTCAAGGGCCAAGACCTGCACGGTTTGTACATCGGCCCGTACATCGAAGCGTGGAGCGCGGCCGCGGACCTATCGGCGGTGCTGAATATCGTCCTTGTGCCGCACGCGTTCAAGCGCGTCCTCTCGATGCCCTCGGAAATGTACGACGATCTCTGGACCGCCGCGAAGGCGATGTACAAGACCGAGCCGGCGATCGCGGCGGGCGGTGAAGTCATTATCTACGCGCCGCACTTACACGAGGTCTCCTACACGCACGGCGAGCTGATTGATCAAGTCGGCTATCACGTCAAAGAATTTTTCCTCAAGCAGTGGGACAAGTACAGAGACGTGCCGGGCACGATCACGGCGCACAGCACGCACGTCAAAGGCGCGGGCACGTATGATACGGCCACGCGCGTTGAGACACCGCGCATTCAGGTCACGCTGGCGACCGGCATCCCGGAAGAACGCTGCCGCCGCATCAATCTCGGCTACGCGGACTATCGCGAGATCAAACCGCAAGAGTGGGCCGAGCGCGAGACCGAGGGTGTGCTGCTCGTCCCCCACGCGGGCGAGGTTTTGTTTCGCGCGCAAGATTTGGATTGATCGAAAATACCCGAAGGGTTTGTAGGGGCGGGGTCACCCCGCCCTTTGCGTATTCCGCGGCCAGACAGGACCGGAAGCAAGGGCGGGGTGACCCCGCCCCTACAAACCTTTCAACACACTATACAAATTCAAATCCGCATCGGCAAAGAATTGCCGCACTACCTGAAACCCGCTCTGCGCCGCCAATTCTTCCACCTCGCTCCTGCTCAGCCAGTGACAATAGCGATATGCCGTTCCCCCGCGTTTCCAGCGCAAGAGCGCGTCGCCGGTTTCTAGCTCGCGCTCGTCAATTCCCAGCGTGCCCCATTCCTCGATCTTTTTCCGCATCCGGTCGTTATTCATAAACTGCCAATTCGTCATCACGAACGTGCCACCCGGCTTCAAGACCGCGTAAATGTCGCGCAGGACCGCTTGGCGCAACTCGACGCTGGGGATATGGTGCAGCACCGCCAGCGCGATGACAATGTCGAACGGCGCGTGACCCAAGTCGCGATTCCAGCCCGGCTCGGTAATATCCGCCACCCGAAACTCGGCCCGCACAAAATGTAGGTGAGCGCGGCGCGCGTTCGCAATCTCGACCATTTCCCGCGCCGCATCAACCCCGACGTAAGTCAGAGGGCGCGCATCGCGGTCAAGCCGCTCGGCCAGCCGCCCATTCCCGCAGCCGACTTCGAGCACGGCCGCGCCGTCGGACACGTACTTGACGATGCGATTGAGCCGCATTTGCGCGCTCGAACGCGTCTCGGAAAACTCGTTCGCGAATCGTGAGTAAAACGCCTGGTTCAGCGCAACCAATTGCTTGACGAGTTGGGGGTTCACGGGTATGATTATAACACACAAGTCGCAAGTCGCAGGTCGCAGGTCACAAGGAAACAAGCATCTTCAAAGAGGAAACAATATGCCTGTCGTACTCCGCGTCAAAGGTTACAGATTCTGGTTTTACGAAGCTGACCTGAACGAACCGCCACACGTTCATGCTGGAAAAGCCGGAATGGAAGCCAAGTATTGGCTCAATCCAGTGTCATTGGCAACGGTGCGCGGTTTTCGACAGCACGACCTGAACGAGATTGAGCGAATCATTGTTGCGTATAGAAGCGATCTGTTGGCAGCATGGGAAAGAGAGGTTAAGAAACGTGATAACCGTTAAAGCAAGAGTGAAAGCGCACGCCGAGGATACTCCTCTCGTGCCTATCCTCGTTCCCGACCTCGACGACGTGCGTGCTGTTGCCAAGAAACTTAACGCCGAAGGCAATCCTTGGCAAGGCGAGGTGTTCGGTTGGCAGGCAGAATATAATCCAGAACGACCGGAACCGCCACTTGATTCCAAAATGACCTTCACGCCTGCTGATTTTTGCATCGGCGAAAGTGGTATTTGGTTTTTCTCGCTGATGTGGGAACACGGCCGAGACAAAGAACCTGTAGAATTTCTTGACGACCGCAGTATCTTAAGGTCGTAATGATTGACCTTGAGCTAGCCCGCGCCCAATCGAATCAGCAGGCGGTACGCGACCTTGAGCAGTACCGCGATGCGCTCTTGGCGCTGTTCGTCGCGCTGCGCGAGACAAAGGACATTTCTGCCACGCGCATTGCCCAGTTGATCGCGCAACACGTGCCGCTGCCGAAGGACCGCATAATCGAAGCGTACCGGCAGTTGACCGCGCGCGGCGCGATCGCATTCGAGCCAACGGTCATTGACCGGCTCCGCATCACACCCGTCCGCACCATCTCCGGCGTCGCGCCGTTCGCGGTGCTGACCGGCCCGTATCCCTGTCCGGCGGATTGTATCTTTTGCCCCGACGCCAAGGGGATGCCGCGCAGCTATTTGCCGGAAGAGCCGGGCGCACAGCGCGCGAAGATGGCGCGCTTTGACCCGTTTCGCCAGACCGCGATGCGCCTGCAAATGCTGAACGACGAAGCGCATCCCACGGACAAGATCGAGTTATTGATTTTGGGCGCGACTTGGTCGGCGTACCCCCACAAGTATCAAGAATGGTTCATCCGCCGCTGCTTCGACGCGATGAATGGCAAAGACTCCGCCACGTTGCCGGAAGCGCAGCGTTTGAACGAAACGGCCGAACATCGCAGTGTGGGTCTGGTCGTCGAAACGCGGCCCGACTATATCAACATGGACGAAGTGCGCCGCCTGCGCTATCTCGGCGCGACCAAGGTGCAGTTGGGCGTGCAAAGTCTCGACGACGCGATCCTCGCGGCGAACCGGCGCGGGCACACGGTCGAGGACGCGCGGCGCGCGGTGCGTTTGCTGCGCCTCGCCGGTTTCAAGCTGCACTTGCACTGGATGCCGAATCTGCTCGGCGCGACGCCCCAATCCGATCGGGCCGATTTCGCGCGGTTGTGGGACGATCCGGCCTTTCGCCCCGACGAGTTAAAGATCTATCCGTGTACTCTGATTCAAGGGACCGAACTCGTCAAGTATTATCAGCGCGGCGAGTATCGCCCGTACACGGACGACGAGTTGATCGAATTGCTCGTCGCGTGTAAAACCATCATTCCGCCGTACTGCCGCGTGAATCGCGTCATGCGCGATATTCCGTCGCAGTACGTCGCGGCCGGAAGTATCGCGTCGCACCTGCGGCAGGTCGTGCAGCGCGAGATGAAACGGCGCGGGTTGCAATGCCATTGCATTCGCTGCCGCGAGATTCGCGGCGAAAAGGTCGACGCCGACGAATTGCGGCTGGATGTGACGACCTATCGCACCGACGCGACGACGGAATATTTTCTGAGCTATCTGACCGCGCGCGGCAAACTCGCAGGATTCCTGCGCCTTTCGATTGCCTCACCGGACGCGCGGCGTGAGGAGATTCTTGAAGAACTCTGGGACGCGGCGGTCATTCGCGAGGTACACGTATACGGACCCGCGCTCGAACTCGGCGCATCGAGCCGGGGAGAGGCGCAGCATTTGGGCCTGGGCACGCGGCTGATTCAGCACGCGGAGAGTATCGCCAAGAGCGCGGGCGTCAAGCGGCTCGCGGTCATCTCGGCGATTGGCACGCGGGAATATTATCGGCGGCTGGGTTTTGAACTGGGGGAGTTGTATATGACGCGTCAACGAATCCTGAACGAATAAACGAATTTTGATCGACGCGGTGTATTCGTTTATTCGTTGAGAATTCGTTGAGGTGGGGGTTGGCTGAACAAATCGAACGGGTGGCAGTGACGGAGGTGAGCGCGGCGCGGGCGTTGTGGCCGCTGGGTTTGAGCATGGCGCTTTCGTTGATGGGCGATGCAACCTTGTACACGGTTCTGCCGCTTCATCCCGCGGAGGCCGGCATCGCGCTCGGCAGCGTGGGAATTATCCTCAGCGTCAATCGCGTTATCCGGCTGGCGACGAACGGACCGGCGGGCTGGTTGTATGATCGCGTCGCAGACCGCCGCTTGCTATTTCTTGGGTCGCTCTGGATTGGAGCGCTCTCGACTGCGATTTACGCGCTGGCTTCCGGTCTGCCGGTGCTGTTTTTCGCGCGTTTGCTGTGGGGCCTGGCGTGGTCGGGCATTTGGGTGGGCGGAAACGCGATCGTCTTGGAGATGGCACCCGAGGCGCAGCGTGGGCGATGGGTCGGCATTTATCAAGTCTGGTTTTTCTTTGGCTCGACCTTGGGATTGTTTGGCGGCGGGGTGTTGACCGATGCGGTGGGCTATCGCGAAGGACTGTGGATTGGCGCGGGCATTTCGGCGATAGGCGCGCTCGCCGCGGTTGCCGCGCTGAGCGATCGGCATGGGGGAAGCCATCGCGCGCGAGTCGCGGCGCAACCGCTCGCGCGCGGACTGGGTTGGCGCGCAGTCTCGCCCGCCATGTGGGCGATTGCGACCGCGTACGGAACGAATCGCTTGGTGGCCGCGGGAGTCATATCGGCAACGTTGGGCTTGGTCATTCAGGCAAACGTGGGTTCCGAATTCCAGTTGGGCGCGTGGCAAATCGGCGTGGCGAGCGTCACGGGAGGACTATTGGCGAGTCGAACGCTGATCAGCTTGGTGGGTGCGCCGTTCGCCGGAATGTGGTCGGATGCGGCGGGACGGCGCTGGGAATTGCTGGCGCTCAGTCTGGGGCTGGGCGCGCTGGGCATTGGTTTGCTCGCCGCGCCAAATGTTGGGGCCGTGATCGTCGCCACGGTGGTCGGCGCGGCGGCGGCGGGCAGCATTCAGTCGTTAGCGACGGCGCTGGCCGGCGACTTGGCGCGCGAGAAACAGCACGGCTCGAATTTGGGAATCCTGTACACCGCAGGCGACCTTGGAAGCGCGATCGGCCCACTCGCCGCGTATGCGATCATGCCGCTGGCGGGCTTGCCGATCGTCTATATCGCCTGCGCCGCGCTGATGGTGATCGTGGGAATTTGGACGGCGATCATTGGCCGGGCGGCGTAGGCGCGTGTAAGCGTTTGCTTTGAGTGTACGGGAAAATATCCATGATCTCGCCGGCGCGATGGCGCGCCTGCATCCTTCGCCAGAAATCCGCGTGCAGCAGGTCCCCGTGCGTTCGCAGGAACACCGCGCGTAGATCGTCCGGCAGCCCCAAGAAATTGACAAACTCTTCGGGAAACACATCGTTGGGCCCGACGTAAAACCACGGCTCGTCGGCCATTTCTTCGGCGACATCGTGCGCTTGCGGTAAATCGCGAAAATTGCAGTCGGTCAGCCGCGTGAGTTCGTCGTAGTCGTAAAAGATCACACGCCCGTGCCGAGTGACGCCGAAATTCTTGAGCAGCAGGTCGCCCGGAAAAATATTCGTCCGCGCCAAATCTTTGAGCACCTGACCGTAATCCAGGACCGTCGCGCACGCCGTATCGAAATCCACTTGGCGCAGATAGAGATTGAGGGGCGTCACGCGGCGCTCGATGTAGAGGTGCTTGACGAAAATGCAGCTCGCGTCGAACGAAATGCTGCTCGGCGCAAAGGTCGTCAGTTCTGCGATCAATTTGTCCGAAAAGCGCTGGCGGGGAAATTGCAGATGCTCGAATTCCTGCGCGTCTACCAAGCGTCCGGCTCGGTCGTGCTTGAAAACGAGATTGTATTTCTCCATCACGTCTTCGCGCGCGGTCGTCTTGGGATAGGCAAATTTATCGCGGATTACCTTGAAAACCAGATCGTAAGACGGGAGGGTGAAGACGACCATCACCATGCCGCGCTCGCCGGGCGCAATCTCGAACTGGTCGTTCGAGTTTTCCAGGTGGTGGATGAAATCGCGGTACAATTCGGTCTTGCCGTGCTTGTGGTAGCCGATGGAAATGTACAGTTCGGCGATGCGTTTTGCGGGCATGATCGAGCGCAAGAAGAGGACCACGTCGCGGGGGCGTTCGATCTCGACGTGAAAATACGAGCGGGTGAAACTAAAGACGATGCTCGCGTCATCTTCGTCGAGCAGCACCGTGTCCACGACGATGCCTTGCTCACTGTTGAACAGCGCGAGGACAAGCGGCAAAAGCCGCTTGCCACCCCGCAGCCGTCCGATCAAAAAGGCCTCTTTGCCCCGATAGAAAACGCTCCGGAGCACCTCGATCTTTTCAATCGGCTGTTCGCCCCAGAGCGCTTGCCTTTGCGCTTCAATGCGCTCGGCGACGAGCCGGGTGTCGCGTTCGAAATCTTGGAACGGCGCTTGAAAGTCACAGTCGCCGAGGATTTGCCGGACGAGGGCGCGCGGGGTATCGCTTGCGAACGTTGTGTAGACCGCGCTTTCTGCGGGCGGCCCTTCACAGTCGAATTCCGAATCTACAAACTCGATGTTGCCGTCCACGCCCTCGGTCGCAAAGATGCGCCGCGTGACCGAGCTGAAAAAAGTTTCGGCGAGTTGGGGATTGGGGCGGCAGTTGATCAAATCGAGGTAGGCGGCTTTCATCTGCGCCCAGACGATCTTGTCCGTGGCGTGTTCGCCCAGCATCAGGCGCACCTCGGCGATGACGCGGCGAATAATCTGCTCGCGCACGCCAAGCCGCTCGACCGCGTCATGCTGCATGCCGCGCCAATCGCGATTTTCAAAGCGCGTATGAGCGCGCCGCGTGATCTCTTTGAACTGCTGTTGGTAAGTGTCGAACGCGTGGCTGATGGTTTCCGCCGCGCGGGGCGCGAGGTGAGTCATGTGTGATTCTGCCGCACCCCCTCTCCTGTAGGGGCGGGGTCTCCCCGCCCTTTCTTGGTGCGTTCGGCAACCAAACAGGGCGGGGAGACCCCGCCCCTACAGGAGAGGGGTAGGGGGTGAGGTTCTTACATGTGTGCGATCACGGCGTCGCCGAACTCGCTGCACTTGATTTCGGTCGCGTCTTCCATCAAGCGCGCAAAATCGTAGGTGACGGTCTTGGCTGCGATCGCGCCGTCCATGCCTTTGATGATCAAGTCGGCCGCTTCGGTCCAGCCCATGTAGCGAAACATCATTTCGCCGGAGAGCACCACCGAGCCGGGATTGACCTTGTCGAGATTGGAATATTTGGGGGCGGTGCCGTGCGTCGCCTCAAAGACCGCGTGCCCGGTGAGGTAGTTGATGTTGCCGCCCGGCGCGATGCCGATGCCGCCGACCTGCGCGGCGAGCGCGTCGGATTCGTAATCGCCGTTCAGGTTCATCGTCGCGATCACGTCGAATTCGTCGGGGCGGGTAAGGAATTGCTGAAGCGCGATATCGGCAATCACGTCCTTGATCAAAAGCTTGCCGGCCGCCAGCGCGGCTTTTTGCTCGGCGTTCGCCGCCGCCTCGCCGCTCGCGGCTTTGGTGCGCTCCCACTGCGTCCACGTGTACACTTGATCGGCGAACGCGCTCTCCGCGAGTTCGTAACCCCAATTGCGAAACGCGCCTTCGGTGTACTTCATGATATTGCCCTTGTGGACGAGCGTCACGCTCTTGCGTTTGTTCGCGATGGCGTAATTGATCGCGGCGTGGATCAGGCGCTGGCTGCCTTCGCGCGAGACGGGCTTGATGCCGATGCCCGACGTTTCGGGGAAACGGATCTTGTCATACTCTTTCGGAAAGTTTTCTTTGAACAGCGTAAGGAATTTCTGGACGGCCGGCGTGCCGGCTTCGAACTCGATGCCGGCGTAAATGTCTTCCGTGTTCTCGCGGAAAACGACAATGTCTATCTTTTCGGGATGCTTCACGGGCGAGGGCACGCCTTTGAACCAACGCACGGGGCGCAAGCAAACGTACAGGTCGAGCAGCTGGCGCAGCGCGACGTTGAGCGAGCGAATTCCGCCGCCAACCGGAGTTGTCAATGGCCCTTTGATGCCGACCAGGTAGTCGCGAAACGCCTCGACGGTTTCGTCCGGCAGCCAGGTGTTGAAAAGCTTGAACGATTTTTCCCCAGCGTACACTTCCATCCATTGACACGCGCGCGTGCCGCCGTACGCCTTGCGCACCGCCGCGTCCAGGATGCGCACGCTCGCGCGCCAAATATCGGGCCCCGTGCCGTCGCCTTCGATATAGGGGATGATCGGACAATCGGGAACGCGCAGTTTCCCGTCTTGAATGGTGATCTTGCTGCCGCCCGCCGGCGGGGTGATCTCTGGACCGGGCATTACGATGCCTCCTCTGAGAATGATACCGCGCTCGAAATGAGCGCGGGTATTCTACTGCGAATCGCGTGGGATGGCAAGCAGGTAACGGATTGCCTTCGGCGAAACAGATAAACGGATTACATTCCCGCCTGTCGTTCTATCCGCTTATCCGCTTCGCCGAAGGCAATCCGTTACCGCCGAGCGCTTGCAACACATCTTGCAGATGTACACCCGCCAGACCGGGAAAGACGGCGTCCGCCGCGCCGACGCGTTCTGGGGGACCCAGCCCGATGGTGTGAAAGCCACCGACGCGCGCGGCCTCGATTCCCGCGGCGGCATCTTCCACTACGATACATTCGCGAGGCGGAAGGTGGAGTTGGCCGGCGGCGTGAATAAAGAGATCGGGCGCGGGCTTGTACCGCTCGACGCTATTTCCGTCCGAGATGGCGTCGAAGAGGCGGCCGATGCCCAGCCGCGCCACAACCTCGCGCGCATTCTTGCTTGCCGAGCCAAGTGCGGATTTCAAGCCCGCCGCGCAAATCTCGTTCAAAAGTTCTTGCACGCCCGGCAGCAAATCGTCTGGCGTGATGCTCCGAATGGATTCCAGATAGTAGCGATTCTTGCGCGCCATCATCTCCTGGATTTTTTCTTCCGGGTATGCGCGCCCGCGGAGCAACGCCATCAGCGAATCGCGTCGCGACAGCCCGCGCAAACGCTCGTTATCTTGGCGCGTGAAAGTAAGGCCCTCCTCGTCTGCCAGCCGTTTCCAACCCAGAAAGTGAAATTCCGCCGTATCGGTGATCACGCCGTCGAGGTCGAAGATAAAGCCGTGGATTTCCATAGCAGACCCTATTGCGTACTGCGTAATACGTAATACTCTCTACGCTGTCAGCTCCACTCTTTGCAATTTGCCGCGGTGGAGGAATTTGAACGCCAGCCGCGTCCAGCCGCTCGGTAGGCGATTCGCAACCGTCCAGCCCGTTTCGGTGATGCGCAAACCGGCAAACCCAAAAACCACCGCCTGCCACGTGGCGCCGCACGACGCCGCGTGAATGCCATCACTCGCGTTGCGCCGCAAATCGTAGAGGTCGGACTCGGCGGCGAGCTGAAATAGCTTGTACGCTTCGTCGGGTTTGCCGACTTCGCAAGCTATAATCGCCTGAATTCCCGGGCCGAGGGACGAGCCATAAGTCGAGTCGGTCCGCGGCGCGTAAAAGTCATAGTTGACCCGGACGATGTCGTCGGCATAGTGCTCGCGCAGCAGATACAGCAGCATCAGCACGTCCGGCTGCTTGATCGCTTGCCGCTGGTTCGACCCCTCGATGCCGAAGAGCTGCTGTGTGGAAATGTCGCGGGGTTCCAGCGCGGCCATGTAAACCGGCTTGAGATTGCAGTACCCTTCAAATTGCTCGATCACCCCGGACGGCGGAATCGGCACGTAGACTTTTTGGATCACGTCCTGCCATTGCGCGAGCCGCGCAGGAGTCAGGTCGAGTTCGTTGACGAGTTCATTCGCGCGCGCGGGCGCTTCGGCATTGAGCCAATCGAGGACGTCGAGCGCCGTTTGCAGGTTCCACTGCGCCATGCGATTGGTGTACGCGTTGTTGTTGACGTGGTCGTGATATTCGTCCGGGCCGATCACGTCGTTGTATTCGTACCGCTGATTTTCCGCATCCCACTCGGCCCGCGAGGCCCAGAACTTGGCCGTATCCAAGATCAACTCCACACCCTTTTCGATGTACCAGGTATCGTCGCCGGTCATGCGCCAGTAGTGATGCGCCGCGTAGGCGATGTCCGCCGAAATGTGAATTTCGATATCCCCGGTCCAGATGCGGATCAGCCGGCGGCGATCGGCGGGATCGGGAATCCAAGTCGGCGTGACTTCTTCCCCCGTATCGGCGCTTTCCCACGCGAACTGCGCGCCCTCGCACCCGTTCGCCTTGGCTTTGGCGCGCGCCGCCTCGAGATGGCGATAGCGATAGTCGAGCAAGTTTCTCGCGATGGCTGGCGCCGTGTGCGTAAAGAACGGCAGCATGAAGATTTCCGCGTCCCAGAAGGCGTGCCCGCGATAGCCGAAACCCGATAGCGCCTTGGCGCCAATGCTCACGCGGTCGTCACGGCGCGGCGCGACAATATGGAGTTGGTAAAGATTGAAGCGGACCGCGCGCTGCGCCTCGTCGTCCCCTTCGATCACCGCGTCGCTGTTTTCCCAAGCGTCCTCCCACGCCTCGGCGTTTTTCTCCACCGCCTGGTCCCATGCCGCGACGTTATTGAGGTGCTCAAGCGTCGTGGAAACGACCTGTTCGGCGGGAACATCCCGGGAGGTGTAGACGACCACCTGCTTGTCCAAAACAATTTCATTGCCCGGACGCGCTTGTACGCGCACCATCACGCAGGGCTTGTTCTCGACCGCCCAGACCGCGCGGCTCAACTGGTGGCCGGTCGTAGTTTGGACGCGCATCGCATACGCGGTTTCGATTTTGGTCTCGCGCGTCCGATTGTCGAGATAGACGACCCCGTCGCGTTCGCCCTGATCCACCCAATACGTGTGTACGACGCCCAGATTGTCGGTGTGCCCGTTGAGGGACGCGCGAAATTCAAGCGTGCCGCTAAATTCGGGGACAATGTGACAGCGCAAATAGAGCGCGTGCGGATCGGCCAGGGACGCAAAGCGCTCGAAGGTGAAGGTCGCGCGGTGACCTCCGGGGGATTGCCAGACCACGGTGCGCGTCAAGAGTCCATCGCGCACGCTCAGGGTTCGGCGATAACTTGCGACGACGCCGTGGTTGATGCCAAAGCGTTCGCCATTCAAATAAACCGTCAGAGGCAGCCAGTCCGGCTCGTTGACGATCTCGGTATTCACATTGCGCGCGGCGTCGAAGACGCCGTGAATGAACGTGGCCCCGCGGTCGCCCGGATAGCCCTCTTCAAATGTGCCGCGCGTGCAGAGATAGCCGTTGCCGATAGTAAAGATGGTTTCCTGATGGTGCAAATCGAGCGGCTCGAATTGGGTTTCGGAAATCGTCCACAGGTCTGAATTCGAAAGATTGCGTTTCGTAATCGCTCCTCGCTACGTTATGAACTCGCGCGCACGACGAGTTCCGGTTGGAGCAGTTCGTGCGCGTTGGTCGGCGGCGACCCTTCCAGAATTCCGATTAGGATCGCGATCACCTGCTGCCCAACCTCCCAGATCGGCTGCCGAATCGTGGTCAGCGGCGGCGTCAAGTATTGGGCCATCGGCACATCGTCAAAGCCCGTGATGGCAAGGTCGTCGGGGACGCGCAGCCCGCGTTCCTGCGCCGCGCGCAGCGCCCCGATCGCCATCAAATCGTTCAGCGCGACCAGGGCCGTGGGCCGATTCGGACCGTCGAGCCAGCGCCGTGTGGCCGCGTGTCCAAACGCGACGCGTCCCTCGCCCCGCGCGATCCAATCCTCACGCACGCCCAACCCCGCCGCGCGCAGCGCCTCGAAATAGCCCTCGATCCGGTTTTGGCCCACGCGCGACTCTTCGGGCCATGCGAGCGCGGCAATGCGGCGATGGCCGCGCAGCAGCAAATGCTCCGTGGCCAGGCGCAAGCCCGCCGCGCCGTCTACATCCACGAACGGAAATTCGCAGCCCGGATTCGAGCGGCCAAACGCGACGAATGGAAAGCCCTGCTCTTGAAGAAATGCGATGCGCGGGTCATCGTATTTGATGGACGAGATAATGAAACCGTCTACGCGCCCACTGTGGCCCAAGTCTCGGTACGGGGAGAGATTGTGACCCTCGTCAGGATGGGGGAAAGGGAGGATGTGATAACCGGCGCGCGTGGCGGCTTGCATCATGCTGCGGAGAAATTGATCGAGAATGGGGTTGGGTTGATCGGGGGGCAGCGGCGCCCACGAATAAGCGAGCATCCGGCTGCGACGACTCTTTAGATTGCGGGCCAACGCATCGGGTTGATAACCCAGCGCGCGAACGGCGCGCCAGATGCGTCCTTCCGTTTCTGGCGCGACCTTGGAGTTTCCATTGATGACTTTGGAGACAGTCTGAAAACTTACCCCGGCTTCAGCGGCGACTTGTTTGAGGGTTACGCGTATGGACATTGTGCCTCGACCCGTCAAGGTTGTATGAATATGTTCGGGCGAACGTTCACCCGAACGTTCGCCTGAATTATAAGGATGCTTTGTAACCCTGTCAAATATGGTTAACGGCGTTATAATGCGTAGTTGAAAACGTTATACGATTTAGAACACTCGGAAAGGAAACGCATCATGGCATCCAAAATCACTCCGCGCGTGGAACGGCGCGCCACGTACAGCGCGCTGACCGGGCTTTTTCTGGCGATCTTTACCGGCTTTACGATGTCCAAAAGCCGCAAGGGTAATGATGTCGTCATCAAGCCATTTGATTTGATCCAATTGGCCTTGGCGACTTTTCGGCTGGGCCGCCTGGTGAGTTACGATCAAGTCTTTGAGACGTACCGTGCGCCGTTTACGCGCACCGTGCAAGACCCTTCGGGAATGGGCATGACGGTGGAAGCGAAAGGCAAGGGCGCGCGCGCGGCCATTGGCGATTTGCTTTGTTGTCCGATCTGTTCGGGGACTTGGATTGCAGCGGGGTTGGTGTACGGGTTGAATCTCTTTCCGCGCGCCACGCGCACGGTCCTCGCGATCTTTAGCGCGGTCGGCGCGGCCGAGCTGCTCAACGCGGCGACCGAGGCCCTGCAATGGACGGGCCAATTGGCGCGCGAACGCGCGGGGACGGAACGCGCCGCCAAATTAAAGGCGGACGGGACGCGGATGCAAGACGAATTAACGGATACGCACGCGTTTCGCGTAATCCGCTAATCCGCTTTCTATCCGCTGACGATACCCGTGTTCAACGCGTGGGCAATTCGCTCGGAAACTGGAGCGAGCCATCGCGGCCGTTGCGCGTCGCAGCTTTGTAGCTCCAGGGTTGCGCGGCGGATTGTTCCGCGATCAATCGGCGGTAGATTTTGACATAGTTTTGCGTCATGATCTTGTCGGTGAATCGTCTTTCAAAAACGCGGCGGCATTTCTTGCGGTTGAAACGCGCCACGCGTTCGACCGCTTGTTCGGCTTCCGCGACGTTCTTGACGACAAAACCGCTCGCGCCACTTTCCATCACTTCGGCGACCGAACCGCCGGGGAACGCGATTGTGGGCGTGCCGCACGCCATCGCCTCGATCATCACCAGGCCGAATGGTTCGGGCCAACTGATCGGGAACAATAGCGCGTACGCGCGGCCGAGAAAATCGTTTTTTTCCTTTTCAGAGATTTCGCCCAGGAACTCGACCTGCGGGCTGCGCGCAATGAGCGGCTTGATGACCTCATCGTAGTAGGGTTGGTCGGGTTTGGAAATCTTGGCCGCGATCTTGAGCGTCATCCCGGTGCGCTGTGCGATCTCAATCGCGCGGTCAACCCCTTTTTCCGGAGAGATGCGACCGAGGAAGGCCAAATAATCGCCGGGCTGGTCGCGGAAGGTGAAGAGAGTTTCCGGCAGACCATGATGCACGTTTCCTTGCCAATTAATCCACGGCAACGGATCTCGCTGCGCTCTCGAAATGGAAATGACGGGAATCTCCCTGTACTGCCTGTACAGCGGAACCAGCTCCGGAATGTCCAGCCGGCCGTGCAGGGTATTTGCGTGAGGCGTTCTCATCCGCCGCGCCAGCGGGTAGCAGATATAGTCCACGTGCCAGTGGACAAAATCGAACTGGCTTTCAGTTTGGATGACTTGCTCCAACCCCAAGACGATGTGCGCGAGTTCATCATGGCATTGCTCGTCGAGGCGCAGAGAGCGTTCACAGACGGGGACGAGACGCGCCGCGGTCACGGAATCGCCGCTGGCAAAAAGCGTCACCTCATGTCCCTGTCGGACCAGTTCTTCGGTGAGCCAAGAAACCACGCGCTCGGTTCCGCCGTAAAGTTTGGGGGGCACGCTCTCAAACAGTGGCGCGACCTGTGCGATTCTCAAGTATTCACCTCCCAATCGCAGGGTTGATATGACGAAAGTACGATGGCCCCATTCAGAGTAGCCGAGAGTAGGACGCGCGCATAGCGCGGAAATATCAAATCGTCGAAAAGATCGTACCGGAGGGTGGAGCAAACGAATGTCGTGCTTGGCACGCTGTGGAGACGGCTTTGCAGTTAGAGATCACCGTGTTCTGGGGCTGAACACAGTTCGTGTTATCTGAAATATATAACGGATTTTCACCTGATTTGATACCGCTCCGGTCTGCTCGCGTTATGTGATCTTGAGAAAAAAAAGAGCCGAGGGATGTCCCTCGGCTCGTGTAAATTGTCAGTCGCCAGCTAGCGCGGACTGAATCGCACCGCATCGTAGACGAGCGTGCGGCACAGGTAGCACTCGTAGGTCACGTCGGCGAGCGAGACGTTTTCGCCGCCGAGCGCGTTAAAGTAGTACGTGCCGAGCGACATCCATTGATTGGCATAGAAAACTTGAGCGCGCGGCGCGAGGTCGTAGCGGCCCGCGTGATAGACCCAGTAACGCGCATTGATCGTCGTCGCGACGCCGCCGGGGATGTAGGCCGAAACTTCATAGTTGCCCGCGCGCGGCAGCGTGGGATACCAGCGCGCCCAGTTATACGATGGCGCGGTGAACGCGTTATTGAAGGTCCAGAACGCGTGCCCGTTGATGCCCGCGCTCAAGTTGCGCCAGCTCGTCGAAGCGCCGCCGGCTTGCCACCCGATGCCGCGGTCGTCCACGATGATGTCGCCGACGGGCGGCGGTGGCGGTGGCGTCGTGCCCGACGTGATGTCCACGCCAACCATCGCGCCGCCGGTTCGCTCATAGAATTCGACGTGAACCGCGTGCGCGCCGGCCGCGAGATAGCGCACTGCGCTGAACAGCGTCGGCGGGTGGTCGTACCAGGCGTCCACGACGAGCGTGCCATCAATCCAAACGCGCACACCATCGTCCGACGACACGAGGATGGTGTAATTCCCTGTCGCGGGAACCGTCTGTACGGAATCCCACTTGGCCGAGAAATAGTCCGCTGGAATGACGGGGTTGGGCGATCCGGTACCCCAATCGAAATGCAAGGACGGATCGGTGCGGGTCACTGCGGGCGCGCCGGCGAGCGAGATGTTGTTAAAGTATTGACCCACCCAAACACCCGACGTGGACGGCGGCGGCGGTGGCGCCAGCACCTGGCCGTAAGAGAATTGAGCGACGGCGTTTACCAGGTTTTCATAGTATTCTATGCGGACCGAGTGAACGCCTGTCGCCAGTCCGATGTCGGCGACGTACGTTGACGACGATTGGTCAAACCACCGGTCAATGATCAAGCTGCCGTCCACCCAGACCCGCACGCCGTCATCTGTCGTGGTCGTAAAGCGCCATGTGCCCGCCGTCGTGTAAATCGTCCGGGTCCAGCGCGCGGAGAAATGATCCGCCGGGACGCTCGGGTCGGGCGAACCGCCGCCCCAGTTAAAGTTGACGGCCACGTCATTGCGCGTGAGGACCGGCGCGCCGGACAAGGTCTGGTTATTGAAATATTCGCCTTTCCAGTCCGGGTAGGTGGCGGCTGCGCCTTCTAGCGCATAGGTCACACGCGCCGTGCCGCCGAGCGTCCGGTTATAGTATTCGACTCGGACGACGTGCCATCCCGCGGCCAAATAAATGGTCCCGGTGTGTGTTGTGGGTCCCTGGTCGTACCACGCGTCCATGGTGATGGCGTCGTCCACCCAGACGCGCATGCCGTCGTCGTTGAGGGTGGTAAAGACCCAATTCCCGGTGGCGTTGAAATACAACGAGCGCGTCCAACGCACGGAATAATTGTTCACGTTCACAAAACCCGGCGCGGGCGAGGTGTTTTCGGGCCAGAAGAAATCGAGGTTCGGGTCGCCGCGCAAGAGCACTGGCGGCCCCGACAGGGTGATGTTGTTGAAATACTCGCCCGACCAGACGGTCGTGTCGAGCGCAGGACTGGCTCCCACCGCGGGCGCGAGAACGATGAGCAGCAGTAGAAGCACCGCGCCTAAACTCGTCTTCATCAGCTTGGACATCTTCGTCTCCTCCTCCGGCAGTTAGGGCACCGGTTCCCGAAAAAATGAAAAACAAAAAAGAGCCGCGCGCGATGTAATCGCGCTTGGGCCCTTCACGTCATTGTCCCGTACCACCTCGTGCCACATTCGCACCTCTTATAAACGACGCCGGAACTCGATCAAAAGTTCCCTCTTTTCACCTCCATCATAATCCAGAGTGCCTCAATCGTCAAATCAGATTCTTTGTCCGCACCCCTGTTTACAGCCGCTTGTAGGTCGGGTATAATCATGCCAAAGATTCCTTTATTAATTCCTTCGGCGTTGGTCTAGCCCGGAGGCGTAAGCTATGCGCGCCAAACGATCGGCTCTGTTGACTTTTGGAACCGCCATCGTCCTCAGTACGTTCGCCCTCCTGATCACGCTCGTGACTCCTCTGAGAACGGGTAGCTCCTTTCTGTTGTTTATTGCCGCCATTATGCTCAGCGCGGGGTTCGGGGGCTTGGGCCCCGGTCTCCTGGCGAGTTTGTACGCGGCGCTCGCGAGCATCTTTCTGGTATCGCCCGCGTCGCGTTTGGACTTGCAAAACGTGGACGATGCTTTGCGGCTGGGCGTCTTTGTCGTGATCGCGCTCGTCGTGAGTTCGCTCACCGCCGCGCGTGAACGTGCCCGCGAATCGGCGCGTCTGCATGCGCGCCGTCAGTCCGCGGTGGCCGAATTGGGCCAACACGCGTTGGCGAGTCCTGATCTCGCGGGCTTGTTTGACCGGGCCGCGGCGATCGTCGCCGAAACATTGCAGGTCGAATACAGCCACGTGCTGGAGTTGCTGCCGGACCGCGACAGCATGCTGCTGCGCGCCGGCCACGGCTGGAAGCCAGGGCGGGTCGGCGCGGCGAAAGTAGAAGCGCGCGAAAACTCTCCGGCTGGTTATACCTTGCTCTCTAACGAGCCGGTCGTCGTCAAGGATCTCCGCAAAGAAACGCGCCTGAATGACTCACCGCTGTTGACCGAGCACCAAGTCGTCAGCGGCATGAGCGTGATCATCCACGGACGTGAACGCCCGTTTGGCGTGCTCGGCGCGTACACGACCGCCGACCGCGCCTTCTCCAAAGAGGACCTTGGCTTTCTCCAATCCATGGCCCATGTGCTCGCGGAGGCGGTCGAGACAAGGCGCGCCGAAACCCATTTGCGTGAGCAGCGCGAGTGGCTACGCGTCACGCTCTCCAGTATCGGCGATGGGGTCGTCGCGACGGACCGTCAGGGGCGCGTCACCCTTATCAATTCGGTCGCCGAGCGGCTCGTCGGCTGCGAATCGGACCAAGCGATTGGAAAATCGCTCGAGCAGATATTTAAAGTGGCCGATGAGAAGACGGGTGAGCCGCTGGATAACCCCGTGGCGCGCGTCATCCAGGGTGGTTCCATTGTCACCGTACCCAGCCCGGCGATCTTGATCACGCGGGATGGCCGTCGGACACCGGTTGACGACAGCGCCGCGCCTATTCGCGACGATCGCGGCAACTTGATCGGCGCGGTGTTGATTTTCCGCGATGTCACCGAGCGCCACCGCGCGGAGCAGGCGCTGCGCGACAGCGAAGAGCGTTATCGCACGCTGGCCGAGACGGCTTCCGACGCGATCATTACGATTGACCAAGACGATCGCATTCAACTCGTCAATCAAGCTACCGAAAGAATGTTTGGCTACACCAGCGCCGAGTTGTTGGGCCAGCCCGCCACCATTCTCATGCCGGCCGATCAGCACGAATCGCATCGGGCCGGCCTCGCCGACTATCTCCAAACCAGAGAGAAGCGCATCGCGTGGCAAGCGGTCGAACTGCCGGGTTTGCGCAAGGATGGCAAGGTCATTCCCCTGGAGATTTCCTTTGGCGAGTTCGTACGCAATGGCAAGACCTTTTTTGCGGGGATCGTCCGCGATATCGGCGAGCGGCGGCGGGCCGAGGAACAATTGGGCTTTCAAGCCAACATCTTGCGCAACGTCCGTGATAGCGTGATCGTCACCGACCTAAAGGGCCAGATTCTTTATTGGAATGAGGGCGCTACGGGATGCTACGGCTATACCGCCGATGAAGTGCTGGGCCAGAGCGTGGCGCGACTTTATCCTGATCAGCGTGAAGAAACACTGCAACTCGACCTTGAGCAGATGCGCCAGGGGAGAATTATCGTCGGGGAATGGCAAGGCCGGCACAAGACGGGGCGTTTAGTTTGGGTTGACACCAAGCGCACCCTGATGCGCGATGCCGCCGGCAACGCGATCGGTTTCATCGGCGTTTCTTCCGATGCCACCGTGCGCAAGCAGGCCGAGAACCGGCTGAACGCGCAGTATCGCGTGACACGCGCACTGGCCACCTCCGCGACGATCGCCGAAGCCACGCCGACGATTCTGGAAGCCATCGGCGAATGTGTGGGCTGGGAGGTGGGCGCAATCTGGAACGTGGACCGCAACGCCGACGTGCTGCGGTGCGCGGATATTTGGCACGCGCCCACCGCCGACATTCGCGAATTCGAAGCGTTAACGCGCGAAATGCTCTTTCCGAAGGGAGTGGGCTTGCCGGGCCGCGTGTGGACGAGTCGTGCGCCGGCCTGGATCGCCAACGTTACACAAGATACAAACTTTCCGCGCGCAAAGGTCGCCAGCAAGAATGGACTGCGGAGCGCCATCGGGTTTCCACTGGTGGCCGGCGAACAGTTCGCCGGAGTTATCGAGTTCTTTACGTTTCTGGAGCGCCCTCCGGAAAAGGAAATGCTGAAACTGTTGGACGCGCTCGGCAGCCAGATCGGACAATTTATCGAACGCAAGCGGACCGAGGACGCGCTGCGGCTTTCCGAAGAACAGCACTCGATTATTCTCCAGGGTGTGGCGGATGGCATCACGGCTCAAGACTCGTCGGGGCGAATAATTTACGCGAATCAGGCCGCCGCGCGCATTCTCGGTTTCGACTCGCCGGAAGAGTTGCTGGACACGCCCGTGCAGCGGGTGATGGAGCGGTTCGAAATGCTCGACGAGGACGGGCAGCCACTTGCGCTCGACCGGCTGCCGGGAGGGATCGCGCTGCAAACCAAACAGCCCCATGGCGCTCTGATGCGCATTAGGGACCTTGTGACCGGACAGGAGCGTTGGTCGCTCGTCAATGCGACGCCGGTGTTGAATAACGCCGGCGCGGTCCAGTATGCCATCAACATCTTTCACGATGTGACCGATCTGCGGCGCGCGGACCAAGCGATTCGCCAACAGCGCGAACTCCTCAAGGTGACGTTGACCAGCATCGGCGATGCAGTGATCTCTACCGATCGGGATGGCAATATCACGTTTATGAATCCGATAGCTGAGGAATTGACCGGCTGGAAATTGGCGGCAGCCGAGGGCCAACCGTTGACCCAAGTATTCGACATTGTCAACGAAGAGACGGACGTGCGCGTGGCCAGCCCCGTCGAGCGCGTGCTGAGCGAGCAGCGCGTCATCGGCCTGGCGAACCATACGGTGTTGGTGGCGAGAGACGGGCGGCGGATTCCGGTGGACGACAGCGGCGCGCCCATTCGCGATGAACACGGCAACGTCATTGGGGTTGTGCTCGTCTTTCGCGACATCACGAGCCGGCGGCGATCCGAGCAGGACGCCTTGCGGCTCGCGGCGATCGTCAAATCGTCCGACGATGCCATTATCAGTCACGCGATGGATGGGACGATCGTCAGTTGGAATCCCGGCGCCGAGCGGCTCTATGGGTATACGGCGGAAGAAGTCGTCGGCCAATCCATCGAAATCACCGATCCACCCGACCGCCTGGGCGAATACGAAAGCATCATCGGACGACTCAAGCGCGGCGAGTTGGTCGAGCACTATGATACGATGCGGATGACAAAGAGCGGGCAGCGGATTGACGTTTCGATCACGGTCTCTCTGGTTCGCAATGCCGACGGCGTCGTGGTCGGGGTTTCGAAAATCGCGCGGGACATTACCGAACGCAAGCGCGCGGAAGAGGCGGCGCGCTTTTTGGCCGAGGCGAGCGACGTCCTCGCCTCCTCACTCGATTACGAGACCACGCTCGAAGGCGTAGCCAAACTGGTGGCGCCGCGCCTGGCCGATTGGTGCGCTGTGGACATCCGCCTGGAAGATGGCGCCGTCCAGCATTTGGCGCTCGCGCACGCGGACCCGGCAAAGGTCGAAAACGCGAACGAGCTGCGCCGGCGGTATCCGGATGATCCGAACGCGCCATACGGCGTCTACCACGTAATGGCGACCGGCAAGCCAGAGATCGTTTCGCACATCGGCGATGATATGATCGCGGCGGCCGCGCGGGACCGGGAGCACTTGGAGCTTTTGCTTCACGTCGGACTGAAATCCTACATGTCCGTTCCGATGATCGCCCGGGGCCGGACGCTCGGCGTGATCACGTTTGTGGCCGCGGAATCGGGCCGGCATTTCGGGCCGGCGGATTTGGCGCTGGCCCAAGACCTCGCGCGCCGCGCCGCGTTTGCGGTGGATAATGCCCGACTGTACCAGCAAGCGCAAGCGTTGAACGAAGAACTAGAGCAGCGCGTCGTCCGGCGCACCGTCGAACTGCAAAGAGCCAACCGCAAGCTCGAAGAGGAAATCGCCGAACGCCAGCGGATGAACCATCGTCTGCGCTCGCTTTCGGGCCACCTGCAGTCGGCTCGCGAAGAAGAACGGATTCGCATCGCGCGCGAGATACACGACGAGATCGGCCAAATGCTGACCGCGGTGAAAATGGATTTGGCGATGCTGGGCCAGGGAATTGAGGCGCACGGCCCCAAGCTGGCCGTGGGTAAGGTGAACGACGAGATCCGTTCGACGGTTCACCTAGTGGACGAGACGATCGAGACGATGCACCGCATCGTGCGCGAGCTGCGTCCGGAGGTTTTGGATCATCTGGGTTTGCGGGCCGCCTTGGAATGGCAGTGCCAGGAATTCCAGACGCGGACCAAGATCGAATGTCGGTTTGAGACGAACTTGGACGACGGCGACTATGACGCCGAGCGTTCGACGGCCGTGTTTCGCATTCTGCAAGAGACGCTGACCAATGTCGCGCGTCACGCCGAGGCCACGCAAGTGCAAGCGACGGTCAAGCGCGCGGACGGCCAATTGATCCTGCAAGTGCGGGATAATGGCAAAGGCATTTCCCCAGAGGAGTTGAGCACGACTCAACAATTCGGGCTTTTGGGCATGCGGGAGCGCGCTCTCGCTCTCGGCGGAGAGGTGGACATTACCGGCGCGCCAGGCCAAGGGACTATGGTGACGGCGCGCATCCCGGTGGGAGGGGTGAGACATGATTAACATTCTGATTGCCGACGACCACGCGCTGATCCGCGAAGGGTTCAAAAAGATTCTGAAAAGCCAGCCGGACCTAACGCTGGTCGGCGAGGCGAGTAACGCCCGGGAACTCTTCGCCCGGCTGGCCCATCTGAACGTAGATATCGTTCTGTTGGACATTTCGATGCCGGGAGAAAGTGGTTTAGAGGCGCTAAAGGAGTTGCGCCAGAAATATCCTCGGCTGCCTGTGCTCATCCTGAGCGTCCATCCCGAGGAGCGCTTTGCGGTGCGCGCCCTCAAGAGCGGCGCAGCGGGCTATATCACCAAGGAAAGCGCGGTCGAGGAATTGGTCCAAGCCATTCGCAAGATCGTGGGCGGCGGCAAGTATGTCAGCGTCGCATTGGCCGAACATCTGGCCGACGAATTGGAGGCCGGGAATGGGCGTCCCCTTCACGAGATGCTGTCCAACCGCGAATTTCAAGTGATGCGCATGATTGCCTCCGGCAAAAAGAGCAGCGATATTGCCGAAGAATTATCGGTGAGCTTGAGCACGGTAAATACGTATCGCAATCGGATCTTCGAAAAAATGAAAATGCAGAGCAATGTGGACTTGACCCGTTACGCTATCGAGAATCATTTGATCGAGTAGCTGTAGAGCGGGCTGCTAGCCCGCTCCACCGTGTCGTTAAAAATACGACAGCCGGCACAGCTTTTTTTCTACAAAAAAATCGCTTGCCGCGTGATTTATTTTGGCGGCGCATTGGTGTATGCTATTTGGAGATGATGGTCAATTCCAGCTTGAAAATCCCCGAACCGGTCCGCCTGAGAGTGTTCTTGGTTGAAGACTCGCTCGTCATCCGGCAGCGGTTGAAACGGATGCTCGCCGACATCGCGCAAGTGCAAGTCGTGGGCGAGGCCGGTGACGCGCGCTCGGCGACCGATGCGATCCTGCAACGCAAACCCGATGCCGTCTTGCTCGACATCCACCTCGAGTCGGGGAGCGGAATTGACGTGCTGCAACGAGTCAAAAACAGCCAGCCCGCGCCCGCGGTGATCGTCTTGACCAATTACCCTTATACCCAGTATCGGCAAAAGTGCTTGGAGGCCGGCGCGGATTTTTTCTTTATCAAATCCGCCGAGTTCGACCGGGTCGTTCCGGCCCTAAAGCAATTGGCGCAGCGCCTGGGCAACTCGGCAGCTCCGCGGAGCATGTCTGGAAAGACGTGACGGCGGCTTCCGCGGTTCCTACGGAGCCGCTCGGCTTCGTAGGAACCGCGGAAGCCGCCGTCAATGCTTACGATGGCGAACGCGCTTGGATGTGCACACATCCAAGCGCGTTCGATAGCACGGGCAAATGCACGTGGCCCCTAGCGGCAATTTTCTTCCGCAAACCTCCAGTTGACCACTTGCCAGAACGCATCCAGATAAGCCGCGCGTGCGTTCCGGTAATCAATGTAATACGCGTGCTCCCAAACATCGCACGTCAACAAGGGCCTCTTCCCCTCTTTGAGCGGGGTGTTGGCGTTGCCGGTGCTTTCGATCGCGAGCGTGCCGTCGTCATTCTGGACCAGCCAGGCCCAGCCCGAGCCAAAAGTCGTCACGGCCGTGTTCGCGAGTTTCTCTTTGAACTGCGCGAACGAGCCGAACTGCTTGACGATTTGCTCGGCTAGAGAGCCGGTCGGCTCGCCGCCGCCGGTCGGCGACAGCGAGTGCCAGTAGAACGTGTGATTCCAGGTTTGCGCGGCGTTGTTAAAGAGGCCGCCGGAAGATTTCTTGACGATCTCTTCCAGGGTCAGGTTCTCGAATTCCGTGCCGGGAATCAACTTGTTGAGATTCGCGACGTAGGTCGCATGGTGTTTGCCGTAGTGATACTCGAGCGTCTCGGCGGAGATGTGGGGCTGGAGTGCCTCTTTCGCGTACGGGAGCGGTGGTAGTTTGTGTTCCATGGCGAATCCTCCTTTACGAAGCGGTTGGTGGCAGTGGTCAAGCGAGCATTATTCTAGCACGGGTCGGGTCTTTACGCAATGGGATAACGCCATTTTGACTTTTTGGAAAGAGAACCCTATACTGGCCGCGTATGAAGACACGGTTTCTTGCGCTCAGCCGTCTGGAACTGCTGATCGGCACGGCCGTCCTGGTCGGTCTCTACCTCAGCAGTCTCTATAGCTACCTCCTCTTTCACAGCGTCGTCGAACTGTTCAGCGTCGTCGTCGCGTGCGGGATTTTTATTCTCGCCTGGAATGCGCGGCGCTTTCTCGACAATAGCTATCTGCTCTTCCTCGGCATTTCCTTTCTCTTCATTGGCGGGGTCAATGTGCTGCACACGCTGGCGTATGCCGGCATGGGCGTCTTTCGCGGCGAGACGGCGAACCTGCCGACCCAATTGTGGATTCTGCAACGCTATCTGCTCGGCTTTACGCTGCTCGGCGCGCCGCTCCTGCTCGGCCGCAAGCTGAAAGCCGGGCGCGTCTTTTGCGGTTACCTGATCGCCGTTACTCTCTTGCTGGCGTCCATCTTTTACTGGCGCATCTTCCCCGATTGCTACCTCGACGGCACGGGTCTGACGCCGTTCAAAAAGACGAGCGAAGTCGTCATCGCGTTGATGCTGCTGGGCGGTCTCGGCCTGCTGATTCGAGAGCGGCACGCCTTTGATCGCGAGGTCTTGGGGCTGCTCACGGCGTCCATCGTGACCGGCATTATCTCCGATCTTGTCTTCGTGACCTATGTTTCGGTCTACGACATCTCCAATCTGACCGGCCATCTCTTTGAATTGGCCTCGTTCTATTTCGTCTACAAGGCGATTATCGAGACCGGATTGGTCAAGCCCTACGATCTGGTGTTTCGGGAGTTGAAGCAGAACGAGGCGGCGCTGCGCGCGGCCAAAACCGAACTGGAAAATCGCGTGGCGGAGATCCACAAGCTCAACCTCGAATTGGAGCGGCGCGCCGTCGATCTGGAAACGGCCAACCAGGAATTGGAGGCGTTTTCTTATTCCGTCTCGCACGACCTCCGCGCGCCTTTGCGTTCGATTCAAGGTTTCGCCGACATACTCCTGAACGAATATGGGGCGCAACTACCCTCCGGCGGCCAGCGTTTCTTGCAACTCGTCCACGACAATGCGGTGGATATGGATGCGCTGGTCAATGGGCTGCTGACGTTTTCGCGCCTGAGCCGCCAGGCGCTGCAAAAACAAACGGTGGCGATGGACGCTCTCGTGCGGGACGCATTCGACTCCTTGCGGAACGAGCAAGACGGGCGCAAGATCGAGATGGCCATCTCCGATTTGCCGAACTGCTTGGGCGATCCGCTGTTACTCAAACAAGTGTGGCTAAATCTGCTATCGAATGCGCTCAAGTTCACGTGCCGGCGCGAGATCGCGCGGATCGAGATCGGGTATTGCACGGAGGACGACGGCCCGGCTTATTTTGTCAAGGACAATGGCGTCGGTTTCAACTCTGAAAACGCCGACCGGCTCTTTGGCGTGTTCCAACGCTATCATCACGCCGAGGATTATGCGGGGACGGGGCTGGGCCTGGCGATTGTCGCGCGGATCGTTCGGCGGCATGGTGGGCGCGTCTGGGCCGAGTCCGAAGTAGACCACGGCGCGGCATTCTACTTTACGCTATAAAGGAGGCACGACCATGTTCGATTTTTTGAAAGGTGGCAAGGCGCGTGTAACCCTCGAATTGGAGCGGACCGGCGCGGGGTACTATCCCGGGGAAACGGTCCGCGCCAAAGTGACGGTGGTCGGCGAAAAGGATTTGAAGATTCAACAGGGGCGGGTCACCCTCGTCTACAAGGAAGAGTACCAATATCGCCACGAAACCGAACGTACCGATTCGGACGGACGCCGCGAAAGGCGCGAAGCACATACGTGGCAGACCGACGAGATTGAAGTACAGAAAAAGGTCTTCCTGGGCGAGGGCACGATCAAGGCCGGCGCGCAACAGTCGTTCGAATTCGAGCTACCGATGCCTGGCGATGCCGTGCCCTCTTGCGGCGACGGGCGCATTGTGCGCGTGACGTGGCACGTCAAGGCCACCCTCGATCGTAAGATGGCGGCGGATGTGGAAGAAAAATCGGAAATCTTTGTGCTCTCGGTCGCTCCGGGTCAGGCGGTCGGCGCGGGCGAATACGGTTATTCGAATTCGCCGGGCGATGCCGAACTCGTGTTTGCCTTGTCCGGCAAGGAATTCGTCCTCGGCGGGAGAGTTGAGGGACAACTTTTGGTGCGACCGAAGAAAGCGTTTGACGCGAGCGAAGTGCGCGTCGAACTCGTGCGCCGCGAATACGTGCCGCGCAATTTGGGCAACGAGCATCTCGATCAGGTCGTAATCAAAGTCGCGGGCGGGACGAAATTGGAACCGGGCCAGGATTTGAAATACCCCTTTGTCCTCCAGGTTCCCGGCGGCGGCGCAGGCACCATCCGCACCCGGAACAGCAGCGTCACGTGGACACTCAAGGGCATCCTCTCCCGCCGCATGCGCGGCGATACGCAAGTGGCCGAAGAAGTGTTTGTGTACAACGTGTATCCGCAAGGGGGTTGATATGCGTTTCGGCATCATGGAAATGCAGGTCGAGTATCTCGTGCCCGTCGGCCAGTTGCAGGGGAGCGTGACCGCCTACGTTTCCGCTTTCGATCATGCGAACCTTGTGATGCGCCTCGCTTCGCAGGGTTTCAACGTCATCGAGCTGGGCGGCGACCTGGCGATGTTCTTTGGCGAAGCGTTCGACCGCGCCACAATCGAACGGCTCAAAGCGCTGAAGGAAAAGAATGGCTTGAGCTTCACCGTGCATCTGCCGCTCTGGTCGGTCGAGCCGTCCACGCCGCTTCTGCCAGTGCGCCAGGGTTCGGTGCGCGCAGTCGCCGACATCATCCGCGCGACGCTGCCGCTTGAACCCGAGGTGTACGTTCTGCACGCGTACGGCGCGCTGGCCTCGGAATTTTTCCGGATGCGCTTGGCGGAGACCGCGCGCGCGCTCATCTTGCAGCAATTCCAACTCGGCGCGATGGCGAGCATCAAGACGATTTTGGCAGAGACCGGCATCCCCAGCCGCCAACTCGCGGTCGAGACTGTCGAATTCCCGTTCGAGATGACGCTCGCGCTCGCGGAGCAATTGGATCTCTCGATGTGCTTCGACACCGGGCACGTGCTTTCGGGATTCAGCGGCCCGGTCGAATTCTTCGATGCGCTGGAGCGCTGCCTGCCGCGTCTCGCCGAGGTGCATTTGCACGATTCGCCTTTGCAAACCGATCAGACTAAAATCGAGTATGGCAAGGACCACCAACCGCTCGGGACCGGCGATCTGGATTTGGCGCGGCTGCTCGATCGTCTGCAAGCGGCGAATTTCGGTGGCCCGATCATTTTCGAATTGACCGTCCCGCAGGCGATTGCGTCACGCGACGTGATTCGCCAGATCCGATAGAACTTCGTATTCTTGCATCCCGGACGATTAACTTTGTACGCCCCTTCCAATGCCCAAATACACCCGTGATCAAATCCGCCTGCTTTGCCGCAAGCAACTCGCCGACCCAGGTGATGCCGTCAAAAAAGATACTCGATTCGAAGCGCGACTGGAACAGACAGTCTGGGAAAATATTTCCTCTGGCAGATTCGAGCGAGTGGCTTCGGTGCGCGCCAAAAGGCGCCCTCTCACGCTCAATCCATACATCGCCCGTGTTATCTTCTATCTCGATGGCGAGAGCGCCCGAATACAAGCGCTCAAATGTGGAGATAATGAAGAATGGCAGCGATTGGGCAATTTTCTCAGCAAGCGCGGTCAACGACTACTCCGCCGGTTCCGCGACGGAAGTCAGGTCGAGATTGAGGCATTTTACAAGGCCGACTATCCGTTTGATGTCCCTTTCGAGGCCTGGGCCACCACGATTCTCAATCGCCAAATCCTCGCCCGGTACACACGCTCGAAAGATGCCGCAAATCGCCCTCAAGCTCCGGAGTCGCTCGATGAGCCAAGCAACCCCAACTGCGGAGACAGCGCTTCGCTCGCCGAAATCCTAGCCGACCCGCGTTCGCTGGAGCCATTTGAGAGAGTCGAAATCCAAGCCGAACTTCGCCATGCCATTGACATGCTCCGCAGTCCGGAGCAACGCGAGGTAATTATCGCAACCTATTTTGAAGAGCTGGACGATGCCCACATTGCCAAACGATTGAGGAAAACCAAGCAGGCGGTGTATGGGCTGCGTCTGCGCGCGCTGGCACGCTTGAGAGTTCTTTTGAGGGACGAACCAAGCGAAAGAATTCGCGGGAAGAATACATAAGGGGAAGTAGAGGTACTCATGAGGAAGACACCAGGTGAGGCCGCGAGAGTGAAACGCCCCCGCGCCCCGGACATGCGCACCCTGGGCGATCCCAAGCAGCTCGCCCCGAAATTCCAGCGCCTGGCGCAGACGATTGCCGCCGCACCGGACATTCATCCGCGCGCGCCTCTTTCGCATGAAGATTGCCAGGCGCTGCTCGAGTTCTATGTGGATAGCGAAAAACGAGGCGAGAACGCGCGCGCGCTGTATCCTGGCATCTCCAAACATTTGAAGACGTGCGCGGATTGCCAAATGACCTACGATTCCTTGACAGAGGCGCTCTCCGAGCCGGCGAGTCGTGATTTCACTTTGCCGTCCAACCTCAAGTTCGACCTACCGTTCCTTGTGCACTCCCAGCCGAACGCTCCGTCAAGCAAATACGTTCACTCGCGCGTCGCTGGCGGGCCATTGAGATTCGGAGTGATAGTTAATTCGAAAACGATTGGGAGCGCCTTAGCTTCGTCGGCGCAATTCGCCCTGCCTGGGGAGCGCGGGGAATCTGCGACAGAGGGGTCGCTGCTCTTCTTGGATTCGTTTGCGCTCGGCAGGCGCAGTGTAGATGTCGAGTTACGCATGCGCCCTGTGGATGCGCATCATGCCCGCCTCGACATTTCAGTCGTTCCTTCTACCCCCTTGCCCGAACCGCTGCGGATCAGCCTTTATTTGAATGACGAGCCGTATCCTGCGGCCCTCGAACACGGCCGCGGCTCGACCGGAGAGATTTCACTTGCCAAACTCGAAAACGCGCAAATCCGCGTAGAGTTTGAGGTGAGCTTGTCAAGCACGGACACTGAGGGCTAGTGACCATGGCAAGTGACGCGCGCGCCATGGCGCAGCAACCGCGCGCCAAAGTTCCACTGCTTCCTCTGATACTCCACTCCCCACTTCCGCGATCACGCGCCTCCGCGAACAGATTGCGACGCCTGAGCAACTGGCCGCAATCCTCGCCGCGCTGCAAGACGACGCGCGCAGCTGCCTCGACAGATCACCGCGCGACGCACTGGGATTGGCGCGCGTGGCCCACGAATTGGCAAGTACACGCGCCGACGACCACGCACGCGCCCAGATCGCGCTGACCCTCGCGACCGCCCTGAACCGCCTCGGCGAATTTCGCGACGCGCTGGCCCTGGCGCGTTCTGCCGCGAAAGAATTTGAAATGGGCGGCGAGATGCAGACCGCGGCGCAGTGTTTGTTTCAAGCCGCTTGGGCGCAAACCTTTCTCGGGCACCTCAAAGATGCTCTGGCCGACGCTGAACGCACGCGGCAAATGGACACGTCTGACTTGATGAATGCGCGCTGCGATTGGATTCAAGCGCGCGTCTCGCGCGACCAGGGGCGCTATCCTGAAGCCGGAACCCTTTTTGAAAAATCACGCGCCGTTTTCGAGTCTAATGACATGCCTTTGGAGGCCGCGCGCTGCACGCGCGAACGAGCGCACGCCTGTTTGCTCGGCGAGCGGACAGCAACGATCTCACACTTACAGAGTGCGAGGCAAACTATTGAATCAGCCCAATGCATTTTCGATGTCGCCTTTTGTGATTTTCTCTCCGGCGTAGACCTCCTGCTGAAGACGTGCTACCCCGAGGCGCAAAAACTAATTTCCCAAGCCCGGGATAAATTCCTTCACTTGGGCGCAGAATTCTTCGTTGGCTGGTCGGACGCGCAGATGGGGATTATCCATCGCTTTCAGAATCGCTTCGAAGAATCGCTGGAATGCTCTCACCGCGCGCGCGACTATTTTCTCTCTCACGACGTGCCCGTCGAAGTGTCTGCCTGTGACATCAATCTCGGGATCACCTACCATGCGCTCAACCGCTACGACGAGGCGCTGACTTGCTATCAAGAGGCCGCCGACATCGCGTTGAAGGAAGGACATGAAGCGCGGGCTGGACGAATTTTCAACAACATGGGCGAAACGTACGGATTGCAAGGCTTGTACGCGAAAGCGCTGGACTTGCATCAGCGTGCGCTTGAAATTTACGGCGAGAAAGGGCTAACCAGTCTCATGGGCAGCGCCCTCGTCAATCTCGCCATTGCTTGTCGGCAATTGGGACAATATGACCAAGCCATCGGGCATTTGCAGCGCGCGCGCGAAATATTCTTGACGAAAAACTTTGCTATTCGGCTCGCCGAATGTGAGTTCAACCTCGGCGATGTTTACTTCGCGCTCCACGAAGCCAGCGCCGCGCACATTCATTTGCAACGCGCGCGGGAGATTTATACCGAGAGGAAATTGGAATCTCTTGTGGCTGCCTGCGATCGCCTCCTCGCGTATCTGGCTGGTGAAAACGGTGAGCGCGGGCGCGCCCGATCGCTCATTGTGGCAAGCCGTGCAACTTTTCTCAACCATCATCAAATTGTAGATGCCGCTCTGTGTGATTTGGCGGAAGGGGAATTGGCACACGAGTGGCAAGCGAACGAGCCGGCGAAGGAGGCATTGCTTCGCGCGCACACGATTCTTTCGCCCGGTTTCCCGGATTTCGCTTGGCGGATCGCCTACGGATTGGGACGCTGCGCCTGGGCGGCTGGCGATCGCACGGCGGCGCTCGATCATTACCTCGACGCCGTGCATACCATCGCCCGATCGCGTTCCGTCCTGGTGACCGAGCAACTGAGCAACGATTACTTTGCCTAGCGGCAATCGCTCTTTGACGTCGGATTAAGCGCGGCGCTGCATCTGCGAGCGGATGAGTCCGCCCTTGCCGTAATTGAAGCGAGCAAGGCTCGCACCTTTCTCACGCTCCTTCAAAATCGCGAGTGGAAGTCGCGCGAGGATCATGGCGATAAGCATCTTGCGGGTTTGCACGCCCGCGAAAAGACATTGCGATACGAACTGGAGAGGTTGCGCGCGCGCGCCGCCGTACAGACGGCGACGGAAGTAGGGCAAGTATTACGCGGCGATGTCCAGATCGAAATATCCGCCGCCGCGCTGCAAGAACTGAATGCGCAGAGCCAAGCGTATGAAGCGGTCGTGACGCAATTGCGGCTCGCGTCGAGCGGTCTGGCCGGCGTTTCCTCGCCCGCGCCGTTCGCACTCGAACTGTTTCGCGAATCAGCGAACGCGGCTTTTGGAATGGACTGGGCGGCGCTCGATTACTACCTCTCGGCTGATGACCTGACCATCGCCATCGTGCGACCCAATCGCGTCACAGTCGAGCAGAAGAAACTGTCTCCGTACGACTGGGCGATGCTAGACAAGTGTGTGACGACCGATCACGAACTGCGTGAACTGATTTATCGCGGCACGCTGCGCGGTGAGCCAGCATCGTCAATCGGCCTGACGTATCTGCGCCGATTGCATGATATTCTCATTCCCGAGGGATTGGGCGCGGGC
>JACQYF010000104.1 GCA_016208315.1 Chloroflexota bacterium | reverse complement strand
GGCATGGCAGTACGTTGATCCGTATGACCTCGCGCCGCATCTGCATCCGGGTCGCAACGTGATCGCCGCGCTCGCGCATTCGTATGGACGCAACACGGCGTGGTACGAGTTGCCGAGTTGGGACCACGCCCGCGCGTTCGGCTGCGGCGGATTCTTTTTGCAAGGCGATGTGATCACTGCATCGCAGACGGTGCGGCTCGATACTGACGATTCGTGGCGCTGTTTGACATCCGAAGCATGGCAGCGCGACGCACCCTCGGGCAGTCTCGGCTTTATGGAATATTACGACGCGCGCCGCGCGCCCGACGGTTGGACGAATGTGGATGGCGATGATTCGAATTGGGAGCGCGCCGAGATTCTGCGCGTGCCGGGTCGCAATTACGCCGACGACGTCGTGCCGTTTTCGGTTTTGGTTCCGCGTGACATTCCCTATCTCTTTGAGACAATGCGCCTGCCGCGCGCGGTGCTCACAACCGGTGAAGTGGCGAACGTTCCGCAATCCGATCTCGCCGAGCAATTGACGCGGGAAACACTCGAGCCGCGGTCGCAATGCCGAGTCAGCCATCCCGACGCGGCGACAACCGAAATCGTGACGACCGCCGACCGCAGCGTGTGCCTCGTCCTCGATTTCGGCGAAGAGGTCGCGGGCTATGTCCATTTCGATCTAGACGGTCCCGCGGGCGCGGTCGCCGATTTCACTTACGGCGAGCGCCTGGAACCCGATGGCCGCGTCTTGAAGATGGGCGGCATCCCCGGCTTCGACGTGCCGCCCGCGCACCGCTATATTCTGCGCGAGGGCCGTCAAAAGTGGGAACGCTTTGAGTGGAATGGCTTTCGCTACCTGCAAGTCACATTTCGCCAATGCCTGCGTCCGCTGCGCGTCCGCGCCATTGCGGTCAACGCGACCGGCTATCCGGTCCAAGCGCGCGGCAAGTTCGAGTGTTCGGATGAATTGTTGAACCGGCTTTGGCAAGCGGGCGCCAAGACGTTGGGACTGTGTATGCACGACGGCCCGCACCTGATCGCCAAGTTGCTGCGGCAGATCGCGCAATCGCAGCGCCCGGACGGTTTGACGATGATGGCCGCGCCCGGCGATTTCTCAGTCGCGAGCTTCACCAACATTCCCGATTTCTGTCTCTACTGGATTTTGGCGATTGGCGCGTACGTCCGCTACGTCGGCGATACGGCGATCGTGGACGAACTCTATCCCGCGGTCGTCAAAGCGATTCGCTGGTTCGAGCGTCACCTAAACGCCGAGGATTTGCTCACGGACGTGGCGCACTGGGTTTTCATTGACTGGGCCGAGTTGGACAAAAAGGGACAGGTCACCGCGCTCAACGCGCAATTCGTCGCCGCGTTGCGCGTCGCCGCCGAACTCGCGCTGTTGCTCGATAATACGCGCGACGCGGCGCGCTTCGCCGCACTTGCGGAACGCATCGCCAACGCGGTCAACGCACGATTGTGGGACGAGGCGCGCGGCGTGTATGCCGACGCGCGGCGCGACGGCGGGTTGAGCCGGCGCGTCAGCCAGCAATCGAACGCGGCGGTGATCGCATACGATGTCGCGCCGCGCGAGCGTTGGGCGCGCATTTTCGAAACGATCCTAGACGAAGAGCGTCTAGTCCTCACGCGGACTGGCAGCAGCGACTCGTCCGAGGTCGCTTTCGACGTGGAATACAACGTCGTCTTGTCGCAGCCGTTTTATTCGCATTTTCTCCACCGTGCGCTAAGCAAAGCCGGTATGCAGCGCGAAATGCTCGATAACATTCGCAAACGCTGGAGTCGGATGCTGGCGGATGGCGACTCGACGTTCTGGGAAACGTGGACGAAGGAGAGTATCTGGACCATTTGCCACGCCTGGTCGGGTACGCCGACGTTTGATCTGTCCACCGAAATCTTGGGCGTCACACCGCTCGCGTCCGGCTTTCGGCGATTTCGGGTCGCGCCGCAGCCGGTGGATTTGGATTGGGCGCGCGGCGCGTTTCCCACGCCGCACGGCGATATACAAATCGAATGGCGAAAGATCGGCGAGCGGTTTGAGCTGCAAGTGAATGTGCCGCGGGGAACGGAAGCGGAAATGGTCAGTCCGGTGTCGGACGAAAAAAGCGTCGTGGGAGAAGGAACGCATCGCGTGGTGTGGGGGCCGCTATGAATCAAATCGACGCCGCGCAATTTCACCGGGATAGTATCATCGTTGACGGATTGAACGCCAGCAATTTTTACGAGCCGCGTATTTTTAACCGATTGCATCAAGGCGGCGTTACGGCCGTCAACGCGACCATCGCCGCGTGGCATTCCTTGCCGGAGACGATGAAAATCATCGGCGATATGTTACACGCGTTTGAGCAATATGACGAGCTGATTATGCCGGTGCGCCACGCGGCCGACATTCAAAAAGCCAAGGCCAGCAATCGGGTCGGAATCATCTTTGGCTTTCAGGATACCGCACCTATCGGGGACAATCTTCGGCTGTTGTCGGTCTATCAAGCACTGGGCGTCCGCATCATCCAATTGACGTACAATCACACGAATCGCGTCGGCAGCGGCAACCTTGTGCCGAACGACGAAGGGTTGACGCCATTCGGACGCGAGGTGGTCGCGGAGATGAACCGGCTGGGTATCCTCGTGGATGTGTCGCACTGCGGACCGCGCACCACGCTCGACGCGATTGAAGCATCGTCCAAGCCAATCGCCTTCACTCACGCGAATCCGCTGGCGTTGTGCCAGCACCCGCGCAACAAATCGGACGACGCGCTCAAGGCGCTGGCGGCAAAAGGCGGCGTCGTGGGCGTCGTCGTCTTTCCGCCGCTGTTGACGTGTTCGGGGCAAGCGACCGTGGACGATTACGTCGCCGCGATTGATTATCTGGTCAACTTGATCGGCATCGAGCATGTGGGCCTCGGTCCCGATTTCATGGAAGAGATGACGCCCGAAATTGCGGCTCAAGCGCTGCGCGGCATGTCGCCGCACGCATTGGCCGCATTCACGGCAGTCAAACCGACCGCCGGATTCGAATCCATCGCGGCATGTGGAAATGTGACCGCGGCTCTGCTCGCGCACGGCTATAGCGCCGACGATGTGAAAAAGATCATGGGCGGCAATTGGCTGCGGCTGTATCAAGAGGTGTGGTAGTTTCACCGGGCGACCGAGGTCGCTGCAACAACGACACCAAGTCCACCTTCGTGGACTGATTCCCAGCCGACGAAGGTCGGCTTTGTGTAGTCGTTGCCGCGACTTGAGTCGCCCGGTCCAAGGTACTAGAGATGATATCGGAAGTAACGAATTTCGTTGCCATTGACCTCGGCGCGTCCAGCGGACGAACAATGCTGGGCAGTTGGGACGGCGCGCGCCTGGAATTGCGCGAGCTGCATCGTTTTGCCAATGGTGGGATCAATGTCCTGGGGCATCTGCACTGGGACGCGCTCCACTTGTGGGCGGAAATCAAAAACGGTTTGGCGCGTTACGCCGCGGACGATGCCGCGCCACTTGCCGGTATCGGCGTGGATACGTGGGGCGTAGATTTTGCGTTGCTCGACCGAACTGGCAATCTCTTGGGCAATCCGTATCACTATCGCGACTCGCGCACCGACGGGATGATGGAGCGCGTCTTCCGGCGCGTGCCGCGGCGCGAGGTTTTCAATCAGACCGGTATTCAGTTCATGCAGATCAACACGCTCTACCAACTCTTCAGCATGATCGAATCCGGCGACCCGCGCCTGGAAATTGCCGATACGTTGCTGATGATGCCGGATTTGTTTCATTATTGGCTGACCGGCAACAAGGTTAGCGAATACACGATCGCGAGCACCACGCAAATGCTGAATGCTCGCGAGCAGCGTTGGGCGACGGAAATCTTGGCGTCCGTCGGCGTCTCCACGCGCATCTTGCCCGATTTGATTTCACCGGGAGCGGTTTTGGGACAATTGCGATCCGAAGTAATGGCGGAAGCGGGATTGAAACCGACGCAAGTGATCGCGGTCGCAAGTCACGATACGGCGAGCGCGGTTGCCGCGGTTCCGGGGCTGGACGCGCGCAGT
>JACQYF010000108.1 GCA_016208315.1 Chloroflexota bacterium | reverse complement strand
TCCTCGACGATCCCTTTACCGCGCCACCAGTCATACAAAGTCCGCACGACTAATGGGTTGCGGGGATACGGACGCGGATTCTGCAGCAACATTTCCAGAGTCACGCCGCTGGGCAGTCCCCCAGGATTCTCGATCTCCAGCCGGTCGTCGAACATTCTCACGAGAATCTTTTGTTGAATACTATAGTCCCGATGAATCACCGCGTTGACCATCGCCTCGCGCACGGCTTCTTCCGGATACTCTGGAATATCTTCCCGGAAAATGCCTTGAATGATTCCGCCCACCTTCATATTATCGAGCACAAAGCGCACACCTTGCTCGATCAACTCCGTCGCCGTCCCTTCGATCATCCGCCGATCCACAAACAGATTGGAAGAGAGATCGCGCCCAAGTTGCGGTAATGGGTGCATCAAGGGTTTCACGCGGTCACGCAACGCGTTCAGAATTTCGCCTTCGATCTGATCGAACGGCGCGTCCACCCCAACAATTCGTCGCGGGGAGGAATCAGACACGCCCACAACGATCGTGCCACCCTGACCATTCGCCATGGCCACGATGGCACGCGGCGTCTCTCGCGTGTACCGCTGCTTGAATTCGAGATCGGCTCGTTCGGGTTGCTTTAAAAGCTCCCGCACGTCATCGGCAGTCATAAATTCCACTCGTTAGGTATTGTTGCGCAACCAACTTACGGGCAAATTCTAACACGTTTCAATGGGATTGACAAACCATCTATCCTAACCCATATACGCAGCCCACATCACCAGCGTCCGGCGCGCGATAAACCAGACCGTCAGCTTGTCGTCCAGCCACTGCTGCGCGCTGCGCGTGAATTGGTAGGCCGCGCGTAACACAATCGGAACCGGCACGGCTACCAAAATCGTCCACAAGAGACTGACCACTGCCAACCATTCGGTGATTTTCGCTTGGTTCTCGGTCAACAACCGCAACAACAGGGGCAGCGGCCCCAATGCGAGCAAATACGCCACAATCGCCGGGACCACCAGGAGAAAAAGCGCGGTTACGAGCACGACGCCAAACAACGCGGCAAATCGAAGGACCGGAATCAGCCGCCGGTCGCGCGTCCAGAGAAAAGTGGTGGCCTCGCGCAAGCCGAACAGCATCGCTTCCCAGTTCTGAACCTGACGCGCCAGCGCTTCTTGCAGCGCCGTCTCGTCGTCCGGTTCGAGCATCGGCGACTTGGTGTTCTTTTTATCCCGCGTCAGCCGGCCATTCTGGTAGACGAGTTCTGTACCGATGCTCCACGCTTGCAAGTGTTGGCGGATCACCGGAACCACATACCGCGGGAGATCGGATTGCAAGGTTCGTAGGCGGCTCTGCTCAATATCCAGCCGGTACTTGGACAGCAGCCGCCGCCAGTCTTCCTCGCTCGACTGATTGGCTTTCCAGCCCTTGGGTCGCTGGCGCGGCAGGCGCATGTACCAATAGGTGTCGGCCAAACTCATACCCGCAGTGAACGCGCGTGCGCCCGCCGCGGATTCGCCGTCGAGCCGCGCCCACACCTGCATCGTCCAATCGTTGAGCAGATCGCGCAGCTCGCGCTGGGGATAAAACGACGTCGCCCGATGTTCGAGCCAATCGTCTATCTTTTGCGGCAACGCATAGATTTCCTTGGTCAACGCCGACGCCTGCTCGTCGGACTCGTACCCCAATTCGCGATAGAACTGGACGACGCGTTGCGCGGCAAACAAAAAGCTGTCCGTCGCATGCTCGACCGAGCCGTTGGAAACGTCCAACCGCCGGGCGTAATCCGCCGGACGCGGCGTCTTTTGCGCCGGCGGTGGGCGCACCCCTTTGCGATAGCGCCCAAAGAGTTCGGAAATGGACCAGCCGAGCAGGAAAGCCGTGGTGATGCGCGTGTTCGCGTTGGCGTCCGCGTTTGTTCGTTGTGCGTTCATTGACAAAAGTCGCGTCCGTGTTATAATGCCGTTGCTCGTCCGGTAGACGTGCGCCTATGTCCAAAATGGATTGGGCCCACCTCTCTATCGGGCGAGTATTTTGCTTCTGTCCAACTCCAGCCACTCACGATTCTATCACATTCCCCCGCGCCTGACAATCTTGAAATCAAAATCCTAAATCTGAAATCTGAAATCTGAAATTCGCCTACCCCCCTTGTCAAACCCCAACATCTCTCGTACAATAATCCCCGCTCATGGGAGAGCCACCGCGTTGGGTTCTCCTAATACCGTTTCGGGAACATTCACCACGAATTTGTTTATGCCGGTGTTCGGATTACAAGTGATGCGTCTAGTTTTCCTCGTCACCTGTCACTTGTCACTCGTCACATTCTTGGGGGAGGCGCCATCATGCCACAGTTGGAAACCATGGGCTGGCAAATCGCCGACAAGATCGCGCGCGTCGTCTTTGATCGCCCGCAATTGCTGAACGCGATGAGCAATCAGGCGACGATGGACGTCAACACGGTCGCCGACGCGCTCGCGCAGGAAGACGGCGTGCGCGTCGTCGTCATCACCGGCGCCGGGCGCGCGTTCAGCACGGGCATTGACCTCAAGCAGCTTTCCACCGACCAGATCGAGATGGTCTACCACCATCGTTGGGAACGCGCCCTGCGGATCTTTGAGACGATGGAAAAAATCGTCATCGTCGGCATCAAAGAGTACTGCCTCGGCGGCGGGTTGCAGCTCGCGCTCGCGTGCGATGTGCGCGTGGCCGCCGACGACGCGATCCTCGGTCTGCCCGCGATCAAAGAGGGTCTGATTCCCGGACTGGGCACGTATCGCCTTCCACACTATATCGGCTTGGGACGCGCCAAGCGGCTGATCTTTTCCGGCGAGAACGTCAAGGCGCAAGAAGCATACGAGATTGGGCTCGTGGATCACGTCGTCTGCCTCGAAGACTTTGAACCCGAGTTGGAACGCATCGTCCAAGAATATCTCCGCGTCTGCTCCGTCGCCACTATCAAATCCAAAACGCTGGTCAATCTCAGTTTCGAACTCGGCTACGATGCGATGCTGCGCAAGTATTTCGAATTGCAGGAGGTCGCGCAAACGTCCGACGACCATTACGAAGCGCGGCGCGCGTATCGCGAAAAGCGCGACCCGGTGTTTAAGTAAAAAGGAAATGAAGGAAACAAGGGAAATAAGGGAACCTTCCGTTATTTCCTTCATTTCCCTCATTTCCCTCGATAACATTCCATGACCACCTTTCCAGACCCCGTCGCCGTTTATCGTACCATGCTCCTCGCCCGCCTCGTGGACGAGCGGATTTGGCAATTGAATCGTTTGGGGCGCGCGCATTTTGCCGTGCCGTGCGCGGGCCACGAGGGCGTGGCCGGCTTTGCGTTCGCGCTCGACCCCGCGCGTGATTACCTCGTGCCGCATTACCGCGACCTCGCCGCGCTCTTGGTCTTTGGCACTACGCCGCGCGATGTATTCTGCCACCTCTTCGCAAAGGCGAACGATCCGATGAGCGGCGGGCGGCAGATGTTCGCGCATTGGGGCGATGCGCGCCGCCGTATTCTCTCGATCTCCAGCCCGCAGCCGAACCACGTCACGCACGCGGTCGGTATCGCGCTCGCCTCCAAAATTCGGCGCGAGGATGCGGTGACCTGGACCGGTTTCGGCGACGGCAGTTCGAGCAAGGGCGATGTTCACGAGGCGATGAACTTTGCGGCCATCCACAAGCTGCCCGTCGTCTTTTGCTGCGAGAACAATTCGTATGCGATCTCGACGCCGCAGGAAAAACAGATGGCAATTCGAAACGTCGCCGACCGCGCGGCGGGGTACGGCATGCCTGGCTGCACGGTGGACGGCGGCGATCCGCTCGCCGTGTTCGAGCAGGCCCGCGTCGCGGTCGAGCGCGCGCGGCACGGCGGCGGGCCTGCGCTCATCGAAATCAAGGTCTATCGCTTT
This sequence comes from Chloroflexota bacterium, assembly GCA_016208315.1. Lineage (GTDB taxonomy): Bacteria > Chloroflexota > Anaerolineae > UBA4142 > UBA4142 > JACQYF01. The sequence continues at coordinate 22,735 of JACQYF010000108.1, read as the reverse complement.
CTGCCCCATACGAGCAACGACGACGACCGGCGCTATCGCTCGCGCGAAGAAGTAGAGCGGGCGCGCGTCCAAGACCCGGTCACACTCTTCCGACAGCGGCTGGTGGACGAAACGATTTGGGACGACGGGCGCGAGCAAGCGCTGCGCCAAGAGTTGCAGCATCAAATAGACGAAGCGCTTGAATTTGCCGAACACAGTCCCGCGCCGCGCGCGGAGGACGCGTTTGCGAACGTGTATGCGGCGTGAAAGGAGTTGGCGCAGTGGGCAAAACTTATTCGGTCATTGACGACAAGCTCAAGACGTTCATCCAAGCGCAGCACGTTTTCTTCGTCGCCACCGCGCCGCTGGCGCGCAGCGGACACGTCAACGTATCGCCCAAGGGTCTGCAGTCGCTGCGAATTCTCGGGCCCAAGGCGGTCGCCTATCTTGACCATATCGGCAGCGGGGCCGAGACCATCGCCCATCTCCGCGAGAATGGCCGCATCGTCATCATGCTGTGCGCCTTTGACGGCCCGCCGCAAATCGTGCGTCTCCACGGCGAGGGGCAGGTGATCGAGCCGCAGGATGATGGCTTTAATGCGCTCTTGGAACATTTTGGGACGCGGCCCGCCATCCGCGCCATCATTCAAATCCAAGTCAAACGCATCAGCGATTCGTGCGGCTACGGTGTGCCTTTGTATCGCTTCGCAAGGGCGCCGACCGCTTGCTTCGCTACCAGCGCGAGAAAAACTCGGCCAGCATTGACGGGCTGCCCGCGCTGCGATGGGCGGCGGGAAGCGTGAAACGTGAATCGTGAATCGTAAAGCGCAAAACGTAAAACGTAGTTATTACGCTTCACGTTTTACGTTTTACGCCTCGCCTCTGTAACCGACATGACTATCAAGACTATTGTCGACACAATCCGCGATACGCTCCGCCACGAAATGGCCCGCGACGACCGCGTCATCATCCTGGGCGAAGATGTCGGCAAGACCGGCGGCGTGTTTTTGGCGACCGAAGGTTTGCAGCAAGAGTTCGGCGCAGAGCGCGTGATTGATACGCCGCTCGCGGAATTGTCCATCGTCGGCATCGCGATCGGCGCGGCCGCGGTCGGGATGCGACCGATTGCCGAAATCCAGTTCGCCGATTTCATCCATCCCGCGTTCGATCAAATCGTGAGCGAAGCAGCCAAGATGCGCTATCGCTCGAACGGCACGTGGACGTGCCCGCTCGTGATTCGCACGCCGTACGGCGGCGGCATTCACGGCGCGCTGTATCACTCACAGAGCATCGAAGCATACTATTGTCACGTGCCGGGACTCAAGGTCGTCGCGCCCGCCACGCCTTACGACGCCAAGGGCCTGCTCACCGCCGCGATCCGCGACCCCGACCCGGTCTTGTTTCTCGAACACAAGAAAACCTATCGCGCCATCAAAGGCGATGTGCCCGACGACGATTACACGATCCCCATCGGCAAGGCCGAGATCAAGCGCGCCGGCGATGACGTTACGGCGATCGCCTACGGCGCGATGCTGCACGAAACGCTCGCCGCCGCGCAAGAATTGGAACGGGAAGGGACAAGCGTCGAGGTCGTTGATCTGCGGACGCTTCAGCCGCTCGATTGCGAAACGATCCTCGCCTCCGTTCGCAAGACGAGCAAGGTCTGCATCATTCACGAAGATACCCGGACGATGGGGCTGGGCGCGGAACTGGCCGCGCTCATCACCGAGCAAGCATTTCTCGATCTCGACGCGCCCATTCGCCGCGTCACCGGCCCCGACCTGCCCGGCGTTCCGTTCAACGCAGCCGGCGAGACCGCGTTCTTGCCGGATGCAAAAAAAATTGCGCGAGCACTCCGTGAGCTTGACGCGTATTAGCGGTCGCAAGTCACAAGTCGCAAGTCACAAGCCACAGGTCCCAAGTCGCAGGTTGCAGGTTTCAAACATGCGGCGTGTGACCTGGGACCTGTGACCTGGGACCTGAGACTTGGGACCTGAGACCTGGAGACAACCATGGCCGCCACATTCGATCCACGAATCAACACCGCTCCTTCCGATTTCGATCCAAAGCAAGATTTGCCGAACGGCTTTTTCGATTTTCTGTTTCCGCTGCACCGCGATTTTACGCCGCGCCAGCAGGCGTTGGCAGCCAAGCGCGCGCAAGTTCTTGCCGAAGCGCACCGCGGCAACTTGCCCGATCACCTTCCGCCGTCGGAAGCGACGGAGGGCGATTGGCGTATTGAATTGCCCGACTGGTGCCGCGACCAACGCAACCAAATGACCGGCCCCGGCGACAGCGCCGACCTTACGGTCAAGATGCTCAACTCGGGTTCGCCCGGCGTCATGCTCGACGTAGAAGATTCGATGGCGAACTATTGGCAGAATCTGATGTGCGACGCGCAGGAGAACATCGCCGCGCCATTGAGCGCGGAGATGGTGTGCGGCATCCAGAATATCATCGCCGCGCTGAAAGGCGAACTCACCTACTTTGACGCCAAGCGCGACCGCACCGTCGGCATCCAGGACCCAAAGAGCAACACCGTGATCTGGGTGCGCCCGCGCGGGCTGCACATCAGCCAGGCCGGCGTGATGAAGGACGAGTTGATGTCCGCGTCGCTCTTCGACCTGGCGATGTTCGCGTACCAGGTGGATCCCGCGTGGATGAAACATCCGCTCGCCATCTACATTCCCAAATCGGAAGCGGCCGAAGAGGCGCTGTGGTGGCGCGACGTGTTCCAAGAGATCGCGCGGCTGCGCGGCTGGGAACCGAACTATATCAAGTGCATGGCGCTGGTCGAGTCGCACCCACTGGCGTACCAGATGGAAGAGTTCCTTTACAACTTGCGCGACCACATCCTGGGCCTCAATCTCGGGCGCTGGGATTACATGGCGAGTCTGATCCATTTCAATTTACAAGACCCCAATTGGGTGCTGCCCGACCGTAACACGATTCCGTTCAACGTTCCCTTTTACCAGAACCTGCGCCAACTGATGGTCGAGCTCTGCCACAAGCGCGGCGCGATGGCGATCGGCGGCATGACGGCGCTCTACCCCAGCCGCGAAGACCCGGAACTGAACGCGCGCGCCCTCGCCGTGCTTGAGAAAGATAAAAAGAATGAGGCGATGGTTGGCATGGACGGCGCGTGGACCGGGCATCCCGATCAGAACGAAATCGCAGTCGCGCAGTTTCCGGATCCGAACCAGTTGTCGAAACGATACCCCGATACGCCGCGCCATCCCGACCTTCGCCCCGCGCCGAAAGATGTGGGCACGCGCACGCTGGCCGGGACGCGGGCCGCGGTCCGCACGGTCATTCGCTATCGCAATGGCTACCTGAACGGCAAAGGCGCGAGTCTGCTCGACGGCTATATGGAAGACCTCGCCACCGACCGCATTTATCGCCTGATGATCGCGCAGCGGCTGAAGCATTCCGCGGACGTTCCGATCCTGGACGAGACCGGCGCCGCGATCCGCCACACGCCCGAATTCATCAGCCAACTTTTCGACGAGGAAGTTGATCGCATCGAGCGCGAATTGCCCGCGGATGCGCCGGCAGAGGCGCGTGAGAAATATCGCCAGGCGCGCAAGATCAGCGAAGAGATGATCGTCCATAGTCACTTTAATCCGATTTAGAGTACTTTCGCGCTGCGCCCCTACCGGCCCGGCGCGCCGCGCCAAAAGTTTCGGTAGATGACTATGTGATCCGCTAATCACGCGAATCTTCGCGAAGGATATAGTTTTTTGGCGAAGATTCGCGTGATTAGCGGATAACGTTCGAAGAGAGTCACGAGTGGCAGAACTGAAAACCAAAGTGAACGACGCCAGCGTCGCGAAATTCCTCAACGGCATCAAGGACGAACAACGCCGTCAGGATTGCTTTACCGTCTTGGAGATGATGAAAAAGGCGACGCGGGCCGAACCCAAGATGTGGGGCAGCAGCATCGTCGGCTTTGGCAGCTATCACTACGTTTACAAGAGCGGGCGCGAAGGCGATTGGTTCCTGGTTGGGTTTTCACCGCGCAAGCAGAATCTGACGCTCTACCTCAACGTCGGGTTTGAGCAATTTGACGCGCTGCTGAACAAACTGGGCAAGCACAAAACCGGCAAGGCGTGCCTCTACATCAGCACTCTGCGTGACATTGATTTGCCCACGCTGCGGAAACTGATCGCCCAGTCGGTCCAGCGCGCCGGAAAATCGCCGGGGGGCTAACTGGAGTGAGCGATATGGCAATGAACGTACAACCTGAATTTCAAGTGATATTCAAACGGCTGAAAAGGATCCTCCAGCGCTTCGAGACGGACCTTGTCGTTCAAGCCAACGCGTCCGGCAACTATTCCCTGAACACGCCCTTTTCCGACGCGTACGCGAAAGAGGTTTTCTTCGGTGCGGTCCAGGTGCGCAAGAACTATGTGAGTTATCATCTGATGCCGGTCTACGTGTTCCCTGACTTGCTCGAAGACATCTCTCCCAATTTGAAGAAACGCATGCACGGCAAGTCCTGCTTCAATTTCAAAGTGCTCGACCAGGAGACCCTCGAAGAGCTCGAGCGCTTGACCGCGCGCGGCATTGAACGCTTTCGACAGGGGCATCTGCTCCAAACTCCGAATAGTCATGCGAAATAAGTCTCGCCTCGTCCACGAACTCGAGCGACTCCTCGGCCCGCGCTCGGTGCTCTTCCAAGACCAAGACCTCGCGCTCTACGAATACGACGGCTCCATCGAACGCGGCCGGCCTGACCTCGTCGTCTTTCCGCGCACCGCCGAGAACGTCAGCGCCATCGTCAAGATCGCGAATCGCGAAGGGCTGCCGTTTCAGCCGCGCGGCGCGGGCACCGGGCTTTCGGGCGGGACCGTGGCCGACCAGGGCGGCATCACGATTGCGATGAGCCGCATGAAACAGATCGAGATTGACGCGCCGAATCTCCGCGCCATCGTGCAGCCCGGCGTCGTGAACCACGATCTCTCGATTGCCGCCGCGCCCTTCGGGCTATACTACGTCCCCGACCCGTCTTCGCAAAAAGCATGTTCGATTGGCGGCAACGTCGCGGAAAACGCGGGCGGGCCGCACTGCCTCGCGTACGGGGTGACGACGAACCACGTCCTGGGCTTGCAGGTTGTCCTCCCCGATGGCGAAATTATCGAGACGGGCGGCGCGGCGCTCGACACGCCGGGCTATGACCTCACCGGTCTCTTCGTCGGGTCCGAAGGCACGCTCGGCATCGTGACGCAAATCATCGTGCGCCTCGTCCCGCTGCCCGAAGCCGTGCGAACGCTCCTCGCCGTGTTTCCCAGCGTCGAGACCGCGTCGAACGCGGTGTCGGCGGTGATTGCCGCGGGCAACGAGCCGGCCGCGATGGAGATGATGGACAATACCGCGATCCAAGCCGTCGAAGCGGCCAAGCACGCGGGCTATCCGCTCGACGCGGGCGCGGTGCTGTTGATTGACGTCGAAGGCGTGCGCGAAGGGTTGGACGAATTGGTCGCGCAGATTTCGGACATTTGCCGCGCCGAAGGCGCGTACGAAATTCGGATACCGCAAATGGCGGAAGAGCGCGAAAAACTTTGGTCGGGCCGCAAGGGCGCGTTCGGCGCGATGGGCCGGCTCGCGCCGAGCTATTACGTGCAAGACGGCGTCGTCCCGCGCACGCAGGTGCCCGCGATCCTGCGCAAGATCGGCGAGATCGCGCAGAAATATGAGGTGCGGATCGCCAACGTTTTTCACGCGGGCGACGGCAATCTGCATCCCCTCATTTTGTTCGACGAACGCGATGAACTGCTCACGCAGCGCGTGATTCAAGCCGGCAACGAAATCATCCGAGAGTGTATCAACGTCGGCGGCTCGATCACGGGCGAGCACGGCGTCGGCATCGAAAAGCGCGACTTGATGGCGCTCATGTTCAGCCCCGTTGACCTGCAAGTGATGGCGCGCATCAAAGCGCTCTTCAACCCGGACAATCGCCTCAACCCATGCAAGCTGTTGCCGGCCACAAAATCCTGCATCGAGGTTTCAGCCAAGCGCCGCGCCGCGATGCGAAAACCGCTTGCCGTCGGCGCGCGCGAACTGGAAAGCATCGGCGGCTTGCCGATACCGTAGAAGGTTATCCGCGAATCTCCGCCAAGCTTCGCGAATGTGTCTGTCATTGCGAGGAGCGTTCTGTTGCGACGACGCAATCGTCCTCAATGACCTGTAAACATGATGCGAAGAGGAAGATTGCTTCGCAAAAAACGCTGCTCAGAAACTTGCAAATGTGCGTTCGTAGTCCGGCACGCAGCGGTTTTCCCTGGCACCGCCCGCCAGGGCTAGGTGTGCGGAGTGCCGTTCCATGCGCGCGGACGCGACTCCGCAAACTGCGCTACGTCGCTGACTACAAACTCGCACTCGTTTCTGTCTTTACGCATACCGCCCCGCAGTATGGAATTCTCGCAATGACATTCGCGAGGATTCGCGTAATTCGCGGACAATAATCCGGTGGACTATGATCGCCGAACACGTGACAAACCAGGTCATCACGCCCGAAACTCCCGAGCAACTGGCCCAGGCCCTCAAGAGCGCGTCCGACGAGCGCCGCGCGGTTATCCCGCTCGGCGGGGGCACGATGCTAGATTTGGGCGGGCCGGTCGCGCGCGCGGCGTTGGGTATCTCGCTCGCCAAGTTGAACAACGTGCTCGATTACCAACCGGCGAACCTCACCGTCCGCGCGCAAGCCGGCGTCACACTCGACGCGCTCAACGCAAAGCTCGCCCAACACGGCCAATACCTCCCGCTCGATCCCCCCTGCCCCAGCCGCGCGACCCTCGGCGGCATTCTCGCGACGAACGCGAGCGGGCCGCTCCGCATGCGCTACGGCGCGGCGCGCGACTTGTTGATCGGCATCCGTGTCGCGCTGACGGATGGGCAGATCGTGCACGGCGGGGGGCAGGTCGTCAAGAATGTCGCGGGCTATGATCTCCCGAAACTCTTTATCGGGTCGCTCGGCACACTCGGCATCATCCTCGAGGCAACCTTCAAGCTCGCGCCGCTGCCTAAACAGACGTCAACGCTCGTCGCACATTTCGATGATTTGGCGCACGCGTTGGCTGTCGCGTTACGCGCCCTGCAATCACCGCTCCAGCCAATGAGCGTCGAGCTGTTAGACCGAACCGCGAGCGCGCAATTTGGCCTGGACGACTCGGCGAGCTTGGCCGTTCGCTTTGGCGGGATCGAGAGCGCGATCGCGCGGCAGCTGGGCGATGTGGAGAAATGGTCGCGCGAGAGCGGCGCGCTCAAGACGGCGACCATTGTCAACGACGCGGCGCTCTGGGCGCGCGTGCGCGATTTCAGCGCGAACCATCCAACGGTCGTCAAAGTGGGCGTACTGCCAACGCAAATTGCCGAAATCGGCTCAGCCGCGCAGGAGATTGCGCGGCAGCACGAGGTATCCTGCGCGCTGGTCGCGCACGCGGTTGGCATCTTGTTCATCGCGCTTGACGGCGATCAAGCCCAAATGCTGCAAGCCATCGGCAAAATTGGCGACGTGGCCCACTCGCTGCGCGGCCACCTGATCCTGCAGCGCGCGCCGCGGTCACTGCGCGAGCGCGTGGACACGTGGGGACGAGCGCGCAGTGACTGGAATGTCATGCAGAAATTGAAGCGGGAATTTGATCCGAACGGGGTATTGAACCAGGGAAGTATGGAAGTATGGGGGTATGGGAGTAGGTGACGCCCATACGCCCATACTCCCACACTCAATAGACGACATGGCTGCAAGTAATTTCAATTTCGCCGACCCGCCAGCGCTCTCCGAAATCCTGAAATGCACGCACTGTGGCCTGTGCCTCAACCAGTGCCCGACGTATCGCGTGCTGGGCTGGGAGATGGATTCGCCACGCGGCCGCATTCGGCTGATGCGCGGCGTAACGGAGGGCCTGTTCGAGGTGACGCCCACGTTTGCCGAACACATGGACGTGTGCCTCGCGTGCCGCGCGTGTCAAACCGCGTGCCCCGCCAATTTGAATTTTGGGCAGATGGTGGAAGCCGCCCGCGCGCAGGCATTGCAGACTTTGCCGCAAAAGCCGCTGCCCCGCTTTTTCCGCTGGCTCGTCTTCAAGCAATTATTCCCGCACCCGCGGCGCTTGATCGCCGCCGCGACGCTGGTCAAATTCTACCAGCGCAGCGGACTGCAATCGCTTGCGCGCAAACTGCGCCTCATCCCGCCCGGCCTGCGCGAATCGGAAGCGCTCTTGCCGCGACTGCCCGACAAATTTTTCACCCCCACTTCTACTCCCCTCCCCTGTTCTAACGGGGGAGGGGCCGGGGGTGGGGGTCGCGTTGCCTTCCTCGCCGGCTGCGTGATGAGCACGGTCTACGCGGACACGGACGCGGCAACCGTGCGCGTGCTGGCGCGCAACGGCTTTGACGTTGCCATGCCCAAGCACCAAACGTGCTGCGGCGCGCTCGCCATCCACGCCGGCGAACGCGCGACGGCGAAAGAAATGGCGATGCGCAACATTGACGCATTTCTACCCCCTTCCCCTTCCCCTGTCGGGACGGGGGAAGGGGAAGGGGGCAAGGGGGATGGGAATGGGGGTTACGCCGCCATCCTCGTAAATGCCTCGGGCTGCGGGGTCGCGATGAAAGAGTACAAGGATTTGCTCGCCGACGATCCCGAGTACGCGAACAAGGCGCGCGAATTCAGCGACCTCGTGCAAGACGTCACCGAATTCCTCGCGGCGCACGGCATCGAAAAGCCGACGCGCGAGATTCGCGCGCGCGTGACCTATCAAGACCCTTGCCATCTCGCGCACGGGCAAGGCATTCGCGCCCAACCGCGCGCGCTCCTCAACCAAATCCCCGGCTTGCAACTGATCGAGATGCGCGATGCCGACCGCTGCTGCGGCAGCGCGGGCATTTACAACATCACGCATCCCGACATCGCGGCTGAAATCCTCGACGAGAAAATGACCAACATCGCGGCGACTCGACCGGATATTATCGTCACCGCGAACGCGGGTTGTCTCCTCCAACTCCAACAGGGCGTCCGCCGCGCCGGCCTCAAGGCCGAGGTGCTGCACGTGATGGACTTGCTGGATCGGGCATACCGGTGACCAATTAAAGTCAATTGACACTGGCTATCCTTTTTGATATAATCGAATTGCACACGTGTGCAATAAGCGGGGGACTATGCGAGTCTCGATTAAAGACATCGCCAAAGCGGCCGGTGTCTCCCATTCCACAGTTTCACGTGCCCTCTCGAACAGTCCTCTTGTCGCGGATACCACGCGCGGTCGCATTCAACAAATCGCGCAGGAGCTTGGCTACGCGCCCAACGCGATCGCGCGCGGTCTCGTCACGCAGCAAACTCGCACCATTGGTGTCATCGTTACGACTATCGCCGACCCGTTCGCGGGCGAAATCGTCCGCGGGATCGAGGAAATCGCTGGGAACAATCGGTACCGCGTGATTCTCGGCACATCGCATTCCGACCCGCTCCGCGAAGTCAACTTGGTCAAGGGGCTGCGCGAATGGCGAGTGGACGGGGTCATCGTCGCGGCATCCCGCGTTGGGGCGCTCTATCTGCCGCTCTTGAAGGAAATCGGCGTGCCGTTGGTTCTGATCAACAGCCAACAAGAAGGGCCGTTCATCCACTCGGTCGCCGTGGATAATTTTCAAAGCGCCGTCCGCGCGACCCAGCACTTGATTCAACTCAAGCATCGCATTATCGGCTACCTGGGAGGCCCTCCCGACCACGCGTCTCACTCCGAGCGACTCACAGGTTATCAACGCGCCTTGGCCGATGCCGATATTTCGTTCGATCCCTCGCTCGTGACGATGGGCAGCGGCCGCGCCGACAGCGGCGAGCAAGTCACTCGCTTCTTTACGCGGTCGCCGATGCCCACGGCGGTTTTTTGTTACAACGATATGACCGCAATTGGCGCGCTGCATGCGCTCAAATGTCGCGGGCTGCGTGTGCCCGACGATATATCGCTCGTCGGCTTCGACGATATCGAGTTGGCCTCGTACGTTGATCCGCCTTTGACGACGATCCATCAACCAAAAGATGAGATGGGGCATCTCGCGATGTGGATGCTGCTCGACCTGATCGGCGGCAAGATCGTAAATAATGTAACTGTAACCGGCAAGTTGATTGTGCGCGCGTCAACCTCACCCCCTACCCCCTCGGGTGAGGCATAATTCCACGAGAGGTGAACGATGAAAGCGTTAGTGCTCGATGCTCAATGGGACCCGCGTCCCGATTATGCGGTGAGTGAATGGGAAAAGCAAACCGGCAAAGCGATTACCGGCTCCAGCGTCTGGCGCCATCCCAAACTGCAAGTGCAAACCGTGCCCGACCCCAAGCCCGGTCCCGACGATGTGCTGCTCAAGATCAAGGCCTGCGGCGTGTGCGGCTCTGACATTCATTTCTACGAGCACGACAAGGACGATTACATTCTCTATCCCGGCTTGACCAAATTTCCCACGACGACCGGCCACGAATTCTCCGGCGAAGTTGTCGAGGTCGGCGCGAACGTCAGAGATCTCAAAGTCGGCGATATGGTCACCGCCGAGGAAATGATTTGGTGCGGCTACTGCACGCCTTGTCGCAACGGCTACCCCAACCATTGCGTCAACCTCGAAGAAATTGGATTTACGATTCCGGGCGCGTTCGCGGAATATTTGGCGATCGGCGCGAAATATTGTTGGAAGCTGGATGCGATTGCCGACCGGTACGGCTCGGTGGAAAAGGCGTTCGAAGCCGGTTCGGTGGTCGAGCCGACGAGCGTTGCGTACAACGGCATGTTCCCGCGCGCTGGCGGTTTCGCGCCGGGCGCATTTGTCGCCGTGTTCGGCGCGGGTCCGATTGGGTTGGCGGCCATCGCATTGGCGCGCGCTTCGGGGGCCGGCATCGTCGCGGCGTTTGAAGTCTCGCCGAATCGGCAAGCGATTGCCAAGACGCTCGGCGCGGATTTTGTGTACGACCCGCGCAAGGTTTCGCCGAGCCAGGTCTTGATGGAACTGAGCAAGGGCGAAGGTTTCGATTTCATGGTTGAGGCCGCGGGCGCGCCGAACAAGACCATTCCCGAGATGGAAAAGGCGATGGCGATCAATGGCAAGATCGTGCAAATCGGTCGCGCGGCCGAACGCGTCCCGATGTATCTGGAAACTCTCCAAGTGCGCCGCGGCCAAGTCTTCGGCGCGCAAGGCCACAGCGGCGACGCGGTCTTTCCGAGCGTCATCCGCATGATGGCCTCGGGCCGGCTCGACATGACGCAAATGATCACCGCGCGTTACGATCTCGCCAAGACGGTGGATGCAATCGCCGCATCCGGCGAACGCTTCCACGGCAAGATCACGGTGAAACCGTAGTGGGCAGTGAACAGTCAACAGTCAACAGTGAACAGTGAACAGTGAACTGATTGCTGTTGACTGTTCACTATTCACTGTTCACTGGAAAGGGGGTGATACGCAGCCATATCAATCTCCAATTACCAATCCCTAATTACAAACCCGAGGAGGAGAAGTGAAAACCAAATTGCTCGTCATGCTCGCGCTCGTAATGATGTTGGCCGCCATCGCCGCGTGCGCGCCGGCGCCCACCCCCGTGCCCACTGCGCCGGCGCCCACCCCCGTGCCCACTGCGCCGCCGCCCACCACCGCGCCCGTAGCAACGGCCGCACCGCAGCCGACCAAAGCGCCGGAACCGACCAAGGCCCCGGAACCCACTAAAGCGCCCGCAGCAACCACCGCCCCGACCGTTGCGCCGACTGCCGCGCCGAAAGCCGCGCTCAAGGGCGACCTGAACATGCTCTGCATTCTGAATGAAGAGCCGTGCGCGGGGATGAAGAAAGAGTTCGAGTCCAAGTTCCCGGGGGTCACTCTGAACTATGTGCGCTTGTCGGCGGGTGAAGGCCTCACGCGTGTCCGCAACGAAAAAGCCAATCCGCAGTTTGATCTCATGTATGGCGGTCCCAATTCTACCTACCTCGCCGCAAAGAAGGAAGGTTTGCTCGAGGCATACAAATCGCCTAACGTGGGCAACATTATTGATCCCAAACTGATGCTCGATTCTGACCCAGTCCCGACATGGGCAGGCATCTACATGGGCTCGCTCGGCTTTGCGACGAACGAGGAATATCTCAAGAAGAATCCCACGTTCAAAGCGCCGACATCGTTTGATGATTTGATCAAACCGGAAATGAAAGGCCTGATTTCCATCGCGCACCCGGCGTCGTCTGGTACCGCGTACACGTTCATGTGCAGCGCTCTCCAGTTGAAAGGTGAGAAAGCCGGCTGGGACTATCTGACCAAGTTCGCGCAGAACGTCTCAATCTGGACCAAGAGCGGTATTGCGCCGATCCAGAGCGCGGGCAAGGGCGAGACCCAGGTCGGCATCGTATTTTCGCATGACATCATCGCCGGCATCGAGTCGGGGCAGCCGTTGAAACTGACCTTCCCTGCTGAGGGTACCGGCTATGAAGTAGGCGCTATGGCAATTGTCAAAGGCGCCAAAAACCTCGACAATGCGAAAGGGTGGTACGATTGGCTATTGGAGCCGGCAACTCAGGAACTTCCGCCAAAGTACAAGGCGTATCAAGGTCCGACCGCCAAAGGCGCCAAGGCATCCAAGCCCGAATTGCTCCAAGTCAAATTCATGAACTATGACTTTGACTATTGTGGCAACAACCAGAAAGCGTTCGTGGACAAGTTCTCGAACGAGATCGCCGCGGCATCGCTGGCGAAGTAGTATGTGTGGGAGTGTGAGGGTATGGGCGAAAGCCACTCCCACACTCCCATACCCCCATACTAAAGAAATGGAAACAACGCTTCCGTTAAAACCTACCGCCCCCGCCGCTGGCGATGCGCTCGTCCGGCGTTACCGCGAATTCAAACTGATCGCGCGCGATCCGGTGCTGCTGGTTGGCTTGTTGATCACGGGCGCGTTCATGTTTGCGTTCATCGTGTTTCCGCTGGCGCGCGTGGTTTATCAGGGCTTTATCGTTCCCGCCGGTCAACCCAATGAAGGTCAATTCAGTCTTGAATACTTTCAGAACTATGTGAACCCAACGTTCACGCTGCAATATTGGCAGATTTTCTTTTGGACGATCGAGATGGGGCTGGGCGCCGCGCTGGGCAGTACACTCCTCGGTTTTCTATTTGCTTACACGATGGTGCGCTGCAATATTCCTTTCAAGCGCATCGTGCATGCCTTGGCCCTCGTGCCGACGATCTCCCCACCCTTCGCCATCGCCATTGCAACGCTCCTGCTCTTTGGTCGGACCGGTTTGATCACCAAAGACATCCTCGGCATCCAGTACAAGCCCGGCATGAACGACGTTTACGGGCTAGACGGACTCATCTTTGTCCAGATTATCACCTTCTTTCCCGTCGCCTATTTGATCCTGCGCAGCCTGCTCGAACGCATTGACCCTTCGATGGAGGAAGCCGCGCTCTCGCTCGGCGCCAGCAAGTGGCGCATTTTTAGGACGATCACTCTGCCACTCTTAACACCCGGCATCGCCGGATCGTTTCTGCTGATGTTTGTCGAATCGCTGGCGGACCTGGGCAATCCGATCTTTATCGGCGGCAACGTCACCGTTCTTTCGACGCAAATTTGGATTGCGATCAATGGCGAATTCAACCAGCAAAAAGGCGCGGCGTTATCGCTCATTCTGCTTCTGCCGACGCTGACGGTGTTCCTCGTGCAGCGCTACTGGGTCTCGCGGAAATCGTACATTGCCGTAACCGGCAAACCGACGGGCGGCGGGGCGGGCTTTGTGAAAGAACCGGTCATCCGCGGCACATTCATCGCGTTGACCTTCCTGGTGCTCCTGCTTGTAATTGCCCTCTACACCGGGATATTTCTCGGCTCGATCACAAAATTGTGGGGCATCAATTACTCACTCGACCTGACTCACTACGGCACGGCGCTGTCGCGCGGCTTGAAAGCGATTCTGGATACCACGTTTCTCTCCGGGCTTGCCACGCCCATCGCCGGAATTGCTGGAATGGTGATCGCTTATCTCGTCGTGCGTAAGACCTTTAGCGGCAAGGAGGCCGTAGACTTTGCGTCGAACCTTGGCGGCGCAGTGCCCGGCACGATCTTAGGAATCGGCTATATCATTGCGTTCATTCAAGCACCGCTGGTCGTGGTGGTGCTGATCTATGTCGCGCTGGCGTTTTACCTTTGCAACGCGGGCGCGCGCGAGCTCTGGGCGCGAGCATTGATCTTTTTCACAGGAACCATTGCCGGGGTCGCCATTAATTTTCTGGGGCTGAATGCCAAGGGCCGGCAACCGCTCGCGGCAAATCCGCTCATTGCGCCGTTTGCCGACTTGCCGCAGATTGATCTGCAATCGTGGTTGATCGCGCTCGCGGCGATTCTCACTTTGCTTGCGCTCCTGAGTTTGCGCTTCGCCGAGCCCAAATCCCGCAAGGCATCGGTGACGCTGCTAATCGTGATGGCGGCCTATTTGCTCTCCCGACAGTTCATCCCCGAGTTTACCAGCCCGCTTGTGCCATGGGGCCGAAGCATCGGTGGGAATATTATGCCGCAGGCCACTGCGAGTCTCGCCGCGTGGGTCAACCTGTTCTTCCAACCGCCGCTGGCGATCCTCGGCTTTACGTACACCATCCTATCCGCATTTCTAGTCTCGAACTGGAAACCCCGTGTGAAGAGTGTCGCGACCGTTTTGCTCCTGACCGTCGGCGCCGCACTCACCTTCTGGGGCGAGACGCTGGCGCTTGTCGGCTCGCCCTACATCATCCTCGCCGCATACGCCGTCCGCAGCTTGCCAGCGTCGGTGCGCGCGGGAATCGCCTCATTGCAGCAAATTGATCCGGCGATTGAAGAAGCTTCGACAAACTTGGGCGCGGACGCGCAACTCACTTTCCGCCAAGTCACCCTGCCGCTGATTCTGCCCGCGTTCGTCGCCGGCATGATATTCAGTTTCGCGCGGCACATGACCTCGCTTTCGGCGATCATTTTCCTTTCGTCGGCAAAATGGCCCATCCTCACTGCGCTCATCATGAGCGAAGTAGATCAGGGCGGCATTAGCCTTGCGGCAGCATACTCGGTGATTCTGATCCTTATCGTGCTCGCCGCCATTGCCTTGCTCTACGCGTGGGCGGGCCGCGCCTTCCGCACGACGGGAATTGGAATGACGCTGGGAGCAGGATGAGAGGGGGAGTTGAATTACATGTATCTGACATTGGATCATCTAACGAAACGATTCCCCGCGCGCGGGACGGCGGGCGAAGTGACCGCGGTGGACGACATCTCGCTGAACATCGAAAAGGGACAATTCGTCACGCTGCTCGGGCCTTCCGGCTGCGGCAAGACGACGACGCTGCGCCTGATCGCGGGTTTCGAGTTCCCAACCTCGGGACATATTACGCTCGACGGCCAGCGCCTCGAAGATGTGCCGCCGAACCGCCGCGATATGGCGATGGTGTTTCAATCGTATGCGATTTTTCCGCATCTGAATGTTTTCGACAACATCACCTACGGGCTGAAGATCAAAAAAATGTCCGCGACCGAAATTCGGCGCAAGACGGAAGAGGTGATGAAGCTCACGCAATTGACCGGGCTGCACGACCGCGCGCCGAACCAACTGTCGGGCGGGCAGCAGCAGCGCGTTGCGCTCGCCCGCGCGCTCGTGGTCGAGCCGAAGGTGTTGCTGTTCGACGAACCGCTTTCGAACCTCGACGCGAAACTGCGCGAGGAAATGAGATTCGAGATTCGGGATTTGCAGAAACGCTTGGGCATTACAGCGATCTACGTGACGCACGCGCAAGAAGAGGCCCTCGTCATGTCCGACCTCATCGCGGTGATCAACAAGGGCAAGCTGGCACAGCTCGGCTCGCCCGAGGAAATCTATGAGCGGCCGCGCAGCAAATTTATCGCCGACTTTATCGGCCTGTCGGATTTCATTCCCGCGCGCGTCGAGTCGTTCGACGCCGAGACGGCGCAGGTTACGGTCGGATCCGCCACGTTGACCGTGACCTCCATGCCCGGAATCGTAACCGGTCAGACCGCCACCCTGTTTATTCGACCGAATGACGTCGCTTTTGTCAACGACAGTCAGGCGGAGAACATTCTGTGCGGAACCGTCAAACAGGCCACCTACCTCGGCGACGTGGTTGACTATCGCGTTCGAGTCGAGAATCTGCTCGTGCGCGTGCAGGCCCCCAGCACCCATCGCCGCGCGGTCGGCGAGCCGGTCCGCCTGCACCTGCCGACGGAACGCTGCCATATCATTGCGGAAGAATGAGGTTTCTATGTTACTCGGTTTCAACGGCGCAACCACCATGACGAGCGCTTTACCCACGGATATTCGCATTGCGGGCCAAGCGGGCTATGACGTGCTCGAAATCACCGCGACCAAGCTGGACAAATATCTGCAAACGCGATTTGTTTCTCAAGTGCGGCAGATGATTGACGCGGCGGGCTTGAAGACGCACGCGATCAACTCGATTGAAAAGATCAATTTCCAGGACGAGGATGGGCACATGACCCTTTTGGGCCGCACCGAGCAACTGGCGCAGTATTGCCGCGCGCTCGATTGCCCGTGGATCGTCGCGGTGCCCGGGCCTGCGCCGCAAGGCGCGCCATGGCGCGAGATTCGCGACAACACCGTCGCCAGTCTGCGCGCGATGAGCGCGGTCGCCGCGAAATTTGGCGCGAATCTTGCGTTCGAGTTTCTCGGCTTTCCGTGGTGTTCGGTGCAGACCGCCGCGCAAGCGTGGGAGATCGTCAAGACCGTGAATCTCCCGAACGTCGGCATGGTCATTGACACGTGCCATTTTTACGCAGGCGGCTCGACCCTCGAATCCATCCGCGAGATTGACGTCCGCAAACTGGCCGTCTTTCACATCAACGATGTCGAGCAAATGCCCAAAGAAAAAATCACCGACGCCAACCGGCTTTTCCCCGGCGACGGCGTGATTCCGCTCAAGGACATCATCGCCGCGGTACGCGGCATCGGTTACGATGGCGTCGCCTCGGTCGAAATCTTTCGCCCCGAATACTGGCAGCGCGACCCGCTCGCGGTGGCGAAAGAAGCGCGCGAGAAATCCAAGCGCGTGCTGGAGCTCACAACCCAAAATTCAGGAGTCTAAACAATGTCAGTAGTAACTCAAGTGCCCCCCGGCAAGTTACCTTCCAATCAACCCGATCTGTGGTTTGAAGATAATGCCGTCGGTCGCATGAAGAAAGAAATCTGGGAAGCCGATGAAGCGAAATTGAAAGCGATTCTCGCGGAATACGGTTTTCCCGCCGCGGGCTGCGAGTGGGCCAAGCCCGGCGCGTACATCCAGACTACCCCGCATTGGCAAGTCGTCGAGAACCGCCACAAGAACGATGTTGTGCTGATCCCGGTCGGCTGCACGGAACTGCACGGCGCGCACTTGCCCAGCGCAACCGATACGCTTTTCGTCAGCATGATTTGCGAAGGCGTCCGCCGCTACACCGAAAAGAATCGCGATGGGCACATCAACCTCGCGCTGCCGCCGCTGAATTACGGCGCGCACCCCTATCACCACGTGGGCATGCCCGGCACGGTCATCGTGCGCGAGACCATCGTGCGCGAGATGATGATTGATACCATGCTCGGGCTGTGGAACGACGGTTTCCGCAAGCAGATCATCGTCAACAACCATGGCCAATTATGGGTGCTCGAATCGGCGATCCAGGAATTCCAGAAACGCTACCAGCTTCCGGGCCTCTTCCGCGTGCTCGACTGGCATCGCGGCACGCGCGAGATGTGGCGTACGCGAGAAGTGGGCGGAGACTGGGACACCAACTTTGTCCACGCCGACGAATCCGAAACCTCGCTCGCGCTGTACCTGTTCCCCGAGATGGTGGATATGAAATACGCGGTGGACACCAACCCGCGCGCGTACTTGCCCGACGGCCACTTTGACAAGTCGGTTGACCCTTTCAACCGCCCGCATCGCTGGTCGGAAGGCGAAGGGCATTTCCCGATCGAGATCGCCGGCACGCCCGAAGGCGTGGTCGGCAAGGCGACGCGCGGCGAGGCGCGCAAGGCGATGCGCCCGCTCGCGGCGATCCTGCGCTACCTCACGCTCGTCAACGACGAAATCCTGGCCGCGTTTCCCGCCGGCGCCGTGCCGCCCACCGAGGAAGTGACGCTGCGCTCGAAAGACGATATGGAACCGTACTTGCGCGAACCGCTCAGCGAGGGCTGGAAATCCGTGTACGCCCTGCCAAGAATCGGGCAGCTAACCGATTAGTGCATGCTAGTTTCATAGTTTGATAGTTGAATAGTAAAGGAGTCAACGCCCAACCACCGAACCACCCAGCCAGCGAACTACCAAACTATGAAACTATCAAACTATTCAACTATGAAACTCTCCTTCGTCATTTCAACCCAACCCACCCAATTCCAAGCCGTCACCTTTTTCCCCGATTTTGAGGCGAACGCGGCGCGCCTCGCGGAATTGGGCTACGACGGCATCGAGCTGGCCGTGCGCGATCCCGCGCTGCTCGACGTGGCGGGCGTCAGACGCGTCATGGACAACTACCACCTGCTCGTCCCCGCGATTGGCACGGGACAAGCGTGGGGTGAGGAGCATCTTTCGTTCACCGATCCCGATCCCGCGATTCGCGAGCGCGCAGTCTCACGAGTCTTGTCGCACATCCCGCTCGCCCGCGAGTTCAACGCCATAATCATTCTCGGTTTGATTCGCGGCCAGGTTCAACGCGATGTGACACCTGAACAGGCGCGCGCTTGGCTCATGCAGGCCCTGAAAATCGTCACCGATGCGGCCCACGAATCCAACGTGCGCTTTGTACTCGAGCCGATCAATCGTTACGAAACCAACCTGCTCAACGATGTCCACGATACGCTCGCGCTGATCAACGAACTTGGCGCGGACGATCTCGGCGCGCTGTACGACACGTTCCACGCGAACATCGAAGAGCCGGACATGGAAGTAAGTTTGCGCGCGTGCGGCGCGCGCTTGTTCCACGTTCACGTCGCCGATTCGAATCGCTGGGCGCCCGGCGCGGGCCACGTTGATTTCGCGCGCATCGTCGCCACCTTGCGCGAAATGAAATACACGGGCTGGGTCAGCGCGGAAATTCTGCCCAAGCCGGACATCGCGAGCGCGCAGGAGCAGACGATGAGGACGATGAGGCCGCTGCTGTAGATGAGGAAGGCCTGTCTACCTGTCTACCTGTTTACCTGTGTACCTGTTTTCCTGTTTGCCTTTTCGGACTGAATTTTGACCTTTCACTCACTCGATTTTGACTTGTTATTGATAAGATAATTTTGGGATGAGCGGGTTCAGCGGCGCGGCTGAACCTTTCTTCGTGTTTTGTTAGCATCAGACAAACATCTGCTTCGGTAAGGTTACGAGTGCCTTTCTGCTTTGCGGGAAAGGCATTTTTTAATTCCAGGAGAATCGGTATGATTCAACTTTGGTCATGGCGTTTGGTTGCGCTTGTGTTGTTTGCAGTCCTAGCGCTGTTCGCGGCGCCGGCGGCATTTGCCGGCGGACCGGGGGAGGCGCCACAGCCCGCCGTCGTCGAGAACCAAGTCTGCCTGGCGTGCCACGCGAACCCCAACTTGTCGGTTAAATTGCCGAGTGGAGAGACACTTTCGCTGTACACCGATCAGGCGCGTTTCGACGCGTCGGTTCACGGCAAGCAAGGCCAACGTTGCACGGCCTGTCACCTGAACATCACCGGCTATCCCCATCCGCCCATCGCGGCGAAAGACGCGCGGGATTTCTCGCTCCAGATGTACACGCTCTGTCGGCAATGCCACGAGAAGAATTATCAAAGCACGCTCGATTCGATTCACGCCAAGGATTTGGCCGCTGGCGATCGCAATGCGCCGGTCTGCACGGATTGCCATACGTCCCACTACGTCACCAAGGCGCACGAGCCGCGTTCACGCGTTCCGCAGACTTGCCAAAAGTGCCACAGCACGATTTACAATGATTATAAATCGAGCATTCACGGCGCGGCCCTGCTGGACGAGTCCAACCCCGACGTGCCCACCTGCGTCACCTGCCACGGCGTACACAACATCGGCGATCCGACGACCGCGGCCTTCCGCTTGAAATCGCCCGATATTTGCGCCAAGTGCCACACCGATCGCGCGACGATGCGTAAATACAATATTTCCACCGACGTGATGAATACCTACGTCGCCGATTTTCACGGCAGCACCGTCGAACTCTTTGTCAAGCAGTCGCCGGATGCGCCCTCGAACAAGGCCGTCTGCTATGATTGCCACGGCGTCCACAATATCAAAAAAGTGAACGACCCACAGTCCACCGTCTTTCGCGAAAACCTGCTCAAGACTTGCCAGCAGTGCCACCCCGACGCGACGACCGATTTCCCGGCTTCGTGGCTCATGCACTATCGCGCCAGTGCGGAACGTCATCCAGCCGTGTACTACGTGGAGCTGTTCTACATGATCTTGATCCCGGTGGTCATCGGCGGTATGGGCGGGTTCGTTCTCCTCGATTTGGTGCGCCGAATCCTGAACCGCTTTCAGAAGAAAGGGGCATAGCCGATGGCCGAGAAAAGAGATTATTTGCGCTTTTCAGTTTCCCAGATCGTCGAACACTGGACGATGGCGCTATCGTTTACCGTGCTCGCCATCACCGGGCTGCCGCAAAAATTCGCCGGCGACGGTTGGGCCGAGGCGATGATCGGTTATATGGACGGCATCGAAACGGTTCGCTTGTTCCACCACGTCGCGGCGATCGTCATGATCGTCTCCTCGATCTACCACCTGATCATCATCGCGTACAAGGTCCTCGTCCTGCGCGTCCGCTGGACCATGTTCCCGCGTTTGGATGATCTGTTCGACGCGA
Organism: Chloroflexota bacterium; assembly: GCA_016208315.1. GTDB lineage: Bacteria > Chloroflexota > Anaerolineae > UBA4142 > UBA4142 > JACQYF01. The sequence continues at coordinate 1,930 of JACQYF010000108.1, read as the reverse complement.
TAGATGCGATCCGCTACAATCTGGGACTGACGAAGGAGCATCCCAAGTTCGACCGCTTTAATTTCGCCGAAAAGGCGGAATACTGGGCCTTTGTCTGGGGCACGGTGCTGATGGCCGTAACCGGGTTCATCATGTGGAATCCGATCAATGCGGCCCGGTGGTTGCACGGCGACGTGATCCCCGTCTCCAAAGCCGCGCACGGCGCGGAAGCGATCTTGGCCGTGCTCGCCATCGTCGTCTGGCACTTTTACAACGTTCACGTCAAGACCCTTAACAAGACCGTCTTTACGGGCAAGATGACCGAGCAACAAATGCACGAAGAGCACGGTCTCGAGCTCGAACGCCTCAAGACCGGCAGACCCGATCCGCGCCCTTCGCCCGAAGTGCTGCGGAACCGGGAACGCGTCTTTATCCCCGTGGCAACGCTGGCCGCGGTCGTCATGCTCGTCATGGTCTTTTTCCTGACGACCTACGAAGCGACGGCGATTACTACCCTGCCGCGCCGCGCGGAGGTCCGGGTCTACGCGCCGATTACGCCGACGCCGACCAAAGCGCCAGGGGCCACGGTCCAAGTCATCTCCGCCAAACCACTCTCTGCAACCCACGAGGGCCGGACGACTTGCCTCTCGTGTCATGCCGCCTTGCCTCAACCGAGGATGCCGGCGGACCATCAAGGCCGCGCAGATAACACATGCACCGCCTGCCACAAGATCGGCAGCGCGCCGGTTCCAACGGGTTCGGCGCAGATGGGAACGACGCCCATCCCAGCAAGCAGCACGGGTGGCGCGCCCAAGGTGCAGCCCGCGAACCATGCCGGACGAACGACGTGCATGGCGTGTCACGAGAGCTTGCCGCAACCGAAATTGCCTGCCGATCACAAGGGACGCACGGATGCGACCTGCGCGGCCTGCCACCCGTTGGGCACCGGCGCGGCGCCCGGTTCCTCTACACCGGCGGCCGGGGGTTTAGCGCCTTCGGCAGTTGCCAAGGCGCAGCCCGTAAATCACGCGGGACGCCCGGGCTGTTTGGTCTGTCACGGAGTTCTCCCGCAACCGAAATTGCCCGCCGATCACCAGGGACGCACGGATGCGACCTGTGTCGCGTGCCACAAAGCGCCGTAAGGGCCAGTGAACAGTCAACAGTGAACAGTCAACAGTGTTCAGTTGACTGTTTATTATTTGGCACAATTTGCATCACAGCTCGTAATTCACTCCATCCACAAGGAGACGAGAATGAAGCAACTGCCTAGTCGTGTCGTTATAGCTGGTCTGCTAGCTTGGGGCGTTTTGACTGGTTATGGGAATGTCGCTGCTCAAACTCCACGTCAGCCCACGGGCACCTGGCAAACGATTCATAGCGACGACTTTGAAACAGGCAATTGGCCTGACTCAGTATGGACGGTTGCCGACTTGAGCAACGATGGTTATGATCGCGAGTGGGGTCACTCCAACTACTATGGTTTTGGAGGCCTATGGCCCGCCGCAGGCGGAGCAGATAGTATCTACCCTCCCAGCCAATATGCTGACAACATTAATACTCGAATGATTTATGGTCCAATTGATTTGAGCAATGCATCTTCTGCGTTTGTAGATTTTTACCTGTGGCGGGAGATTGAGTCGTGCTGTGATTTGCTCGCTTTTGAGGCGTCTCATGATGGAAGCAGTTGGCAAACAGTTGGACAATGGAGCGGATCCCAAGACTGGGAGTACGAATCGTTTCAGGGCCAACTTGATTCGTACCTTGGAGATAATTCTGTCTGGATCGCATGGCATTTTACCAGCGATTACTCTTAGGACTTTCGCTCAGGCGGGCTGAAAAGCAGAAACATGCGGATGCCGCAATTCCGCCCGGAGATAATCGCGTAAGAGATCGGTCTTGACTTCGTAGAGCGTCTTGTTCAACTTGGTCGCCAGCACTTTCAGAGAGAGCC
>JACQYF010000015.1 GCA_016208315.1 Chloroflexota bacterium | reverse complement strand
ATGCCGATTTCGGCCAAACTGTAACTCGCCTTGTGCCCGAAGAGAAAGAAGGAGCGCTGCGGGAGTTGGTGGCAGAGGAAGCTGTAGAACAGGTAGATCGCCTCGGCGGGCCCGGTCAAGCCGACGGCCATGAAAGCCGGCGCCAGAAAGGGAGTGATGACGAAAACGCCGAGCAGCAGGTTGACGTAGGCGAGCCAATGCCGCGCCAAGTCCAACGCAAAGCGATCTATCGCCAGCACAAATCGCGCGGTTCGATCCGAAACTACTGTTTGTGTCATTTCATGCTCCAAGTCTCAAGTCGCAAGTCTCAGGTCGCAGGTCACAAGTTTCAAGGCGACTTGCGACCTGGGACGTGTGACTTGGGACCTGCCTCTACCTGCCCCAGGTTGCGCCGCCGTCGTCGCTGCGATACACGCGCCCCTGCGCGTCTATCGCCAAAATGCGCGCGGGATTCGCGCGGCTCACCGCCACGGTCGCGATATCCTTGCCCGCCAAGCCCACCCGCGTCCACGCGCTGCCGTCGGCGTTGCTGCGATACAAACCGCCTTCGGTCCCGGCGAACACGATGCGCGGATCGCGCGGGTCTTGCGCGAGGCCGAGCGCCATCTTCATGCTCAAGGTGTTGACCGGCTTCCAGGTCTTGCCGCCGTCTCCACTTTTCAATAACCCCTTGTCCATCGTCCCAGCGTAAAGGGTTTCGGGCGTGGTCGGCTCGACCGCGAGCGCGAGCACCGTTTCAGGCAATTCCTTCGAGATGAGCGTCCACGTCGCGCCCGCATCGTCGCTGCGCCACAGACCGTAACTCACGACGAAAGCGAAAAACGTGTTGGGGTTCGCGGGCGAAACCGCAAAGCCGTGAATGTCGTGGTCGGGCAAATTGGTTCCGATAAAGTTCCAGATGCTCCCAGCGCTGTCGCCGCGCATCAAGATTTGATGGCCCGCCATCACCAGCGCGTTATCGAGCGCGACCAAACTCATCGCATCGCCCTGCTGCAGAATGGGCTTCCACGTCCTACCGCCATCCACGCTTTTCAGCACGCCCTCGTGGTGACCGAAATAGACGATGTCGGGATCGCGCGGGTCGAACGCCAGCGAATGGAATTCCGTCGTCGTGAGCGTCGCAATCGAAACTGGGATCGCCGGATTGGCGGCGACGAGCGTCGTCCACCGGTCGCGCCACGCGACGGCCGCGGTCATGCCCGCCAGTACCAGCAGCGCGGCGACGACCAAGAGCACATCGCGCGCCGTCCACTCTGAAGATCGCGCGTGCGACAATGGGTCGGCGTGGGTCATCGAATCTCTACGGCATGTCCCATTGGAAGACGCGTTCGGGCACCTTGGCCAAGCCCTTGATGACCAGCTCGACGTGATGGGGTTTGCTGGTCAGCGCGGCGAACTTTATGATTCCTTCGCGATGGTGTCCGCCGCCGCCGGGCCCGTCCCATGCGGTCGCTTTATATTCCTTGCCCGCATCGTCGCGCAGAATGGCAATCTTGGTCATGTCGTCGCTCAGCTCGACCGAGTGCGTGTCCATCGCCACGTCAAAGGCCACCGTCTCGCCGACGGCGAGCGCAGTCGGTTTCACCACGACCGTCACGCTGCCGCCCTCGTTCGATTTACTTTCGAACGCGCCCCCGCTGGAACTGGATTGCGCCGCAGGGTTGTTCGCTGCCGCGCTGCTTGACGCCGCGTTGCTCGCGGCCGGCACGGGTGCCGCAGTGGGCGCCGCCGCGCCGGCGCAGCCCACAACCAACAACGCGATCAGCGCGAATGTGCCTGTGAGTACGATCAATCTTCGATTCATAGTATCTCCTTTATCCGCAAGTTCGAGGTCAAGCTTCCAACCTCCAACCTCCAATTTCCAACTTCCAACTTCCAATCCCTATTTCAAGAACCCGAACGGATTTCTCCAGACCCCGTTCTGCCGAATCCGAAAATCCAGGTGCGGGCCGGTGGAGTTACCGGTGTTTCCTACCCGTCCGATCAATTGACCCTTTTTCACCGAATCGCCCGCCGCCACGGCGAAGCGATCCAGGTGCCCGTAAAGCGTCGTAAAGCCGTCGCCGTGATCAATCAAGATCATCTTGCCAAACCCTGTCGTGTCGAATCCCGCAAAGGTTACGAATCCCGAATCCGCCGCCGTGACGGGCGTGCCAGTCGGCGCGCCGACGTCAATGCCCTGATGAAAGGCCCAGAACTTTTGCGTGATCACCCCGCTGACCGGCCAGCCGAAATTCCCGGTGCCGCGGGCCGCGCTCGGCGGAATCGCGCCGCTGTACGCGCGGACTTGTTTTTGCACGATGGCGTTCTTGCCGCCGGGAACCACGAGCCATTGCCCAAGGGCCAACCCCGCGCCCGGATTTAGCTGATTCAGTTCAAAGCTCACCAGCGCTTTCACATCCGCCGAGTGTTTCTTGGCGATGGTCTCCAGGGTCTCGCCATTCGCGACGGTGTGGTATACGCCGTTGACCGGCAGAATCGTGAGCGATTGGCCGATCGTGAGCATATCGCAACTCGAGTCGAACTTGGGCCACCAGCACCGCGCCGAAGACGAGGGCCAACAGTCCCACGTGTCCCGCCACGCGCGTGAGCCAGGGCACATCGTTGAGGACGTGCGCGAGATGGTCGCGCACGTGCAGCTTGACCTCGGTCATGGGCTAGATGTTTGCGCCGACGCGCAAAGTGAATTTGACTTGCGTTTGCTGAGTACCTTTGACGAGCGTCACCCGCACCTGCCATTCGCCCACATCGTTCAGCGCGGCCACGGCCGTGAACGCGCCAACTCCTTTGCTCTCGCCCTTGAGCGTCCGCGGTTCGCGATCTTGGAACGCATACTCGTATTGGACCTCATCCACCGCGATGCTCTTGCCGCTCGGATCGGTGATGTGTAGCATTAACGGAATCCCGCCCGTCTTGGGCGGATCCGGCTCCGTCTCGAGATGGATGCTGATCTCGCCGTAAGGGTCGAGCCGCGCGGTCTGCGTGCGCGAGGGCCCGCCCGTCAAGGTAAAATAGAAATTGCCAAAGATAAATAGCGTCAGGAACGCGAGGCCGAGCAGAGCCACTTTGCCGGTCATTTAAATCTCCGCCGCCGGATGGCCGCACCGCGCGCAAAACCGGTCGCCCGCCTGCAGCGCGTTGCCGCACTGGGTGCAGTACCCGCCCGTGGCAAGCCCGTCCCCGCGCGGCGCCGCGTCGTGCCATTCTGCGCGAACGTACTCCGGCTGGGCGCCCCGGTTTTTCCGTTCCCACACAAAATAAGCGATAATGCCGCCCATCACGACAAAGGTCGCGAGGACGATGATCTGATTGGGATTGATCCCGCCGTCGCTCGCGGTGCTCGCGGCGTTCGTGGTCGTTGCGGGTGGGTTGCCCGAGACGGACGGCTTGGGATCGGTCTTGGTGTAAGCCACGTCCGTGGCGAGCTTCTGCCCGGCGGCCACTTGTTTGAAGGTATACGAGTGATAAGTGAACCCGTCGTTATCTTTGTGCAAATCAGGCGTATCGGGCGTTAGGGCAAAGTTGGTCGCCTTGAGCGGGTGCTGAATATCTACCTGGACTTGATCGGCAGGCAGCGCCGCGGTGTAAGCGAAGGAGAACTTTTTGTCCGTCGCGGTGGGCAGCGGGTTGTAGTAATACTCGACGTGGAACTGCGGCTCACTCACGTTGAAGGTAATCTTGGTCAAGCCGCCCTCCGCCTCGGACTCTTTCCACGTTTCGCTGGTGTGGTTGCCGTTCGCTTGAACCGCGCAGGCCGCGCACACGCCCGCGCCTTTCGGCACAAAGAAATACAGTTCGACCGGACTCGTCTTGTCCGCCTTCCCGGCGACGTTCCCCTGGTATTGGACGAGCACGCCCGGCTGATCGTATTCGGGCCACACGGAAACGTCCATCATGGAAATCTTGGGTGGTTCTTCGGCGCGCGCCGGCGAGACGCTGCCGAGCAGGACCAGCGTGAAGAGAGTGGAAAGAATCAAGCATTTGAGCATACGGTGCCTCCTGAAAGTGGGCGGGTCATTGCGCACTGGAAATATTCTAAACGGACTCGGAGATTTGCGTAACCGCCAACAGGCGGGTTTAGAAGTAGGCATTTCGGCGGGGTGACGAGTAGGCAATTTGGCGCGGTTGCGCCGGGGAAAATCGGACGGAAATTGGAACGTGGTTTTGACCGGATTGAGACGTGAGTCTAGTTCTGGGGAAGCAAGACACGCGCGGCGAATTTACTTTCGAGAGGGCTCATTCAATGTTTGCCGTAGTTCGCGCAACGCGCGGACGCGCTGCTCCGCTTGCTCGTGTTGCAGGCCGCAGTTCTCGTCGAGCAGATACGCGCGCCATAACTCGCGTTGGATCGCGCTCAGCGCGCCGCGTACGGCGAGCGTCTGGCGGAGCACGTCCGCGCACGGCGCGTCGCGATCAATCATGTCCGCAATTGCGCGCATGTGCCCTTGCGCGCTCCGCAAGCGATTCCGCAAATCCTGTTTGTTTTTATCCGCGTCCATCCGCGTGAATCCGCGTCCCAATTCCCACCGCGCGGCGGTTGAGCCACACGATGACCGGGATTGCCAGCGCAATCGTCGCCAGCGCGATGATTTGCGCTTGGCGCAGCTCGGCGAAGTACAGATTGTCGGCGCGCAGGAACGAAATGAAAAAGCGGCCAAGTGAGTAGAGCGCGCCGTAGGCGACGAACAGCACGCCATCGGCTTGGACACGCGTCCGCAGTTTCCAGACGATGCCAAAGACGAACAGGTCCCACACCAGTTCGTACAACTGCGCGGGCTGCGACGGCACATTGAGCGGCGCCATCGAATCGGGACTCGTCCACACGACGCCCCACGTGCCATCGGTCGGCCAGCCATAGTTACAGCCGTTGATGAAACAACCGATGCGGCCAATCGCCTGCCCGAGCGGCACACCGGGCGTGGCGACATCCAGCAGCCGCCAAAGCGCTAGCTGGTGGACGCGGGCGTACGCGACTAGCGCAATGATTCCCCCGATCAGCCCGCCGAAAATCGCGAGTCCATCCGTGCCGAAAATCGTCCAGGGATTCGCGGCGTGGTTCGGCCAATCGTCAATCACGTGCAGCAGCCGCGCGCCGACGATGCCGGCCGGAATGACCCACAGCGCGGCGTCATAGATATGGTCGGTGAGAATGCCCTTGCGTTTCGCCTCGCGCACCGCCAGCCACATCCCCACGCCGATGCCGAGCGCGATAAAAATACCATACCACCGGACCATGAAATGCCCGAGGTGAATGGCGATGGGATCAATGTTCAAATAAATCATAGTTGGATAGTTTGATAGTGCGATAGTGCAATAGTTTCATAGTTTGATAGTTTTGTAGTTCGTTAGTCAATTCCAAACGAACGACCCGGCGAACCACCTAACCACCCAACTACCCAACTACCCAACTAGCGCACTATTCCACTAATGGTGTGCGTGCTCGCTCGGTTGCGCGCTCACGTACTTTTCGGGATTCTTGTCGAAGGATGCCTTGCACACTTTCGAGCAAAAGTAGTAGGTCTTGCCCTTGTACTCCGACTTGCCTGCGGCGGTCTTCGGGTCAACCGTCATTCCGCATACCACATCTTTTTCCATCGCTTGTTTCTCCTTCTAAAGATTTCTCACACGGTAATTGTTTGGCTCATTGGCACATTGGGCCATTGGCTCATTGCTTTACGCGCCATAGATTTGACCGAGCGGTTTGCCCACGTAAATCTTGCCGTCCTTGACCGATAATTCGTACGCGGGCAAGGCGCGCGGCGGCGGGCCCGAAACGACGTCGCCGGTTACGGGATTGAACCGCCCGTCGTGACAAGGCGACTGAATCACGTTTTTGCCCTTGTTCCAATCCACGACACACCCCAGGTGCGTGCAGATCGCGGAAAAGGCCTTGACGCCACCGGCGGCGGTGTTGACGATGATCACCGGCTTGTCGTCCACCGGGACAACCGTGCCCGTCCCTACGGGGATATCCGCTAGGGCGGCCACCATTGTGGGCCCCGAATAGCCGCGCCCCTTGCGGGCGGGCGGCCAGAGATAACCGATGACGGGCACAAAGACGCCCGCGACGGTCGCGACCACGGATGTGCCGAGGAGCCACTTGATAAAGCCGCGGCGCGTAGATGTGATGGGCGGTAAATCGTGCGGTTGAGTGGATGCGTTCATGGTTTCCTCCGTCATATCAATGAGCCAATTGGGTTGACCTGGCGCATTGTCTCATTCTTTCTTTGGCACATTGGCGCGTTGGCTCATTGATTTAGTGGCATTTTTCCTGGCCCACCGCGGCCGTTGTCTTGACGGCGCCTTGAGCTGTCTCGGGAACTTGTTTTGTAGGTTGCTGGCGCGGCGCGTCGGTGTGATGGTGCATACCGGCCGCGCCGTGGTCGTGTCCCATGCCGCGCATCATAAAGAACATCATGATCGGGCACAGCAGAACGAGCAGGTACGGCGCGAACGCTTGCAGGGGCCCGAGCGAAAGCCCGAACACGCTGACCGCGAGAATGAGGCCCAGCGGCACGAGACAGCAGATCAGCATGAGCAGCATGTGCTTGCCCATGCCTTGCGAGTGGTCATGGTTCATTTACTTCTCCTCTACTGAAATGTGGTTAGTCGAATTGCCTAATTCGCCTTCATCCGCTTTTTCACTTCCGACGTCACGAGCGGCATCGTGACGATAAATGACAGCAGCAACACCCACACCGCGCCGCCGAATCGCGCCACATCGGTGTATTTCCCCGCGGCGGTTGCGGCGATCAAGAACAGCGCGCTGGCGGTGATCGAGATTGCCGCGTATATCGCCGCGCTCGTCCGCGCAATTTTCTTATCCAGGTCCATTCCGATTACTCCTCTCTTCAGGCGCAGCAGTTACCGCCGCCGCCCGGCTCGCCTTGTGGACGCGCAAAGAGTCGTTTCCACCACGGCGGGGGCGGACGATAGTGGTCCGCGTGCCAGGGACAACAGAACCATTTGCCGTTCCGCTGCGCGCCCTGCCCCTTGATTTTGTCGCCGCAGAAAGCACAGCGTTTCAGTCGTTTTGTTCGCTCCAACTTACGCGCTCTTTCCTCTGGACGAGAGGACAAACTGGGGAGTTGCGAGCCAGTTCGCTCTCGCACGCTCCCGCCTTGCTCGGTAGTCTGCCACGTTCGACTGGACTCCATCGGCAAGAGCGCACGACCTCTCGATTAGGCACGCGCTCGCGTTCGCTCTCCGGTCTCCCTCCGCGTGCCGCGTGTCAAACCTAGTCTGCCGGCACTTGAACCTGCGAAGGCAGGTTTTGCGTTCTTGTTGCCGCGACCCCACCGAGGTGGCGACCTCGGTCGTCGGTCGCCCCCGTGCCGCCCGAACCGCGCCGCACCGACGGCACGAACCCGCGCAGGAACAGCGTGTTCAAAGTGACCGTCAACGAACTGATCGCCATCATAAAGCCCGCCAATTCCGGGCTGACGACCACGCGGAACAGCGGATAGAACAAGCCCGCGGCGAGCGGAATACCGAGCGTGTTGTAGACAAACGCCCAGAACAGGTTCTGTTTTACCTTGCGCATCGTCGCCTTGCCAACCTCGATCGCGACCACCACATCGCGCAAGTCGTCCTTGATGAGGATCACGTGCCCGGTCTCTTTGGCGACATCCGTGCCCGACCCAATCGCCATCCCGACATCCGATTGCGCCAGCGCGGGCGCATCGTTCACGCCGTCGCCAACCATCGCGACCTTTTTGCCGAGCGCCTGAAACTTTTTCACTTCGCTCGCCTTGTCCTGCGGCAGCACTTCGGCCAGCACACGGTCAATGCCCACTTGCTTCGCAATCGCTTCGGCCGTCCGCTGATTGTCGCCCGTGATCATCACGGTCTCGATGCCCAGTTTGTGCAGCACCCGAATCGCATCGGCGGAGTATTCCTTCAAAGTATCGGCCACCGCGATGAGTCCGGCAGCAACTTGATCCACCCCGACAAACATGACCGTCTTGCCATCGCGTTCCAATTGCTCGGCTTGTGCCAGCAACGGCGTGATCTCGACGCCGCGCGCCTGAATCAACTTGCGATTGCCGAGCAGGATTTCGCGGCCCTCCGACCGCGCTTCGACGCCATGACCCGGAATCGAGTTGAACGACTCGGCATCGCGAATCTCCAGGCCGCGCTCTTTCGCACCGCGCACGATCGCCTCACCCAGCGGATGTTCCGAATTCTTTTCAGCAATCGCGGCGAACTGGAGAACAGAGTGTTGACTTCCAACTTCCAACTTCCAACTTCCAACTTCCAGTACGTCCGTGACCGACGGCTCGCCCTTCGTCAGCGTTCCCGTCTTGTCGAACACAATCGCCTGCAGTTTCGACACGTTCTCGATGGCTTCGGCATTCTTGAACAAGACGCCGTGCTCCGCGGCTTTGCCGGTGCCCGCCATCATCGCGCTTGGGGTCGCCAACCCGACTGCGCACGGACAGGAGATGACGAGCACCGTCACGCTCAATAAGAGCGCAAAGCCAAAGACGCCGATCTCGCCTAACGTGTACGGCGACAAGACAAAGCCGGTGGCCGGATCGAAGAACAGTTCGTAGCCGATAAAGAACCAGAACGCGAACACGAGCAGCGCGAGGACATGGACGCCGAGAATGAAATGCCCCGCCACCCAGTCGGCGAGTTTCTGGATCGGCGCTTTCGACGCCTGCGCGTCCTCGACCAGCTTGATGATCTGCGCCAGCGCCGTATCCGCGCCGACCTTGGTCGCGAGGAACTTGAACGCGCCCGTCTTGTTCATCGTCCCGCCGATGACGTTATCGCCGACCTTCTTTTCGACCGGCAGCGATTCGCCCGTCAGCATGGACTCGTCCACCGCGCTATAGCCCTCTTTGACAATGCCATCCACCGGCACGCGCTCGCCCGGTCGCACGAGGACAAGGTCTTCGGCGATCACTTCGTCCGCGGGGATTTCGAGCTCTTTGCCCTCTCGCACTACGCGCGCGATCTTGGGCTGTAGACTCATCAGTTTGCGAATCGCCTCACTCGTGCGCCCGCGCGTGAGCGCTTCGAGAAAGCGGCCGAGCACGATGAACCAAGTGAGGAGCGCCGCCGACTCGAAGAACGTCGCGCCTTTGCCGCCAAAGCCCGCATCGGGGAACAGCGTGTTGATGACCGCGATGCCGTAGGCCGCGCCGATGCCGGTCGCGTACAGTAGGTTCATATCGGTGACGCCGTGGCGCAGGCCGCGGAAACTGTTTATGAAGAACTGCCGCCCCGGGCCAAAAACGATCGGCGTGGTCAGCAGGCCCAACAGCCATTTCTCGCCGAGGAGTTCGGGAATGAGCGCCATGATGTTGGCGGGTAACATATCCCGGAATGTGCCGATCATGATGACGAGCGCAATCGGCGTCGCAAACGCCAGGAACATGCCCTGCCGCCGGATCTCTTTTTGCCGCGTCTCGCGTTCGCGGTCCATCGCCGAGACCTGGTCGTTCTTCTGCTCGGCTTCATAGCCCACGTCCTGAACGGCGCGCTTCAGATCCGCAATCGTCACCAGCGTGGGCACGTACTCGACCTTGGCCGTATTCAGCGCGAGGTTGACGACCGCTTTAGTGACGCCGTCGAGTTCATTCAGCCCGCCCTCGACGTGCGCGACACAGCTGGCGCACGTCATGCCCGTGACGTTCAGCGTCACGCTCGCGCTGCCGACCTCGTAGCCGACATCCGTGACCGCGGCAAACATCCGCGCGGGCGACACGCGCTCGGGGTCGTACTCGACATTCGCCTTGGCCGCGCCGAGATTGACGATGGCCTTCTCGACGCCGCTCAAATTATTCAACGCCCCTTCGACATGCGCCACGCAACTCGCGCACGTCATGCCGACGATGGGCAGTGTGATTTGTTTCGTTGTCATAATTTCTCCTGGTCGCAGGTCTCAAGTCTCAGGTCACAAGTCACAAGTCGCAAGTCGCAGTCGCCGAAAACCTGAGACCTGGGACCTGTGACTTGTGACTTGCGACCTGTGACATGTGACCTGTTAGTGGCACGCTGGCGCCGTTTCTGGCTCGCTCGCCATTGCGAGCAAATGCGCCTTGTGTTTCCGAATCGTCCGCACTGTTACGACGATGCCGATCGCATTCATCACCAAGCCGAGCGCGATAAACGCATACTTCCACTCGTTGAAGAATCCAATTACGCCCGAAAGCCCGCTCGCGCCCGTCAACGCGACGAGCGGCGCGATGTCGCTTAGATGATGCGCGCAGCACGCGATCATGCCGAGCGTGGATGTGCCGGTGCCCGCGCCCGTCATGGCCGTAACGCCCGCGGCCTGCGCCGCGTGAATGATCATGCGTAGATAGGCGTACAATCCGATCTGTGCGCCGAACCCGAGCGCGACCAAGCCCACCCACAGCCAGTCCTGTCCGGCCTGCTGCATCGCGTGAGAGAAATCCTGGAACACGGTCAGCAGCAGGATGTAGAACCCGAACATCGCCAGCGCGGCGACGAGACCCGCGACGATCGGGACGACGTAGAGCTTGTGATTTTTCCCGCTGGGAATTGAAATGGGCAGCGAAATAGCCGACATGGATTACTCCTTGACGATACCTAACTGGGCCGGTGCCGCGGAAACGAGATTAACCTTGCGACGCATCCCGCGCCAGCGCGGGAACACCCAGAGCGTGAGCGCCCGCGCGCTGAACCAACCGGACGTAAACGTCGCCGCGATCAGAAATCCAATATCCGTCATCCACGCGTGGGGCGAGAGCAAACCGATGGTTAAACTGCCGAGGGCCAATACCGACGCCAACAGCGCGGCGATGACGGTCGCATCGAATTCCCCGTGCCGCGCCGCGGCGTAGGCGAAACGATAAAACGGCAATGCCGCGACGAACAGGGTAACGAACGAGAGCGCCACGAGCACCAGAGGTGAATGGTCGGCGCGCGCCGCGGGCAGCAACCCCGCGTGCGCGCCCGCGCTCCACACGGCGAGCAATTCGATCATCAACAGAATCGCGCTGCGTAGCCAGAATACGTTCTGCGCGCCCGAGCGCCCGGTTTCGATAGCGCGCAAGCCAAAGCGCGCCAACGTGCGCGCCGGAATGCCGCGGGCGCGGTACTCGGGCAAGATTTCGACGGTTACTCGACGCGCGGCCAGATCGGTCAAAACGTGCGCCACCCCTTCGGCTCGTTCGAGGACATGTTCCACGGCCGGCGCGCTCGTCGCGTACCACAAATCGTCCGAGTGCAGAGTCAGGCGCTCGACCGGCGTGTCGTAGCTGCCATGGCGGATGGCATTGACCAGCTTTGATAGCGTGACCCGCGTCGGATCGTACACGACCGTGGCGCGCTCGGTGGCATAATTGACCCGCGCGGCGACGACGCCGTCCAGTCGGGCCAAGACGTGTTCGACGTCTGCTGCGCCCTTGGGACACGCGCCGCGCAACCCCTGAATCGCAAATGCCACTTGCTGCGTGCTCACGGATGTTATTGTACGCCATGCGGTTTCGGTTGCCCACCGCCATTCGTCGGGTTTTTGAGTAGGCACTTTAGCGCGGTCGCGGATAGGCCATTTGGCGCGGTCACGCGTGCGCCATTTGGCGCGCCGTAGAAACAAAAAAGCGGCCTGCCACTTTCGGCACGCCGCCAACCACTTAACTATCAAACTATTAAACTATTGAACTGACCGGCACGTACGCGACGACTTTGGTTCCCTGGCCACGTTCCGATTTCACGTACACGTTGCCCCCGAACAACTGCGCGCGTTCCTGCATGCCCATCAAGCCGAAATGCCCCGCTTGCGCGTACGCGGTCGGCACGTGCGGCGCGGCGAATCCCCGGCCGTTATCCTCGATGGTCGCGGTCACCTGGTCGGTATCGAACGCCAGCGTCACGGCGACTTGGGTCGCCCGCGCGTGCTTGGCTACGTTCCGCAGCGCTTCTTGCGTGATTCGGAAAAGCGCGAGTTCCCGTTCGGCGTCGAGCCGCTTTTCTTCCCCGACCACCTGGAAGCTCGCGTTCGACTCGCGCGTCAGCATTTCGAGCGCGGGGATCAGTCCGAGGTTCTCCAAGTACGTGGGGCGCAGATCGCGCACGAATCGCCGCACCGCGGTCAGCGAGTCGGCGACCAGTTCTTGCAGCTCGGCCATCTTGGTCGCCGCCAGCGCGGGGTCTTTGGTCAAGGCCTTTTGCGCCATTTCGATCCGCTGCTGTAAGGCGATCAGCGCTTGAATCGTATCGTCGTGCAATTCGCGCGCCAGGCGCATGCGTTCGTCTTCCTGCCCGCGCATGATGGTCGCGATGTAATTCTGCATGGCGGCTTGCGCCTGCTGGACTTGATGCGCCATCTGGTTCAGGGTCTCGCGCAACTCGTCAATCTCGCGCACGCCGCCGACCGGTCGTTCCGCCGCGGCATAATCCCCGAACGCGATCCGATTCGCGGCCTGGGCGAGATTTTGCAGCGGGCGAATCACGTCCCACACGCCAAAGTAGATCGCGCCGAGCGCGACGATGGCCGCGAGCAACAGCACCAGCGGCAGGAGCACCGAATACTGAAACATCGGCGCGACCACTTCTTCCCACGGCTCTTCGATAATCAAGCCCCAGCCGGTCGGCGTCACCGGCGCATAGCCGATCACACGCTCGGCGCCGCTCGGGTCGCGATGCAGCGCGGCCCCCGATTCGCCGCGGATGACTTGAGCGATGCCGTCGTGCTGCGCGAGATTTTCGCCCAGGCGGCTCGCCTCCGGATGCGCGACGATCGTGCCCGCGGCGTCCACCAGGTAGGCCACGCCATGCGCGCCGATGTCCACGTTGGCGAGCGGCGGCAGAGTGAACGCGGCGGCCAGCGCGCCGGTCGAAGTGGGAATGACGACGATCACGCGCGTCGCCCCACCTTCGGCAAACGGCGGCGAAAAGGTCGCGCGCGTCGCCAGCATCGCCGCGACCATCGCGTGGTGCATTTCCCACGTGTGGATGGATGGCTCGGCGTTCACGATTTTGCCGCGCGTATCGAAGGACGCGATGCCGCCGTCAAACGCGGTGCGCTGCGAGTGCCAGATCTGCGGGTCGGCCGGAACCAACGCTTGCAGCGTCGCGAGCCGGTTCGCGAGCGCTTCGGAGACCCGCGCCGCGGCCACGCGCGCCAGCGCGCCGTCGCGTTCCGCCACCAGATCGCGCATCGCGCTCTGATGGCTGCTCACGCCCAGATACGCGACGCCGACCAGGATGGCAACCAGCGGCAGAATCGTCCACAGGAGAATTTGGGTGCGTAAGTCGCGAAACATAGTTCCAGTGAACAGTGAACAGTCAACAGTCAACAGTAACTTTCCATGTTCACTGTTGATTGATTACTCCAACGTAATCCACTTGGCGCGCACGGCGGCGAGCACGGCTTCGGTGCGCGTCGAGACGTGCAGTTTCTCGTAGATGTTGCCCAGATGCCCTTGCACGGTGCGGTCGCTGATGCCTAGCTCGGCGGCGATTTGACGATTGCCCAGGCCTTTGGCGGCAAACCGCAGCACTTCTATTTCCCTCTCGCTCAAGGTTTCCGTCGCTTGGTCCGCCGGCGCGCGCCCATACGCGCGCTGCACCAATTTCTTGGCGACCGCGGGCGAGAGCGCGGTTTCGCCGGCCGCGACGGCATGCACCGCGAGCACCAATTCCTCGGACGCGGCGGTCTTGAGCAGGTAGCCATGGACGCCGGCTTGGAGCGCGGCCAAGATGTACGGCTCGTCCTCGTAAGCGGTCAGCATCAGCACGCGCACGTTGGGAGATTCCTTGCGAATGCGCCGCGCGGCATCCAGGCCGGAGAGGCGCGGCATTTGAATATCCAAGAGGATGATATCCGGTCGCTCGCGCGCGACGAGCGCAATGGCCTCTTCGCCGTCATTCGCTTCGCCCACGACCCGGAGCGTCGCATCCTCTTCGAGAAAATCGCGAATCCCTTTCCGCACGACCGCGTGATCGTCCGCCAGTATCACCCGAATCGGTTTCTGTGAATCTTTCATTGTTTGTTCCTCGCCCCCCGCCACTCGCTACTTGTTCGGTTTTGTCACGATCAATTTCACCATCTGCATTGGCCCGAGATGTTCCATGCGTTCGATTTCCAGTCCGGCTTGCTTGACGTGCTCGACCGTCGGACGGTTGATATTCGCGCCCCAGAGCCGAACGATGAGCGGGTTGGCCCAAGTCCATTATACCCCCAATCACGGGATAATCAATTCGTGGGGGAAATTCTTGCCGGTGCCGACGCCGACTTTAAGGATATTGCCCCGCGCGTGGCGCCACAGCATTTTGCGCCAGGGCTTGAACACGCCTTCCAACATTTGCTCGACCAAATCATAAACGGGCGCGATACGATCATAGCGCGCCTTCGTCGTCGCCGTTGCCTTTACATCCAGAACCGTACTCCTCTTTCACTCCTCAAGAATGGGACGCGGATAAACGCAGACGAACGCGGATTCTACCTATTAATCCGCGTTTGTCCGCGTTTATCCGCGTCCCATTACTTTCGCTAGTCCACCGCGAACACGCGGCACAGTTCGCGCTTGCCTTTCACCTGGCGCGGGGCCAGTTCGGTGATCGGCAGCGCGGCTTGGGCGCGGCGAT
>JACQYF010000014.1:16600-85488 GCA_016208315.1 Chloroflexota bacterium | reverse complement strand
CGGCTTGCCGACAATTTCGTTCTCGGTCGTCACTTCGCGCACGATCAACAGTTTTCGGCCCACGATCTTGTCGTCTTTGATGGTGGCGACCACATCGCCGACAACGCGTGCGATCAACATCGCGGTCTCCTGGGAAAGGGATGGCTCTGATTATATGCCAGAACATTTGCAAGTCAAGAAACCCCACCTCCTTGACACTGCGCGCGGTCTATGGTAAAACCCAAGCCAATGCGAAACGAACAACTTCCGCTCTTTCCGCCCCCCGGCGCAAAACCAAAATCGCGCGAGCCGGAAGCCGAGCAGCCGCCACGCATCACCGCGAACGCGCCGCTGTCGGCCGGCTCCTCGCTCACGGCAGCCATTAGCGCATTCCACGATCACATGCTCCGGCAAGGGCTTTCGCATCATACGGTGCAGGCATTCGGCGGCGACCTCAATATCCTTCGCAAACATGTCGGCTCGAATATTACGCTCGACGAAATCTCCATCGAGACGCTGAATCAGTTTTTGAATTGGCTGCGCTACGAGCGCGGCGTCCCGTGCAAGCCAAAATCGTTCCAGCGCCGATTGACGACTCTCAAGGTATTCTTCGCCTGGCTGTATCAAAGCAAGATTATCGCGCAAGATCCCGCCGCCCCCATTGCCCACCAACCGGTCACTAGCCCGTTACCGGAAATCCTCTACCCCGATCAAGTCGCAAAATTGCTCGACGCGGCGCGGCAGCTTCGCGATGCCGCCAAGAGCGACGCGCGGCCGTACTTGCTCGTCACGCTCCTCCTGGCGACCGGCATCAAAAAGAATGAAACGATGTCGCTCCGTTTGAACGACATTGACGTTTCCGATCCAAAACTGGGCGTTGTCTACATCCGCTACGACGATGCGCGCAAGCGCCACAAAGAACGCAAGCTCAAACTCCCCGCCGATTTCGCCGACTCGCTCGCGCGCTATCGCCAGCAACACCAACCCCGCGATCATCTCTTCGAATGTACCGCGCGCAACTTGGAATACGTTCTAGCCGACCTTGCCAAAATGACCGGATTGGACGATACCGTCTCCTTCGAAAGTCTGCGCTGGACGTGCGCGGTGCAGGATTATCAAAATGGACTGTCCGAAGACCACATTCGCCAAAAGCTCGGACTTTCGACCATCACGTGGGAAGAAGCGGGAGACAAACTGAGGCGATTGGCGGCGAAACCGTTGTGATATTTGAAAACATCCTCAGGGCACGCCCCGATCCCCTCGACGTATTGAAGACCACGGCGTTCGTCGTCGAGCACGCGCGCGCGGTGAAAATCCACGGCGATGCAATCGAACGCGCCGCGGACGCGCTCGCCGAGAAGCAAGTGACGCCGCCCGCGTGGAATTACGAGTACCACTTTCACGATGGAACGCCGCGCACGGTCAACTATCTCTTTCTACTCGACGCGCTCAATTTTTGCTTTTGGGGACAGCCGCGCTGGCAGATCGAGTACCAGGGCAAGACGCTCGACGGTTACTGGGCGCTGGCGGCCGCGCTGAAACGCGCCGTCGAGCAAAAGCCGGAGATCGCGGACGCCGAGTTTCTTGCGAGCATCTCGCCGCAGCAATTGCAGGAAATCCTGCAAGGTCGCGGCGAGATTCCGTTGTTCGCCGAACGATGGCGCAACGTGCGCGAACTCGGCGTGACGCTGCGAAACCTTTGGGAAGGCGAAGCCGCGCGCCTGGTCGAGTGCGCGAATCACGACGCGGCGCGGCTGGCGCAAATGATCGCGGAGAATTTTTCTTCGTTCAATGATATCGCAGTTTATGAGCGCGAGGTGCGATTCTTCAAGCGCGCGCAGATTCTCGTGACCGACCTCTGGGGCGCGTTTCGCGGGCAAGACTGGGGCGAGTTTGAAAATATCAACGCGTTAACCGCGTTCGCCGATTACAAGTTGCCGCAAATTCTGCGGGCGTGGGGCGTGCTGCGATACAGTCCGGCGCTGGCTCGCAAGGTGGATCGCAAGATTCAACTTGCGGCCGGAAGCGCAGAAGAAATCGAAATTCGCGCGGCGACGCTCTGGGCAGTCGAGTTTCTGCGACAAGCGCTTGCCGCGCGCGGCCGCGATCTCTGGAGCACTCAGGTAGATTGGATTTTGTGGGAAGCGAGCCAGGCCAAGTTCGCGGGGATCAAGCCGTATCATCGCGTGCGGACAATTTACTACTGATCCCTCTCTCCCCCTCACCCCCTCTCCCACTCTATGATGAAAGATGACTCTAACCTTTGACATCCGACACCGCGACGGTGCCACCCTCGCCCGCACCGGCACGCTGCATACCGCGCACGGTGAAATCGAAACGCCGGCGTTTATGGCCGTCGCCACGCAGGCAGCGGTCAAGACACTGACGCCCGAGGACCTCGAAAAGATCGGCGTGCAGTTGCTCATCGCAAACACGTATCACCTTGCGCTGCGACCCGGCGCGGACCAAATCGCCGAGTTGGGCGGGCTGCACGCGTTCATGAACTGGCAGCGTCCGCTCATGACAGACAGCGGCGGCTTTCAAGTTTTCAGTCTCGGCGCGGCCATCCGCGATGGCGTGGGCAAAATTGCGGACATATTTCCCGATGAACCTCACCCCCCTCCCCCCTCCCCCCCTCTCCCCTCTCCTGACGAAGTTCAGTCAGGAGAGGGGAGAGGGGGACGGGGGGCGAAGGGTGAGGCGCTCTGCCAAATAGACGACGATGGCGTCTCCTTCCGTTCGCACCTCGACGGCAAGCGCATGCGCCTCGAACCGGAAAACTCGATTCACATTCAGCATCAACTGGGCGCGGACTTGATCCTCGCGTTCGACGAATGCACTTCGCCGCTCGATTCCTACGAGTACACGCGTGAGGCGCTCGCGCGTACGCATCGTTGGGCGCTGCGCTGCCTCGAGCAGCACGGCAAGACGCGCCACGAATACCAAGCCCTGTTTGGGATAGTGCAAGGGGGCGCGTATCGCGACTTGCGCGAGGAGAGCGCGGGCTTTATCGGCAGCTTGCCGTTTGACGGGTTGGCGATTGGCGGGTCGCTCGGAAAATCCAAGAAGGACATGCACGCGATCTTGGATTGGACGATTCCGCGGCTCCCCGAGGGCAAACCGCGCCATCTCCTCGGTATCGGCGAGATTCACGATATTATCGAGGGTGTCGCGCGGGGGATTGACCTTTTCGATTGCGCCGCGCCGACGCGGTGGGCGCGGAACGGCGCACTAATCGTGTCCCGCGCGGAGGCGCTCAACGCGGAGCGGCGGATCAACATTTCGAACGCACGCTTTGCGCTGGACCGCTCGCCCGTTGATTCCGACTGCGACTGCTACACGTGCCAGCATTTCTCGCGCGCGTATTTGCATCACCTGCACCGCGCCCGCGAGCTGAGCTACTATCGCCTCGCCTCGATCCACAATTTGCGCGCAATGACACGGTTGATGCACGACCTGCGACGGAGCGTTACCGAAGGACGATTTTCGGATTTCCGGCTGGCAGAAACCGCCCGCGCGTGAAACGCTTTTGAAACGCTGATTGTGGTACTCTGGATTCGTAGGTTTAGGAGGGCATCCCGACATCGTACCCACCGTCGCCTCGCCGCCACATCGCGCTCCGCTACCCGCGGGCGATTCACTGCCGTCGTGAAATCGGATGCCCTCTATTTTTGAACTCTAGGCGCAGAACGGGAATCCCGTTCTGCGCTTTCTATTTGGCCGCCGTCAAAAAAGCCGCGAGCGCGGCGATTTCAACATCACTCAAACCGAGCGTCGGCATCTCTGTGCCCGGCTTGACGGCCGACGGGTCCTTCAACCAACGATGTAAGAACTCGGTCGTCCATTTCGGACTGGACAGGTCCGGCCCCACACTCAGGGATCGAAAATTTCCCGCCAATTCGTGCGCCGCGTTATTCTGATGGCAGACGATGCACCCCTTGGCGACAAACAACCCCTTGCCGAGTTCGACCTGCTCTGTTTGCGCGCTTGTATCTGGCATGGCCGTCTTGGTCTCCGCGGTTGGCGCTTGGTTCGCCGCGAACGCAAAACCCACCACGCCGATCGCGGCGGCAATCACCAAGAGAGCAAGTCCCAATCGGCGGCGCGTGCCGAGCCAATATACGAGCGCGCCTGCCGCGCCGATGGCAACAACCACGCCGACCACTAGCGGAAGAACAGGCACGGTATTCGAGCTTGTCTGGCTCACCGGCGGCGCTTTGGCCGGCGCGGCGGCAAGCACGGTCAACCGTGGCATCGGCTGCGGAAAGGAGAAAGCGTCAATCGTCCACTCCCAACTGCCCGCGCTTGGAAACGTCATGTTCGCCGTGTAATGGCCAGCGACCTCATCCGGCTCGGCCATCACTGTGAACGATTCAGCGCTCCCCGTCTTGGCCGCTTGTATCGTGGGCGACAGTCCATTGGCCGGTGCGCGACCGTGTTGGCGCACCATAAAGCCGATAGCGACCGGTTCTTTCACGATCACTTGCGAAGGCAATCTGTCGAGCGTGATGACCGCCCAACCGCCGGCGGACACCAACGCGAGCGAAAACAATATCATGATCGTCGCAAATGCGAACGAATAGATGATTTTTCTCATCTCGTACCTCCCGAGTATTTTCGAATCACCGCGCGGGTGGGATCACGATCTGGGCCGGCGTCTCGCCCAAGTCACGCATCACCGTCACCACGCGGAATGTCGTGGTATCGAAAATCGTCAAGGTGTTCTCGAATGGATTGACCGTGTACAATTGTTTGCCGTCCGCGCTGACGGCCACGTGAAACGCCGCGTCCGCCGACTCAAAGACGCCGACGCGCGCCCAAGTGCGCGCATCAAACGCCCATATTTCGCCGGCAAGGCCGCTTCCGGCCTGGTCCACAAAGCCGACGTACAGCCGCGATTCGTCCCGGCTCAACGCAACGTGATTGAAACCGGCGCGCGAGTCGGGCGGACTATCGAGCGAAACGCGCTCGGCAACCAAATGCGGCGGCGATGACGAGAGATCAACAACGCTGACGAGCGTTGCGCCGGTCGCATCAGTCCCGACTGCGTACACCCAATCGCGTGTCGAAGCGACGACCGCTGCGACCAGGCCGGGCGCCGACGCGGATACTTGCGATGCAGTCCCCGTCAACGGGTCAATCGTCCGCAGTTGCGACTGACCGGCGCACAGCACACGACCATCGCGCAGCGGCAAGAGATTGCATTCGGGCCGCGGATACTCGGCGAGAGTTTTGAATGTCTCGGCGTCGAGGACAGTCATCCGCAACGCATGAATGTCGGGATCGCCGTATTTGCCGACGAACACGCGGCGCCCATCGCGCGAGAGGAACGTAAACGGCTGCGGGTTCGGGAATCCCTTGTACAGCAATCGCTTCGGAATTTCCACATCGTCGCGCAGCAGGTCGCCTGTGCGCGCGTCGTACACACTGATGACATCATGCGGTTCGCCGCGGATCACGCGCGATTGGTACGAGTCGGCCACATACAAGCGCGAGCCATCAAGCGAAAACGCAATTTCCGGCGTATAGCGCGTGCGATATGTTTGAGTGACGCGCCTCTCGTCCGGGTCAACTACCAGAATTTGCGTGACCACGTTGCCGTTGCGCGGATCGAGGATAAAGATAGCATTGCGTCCCAGGGGCACGGGCGACGCGGTGGGCGGCGGAGTAACTTGAGGCGTAGCCAAGCCCGCGGCCGACGCCGCGCAGCCACTCGCCAACAACATCAGAACAACCAGAAACCACTTCATCACTGTTATTACAACCGCCGACGCCGAAAGGTTCCGTCGCGCGTCGTCAGAAAAAGCGCCAAATGGAATGATTCGGTTGGCAAATTCGCATGCCGTAGGGGCAATCCCTCGTGGTTGCCCAGACAGGCAGACACAAGGCACTGCCCCGGACGGGCAGGCACAAGGCACTGCCCCAGACAGGCAGACACAAGGCACTGCCCCGGACGGGCAGTCACAAGGCACTGCCCCTACGAATTTGCCAACTGAATCGTAGAGTCTAGCGGCTGCTGCCGTTTGAACTCTCCGTTATTTCAGCGACTCGGCGAGGCGGACCGCTGCTTCTTTGGCTAAGTCGGATTCGAGCCGGTAGGTCACGTCGCCGATTTCCCAGGCCAGCGTGTTCGCATAAACCGTCCGCTCGGTGTCGAACTGGGCTTGGGCCCGCGCGTCGAGATAGACCAGCAAATGGGGCGCGCCCGTCAACCACAGCGCACGCTCTTGCTTGACGCGCGTTTCTTCGACGACGGTTCCGCCGCTCACGAGCTTGCCGTACAAAAAGTCCGTGGCCTCGAACAACATAAAGCGCGGAGCACTCGGATCGCCAAAAATGAGAATCGCCTGTTGGCCTCCGGGGCCGAAACTCGGCAGTTCCTGGAAATGGACGCGTGAAGGAATCTCGCCCGGGGGCAGGAGAATCTTGAACCGGGCGCGCGCTTGCGCGTCCGCGAGCGTCGTCTCGCAGCATTGTATCTTTCCCGCTTGCGGCGTAGGCGTGGGGATAAGAGGAGCGGTCGGCGTCGGCGTAACCGGAATAATCCGTATCGTCCGCAAACCGAGCAACTGCGCGAGCGCCTCGCGCGTCTCCGGGAACGCGATGAGCAAACTCACGGCGATGACCAGCGCAGCCAGCGCCGCAAGCGCGAGCCGCGGCAGCCCCGCCACACGCGGCGTCGCTCGCGGCGCGATTTGCGCGCGCACGCGCAAGGACAGCGCGGGAGTGGGTGGATACGTGATTGCCTTCCCCGCTTGAACGAGTGCGTGTTCTAATCGGTCGAGTTCACTGTTCACTGTTCACTGTTCGCTGGAGAACGCTACAGCGAGCGTTCCCTACTGTTCACTGATTACTGGTTCCAGATCGGGAAACTCGCGCTGAATAATCTCGCGCAGCCGTGCGAGCGTGCGATGCAAACGCGATTTGATCGTCCCTAACGGAACCCCGAGCGTCTCGGCGACCTCGCTCTCGGGCAATTCCAAGAAATAGCGCAGCGAAACCAGGGCTTGCTCGTCCGCGGACAGCCGAGTCACGGCATCAAGCAAACGAGCGTGCGCTTCTTTTTCGGCAAGCGTTTGATCGGGCGATGGGTCGCGCGGGTTCATTTCCAATTCGTGCGCGTAACGTTCGGACATGCGCGTCCGCCTTTGAGCGGCTTTAACACGATTGAGCGCCTGATTGGTGACGATCCGCAAGAGCCACGGGCGGAACGGCTGGCCCAACTTGAACGAATTCAGGGCGCGATAGGCGCGCAGAAACGCATCCTGCGCGGCGTCGGCGGCCTCTGCGGCATCGTGCGTGATGAGGTAGGCCGCGCGGAAGGCGAGCTGTTCGTGCTGCCGCACGAGCGATTCATAGGCCTGGGCATCGCCGCGCTGCGCGCGCGCGATCAGGTCCCGCTCATCGTCCAATCATGGCTCCGAAGGTACTTGCCGATTTCCGAAATCTCCGAGATTTCGGAAATCTCTTACGCACTATATACAACGCTCGAACGTCGCAAGTTCCATCAACCAAAAAGGACAGAGCAACGCGCGCCCCGTCCCCGAACTTTCTGACTACTGAATACTGGCTACTGGCTACTGTTTACTGCTCACTGTTCCCTGGAGAACGCTGCGGCGAGCGTTCCCTACTGCGCCATCTCGCCGCCGCTGATGTAATAGATTTCGCCGGTGATGTACGCCGCGTCGTCGCTCGCCAGGAAAACCGCGAGCGGGCCGATCTCTTCGGGCTGTCCCGCACGCTGCATCGGAATGCGCTTGACGATCTTGGGGCCGATCTCGGGATCGTCGAGCGCGGCGGCGTTCATATCCGTACGGAAATAGCCGGGCGCGATCGCGTTGGCACGGACATTGTAGCGGATCATCTCCATCGCCAGCACGCGGGTGAGCGCCATCACGCCGCCCTTGGTCGCCGCGTACGCGCCCAATCCGGGCGGCCCCTTCACGCCCGCGACCGATGCCAGGTTGATGATACTGCCGCTCTTTTGCGCCCGCATGAGCTTGGAGACATCGCGGCAGCAATAGAACGTGCCGTACAAATTCGTCTTCATGATCCAGTCCCACGTGCCATCGCTCATGCTAAAGACGCGCTCGACCCAAGAGACTCCCGCGCTGTTCACCAGAATGTCAATCCGCCCGAATTGCTCGCGCGTCGCCGCCACCATCTTGGCGACGGATTCCGGCTCGCTCACATCCACCTCGACCGCGAGCGCGCGGCGGCCCTTGGAGCGAATCGCTTCCGCGACCTCGTCCAATTGCTCGCGCGTGCGGCTCGCAACGGCGACATCCGCGCCCGCCTCGGCAAACGCCAGCGCAATCGCGCGCCCCAGCCCGCGTCCGCCGCCAGTTACTAATGCGACCTTCTCGTCCAGACGTGACATCAAACCTCTCCTTGAAATAATCCGCTAATCTCGCGAATCTTCACGAATATCAGAAACATCATTGGCGTAGATTCGCGCGGATTCGCGGAAGGTTTTTATCCCTCTGCCCTCGCGTGCTCCCTCGTCCGTTGGATATTCGTCACAAAAATGATGAGCGCTAACAGCGACAGCGCGGCCGAAACGAGAAACACGTCGCGCACCTCCAGATTGCGCGCGACCAGCGAAGCCGTAAATGGCGCAACCACAAAGGCGACATTCAACGGCATGTAGATCATGCTCAAGACCGCGCCGCGCTTGTCCGCCGGAACGTTGAGACTGATAATCGTGATCATCAAGGACGATACGGACGGACTGACCACGTTAAAGAGCGCCCACAGAACCGTCAGGTAAAGTACGTCCTGCGCCGTATAAATGGGCACCCACAGCACCATGGCCGTCGCCATCAAGACGACCAGCAAACGGCGATGCCCCAGGCGGTCGGCCAGCGCGCCCCAGATGGCCGAGCCGACGAGCGTCGTCGCGCCGGCGACTCCCTGTGTGATGCCGATGGCCGCGGGCGCCGCTTGCAGCCCGACCATTTCGCCGATCCGCACAGGCAAATAGGCAAACGAAAAGAAGAACGCGGCACTGTAGGCGAAACTGACGACGAAAATCGTCAAGGCAACTTGAGAATGGGCGACCGCGCCGAGCGCATTGCTCAACATCACTGGAATGGGAGGCGTCGGCTTGGGCACAAACGTCTCGCGATAAAACAACGTCAACAGCAGCGCGATCACGGCGGCAACCGCGGCATCCATCCAAAACAGCGTATGGACTCCGAACTGAGAAACCACATATCCGCCGACCACCCCGCCGACCAGTCCACCTAGCGGCGCCGAGCCGTTGATCAGACCCAGCGACAACGCCAAGCGATGTCGCGGCGCGGTTTCGGTGACCGAAGCGTACATCAGTCCCGTATTGCCGAGCGCCAACCCCGTCAGCGCGCGTCCCACGAGGTAGAGCCACACATTCTGACTCAACGCCGCGATGACCATTGCGGCGACTTCGACATAGTAGCTGCGGAGGATGAGCGGCTTGCGCCCATAACGGTCGGCGAAAACGCCCCACAGCGGCACGAACCAAATGCCAACGAGAAAAGCCACTGACGCGAGTGGTCCCGTCCACGCATTGATGTCCTGCTCGCCGAACCCGATCGTGCTGAGAAATGCGGGCGTAAACAGGACATAGTGCGCCATGATGGCGATTTCGAGGAAATTCGCGAGCGAAAAGAGAAAGACGAGCAACGGCCAGGATTGGTTGGGTGGTTCGGTGGTTCGGTGGTTCGGTGGCTGGGTAGTCGAATGTTTCAAGGATGCTCTAATCTCCAATCTCCAACTACACCGCCATCGAATTCGCGCTCACCGCCGCGTTCGCTTCCGCGTCGATCCGCACGTTCACGCACGCGGGCTTGCCGGATGCGAGCGCGCGTTCCAGCGCGGGGCGGATGGCGCGCGGATCGTCCACGTACTCGCCGTAGCCGCCGAGCGCCTGCACCACTTGATCGTAACGCGTTAGCGCGAGCGCGGACGCGACCGCGCGGTCCACGCCGTAAAAATTCAACTGTGGCCCGCGGATTTGGCCCCACGCCGCGTCGTTGCCGACCACGGAAACCATCGGCAGGTTAAAGCGCACGGCCGTATCGAACTCGAAACCGTTCAGCCCGAACGCGCCATCGCCGTGAATGATGATCACGGACGACTTGGGGTGGACGATCTTGGCGGCAATCGCAAACGGGACGCCGACGCCGAGACAGCCAAAGCGTCCGGGGTCGAGCCAATGGCCCGGCTTGGCGACGTTGATGACCTTCGCCGCTTGCGCAACGATATTGCCGCCGTCGCCGATCACAATCGTATCGTCGTCGAGCACGTCGCGGATTTCCTTGGCGAGCCGCATCGGATGAACGGGGATGGTATCGGAATTCATCAGCGCGGTTAGTTTGTTTCCCTCTTTACCTTCGATTTCCCTCAATTCCCTGAGCCAACTTTGCGAGGGAACTGTGGCAACTGCTCCAGCTAATTGCTCGATCACCGCCCGCGCGTCGCCGACGATGCCAACGTCTGCCCCGCGGTTGCGCCCGATTTCGCGCGCGTCAATGTCCACTTGGACGATCTTGGCATCGGCGTTAAAGCCGGGCGTCTTGCCATAGCCCAAGCGAAAATCGAGCGGCGCGCCGATGACGAGGATCATGTCGGCGTTCGCGAGCGCGTGCTTGCGTGAGGCGCCGAAAAAATTGGGGTGGTCGGGCGGGAGCGAGCCGCGGCCCATCGCATTGAGGTAGACCGGCAACCCGGCGCGTTCTGCCAAGCGCGCGAGCGCGTCCGAAGCATCGCTCCACCAGATCGCGCTGCCCGCGATCACCGCGGGCCGCTCGGCGCGCTCGATCAGCGCCGCAGCGCCCGCAATTGCATCCGGATCGCCGCGCGGGACGGCTGGCGTGCGGTAATTCGTTGGAAATTCGATCTCGGAATCTTCCGCCGCGCCGAGGAGAATGTCAATCGGGACTTCGAGGAACGCCGGTCCGTATCGCCCGGCAAACATTTGGCGGAAAGCAATGGAGAGGTATTCGGGGATGCGGCGCGTGTGCAGCACGCTCCGCGACCATTTCGTGATCGTCGAGACGAGCGTAACGCTGTCGAGCTCTTGCAGCGACCCCATTTCGAATTGATCGCTCGGGGCTTGGCCGCCGATGACGAGCACGGGGCTATCGGCTTGGAACGCGTTCGCGATTCCGGTTACCGCATCGGTCACGCCGACGCCGGCCGTTACGATCGCGACGCCCGCGCGGCGCGTCAATCGCGCGTAGCCATCCGCGGCGTGCACCGCGGCTTGCTCGTGGCGGAGGTCTATGATGCGGATTGCTTCGTCAATCAGGCCATTGTAGATCGGCATGATGTGCCCACCGCAAAGCGTGAACACGACCTCGATGCCCTCTTGCTTGAGCATCCGGCCTACCAAGCGTCCGCCATCCAGCATGACCGACTCCTGCTATTTGCACAGTCCGGGCCAGATCACCCCGACGCCGTTGATGTGTTCAAAGTAGGGTTCGGTGCAGTCCTTCTGCTCCGTCTCCGTGCGATTGTAACCCAGCCGGTAAGAGACGGGGACCGGGTTGATGTTGGTCACGAGAACGTACCAGGTTCCTCCCGCCGGCGCTTGGCCGACCCACCACAGATCGTGTCTGGCGTCGGCGCGATTCGGCGTGCCGCGGCCCTTGGCCGGCGTGGCGGGCGACCAATCTCCCATCTGTTCCGGCGAATAGGCCGCAAAGGCGATGCCGCTTTTGCCCCATGCATCCAGCCAGACTTCGAGGCGCTGGCGATTGATGCCGCTGCCGATCTTGTACCAGATGCTCGCGCCAGGATCCAGCGTCTGCCACGCATCCGATATATCCAAAGCATCGTGCGGCCCGGCGCCGCGGTTGACGGCGACGACGGCCGGGACCGCTGTCGGCTTGGGCGCCACCGCGACTTTGGGCACGGTGGGAAGCGCGCGGGGCGTTCGCCAATTCGCGCAGCGCGTGGGGTCCGCGTCGTTCGGTTCGCAAGCGAACGCGGGCAAGGGAATTCGAAGCAGGGCGATGACGACGAGCAGGCAGGAACCGTAAAGAAATACCTTGAACCTCATTGCTTCTTCCTCGACGAGTGATCCTACGGTTTTCGACGCGCCTGTAGGATTTGCTGTGTCAACGCGGCCACGACCTGGCCCCAGTCGCCGACAATGCCATAATCGCATTGTTTGAAAATCTCGGCCTCCGGGTTGTTGTTGATCGCGAGAATCAATCCGGACCGCTGAATGCCGACCGTGTGGTTGAACTTGCCTCCGATGCCAATCGCGACGTAAAGCCGCGGCGCGATCGAACGACCGGTCAGCCCGATTTGGGCTTGGCGCGGGAGCCAGCCCGCGTCCACGACTTTGCGCGTGCCGCCAATCGGAGCGCTGAGCGCGTCCGCCAGTTCTTGCACCCGCGGCAAGTTTTCGGGACCGCCGATCCCGGTCCCAACGCCGACGATCACATCCGCGGAATCAAGCTCGACGCCGACCCGGGCGACCGATTCGGCGCTGATCACGCGCACGCGCGGCGCGATGACATTGGCCGTCGGCAACGGCTCAATGGCGAACCGGCGCGAGACATCGGGGTCGGCTGTTTGCAACATGCCCGGACGAACGGTCGCCATCGCCGGGCGAGTCTTGCTGAGAATCGGGGCGACGATGTTGCCGCCGAACGCGGGCTTTAATTGCACCAACCGTCCCTCGCCATCAATTTCCAACCCGATGCAATCGCCCGTCAAGCCCATCTCGAGACGGGCCGCGACGCGCGGCGCAAGATCGCGGCCTTGCGAAGTAGATGGAATCAGCACGGCGTAGGGATCGTGTTGGCGAATCGCGTCCGCGAGGATGGCGGTAAAAGTTTCGGTCGAGTACGTTGCGAGCGCGGGCGCGTCCGCGAGATAAATGGTGTCCGCGCCATAAGCCGCCAGCGTTTGCGCGTGCGCGCCCACGTCGTGCCCGAGCAACACTGCGGCGACCTCGCCATCGAACTCGTTCGCAAGTTGAACCGCGCGCCCAAGTAATTCCAGCGTGACGGGCCGAATCTCGTGCCCGGCCAGTTCGGCGACCACCCAGATGGGTCGCGTCCCGCCCACTTGGCGCGGCTTGGGCGCGATGCTCACGCGCGGTTTCGATTTCCACTCGCCGAACAAGCCCTCGGCCAGCAAATCTTGCACGACCTGCTGTGCAACTGCGTTCACATCTTGGTCTGCGGCGCACACGATGCGTTTGCGCTGTGGCGCGATCGAATAGATCTCGGAAACCCACGTCGGCGAACCGGCCAAGCCGAATTGGCTCATATCGGTCGAGAGGTCGGCGGGGCTAATCACTTGGAGAGGTTTTTGCGTGCCTTGCTCCAGTTGGCCCGGCGCGACCTTGAGCGGCTTGACCAAGCGCTCCGCGGCGCTGAGCACGGCCGGCAATTCGCATTCAACTGTTTCCAGTCCCGCGTCCGTTTCGCGGACCGCGGTGATGGTCTTGTCCGAAATCTGAAGTCCGGTGACCGCGGTAACCTGCGGCACGTCGAGAAACTCGGCGAGCATCGCAGGAACCTGCGCGGTCTCGGCATCGGTGGAATACTTGCCGCAAAAAATCAGATCGAAACCAATCTGGCGGCACGCGAGCGCGAGCGCCCGCGCGGTTGCCAGCGTATCGGCGCGCGCAAACTCGCGGCCCAGCAAATGTACCGCGCGGTCCGCGCCCATCGCCAATGCCTCGATCAAGGCGTCCTTCGCCTGCGGCGGCCCCATCGTCACGACGACGACCTCGCCGCCGAATTCCTGCTTGAGCTGGATGGCCCGCGTAAGCGCGCGCTTGTCGAAAGGATTGATCTCGCTTTCGACGCCATCGCGGATGAGGCACTTGTTCTCATGATCAAACTTCAGTTGGTCTACAAAGGGAACCTGTTTGATGGCGACAATGATCTTCATCTAAAGATGACCTCGGTCATGGCTCTGATTATATCACGATTTCTTTTCCGGCACCTATTTCGCGCGCGCGTTCATAGACCCAGCCGCCCAGCGCGACATCTTCCACCGCGATCCCATTCGATTTGAACAACGTGATGTCGTCCCGATTCCTGCGCCCCGCGATCTTGCCCGCCACGACCGCGCCCAACTCGTGAATTTGATCCCACGATAGCCGGCCGCGTTCCACTGGCCCGATCAGGTCTCCCGACTCGATTTTGGATTGCTCGATAGAGTCCACGACGATCAATGCGCTGCGGCTCACCGTCTCATCGTCAATCTCGCGCGCTTCGGCCCGATTCGAGCCGATGGCGTTGACGTGCGCGCCGGGCGCAAGCCATTCGCCGCGCAGCACCGGCTCGCGCGTGTTCGTCGCCGTGACGACAATATCCGCCTCGCGCGCGGCCTCCTCCGCGGAATCCACGGCGCGCAGTTCTATTCCAAGTTGCGCGCCCAATTTTTGCGCGAACGCTGTCCGTCTCTCCGCCTCCCGGCTGTAGCATCGGGCTATGCGAATCGGCAGCACGGCGCAGACCGCTTGGAGTTGACTCTCGGCTTGCCAGCCGGTCCCAAGCAGCCCAAGCGTCGCCGCGTCCGGACGCGCGAGATATTTGGACGCGACGCCGCTCGCCGCGCCCGTGCGCTGTTGGCCGAGCCGGTCGGCTTGCATGACCGCGAGCAGATCGCCGCTGTGCGCGTCGAGCAAATGAAACCAGAAACGCGTTTTGCCGCGGAAGGACGCGTAATACTTGAAACCGACGTAGCCGCGCGCGGGCAATCCGCCGGGCATCACCTGCAGAACGCCATCCGGCACGCGCACCCGCTGCCGCGGCCGATTGGTCGCGCTCTGCTCTCCCAACGCGCGAAACGCTTCTTCGACCACGCGCAGCGCATCGGGCATGGTGACGATCTGCTCGACGTCATGTTCGGTAAGGTAAAGTGTCATACCACCACCGCCATGATTCGCGACTCGCCGTGGGCGATCTGGACGCGCGTCCCACCTTCCGCCTTTTCTCGCCTTAGGTAACCGAGCGCGAGCGGAGAATTGCGCGCGAACGACCAGACCGCGCTGGTGAGCCAGCCCACCTCGCGCTCGCCGTCAAACACGCGGTCGCCGCGTGCGGGAACGGTGTCGCCTTCGATCTCGAAATGCGTGAGCAGGCGATTGACGTGGCCGCGATTCTTGATACGCGCGATGACTTCTTGTCCGGTGTAGCACCCTTTGTTTTCGGCAATGAACGGTTCGAGCCGCGCTTCCGGCGCGAGCATGGTCTCGTCGAAATCGTCGCCGTACCACGCGATGCCCGCCTCGACTCGTGCGACATTCAGCGCATCGAGGCCCACTGGGCGCGCGCCGCGCGCGATCAGCGCATCCCACAACGTCACCACCCGCTCGCGCGGCACGAGCAAGTCCAAGCCATCCGACCCGGCACGCGAATATCGAACGACGAGCGTCCCGTCTATCTCGGCAGATTGGAGCGGATCCAACGCGGGGAACATGCCGGTCGTTTGCGCTTGCGGTCCCTGAAGCGATACGAGCGCCAATGACCCGCTCATGTCCTTTATGACGACCTTTTCGCGAAAGATCGCACGGTGTAAATTGGCGGCCAGTTTGTCTTTGGCGCTCCAACTCGTGTAAAGCAGCAGCGCGTCGGCTTGCGCGAGGACGACAAAGTCGGCGACGACGTGGCCGGTGGCGTTGAGCAACATACCATACGCGCCCCTGCCCGCTTCAAGTGGCTCGATGTTGGCCGTCGTCAGCTTGTGCAGCCACGCCGCGCGGTCGCGGCCTTGGACGCGCAGCACGCCGAAGTGCGCGAGGTCAATCAGGCCCGCGCCTTCGCGCAGCGCGTCGTATTCGCCGCGCAGGTCGCCGTAATCGCGCATAATAGCTTCTGAGCCGGCGTGCTGTTCGCCGGCGAGTAATTGGTTGGGCATGGTCATGCTTGTTAAAAAAACACCCGGATGCGTGATTCGCTTCCGGGCAATTTGATTTCTGAACGTAGGCGAATGAATTCGCGGCTACAAGTACACAAAGCCGACCGCCGTCGGCTCAGGAGTCGGCGGAGGCCGACTTGGCGTTCGTGTTGCGGCGATTTGAATCGCCCGGTGCGCGCCTCACGCGGCCAACGGTTGGGATGGGGGAATCTGCTGCACCTTCAGCGGAATGGTCGCAATCGGCTCGTCGCACACGAGGACTTTGAATTCGTAGTCGCCGAACTTGTCAAAGCGCGTGTTGTTCAATGCCACGATATAATTCGTGGTGGATTGCTCGCCCGAAGCCGCCCCTTGAAAGGTCACTTGGCCCTTGATTCCGAACACGACGTTTCCGTCTTCGTCCACCAACTGCGTCTCGATGGGCAACGCGACATTGGTCTCGGCCGGATCCGCGACAAAGCGGATGATGAGCTGCATCTGGGGATGGACCGCCGGAACTTTTTGCGCGCTGATCACGTCGAAAATGCCCATGATGTTGAGTTTGCCGTGCGCTTCGACGTTGGCATAGTCGGCCACAACCGCAACGGTGGACTTCATCGCGTCTCCTGAGCCAAAAGGCAAGTACCCCTGGCGAGACTCGAACTCGCGCGCACGGCTCCGGAGGCCGCTGCTCTATCCACTGAGCTACAGGGGCGCTACACCAAACAGTTTAGCACAAGCAATCGAAAATCGCAAGTCCAAACGCGTCGTCGTTTGGCGCGCTTGGGGTGTTGTGGTATAATGCCGCGTGTTTACTCCCATACGCCTACACTCGCACACTCGATCTTTTGGAGGCACCCAGCCCTATGAATGAGTACAAGGCGGAGAAAATCCGCAACATCGTTCTGGTCGGTCACTCGAGTTCCGGCAAGACCTCGCTCGCGGAAGCTCTGCTTTTTAGTACAGGCGCCGTGACCCGCCTTGGCAAAGTGGACGATAGCACGAGCGTCTCCGATTTCGATCCCGAAGAACAACGGCGCAAGATCTCGATCAACACCTCATTGATCCCCTGCGAATGGAACGGCTACAAGATCAACTTGCTCGATACGCCCGGCTACATTGACTTTGTCGGCGAGGTCAAGAGCGCGCTGCGCGTGGCCGATTGCGCCATCGTCGTGGTGGACGCGGTCAGCGGCGTCGAGGTCGGCACGGAATTGGTGTGGCAGTACGCGGAGGAACTGAAACTGCCCCGCGTCATCCTCATCAACAAACTTGACCGCGAGAATAGCGATTTTGATCGCGTGTTGGCGCAATTGCGGGAGAGGTTTGGCAAAGGCGTCGTGTCACTTCAGATTCCGATCGGCAAGGAAGCCAATTTCAAGGGCGAGGTCAACGTCGTCAACCGCAAAGCATTCCTGGGACACGATTCGGGCGAGTCGGCCGTGCCCGGCGATTTGACCGCACGGCTGGAGGAAGAACGCGCCAAGTTGATGGAAGTCGCGGCCGAAAGCGACGACAAGCTCATCGAGAAATATTTGGGCGGCGAAGAGCTGACTGACGAGGAGATGAAAGTCGGCCTGAAACTCGGCTTGCGCCAGGGCACGCTCGCCCCGGTCCTCAGCGGTTCTGCGACCCAAAACATTGGCATTCCCTACATCTTGAAATTCATGGCCGATTACGCGCCCTCGCCGGCGGAAGCGCCGGTCGTCGTCGCCGAAAATCCGGCGACCCATCAAGAAGAAAAACTCGCGCCGAACGATTCGGGCAATCTGGCCGCGTACGTGTTCAAGACGCTCGCCGATCCCTTCGTCGGCAAGTTGACGCACTTTCGCGTTTACTCCGGCGCGGTCGAGTCCGATTCGCGCGTCGTCAATTCGCGCAGCGGGCAGGAAGAACGCATCGGCCAGGTATACGCGCTGCGCGGCAAAGAGCAAATCCCCGTCAAGAAAATCGGCGCGGGCGACATCGGCGCGATCGCTAAATTGCAGGACACCGCGACCAGCGACACGCTGTGCGACAAAGGCCATCCGCTCGTTCTGCCCGCGGTCAAATACCCGAACCCGGTCTATTCCGTCGCGCTGACGCCCAAGACCAAAACCGATTTGGACAAGATGGGCGCAGCGCTGCAACGCCTGGTGGAGGAAGACCCGACCCTGCGCGTTTATCGCGAACACGATACCAGCGAGACGATCATGGCGGGCATGGGCGATTCGCACGTGGACGTCGCGGTGCGGCGATTGAAGCAAAAATTCGGCGTCGAATTGCTCACGGGCGTTCCGAAGATTCCATACAAAGAGACGATCACGAAAACGACTAGCGTGCAGGGCCGCCACAAGAAACAGACCGGCGGCCGCGGCCAGTTCGGCGATACGTGGATTCGCTTCGAGCCGCTGCCGCGCGGCACTGGTTTTGAGTTCGAAGAAGAAATCTTTGGCGGCTCGGTGCCGCACTCGTTCATTCCCGCGGTCGAAAAAGGCATGCGGGAGATCATTCAAAAGGGCGTGCTCGCCGGTTACCCGACGACCGATCTGCGCGCGGTTTTGTACGATGGGTCGTACCATCCGGTAGACTCGTCCGAAATCGCGTTCAAGCTCGCCGCGCACAAAGCGTTCAAGGCGGGCATTCCGACCGCCGGGCCGGTTCTGCTCGAACCGATTATGAATGTTGCCATCACGGTTCCCGACCAGTTCATGGGCGACGTGATCGGCGATCTGAATACCAAGCGCGGGCGCGTGCAAGGGATGGAGCAAAAGGGCGCGTGGAGTGTCGTCACGGCGCAGGCGCCGCTCGCCGAGCTGCAGCGCTATGCGACCGATCTGCGCTCGATGACGCAGGGTCGCGGCTATTTCACGATGGAGCTGAGTCACCTCGACACGGTTCCGAGTCACATTGCAAATCAGATCATCGAAAAAGCGCGCAAGGAGCGCGCCGGCGAAGAAGCCGAGGAAGAAGAATAGGAGCGCCAAGGCGCAGGGTCACAAAACCCTGCGCCTCTTCAATCTCACCCCCTCATTGACAGAGCCAAGAGTCCGCGCATATAATCGCCGTGTAGTGCATTCTACGTAGATTCTTTACTCACCAAAGGAGGCACCCGCCATGAGTAGTACCCCATTTTCCACAGTCCCCCCGCCTGCGCCGAAGCGCAGCAATAGTATGGTTATTGGGATCGTCGTTGCGCTCTTGCTATGCGTTTGTATCGCCCTCGTTCTCGGCGCGGCCGGCGTCTATTGGTTGAGCCAATCGGATGTGTTGGCTTCCGCCACGAGCACGCCCACAGCCGTAGTCCGGCCGCCCGGCGTTACCCCTTCGCCGGCCCGACCCACCAGCGGCGTGATTTCGGGCATCACTCTGGCGACGGATACACGCGGCGACAACAAGGACCCGGTCAATCCCACCACCGTGTTCACACCCCGATCCGTTTTTCATGCTGTCGTCGCGATCAAGGATGCGCCCAGGAACACCAAGTTCACCGCGGCGTGGTACGTGACCGACGTGGGGAGCGCGGCAAGCCCCAACTCGCTGATTGACTCGACCGATCTCACGTCGGAAGGCACGCGCAATCTCGATTTCACGCTGACGCCCACCGCCCAATGGCCCGCCGGCAAGTATCGCGTCGAGATTTCCGTGAACAATGTGTTGGATCGCACCGTAGACTTTACGGTCAGCGGATCGAGTTCGACCGCGCCAACGCCCGCGGTCAAGCCCTCGGGCTTTATCACGGGGATCACGATGGCCTTGGACAGCAAAGGCGAAAACAAAGACCCGGTGAATCCGACGACCACGTTCTCGCCCACGGCGGTCTTTCACGCGATCGTCGGGGTCAAGAACGCGCCCGCCAGGACGGTTTTCAAAGCAACGTGGTACGCCGAGGATGTGGGCAGCGCGGCCGCGCCGAATTCCGAGATTGACACGACCGATCTCACCACGGATGGGACTCGAAATGTTGATTTCACATTGACGCCGACTAACCGGTGGCCCGTCGGTACCTATCGCGTCGAGATTTCTGTGAACGGAGTATTGGATAGCATCGTCAAGTTTAGCGTTAAATAGACAACGATGAGGCGTGTCGCCACCTTCGATGGCGACACGCCTCATTTCATTCGGAGACTAGATGATTCAGCGCCTATTCAAGACTCGCGCTATTCCGCTGTTATTGTTTCTGCTCGTCATCCCGGTCCTCGCGTGTGGTTTGCTCAATACCCAAACCGCGTTGATCACGAACGCGGTCCTGTCGAAAGATGTGCAAGGCGCGAACTTGGAGCCGGTTGGCATCACCGATACGTATTCTTCGGATCAGCAAAAATTCAACGCGGTCATCTCGGTGTCGAATGCGCCGGCCAATACGGTGGTCAAGGCCGTTTGGACGGCGATAGACGTGGGCAGCGTCGCCGCCGCGAACACGCGCATTGACCAGACCGAGATCAAGACCGAAGGCACGCGTAACGTCCATTTCACGCTTTCGCCCGACGGCCCCGGCTGGCCCGCCGGGACCTATCAAGTTGATATTTATCTGAACGACAAGCTCGACCGAACGGTTAAATTCAGCGTCGCCGCCGCGCCCACGCCAACGCCGCGCCCTGCGACGGCTACGCTAACCCTAGCCCCGCCAACTACGACGCCGCGGCCGGCCACTCCGCAAACAGGTTGTCCGCCATTTCCGACCGCGGTTGCCAGGCCGTCGGGCCTTATCGCCAACGTGACGACGGCGCTCGGCGTCAAGGGCGACTTGAAGGAACCTGAAAATCCAACGCTCGTTTTCCCGCCGTCCGCGACTTTTCATGCCGTCGTCGCGATTCAAAACGCGCCCCCGAATACGACATTTGCCGCCGTGTGGTACGCGCTCGACGTCGGCGGCGCGGCAGATTGCAACAGCGAGATTGACCAGACGGAACTCACCACCGACGGCAGTCGCAATCTCGATTTCTCTTTGACGCCCACGAACCGATGGCCGGTCGGAAGTTATCGCGTCGAAATCTATGTGAACGATGTTTTGGATCGCGCGGTGAATTTCAGCGTCAGCGCGTCCGCGGCTGTCCCCCCGACAACCGCGCCGATTAGACCCTCGGCCACCGCTTTCGTCCCGCCTCCGCCGCCCACGGCAACGTCAACGGCAGGGCGTCCGCCAATTCCGGCGGGGCAAGGCGGGTTGATGGTCGTCAGCCGCTACGGTCGCGAAATCAACTTTACGATCAACAACAAACTCTACAAGATTGTGCCGAACGGGACCGAGTACATCTTTTTGCCGCCCGGCAAGTATCCGTATTCCGCCAACATCCCTGGCATCGGCTCGGCCAACGACATCATCGAGATTCAGCTCGGGGCGTGGTTCACGCAGACGTTCTCCGACTAACGCAAAAGGGGCGAGCTCCTTCGACTTTGCTCAGGATGCTCGCCCCACTTTTTTTTACTGTCGCACGCCTAACAGGCGCAGCGGAATTTGCAGAAACGCGCGCAGCGCGCCCGAGCCGCCTTTCGCGGCCAAGGCCCGGTCGTACGCGGCCAGCGCCTCGATCCAATGTCCCCGCTGCAACTGCATTTGACTGAGCGCGCGATACGAGTCGTACTCAAAGCCGCGTTCGCCCGCTTGATGAAACAAGTCGGCCGCGCGCAGATAGCCCTTTTCGGCATTGTCCTTGTCGCCCGCGCGATTCATCAACTGCGCGAGGTTGCCGATGGTGCGCGCCTGGCCGGTTGCGTCGCCGTGCTTCTCGAACACTTGCTGCGCTTCTAGCAAGACCTGGCGCGCGTCGGCATGACGGCCCAACAAATAATAGACCACGCCGAGATCGTTGGCAACCGTCGCCGCCTTGGCCGGGTCGCCTTGCTCCACAAACATCGCCCGCGCCATCTCGAATTCCTTCACGGATTCTTTCAGCGATCCGGCCTTGTACAAATCCAACGCTTGGGCATGCATTGTCTCCGCGTCCAACTTGGTCCTCCCATGAAGACCCGAAGGTTTTCTCGTCTCCTTTGAGACGCCTAACCCTTCGGGTCTGTCTATCGCACCACCAACAAAATCTCACCCAATTCCTTGAGCTTGGCCGCCGGCAGATCGCGGAACTTGAGCGCCATTCGCAAATACGGGAGACTCACTGGGTCGAGAATGAACGCGCGAATATCGGGCGGCAGTTTCGCCCAACCTTCCAGGTCAGAGAGGTCCAGCCCCTTGCGGCGCGCCGCGCTCTCTTGGACGAAATAGTTGAGGTTCACGCGCAGAAATTCGGCCAGACGCTCCAAATCCGTAACGGGAATATCGGTCAGCCCGCGTTCGTATCGCCCGAACATCGCCACCGTCCGGCCGACGGCCTGTGCGGCCTGCTCCTTGGTCTTGCCCGCGGCGAGGCGCGCCTGTTTCAGCTTGGCCGCAATCATCGCGCGGCGCACGCGGATTTCCTCCGCCGAAGGAGGCGCGGGTGTTTCCTCGACGATGGTCGAGTCGCCGCTCAGAAAAAAAGAAAGCGGCCGCCTCAAAGAGAGCGCCAGAATCTCCAGCTCGGGCAACGAAATGTCGCGCGTGCCCATTTCGTATTGCCGCAGTCGCGCCGGGCTGACGCCGAGGCGCTGCGCCACTTGTTTCTCTGTGCGATGCGCGCTTTCGCGCGCGGCTCGGATGAGGACTCCAATGATCTTGCGTTCGAGAACCAGCGCTTGAGTTTCCACCGCCACCTCCTGGTTTGCCGCGTGCGAAATTATAGCATAAAGGGCTGGAAGTTGGAAATTGGAGATTGGAGGTTAGAAGTTGGAAGTTGGAAGTTGGAAGTTGGAAGTTGGAGATTGACATTAGACAAACCGATTGAATTTGACTATACTGGGCGCGTTGTATCCAACTTCGAACTTCCCATTTCGAACTTTGAACTTAACTTGAGGAGTAGATTGATGATCGATCCGAACAACTTTCCCGGCCGCGGCACCGTCGCGATTCTACGCACCAGTCCTGAAACCGTGCTCGAGGATTATGCGCGCCTCATGCGCTTGGCGCGCTACCAGGACAATTTGCCTCAAGACAAGGAGACGCTCCTCAAGATCAACATCTCGTGGCAGATCTGGTACCCCAGTTGCTCGACGACGCCGTGGCAATTGGAAGGCGTCGTGAAAACACTCCTCGCCGATGGATACGATAGAGACCGCCTTATCGCCACCCATAACGATACGGTTGTCGTGAACGGACGGGAGGGCCAGCGCAACAATCGGCATCAGTTCGTTCAGGACCGCTATGGTCTACGTACCGCCGAGACCTATCTCAAGGATGTCGAATGGGTGACCTATGAACCGAAGCAGCGATTCCTCGTTCTCAACCAAGTTTATCCGCACGGCGTTCGCATTCCCAAATACTTTTACGGCAAAAACGTACTCCACCTCCCGACTCAAAAAACTCACGTATTCACGCATATTACGGGCGCAATGAAGAACGCTTTCGGCGGATTGCTCGACCAGAGGCGGCATTGGACGCACAGCGTAATTGACGATACGCTGGTGGATTTGCTGCAAATTCAGCAAGACATTCACGCCGGCATGTTTTGCGTCATGGACGGCACGCTTGCAGGCGAGGGCCCCGGCCCGCGCGCGACGCGCTGGCATGTCAAGAACGTCATCATGGCGTCGTCCGATCCGGTCGCGATAGATGCCGCCTCTGCGAAAATCATGGGACTCGATCCGATGAGTCTGCGTTTCATCCGCCACGCGCATGCGCGCGGTTTCGGCATTGGCGATCCGCGCGAGATCAAGTTCGTCGGTGACGTGGATGCGGCGGACGAGAATTGGCATTTCAGCGCGTACGAAAACACCTTCGCCTCGTGGGGACAGCACCAAATCTATCACGGCTTTTTGCACCCGTTCGAGCATCTCCTCCTCCGCACGCCGATCGTCCCGTGGTCGTATGCCGCGTCGAATTTTTACCACAACTGGTACTGGTATCCGTTCATCGGGAAAAAGCGCGCCGAGGCGGCACTGCAGACCGAATGGGGCAAGCTGCTCCAAAATAGCTACAGCCCCGAAGCGCCGATCAACCAGGGCTACGGCTCGCGCCGGCCGTTCATTGCGGCGAGCACAGGCACTGCCGCCGCGCTCGCGGCGCTCGGCATCGGCTTGTTTTTCATGCTGAAAAAGAATTCGTGAGCCATGCCCAAACTCGAATCGCTGGCGAGGTATCCCCTCGCGACGCTACCGACGCCGCTTGACCCTGCGCCCCGTCTCTCACAAGAACTGGGCGTGCGCGTTCTCATCAAACGCGATGATCTGACCGGTTTCGCGCTCGGCGGCAACAAGGCGCGCAAGCTCGAATTCCTCGTCGCCGACGCGTTGGCCCAGGGCGCGGACACGCTTGTCACGGGCGGCGGCACGCAGTCGAACCACGCGCGCATGACCGCGGCGGCCGCGCGCAAACTCGGCCTGGATGTGACGATTGTGTTTTTCGGCGCGCCGCCGGCCACGGTCAACGGCAATCTGCTGCTCGACCAACTACTCGGCGCGGAACTGGTTTACGCCAACACGGACGACAAGCTCGAGACCGACCGCGTGGTCCAGCGCGTTGCAGACGATTTGCGGGCGCGCGGTCGCAAGCCATACGTCATCCCGGTCGGCGGCTCGACCGTGCTCGGATGTTGTTCGTACATCCTCGCCGTCGGCGAATTGCTCGCGCAGCTCGAAGCGCAGAGCGTC
The DNA here is from genome assembly GCA_016208315.1 of Chloroflexota bacterium. Classification (GTDB taxonomy): domain Bacteria; phylum Chloroflexota; class Anaerolineae; order UBA4142; family UBA4142; genus JACQYF01. Next base: position 61,002 of record JACQYF010000014.1, on the reverse strand, counting down.
AAGCCGGATTATGTTTTCGTCGCCACCGGTTCGTGCGGTACACAGTCCGGAATTCTGGCTGGTATGAAATACTACCAAGCCGCGATTCCGGTACATGGTATCACCGTTAGCCGCGCGAAAAGCGAAGGCGTTGAACGGATCACCCGCCTGGTGAAAAGCACCGCCGAATTCCTCAAGTGCCCGATGCCGCTCGATCCTGACGAGATCATCATCAACGATGGCTACCTCGGTCCCGGCTATGCGATTCCCACCGCCGCGGGAAACGCGGCCATCCGCATGGTCGCGCGGCTCGAAGGAATTTTTCTCGACCCGGTCTACACGGGCAAAACAATGGCCGGGATGATTGACTTGGCGCGCCGCGGCGAGATCAAACGCGGCGCAACCGTCGTCTTTTGGCACACCGGCGGCGTTCCCGCAATTTTTGCGATAGCAGGATGAATCGTTTTGTGATCCTTGTGTCTTTGTGCCTTTGTGGTAAACCGAAAGGAGTCGCATGTCAGTTCCACCACTCGTTTCTACCGATTGGCTGGCCGCGCATATGAGCGACCCGAACATTCGGATCGTAGACGTGCGTTGGTACTTGTTCGATAATACCAAAACCGGGCGCGGCGAGTATTTGAACGGCCATATCCCCGGCGCGGTATTTCTGGATGTGGATACCGACTTATCCGCGCCGCGCGGCCAAGGACCTGGACGCCACCCTCTCCCCAAACCGGAAGTGTTCGCCGCCGCCGCGTCGCGCGCCGGCATCAGTCACGACACGCACGTGATCGCGTACGACGACAGCGGCGCGGGGAACGCGGCGCGGGTGTGGTGGCTGCTGCGCTATTTTGGGCACGATCGGGTCTCGTTACTCGACGGCGGCATCACCCAGTGGATCGCGGACAAACGTCCGCTCGAAACGTCAGTGCCCTCATTTCCCGTGAGCTCCTTTGTTCCCCATCCGCGGCCCGAAATGGTCGCCAATCTCCAAGCGGTGGATGCGTATCGTCACGATCCGAAAGCGCTCGTGCTCGACGTGCGCGTGCCCGAACGCTACGAAGGCAAGATCGAGCCGATTGATCCGCGCGCGGGACACGTGCCTGGCGCAAAGAACGCGCCCATCGGCGGCAATCTCAACAGCGCGGAGGACATGCGCTTTCGCAGTTCCAACGAATTGCGCCAACGTTTCGAAAAACTCGGAGCGGACCGCGCGGAGAAAATCGTCTGCTATTGCGGAAGCGGCGTGAACGCGTGCCAGAGCGTCTTTGCGCTGAACCTGGCCGGCTTTGCGTCGCTGCTGTACGAAGGATCGTGGAGCGATTGGAGCAGCCACGCCGATTGCCCCGCGGCGACTGGCCCGAATCCATGATCAGGAAACCGGTCGGCGAGATTGACTGGGAAGCCGATAGCCGCAGCTTTGATCGCGTGGCGGAATTGTACGACCGTTTTCGGCCCGGTTATCCCGAAGCGCTGATCGAGACAATTCTCTCGACGACGCACATTCCGCCGAATGGCAAGATCCTGGAAATTGGCAGCGGGACCGGCAAGGCGACCGCGCCGTTCGCGCAGCGCGGCTTTTCAATTCTATGCCTTGAGCCAGGCGAAAACCTCGCGGCGGTCGCCGCGCAAAAATTCGCGGGCTTGCCCGTCGAGTTCGAAACGGCGCGCTTTGAGAATTGGAACGAGCGGCAGAGCGACTTCGATCTCGTGATTTCCGCGCAGGCGTTTCATTGGGTGCCGAAAGAAATCGCGTATGCTAAAGCGGCGCGCGCGCTCAAACCCGGCGGCTGGCTCGCGCTGTTCTGGAATCGCTACCCCGAGCTGCAACCGGAAATCTTCGCCGAGTTGGAGCAAGTCTACACGGAACGCGCGCCGGAACTGGCTGGCACACCGGAGCCAATCGAGGAGACGATCAAGCGAACCGAGGCAGAGATCGTGGAGAGCGGCTGCTTCGACGACATCCGCGTCGAGCGGTTCCCGTGGTCGGCAAGGTATAGCACGCGCGAGTACCTTGGTCTGCTAGACACCTACTCCGATCATTTGCGTCTCTCGGACGAAACCCGCGAGCGATTGTTCGGCGGGATCGCGCAAGTGATCGAAACGCGCGGCGGTTTCATTGACAAGCCCTACCTGGCCGTGCTGTACTTGATGAAAATACGTGCGTAGGGGCGATCCCTTGTGGTCGCCCAGATAGGGCAGGCACAAGGCACTGCCCCTACGGGTCTATCTTCGGAGGAACCAAGAGTTTGTCGCACACAACGGCGGACATTATCATCTGCGGCGCGGGCATTGCGGGAATCAGCGCCGCGTATCAATTGGCCGCAAAAAAGGGCGTCAAGAACATTTTGCTCGTGGACGAACGCGCGCCGCTCTCGTTGACGAGCGACAAGTCCACGGAATGCTATCGCAATTGGTGGCCCGGCCCCGGCGATGCGATGGTCGCGCTGATGAATCGCAGCATTGATATTCTGGAGGATTTGGCGCGCGAGTCCGACAACGTCTTCCACATGAATCGGCGCGGCTATCTCTACGCAAGCGCGGATCCGAAGCGCATCGCCGAGATGCGCCGCGCGGGTGAAGAAGCGGCCACGCTTGGCGCAGGCCCATTGCGCTGTCACACGCGCGACGATTCGACGTATGTCCCTTCCGCCGCGCACGGATTTGAGAGCGAGCTTACCGGTTCAGATCTCATCCTCGACCCCGCGCTTATCCGCCGGTATTTTCCTTATCTGGCCGAAAATACCCTCGCGGTCTTGCACGCGCGGCGCTGCGGATGGCTAAGCGCGCAGACGTTGGGTATGTATATGCTGGAACGCGCGCGCGATTGCGGTGTCAGGTTTCGCTCTGCGCGCGTTGTCGGCGTGGATGCGAGAAACGATCGCATCGAGACGATTCGCTTGAGTGACGGCACAACTATTTCTACCGGCACCTTTATAATCGCCGCAGGCCCGCTCTCGAAACAAGTTGCCGCGCTGATCGGCGTTGATTTGCCGGTCTTGACCGAATTGCACCTCAACGTCGGATTACGGGACGACCTTGGCGTTTTCCCGCGCGATGCGCCGCTGCTCATTTGGACCGACCCGCAATTCATTGCCTGGTCGGAAGAGGAACGCACCGCGTTTGCCGAATCGGAAGAGACACGCTTCCTGTTGAATGAATTTCCATCCGGGGTCCACGCGCGCTCAGAGGGGAACTATTTCCTCGGATTATGGACGTATGACACGACGCCGGTTGAGCCGGTCTATCCGCCCACCTTCGATCCGCATCATCCCGAAATTGTCCTGCGCGGCCTAACTACGATGCTGCCTCCGCTCAAGGTTTATCGGGACAAGCCGCCGCGACCAGTTCTGAACGGCGGCTATTACTGCAAGACGCGCGAGAATCGCCCGCTGATCGGTCCCTTGCCGATGCGCGGCGCATACGTCATTGATGCGCTCTCCGGATTTGGAATCATGGCAGCGTGCGCCGCCGGAGAACTGCTCGCCGCGCACATAGTAGGACAAGTTGGCAACTTGTCCTACGCGCCGGCATTCATGTTAGAACGCTACCAAGACCCGGAGTATCAGAAACTCTTGGAGAATTGGGGAGCATCTGGTCAGTTGTAGAAAACTGTCATCCCCGAATTCCTTTCTCTGCAAAACGCTCCAACCGGAACTCGTGCAGTGGAAGCGACGGCTCGCCTTCCACGATCATTTCGCTGATCAACTTGCCCGCAATCGGACCGAGGCAAAAGCCGTGCCCGCTGAAACCGGCCGCGACAACATAACCTTCGATTCCGGGCACGCGACCGAGGACGGGCACTTTGTCCGGCGTCATCTCCAGAGTGCCGCCCCACGTGCGCAGGAAATTGATGCCGCGTAACGCGGGAATCATCTGCGCCGCGCCGCGCGCCAGATACTCGAGCGCGTCCACCGGCGTGCTCTGATCGAACGTGCGCGTGAGCGTACCCACTCCGCCAACATGCACTTGCCCTTCCCGCGCCTGCCGGCTGTAAACCCCGAGATCATGCGACGAGACAAACGTGTCAAACAGCCGCGGCAAGCGCTGAGTTACGGCGACGACGGTGCGCTCCGGTTCAATCGGCAACTTGATCCCAAGCGAGGGACCAACTTGAGGCGCCCAGGGTCCAGCCGCATTCACAACGATTGGCGCTTCGATCATAATCTCGCCTGCGTTATCTTGTGCGACGACATGCGTGACATGCCCGTTCTGAGCGCAAATGTCAACGGCGCGTGTGTGCGTCAAGAGTGTGACGCCCAGCCGTTTCGCCGCCCACCCGAATGCGCGCGGTGCAAGGAGCGGGTTGGCGGTCCCATCGGTCGCGCAGTATTTGGCGCCGACAAACACATCGCTTAGGTAAGGCGCGCGCCGTCTCAACTCATCGCGATCCCAAATTTCGACGGCCAGTCCATCCTGCAGTTCCTCTGCGCCTTCGCGCTCCAGGTCTTGCATACGTTTTTCGTTCGTCGCCATGCGGATGTTGCCGGCCTGCAGGTACTCGACGTCGAAATCCAATTCCGCTTGCAACCCTTGCCACAGCTTGACGCTTGCCATAGCCAGCGGGCGTTCGCGACGATCGCGGCACTGCTGTCGGACGCCGCCGCCATTGCGCCCCGAGGCTTCATTGCCAACAACCGACTTTTCCACGAGCACGACCTTTACCCCACGCCGCGCCAAATAGTACGCCCCGGCACAGCCCACAATGCCTCCGCCGATGATTACGACCTCGGCTCCCATCTTGCGTTGCGTACTCATCGCGATACCTCCGGCTGGGTCAATGTCGGAATTGGGACGGGGAAGAGCGGAGGGCGCGGCCGATACAGCCCGACATCTGAAACGGGGCGACCCGTTTCACGCGCGATTAGGCTCGCAATCAAGTGACTGCACATGCGTCCCTGGCAGTTGCCCATGCCGGTCCGCGTTACCGCTTTCACTTCGTTCGCCGACTCTGCGCCACACGCGATGGCGTTGCGCACCTCGGCTTGGGTGATCTCTTCGCAGCGACACAAGACCGTATCGTCGCGGCTCAACTCGTCCAGCCCAGCGCCCGGCGTAAAAAGTGAGGCATACATTTGCTGAAACCGCCGCTCACGTGCGAGCGCCGGCTCCAGTTGCCGGAGCGATTGCTCACTCGCCGCGCCGTGCTCGTTCTGTGCCGCGGCGGCAATACCCGCTATTCGACCCTCGATCGCGGCCAGCCGCGCGCCGCCTATCCCTGCGCCGTCCCCGACCGCATAGACGCCGGGAATGCTCGTCTGCATGTGCTCGTCGCGCACAGGAATTTCGCCGCCGAGTTCAGGGTGCCACGCTTGCTCTGCTCCCAGCAATCGGGAAAGAGCGTTGAACGGGATAAAGCCATAGCCCAAGCAAAGCGTGTCACACGCGATCTTTCGCTCGGTACCGAAGATGGGACGCCAATTGTCGTCCAGGCGGGCTATAGTGACTTGTTCCAACTGGTCTTGACCATCCGCTTGCACGATTCCCCATCCCATCTGATAGGGCACACCATAGCGGGCAAGCGTCAGCCAACTGGTCAACCCTTCGCCAACGCGTTCCCACTGTCCCCACAGCACTCCAAGTTGTCGCCAGCCGCGCTGCAACATGGGACTCGCTTCAAGCACCGCGACGACGCGTGCCCCCGCCCGTACGAGTTCCGCGGCGAGGACGAGTTGCAGAGGTCCAGTGCCTGCGAGCAGAATCTCCTTGCCGGGCAGGATGCGCTGGTCTTTGAGCAACGTCTGAGCCGCGCCGGCGGTCATCACACCAGGCAACGTCCAGCCCGGGAAAGCCACCGGCCGGTCATACGCGCCGTTCGCAAGGATGATGGCGCGCGCTTGCAGGTAGCGATAGCCATTCGCGTCGTGGAGCGCCAGGGTATTCTCTTCGAACGCGCCCCAGACCGTGTTATTGCAGATCAACTGTACGCCGGCTTGGACGACTTGCTGCCACAGCTCGCGTCCCTCGCGTTGATGAGGGGACGGTTGGCGGACGCTGAACTCTGGCGATGGTTGTCGAAAGTATTGACCGCCGGGCTGCCGGTTGCCGTCAATCAACGCGACTTGTGCGCCCGCCTGCGCCGCGGCGAGCGCCGCATTCAATCCTGCGGGACCGGCGCCGACGACGGCGATTTCCACCTGCTCAGCCATTCGTCGCCTCCGCTTCGTGCTGCGTCTTTACCACCATTCCCTCGGCGACGGGTGTCACGCACGCGCGCACGTTGGGCGTTCCATTTACGGTCACCAGACAATCGAAGCAGACTCCAATGCCGCAGAACATGCCGCGCGGGTGCGCATGACGCGTATGCCGCCAGGACTTGGTCCCGGTGGCTAGCAACGCTCCGGCAATGGTTTCGCCTTCGTAGGCGCTGTGTGGAACACCATCTACGTTGATGGCGATTGGTTTGCCTCGCCGAAAATTCGCGGACGATAAGCGCCGCATGGTAGTTGTCTCACTGCTCATGGACGTTTCCCCGTCATCACATAGGCGATGAGTTGCTCGCCGGACCAGTCCTCCAATCCCAGGTTTCGCAGATTGCGTCCAATCGAGTAATAATCCGTATCGTTGATCAGAGAGCCGATATGGATGATCGCATCATAGGTCGGCGTGGGAATTCCCAGTTTGCGTCCGAGTGAGGCCGTGAATGTAACCCCCATCGGGATGTCTTCCGTGATGTACCGGTCCTTCATCGTGAAGGGTCCTTTGCTGGATGCCACCGCGAATTCCGCAACCGTCACTTTGAAGAGGTCGGTAAAAACCTGATCGTACGTCTTGGGCGCGTATCCCAACCTACTCATGATCGCCTGGCGTTCGCAATCCATGCCATCAATGATCTTTTTCACCGAGGGCGTGATCCCTTCTTTGTACATCCAGAAATCGCCTTTGCTAAACTCGATCCGCCCCATATTGAATAGCGCGCCCGCCGGGTGAACGAGGATGTTGGGATTGTAGAGCGCCGGTTCGAGTATACTTGTCGCGGGGACCACGGTATCGTACACGCCATCGAGAGCGTTCATCACGTCAGGTGTACGCATCGCCGGGAGCGCGGCAACATAATTGTGCGGTCCATCAATGCGATGGATATTAACGGTCCCCGGCCCTTCCAAACGGCGACAGCAGTATGGCAACGTCGCGCCTTCGGCGAGAATGACATCCGCAGTAACTCCCTTTTGATCGAAAACGCGGCGCATCTCCAGCGAGCCGCCCGAACCGGGCCAGAGAATGATGATTTGCCCGGACCGCACGAGTGGCGCGAGCGCTTCGGCGACGAGCGTGTGCGTGAGCGCCTGCGTCGCCACCATGATCAACTCGGCCCCATCCACGGCCGCGCCCAGGTCGGTAGTTGCAAGCGCAATTTTCGCAAACCCGGTGTGCGCGATACCGGTGACCTTGATGCCGCCCTTTTCGACAATCGCGTTGACATTACCCGCCCACTGTTCAAATTCAAATAACCGGCATTCGTGCCCGGCGAGCGTCAAATCGCCCGCGATCGCCGTGCCGCCGTTTCCTGCGCCAATCACTGCAATTTTCTTACCCATCAACTCGTCTCCTGTTATTGTTCTGCGTATTCGAATTGCTGCACGGTAATACCGCGCTTTGCTAATTCTTTGAAAAAGAGATCGGCGTCAACGTCCGTCAGCGGCGAAAGCAAGCCGCGTTTTTGGATGTCGCCGCGCAAGATCATTTGTGCCCCGATGCTGGCCGTATATCCGACGGTCCGATTCATCGCCATAAGACCTGTGTCCAAGTCGCGCCGATCAATAACCTGATACACTCGGCGCATCTTTTGCCCGTTCTTCACACCGCGCACATCCACGCGAATGAGCGCGACATCCCGCTCACCCTCGGCGAATTGGAGTTGCGGCTCGAGCAGGGCGCGCACAAATTCACGCGGGGCGATTGACGCGCCCCCAACAGCAAGCGGCTGGTCTTCGAGGAAACCCAACTGTGCCAGCGTGTACCAGAACGCACAGTGTCCCGGATAGCGCATCGCAAAGCGACCTGCCTCACGGACTGTCGTGGCGATTCCCATCATTTCGAGATAGTTAAGAATGTCTCCGTTCGGATACGCCTCAAAGGCGCCCCATTCTTGCATCTCGACGGTATGGGTATTCGACGGCGCAAAAATCTCGCGGCCCGGAATATCCACGACCTTGCCATCGCGAATTACGCGCGCATCGCGACGATAGGATTTCAAGACTCCGTCTAAAGTCCAGGTGATCTTGTAGTAAAGGGGACCGGTCGCGGCGTGCGGCTCGGGAAAGCCCGCACCGTAGGAATAGAACTGGTGGATGCGAATCCTTCCCGCTCGGGAAGGATCCGATTCGTCGAATTCCCGGATCGCCTTGCCTGCCAGGACGAGATCAATGCCGGGGTCCAGTCCGAACTCGGGCAACACACTCAGACCGCGCTCTTTCGCCGCGCGCCCAATCTCCTGAAACTCGGGCGGCGGGTAGGAAGAATTGATCAGGTGGATTCCGTTGTCAACAGCCAAACGCGCAATCGCCGCATGAAACGCGACGGGAAGCAGGACGATGACCGCGTCGGCACGCTGCATTAGACCCGCGACTTGGACACGGTCGTGCGCGTCCAATTGGACCAACTCTATTTTCGCGCGCCCCGCTTTCAGAGAATCAACAAAACGGCTTACGCCGCTCAAGTCGGCATCGGCCGCGATGACGTGTGAGACCTCTTCGCTCTGAGCCAAATCGTGCAAAGCGGCGCGGCCTTGCAGTCCCGCGCCCAAGACGAGTATCCGCATGCATTCCCCCTAACCCGGACAACCCGAAATCAAACAGAGCAATTTAGGACGCGGATAAACGCGGAAAAATCAGATCAAAAATTTATTCGATCCGTTCTTTCCGTGTAAATCCGCGTCCAAAAAATCTTTGCTTTTTCTGCAAACATTTCACTCGTAGGGTACTAAAAGACGAGCAGTTTCGTTAGTGCGGTGACATCGGTGGCTTGCGCCAAATCGCGAATCGCCGCTTGGATTTGATCGCAAGCAGTTTCACCGATAATGCCGACGGTCAGCGTGCGGAATTTCTCCGTTAATTCGCTGTCGGTGAGTGGGTTTTCTGGATTGCCGCGCGGGTATTCCACGGTCGTTTGGTAAGAGCCGCGGGTTGTGTTCAGCGTCACGCGTGACATGGTCTTGGCGGGAAACTGGCTGTTCAACTCCGGGTCTACGATCACCTCGACCTTACGAGCGAGATTCAGGATGTTTGGATTGTGGATATTTTCCTCGCTCACATCCTCAGGCCCAATCTTGTCGTAGGTCAACGCGAGCGCGAGCGCGATCGGAATGCTGAATTGCGCGGCAATCGCGTTGCTCGGCGCGTAATTCGTCAGCCGGGTCACTTCCCAAAACGTCTCGGCGCGGATGCTGACGACTTGTTCAAGGCGAAGGTTGTGCTGCTTCTTCAATTGGAGTACAGCATCAACCGAAGCATGCGCCCAACGGCAGACCGCATACGGTTTGAAATAGGTCTTGAGAATCGCATAGTTGTCCGGCTCGCCGAGTCCGTTCACCAACGCGGCCGTATCCCAGCGCTCGGAATAATCCAGAATATCCGCCGGACCGATGAAACCATCCCGCGCGAGCAGCGCCGCCGAAACGCCCGTCATGCCGCTCCAGGCAATGACTTCTTTGACCATCGCGTGATTGGCTTGCAATCCGCCGGGCGGGAAAGGACCATGCGAACCGGCATTCCCGAACGCGGATTGGAGCGTTGGCTCATCCAATTTCAATATTTTGCCCGCGGCTGCGGTCGCGCCGAAAACGCCCCAAATGCCGGTCGAATACAATTTGTCTTTGTACCACGGAACGCGCGCCGCGCCGACACGCACGGCAATCTCGTATCCCGCGACGATAGCAGCAAGGAATTCGCGTCCCGATGCTCCGGTCTGCTCGGCAAGCGCGAGCGCGGCAGGAATAACATTTGCGCCCGGGTGCCCCATCGCCATGCGATTTCCATCGTCCATGTCCAATGCGCTTGCATACGTGCCATTCGTCCAGGTCGCGCCCACAGCAGCCAACGGGTGTGGAGAACCGATCACCGTGCAATCACCGGGAGCGAACTGCTCGCGGGCGAATTGCGCGCTGATCTTTGACATCGGCGCGCGCGTCCCGGCGATTGCAACGCCAACCAGGTCGAGCACGCAACGGGTGGCTTGTTTTAGCACGGGACCCGTCAAACGTTCGGGGTCGAGATTGCAAACGAATGAGACTAATTCTCCGGTCGCAGACATGAGAACTCCACTAGAGTTGTAAGCGCGGGTCAAAGACATCGCGCAGGCCGTCGCCGAGCAGGTTGAAAGCAAAGACGGTGACGAGAATCGCCAAGCCGGGAAAGACCGAAAGCCAGGGCGCGTTGAGTAAATGGACCGAACCTTCCTTGATCATATTGCCCCACGTGGGCGTCGGCGGCGACACTCCCAAGCCGATAAAGCTGAGGTTTGCTTCGATACGGATGGCCGAAGCAGTCCACAAACTGGCAAGGACTACAATATCTCCCAGGAGGTTGGGCAGGATGTGCAGTCGCAAGATGCGCAGTCGTCCAACGCCGATGGAACGCGCCGCTTCCACAAATTCTCGCTCGCGCAGCGAAAGGGTATTGCCGTGGACGACCCGCGCGAACGCCGGCGAAAGCATGACGCCGATGGCAAGGATCATCTTGTCAATGCCGGAACCAAGCACGGCAAGTACCGTTATGCCGAGGAGCAGACTCGGAAAAGCCATCAAAACGTCCACCAGGCGCATGATTACGTTTTCTACCTTGCCTCCGGCATATCCGGCGATGAGGCCCATGGCCGTTCCGAGGACTCCGCCCAACAAGACCGAGCAGACGCCGACCAGGAGCGAGATGTGCCCCGCCCAGATCAGGCGCGACAGGATATCGCGTCCGGCACTATCCAATCCAAGAATCGCTTCCGGTCCCGGCTCAGCCAGGCGCACGCGGGGATTTTGGGCCACCGGATCTTTGGGCGAAATGAGGGGCGCGCCAACCGAGGTCAGTGTCACGAGGATGACGAGGACTAGGCCCGCGACCGCCGCGCGGTTGCGCCGGAATGTGGTCCACATGCGTTCCCGTTGGCTTCTGAATCGGGGTGCTTGAATCGTTTCTGAACTCATCTTTTTCACTCCACCCTAATGCCTGACGCGCGGGTCAACCAGCCCGTAGACCAAGTCTACCGTCAGGTTGATGAGAACGACAAAAGCTGTGTAAATGACCATGATGGACTGCAAGGTGGTGTAATCGCGTTGCAAAATCGCGCCGACCATCGTCTTGCCCAGTCCGGGTCGAGCGTAAATGACTTCGGTCGTGACCGAATCGCCGATCAAGCTGATCGCCCAGATGCCGGTGAGCGAAACGATGGGAATGAGCGCCGAGCGCAACGCGTGGTTGATGATGACCAATTTTTCGGCGAGACCTTTGCCGCGCGCGGTTCGCACATAGTCCTGGTCCAGCACATTCAGCATGGCTGAACGCGTGAGGCGGGCGACCGAGGCAGTCATCACTAATCCCAGTGTTAACGCCGGCAGGATCACGTGACTGGCATTATCGCCCACATCGTTGAACGTGCCGCCGCCCACGGCGGGCAGCCATCTCAACTGGACGGCAAAAAGCAGAATGAGCAAGATGCCCAGATAAAAAGCCGGGACCGACAGCCCCGCGAGCGAGATCACCCGGCTGACATAGTCGGCCAGCCGGTTGCGTTTCACAGCCGCGTACGATCCAAGCGGAACTCCCAAAATCGTCCCGATGAGAATTCCGAGGATGGTAAGTTCGATGCTGTAGGGAAGCACGTGCCGGACTTCGTCAATGACAGGGCTGCCGCGCGTCATAGACTTGCCCAGATCGCCTTGCAACAAACTGCCGAGGAATTCCAGGTACTGGATGGGCAGCGGTTTGTCCAGCCCCATTCGAATGCGCAAAGCATCCACCGCTTCCTTGGTGGCGTAATCGCCTAACGCCGCCTGGGCCGGGTCGCCGGGAAGAACGCGAACGACCAAAAAGATGATCGTGAGGACTGCGAGAAAAACCGGAATTGAGGATAACAGGCGTTGCGCGGTGTAGCGCAGCATAAGTTTCTCCTGAAACAAGACCGAGGCGTGGATGCCACTGACCGGACACCCACGCCCCAAGCTATACCTGCTACTTTACAATGCGCGTCGTTTCGTCAATACCGGGATAGAGCGCCAGCACCGACTTGAGCGCATGACCATAATCTACGTTGCTCGCGCGCGCGTAGACCTGGTTCTGGTACTGGATTGGAAACGCGACCATTTCCTCGAGCGTCTGAGTTTGGGCTTGCTTCCACAGAGCCACCTGCTTGTCCGCATCCAACTCGACGCGGGCTTGCTCGATCAGCTTGTCAATCTTGTCATAGTGAACAAAATTGGTATCCGGGTTCTTGCCCTTGATGATGATCGAGTCGGAATGGAGAAAGCGGGTCAGATACGCATCGGCGCTCGGGCGCCAGGCGATGTAGACGATTAGCGCGTTCGCGTCGTTGCGGATCGTGCTGTGATAACTGGTGTGATCAATGACCTGGATGTCTACCTTGATGCCGACTTTGGCTAGTTGGGACTGGAGCGACTCGTAGATGACCTTGTAGCCGGTCATTTCCGAAGTAACCAACTTGATGGTAAAGCCATTGGGCAGACCCGCATCCGCCAGCAGTTTCTTGGCCTTGTCAACGTTCGTGCCATAGTCCAAGCTCTTGGCGGTGACTTCTTGCTGGCTGAGACCGCCGGCCAAGAACTGCGCCGGCACCACTGAGTAAACATTCGCGCCGACGACCGGACCGACGAACGCCAGGAACTCATCGCGGTTCAGCGCATACGCGACCGCCTGCCGGACCGGCAGCTTGTCCATCGGCGGAGCGTTCAAGTTAAAGTACAGCGTCGCGACTTCGCCGACGCCAAAGACATCCACCTTGACGTTCGCCGCCTTGGCGATGGTGTCAACCCACGCCTTGTCCGGCGCGCCATTAATCACGTTCAGTTGACCGCCCCGCAAGCCCAACTCGCGACTTGAGAGATCGGCCATGTACAGCATTTCGACGCCGTCGAGCTGCGGCTTGCCACGGAAATAGTTGTCGAACGCGACCAGGGTCGTTTTTTCCTTCGCCGTGTACGACTTGAACATGAAGGGACCGGTGCCGACCGGGTTGGTCTTTATTTTGTCGGGACCCAATTTTTCCACGGCTTTACGGCAGACGATGAACCCGCCCGAGTAATTCGCGACGCGGGGGTAGAACAAGTTCTTGGAGATGGGACTGCTCAGGGTGATCTTGACCGTGGACGCGTCAACGGCCTCGAACGTCATCCCGTTGTAATCACCCGAATAAGCCGAGGTCGTCTTGTCCGCAGATTTCTTGAACGAGTAGACAACATCATCGCTCGTCAGTTCATACGAGGGTACCCCTTCGGTGGGCTGGCACATGGCGCCCTTGCGCAGGGTAAACGTCCACGACTGTTTGCCGCCATCCATTTTTGGCTCGGGGAGCGCGGTTGCCAGGTCTGGCTCAAAGACCGTGCCGTCGCCGGGCTTGTAGCGGATGAGCGCGTTAAAGACCATGTCCACAACACTGCGGTCCTGCGTGGTGGTCGCAAAGTGCGGATCGAGATTGCCGACATCGGCCGCGTTTTGCCCAAGACGGAGGACACCACCCGAACGCGCGACGGTCGGCGCGGTGGTTGGCACGGGGGCCTTGGTCGGTTCAGGCGCCTTGGTCGGTTCGGGCGCTTTGGTCGCCGGCGCGGCGGTCGGCTGCGCGGGTGCAGCCGTGGGCTGGGGAGCGGTTGTCGGCGGTGGCGCCACGGTTGGTTGTGGTACGGCCGTCGCTGGCACAGCCGTAGGCGCGGGGGCTGGCGCGCAGGCGATTAGTACCAATCCGAAGAGTACAAGAACGGTGAGTACGGAGAGTTTTGCTCTCATTGCGAGACTCCTTCCAAAGATGTCGTTCTGCGTACGTACATTTGGCCTACGTGATGTCGGCAACAGCCGTATCAATCGCTGTCTGTAGGCGGATAATAATCTCATCCAATTGATTCATCTCGACGACCAGAGGGGGTGCGATCATCACATGATCCCCGGAGATGCCGTCCACACAACCGCTCATAGAATAGACGATCAAGCCATCGGCAAAAACACACTCGAAAACGCGGCTGGCGAGATGGGCCGCGGCCGGGAACGGTCGCCGGGAATTCCGGTCCGCTACCAACTCGACCGCCCACATCAACCCTTGGCCGCGCACCTCCCCCACATGGCGATGAGCGTCCAGTGCTGCATGCAGCTTGATGCCCAATTCTGCTCCGACGGTCTGCGCACGCGAGACAAGATCGTGAGCTTGGATGTAATCGAGGGTGGCAAGCCCAGCGGCGGCGGCAACCGGCTGGTGTGAAAACGTGCCGCCATGATTAAAATCGCCCATTTCCTCCCATAAGAGTTCGACCAAATCGCCCCGCGCAGCAATTGCGCTCAGCGGCAAATAGCCGCCGGACAGTCCCTTGCCGAGACAAATAATATCCGGCGTTACGCCCCATTGTTCAATCGCACACCAATAGCCGGCACGTCCCATTCCAGTCATCACTTCGTCGGCGATTAGAAGCACGCCGTGCCGGTCGCAGATTTCGCGGATGCGCGTCCAATAGTCCGGCGGCGGAACCACTGCGCCGAGTGTCGCACCGGCAATCGGCTCCGCAATAAAGGCGGCGACCGTCTCCGCGCCCTGCCGCTTGATCTCATCGTCCAACGCATCGGCGCAGCGCAGTCCGCAAGTGGGATAGGTCAGACCGAATGGGCAGCGATAACAATAGACCGGCGGGATGTGAGGCATGTCAACGAACATTGGCTCAAAGAAACGGCGCATTGCCGATTTGCCTGTCACCGCCAATGCGCCCAACGTCGTGCCGTGGTAACTACCCCAACGCCCAATCACTTTGTATCGCGATAGTTCGCCGCGTGCCATTTGCAATTGCCGCGCCAGCTTAATCGCTGTCTCGACCGCTTCAGAGCCGGACGACATGAGATAGAATCTCGCGTCGGGCATTGGCAAACGCTCAGCCAACCGGTCGGCGAGTTGCTCCACAGCGGGGCTAGTAAACATGGTTGCGTGTGCGTAGCCAACGCGCGCGGCTTGGTCCCGCAGCGCGTCCGCGATCTCTTTCACCCCATGCCCGATGTTGACGACAACGGCGCCGCCGGAGGCGTCAATGTAACGTTTTCCCGTCGCATCCCAAAGATAAATTGCTTGACCGTGCGCGATGGTAGGCAGCTTGCGGCGATGGTAGCGATAGAACACGTGGCTGTGCTTGTCGTCTGACAAATTGACTCCTGCCGGCGGCGATAGACTTGCTATGAAATGGAGCTTTCGTCACGATGGTGAAACGAGTATACCACACACCCCAAGCATTGCAAAATTTCAGCGGCATCTTGGATGCACGGGCCGGGCGCACAACAAGAACATACGCTTGTCGTCGCGCGCTTGTCGTGCTATAGTAGTGCGGCTTAACTGACCGCACTCGATGGAGACGAATGAGCCAAAACATCCATACGCCCGACTGGGTCAAAGACGCAATTTTCTATCAAATCTTCCCCGACCGCTTTGCGGCAAGCACTCAAGTCGCCAAGCCGCACAACCTGGAACCGTGGGACTCGCCGCCAACTCGGCATGGCTTCAAGGGCGGCGATCTAATCGGCGTTGTCGAGCGCCTGGATTATTTGCACGACCTCGGCGTCAACGCGATTTACTTCAACCCAATCTTCGCGTCCACGGCGAACCATCGCTATCACACCCACGATTACGACAACGTGGATCCGATCCTCGGCGGCAACGCGGCGTTCAAGATACTGCTGGATGCGGCACACGCCCGTGGCATCCGCATCGTCCTCGACGGCGTGTTCAACCATGCGAGCCGCGGCTTGCTGCAATTCAATCACGCGCTCGAAAACGGCGCGGCTTCGCCCTATCTCGATTGGTTTACCTTTGATGGCTTCCCGGTACACGCGTACCACGGCAAGCCCAATTACGCGTGCTGGTACAATCTGCCCGATTTGCCCAAGCTCAATACCAAGAATCCCCAAGTGCGCGATCTCATCTTCCGCGTCGCCGAGTATTGGATTCGCGAAGGGATTGACGGCTGGCGGCTCGACGTGCCGGAAGAAATTGACGACGACGAATTCTGGCGCGAGTTTCGCCAACGCGTCAAGGCGATCAATCCCGACGCGTACATCGTCGGCGAGATTTGGCACCGCGCCGACCGCTGGCTGCAAGGCGATCAATTCGACGCGGTGATGAATTATCAGTTCACGCGCGCCTGCCTCGCGTTCCTTGTTGACCACACGCCCGCGACGTTGAAACTCACCCAGCCCCAATCCTACGGCCAAGTCAAGCCGATGGACGCCTTAGAATTCGGCAAGACCCTCGAAGAAATCTTGCGCTGGTATCCGGACGAAATCGCTTACGCGCAAATGAATCTGCTCGATAGCCACGACACGGCGCGCTGGCTCACGATCGCGCGCGGCGATGTCACCGCGCTCAAGCTCGCGTACCTCGTCATGTGTACCTACCCCGGCGCGCCGATGATTTACTATGGCGATGAAGTCGGCCTTGAAGGCGGCCCCGACCCCGACTGCCGCCGCAGCATGACGTGGAATGAAACGCTTTGGAATCGCGAGCTACTCGCGACCACGAAGCAATTGATCGCGCTCCGCAAGAAATATGCTGCTCTGCGCCGCGGCGATTTCGCCAATCTCTACGCCAAGGGACAGGTCTACGCTTTTGCCCGCCGCCTGCCCGGCGAGACCGTCATCGTCGCGTTGAACGCCGGACACGCGCCAATCACGATTGATCTGCCCGTGCAAGACGCAACGCGGCTAGTTGAGGAATGGTCGGGTGAAGAGACGCACGGACGCGGCATTCGCTTGCCCGCGCGGAAGGGGCGCGTGTGGGTGGCTTATGAACCTCATTGACCTTTTCCGCATCAACTTTACCGCCCGCGCCAACGTACCCGCGATTCACTTTGAAGGCCGCACGCTCACCTTCGGCGAACTGGACGCGCAATCGAATCGCGTGGCGCGCGCGTTCCAGCGGCTTGGTCTGCAAAAGGGCGACCGAGTTGCCTTTTACCTCAACAACTCTGTCGAACTGATCCTCGCCTATCTCGCCAATCTCAAACTCGGACTGGTCACCGTGCCGATGAACACGCAGTATCGCGACACCGAGATCGTTCACATCGTCAACGATTCTGCCCCGCGCCTTATCCTCACCGACCGAACTCAAATACCGATCCTGGAACCCATACGTCCAGAGTTGCCAACCGTCGAGCGCGTGGTGCTTGCCGACGAAATAGAAGCAAGCGAAACGGCGGCGATTGAAACCCGTGTGGACGGCGATGATCTCGCGGCGATCATGTACACATCGGGCACGACGGGGCGTTCCAAGGGCGCGATGCTGACGCACGGCAATTTCGTTTCGAATATCACGGGGATTGTCTCGGCGTGGCATTGGACTGCGGACGATACGTTGCTTCTCGCGCTGCCGCTCTTTCACACGCACGGGCTCGGCGTTGCGCTGCACGGCGCGTTGACGACCGGTTCCACCGTGGTCTTACATCGCGCCTTTCGCGTATCCGCGGTCTTGGACGAGTTGCTCCGCGGCAGCATCACGCTCTTCATGGGCGTGCCGACCATGTATGTGCGGCTGATCGAAGAGGCGAAACAGCGCGGGTTGGATCGTGCGCAACTAGCCAACATGCGCCTGTTCATTTCGGGTTCTGCGCCGCTTAGCGTGGAAGCGTTCCAGACATTCGAAAAGATGTTTGGACACAGGATTCTCGAACGGTATGGCATGACTGAGACTGTAATGAATCTGTCGAATCTCTACGCAGGGCCGCGGATTCCGGGCACGGTCGGCGTGCCGCTGCCGGGCGTATCGGCGCGCGTCGGCGACGAGCATGGCAACGTCATTCCAGACGGGGAGATTGGCGAGGTTCTGATTCACGGTTCGAACGTTTTTCGCGGCTACTGGCACGCGCCAGAAAAAACAGCCGAGGCGTTCTTGCATGATGCCGTGGGCGAGCGCTGGTTTCGCACGGGCGATTTGGGGAAACGCGATTCCGCGACGGGATTCTTTACGTTGGTTGGACGCAAGCACGATCTCATCATCAGCGGCGGTTTCAACATCTATCCGCGCGAGGTCGAGGAGCTTTTGCTGCAACATTCCGCCGTGTTGGAAGCTGCAGTTGTCGGCGCGTCGGACAGTGCGAGAGGAGAAATTCCCGTGGCGTTTGTCGTCCTGCGCGAAGGGAAAACGGCAAGCGGCGAAGAGGTGGTCGAGTATTGCGCCGCGCACTTGGCGCGATACAAAGTGCCGTGGCGCGTCACGTTTCTCGATGCGCTGCCGCGTAACGCGATGGGAAAGGTGGAGAAAAAGAGGTTAGGCAACTAGTCAATTGGTCAATTAGGCAATTAGGCAACGGCTAACTGCGATAACGCTTGCGTCGCGCGGCGAGCCGTTCGTCGTCGGATTGCGCGAGCAAATCGGTAAGGGTCGCTTCCAGTTCCGCCTTGACCATTGCCGCGGCCGCGTCTACATCGCGTTGCGCGCCGCCCTCGGGTTCGGGTACGACGCGATCAATAATGCCCCGCGCCAAGTCCTCGACGGTCATCTCCATCGTCCTCGCCACCTCGGACGCGTGTGACGCGTCTCCATAAAGAATCGCCGACGCGCCCTCGGGCGAAATCACCGCGTAGGTTGCATGCTCTAGCATCAGCACGCGGTCCGTCGCCGCGAGCGCCAGCGCGCCCCCGCTCGTCCCTTCCCCCGTGATGATCGAAATCGTCGGCACGTGAGTTTGCAAGAGCGCCGCAAGGCAGTGGGCAATCGCGCCCGCGATGCCAAAGCGTTCCGATTCGAAACCGGGATCGGCGCCGGGCGTATCCACAAACGTGACAATGGGAAGATTCAATCGCGCCGCGAGCCGAATCAAGCGCTCCGCTTTGTGATACCCCGCCGGCCCTGCGCCGCGCTCTTTCGCCTGGCCCCGTTTCCGTTCTTGCGCGATCACAACAACCGGCTGATTCTCGAATCGTGCCAGTCCACCCATGATGGTCGGATCATCGCCGAGCAATCGGTCGCCGTGCAATTCGACAAAATCGGAGAAGACGGGAGCGAGGGGGAGGGGGGTGAGGCAAGCGCCAACAACTTGGCGATTCTCTCGCGCAACTCCTCTCGCGGCACAATCGCGTCCAGCATCCCGTTCTGCAGCGCCGACTCCGCGGTGTGCGAACCGGCCGGCAGCGTGAGGCCGGTCGCAACTTGAGCGATCCTTGGCCCAGCAAAGCCGATTAGCGCGCCCGGCTCGGCAAGCAGAATGTCGGCGAGACTGGCAAAACTCGCGTAAACGCCGCCGGTCGTCGGGTTCGTTAGGACGGCGATGAAAGGACGATGCGCGCGCTGGAATTCTTGCGCCGCGACAACCGTCTTTGCCATTTGCAGCAGGGCGGACAGGCCCTCTTGAATCCGCACGCCGCCGCTGGCAATGATCGCGACCAACGGAAGTTGCTGTCGCGCCGCGTGTTCAAAGGAACGCGCCATCGCTTCGCCGACGGCCACGCTCATGCTCCCGCCAAATACCCGAAAATCGAAAGCGGCAATGACCACGGCTTGTTGCGCGATCTGCGCGGTCCCGACGACGATCGCCTCGCGTTGGCGACTCGCGCGATAGCCGGGCCGAAGGTAGAATGTGCGCGGTGGACGAATCGCGCGGCGCGCAGGCGTGAATTCGACAAAGGTAGCCGAATCGGCGAGGGCCTGAATGCGGGCGCGGGCCGAGAGCGGAAAATTATAGCCGCAAAAGTCGCAGATGCGCGCCTGACGATACTTGGGCGCATGAAACAAATCGCGCCCGCAGCGACGACACCGAACTGCTTGGCTCGGGCGCAAGCGCGTTGTCCAACGCGTGATCCACGCAACCGCCTCGCCAAAGAATCGCGCCGGGCGCGTTTTCTTGACTTCAGTAAAGAGTGATACCATGGCGGTGATATTATAGCACCGGCCAGAAACTCTTACAATGACCATTTTCGAGACCGTTGTGTTTGTCCCTGCGTTGTGCTACAATCACCCCCGTTCTCAATTCCCCGAAAAATGAGTTGACGATGACCGATTTGGCAATTCGCGCCGAACAAGTAACCCGCACCTACAAGTATCGCACGATCAAACGCGAACTCAAGGTGGTCGAGGCGCTGGCAGGCGTGGACCTGCAAGTCAAGCGCGGCGAGTTGTTCGGCTTGCTCGGCCCGAACGGCGCGGGCAAAACGACGCTGATCAAAATCCTCACGACGCTCCTCGCACCGAGTTCCGGCCGCGCGTGGGTCGAAGGTTTAGACGTCGTCCGCGATTATCAAAAGATTCGACCGCTCATCAACATGGTCGCGGGCGGCGAGAATACGGGTTATGGCTTGTTGACCGTCCGCGAGAACCTTTGGATGTTCGCGCAATTCTATGGCCTCGATTCCAAAACGACGCGCGTACGCACGGACGAACTGCTCAAGATGCTAAACATCTCCGATCAAGCCAACACCAAGGTCAGCCATCTCTCGACTGGCATGCGGCAAAAGATGAATTTCGCGCGCGGCTTTATCACCGATCCGCAGATCGTCTTCCTCGACGAGCCGACGCTGGGCTTGGATGTGAGCGCGGCGCGCGATGTTCGCCGCTACATCAAGGAATGGACGACGCGCACCGGCAAGACGACGCTGCTCACCACGCACTATATGGCCGAAGCCGACGAATTGTGCGACCGCATCGCCATCATCAACAAGGGCCGCATCATCGCGTGCGACACGCCTAACGCGCTCAAGCGCCAACTGCAAAGCGAATCGGTGTTCGAGCTGCGCGTCGCGGGCGCAGAGCCGGCCGCGTATTCAGCGCAGATCGGCAAAGTGGCTGGCGTGCAAAAGGTGACGACTGCGCTGCACGACGGCTACACCGACGTCAACTTGATCCTGAATCAAGAGACCGCCATCGGCCCCATCGTTTCGACCCTGAGCGGCGAGGGCGCGAGCATCCTGAACCTGAGCAAGCGCGAGCCGACGCTCGAGGACGTCTTCGTCATGCTCGTTGGGCGAGGACTCGCCGAGGACACGAATGAATCGCCAAGTTGAGCTTTTTCTGCGAACGGTGCGGGGACGCGCGTACCCGCGCGTCGTCGGATCGCTTCGCGAACGAGCCGGCATCATCTGGGAAGTCACTTTGCCGCTCATCACCATGACGGCGTTCGTCTTTGTCTATCGCACGCTGAGCGCGCCGGAAGAGTACATCGGCTTTGTCGTGATGGGCGGCGCGATGACGGCGTTCTGGCTCAACGTCTTGTGGAGCATGGCCGCGCAGTTGTATTGGGACAAGGACCAGGGCAACCTCGCGCTCTACATTCTCGCGCCCGGCCCGATGATGGCGATTCTGCTCGGCATGGCGCTCGGCGGGATGATGTGGACGATGTCGCGCGCGGTCGCTATCGTGGCGGCGGGCACGCTCCTGTTTGGCGTCCAGTTCTCGACCGCGAACCTGGCTCTCCTCGCACTCATATTCTTTCTGACGATGGCGGCGCTGTACGGGATGGGCATGTTGTTTGCGTCGCTGTTTTTGTTCTTTGGACGCGAGGCCTGGCACATCACGAACTTGTTCCAAGAGCCGGTTTATCTGCTGTCGGGATTCTATTTTCCGGTCAAGGCGTTGGGACCCTGGGTCGCGGCCGCGGCTTCGCTCATCCCACTGACGCTCGGACTCGACGCCATGCGCCAACTGCTGTTCCCGCAAAATACGCTCTTCGGCTTTCTGAGCGTGCCGGTCGAGATCGCGATTCTCGTCGTGTTAGCGGTCGTGATGATCGGGGCCGCGCGCTTTTCGCTGCAACGCTTGGAGACGCTGAGTCGGCGCCATGGGCGGCTCACGGATCGGAGAGGATAGCATGTTGAAATCGGCAGCCCGCGGTTTTCGAGTGGCGACGTGGTTGGGCTGGCAGATCGAATCCAATTGGACCGACCCCTTTTTGTTCTTTATCTATTCGATGCTCAAGCCGATTGCGAGTGTCATGATCCTGGTCGTGATGTACCTGGTGGTCTCGCGCGCGGACACGCAATCGCCGCTGTTCGCCTACATCTACCTGGGCAACGCGTTCTACATCTACGTGACCGGCGTCATGGTCGGCGTATCGTGGGCGGTGATTGACGACCGCGAGCATTATAGCTCGCTCAAATACATCTACCTCGCGCCGATACCCTACATGGTCTATCTGTTTGGCCGCGGCGTCTCGCGCCTCATTACCGCGACGATGGCGGTCGTCATCACGCTGACGTTCGGCATTCTCGTGCTCGGGCTCAAGTTGAATCCAAGCCAGATGAATGTCCCGCTCTTTCTCGCAACACTGATCGTGGGCGTGATTGGGCTGGCGCTCATCGGCCTGTTCTTGGGCGGCGCATCCCTGCTGTTCACGCAAGAGGCCTGGCATCTCGGCGATGCGGTTGCGGGCGCGCTGTATCTTTTCTCCGGCGCGATCTTTCCGCTCACCGTCCTGCCCGATTGGCTGCGCCCGATCGGTTATGCTCTGCCGATCACGTACTGGCTCGAACTGATCCGCCGCGCGCTACTCGGTTCGGGCGCGGCGGCCTTCCCCACGCTCGCCGGTTTCGGCGACGCGCAACTGTTTGGCATCCTGGTTGGGATTACAGTCGTTTACGGCATCGGCGCGGTCCTCTATTTCCGCTGGGCCGAGAATCGCGCGCGCAAGCTGGGGCTGTTCGATAGAGAATCGCACTCGTGAGGGCAAGGAGAATGGGACGCGGACGAGCGCGGATTAACGCGGACAAAACCTGTTTTTTCTCCGCGCTTGTCCGCGCTCGTCCGCGTCCTATCTTCCGGAGCGTTTAGAAAGTATGCCAATGACCTTTTGCCCGGAATGCGGGCGACGTTTGGTGTTTCAGGTGGTGGAAGGACACGAGCGCCCGGTCTGCGACAAGGACACGGGCGGCTGCGGCTTTATTGATTTCGGACGGTATTCGCTCGGCGTCGGCGGAATCGTCGTGAGCGAGGAGGACGGCGTCAAGCGCGTGCTGTTAATCGAGCGGAACGCCGAACCGAACCGCGGGACGTGGACGATTCCCGGCGGCTTTTGCGCGTGGAACGAGACCGCGCAGGTCGCGGTGGCGCGCGAGGTGCAAGAAGAAACGGGCGTCGAATGCGAGATCATCGGCCTCGTCGCCTTTCGCAACCGCGTGGACCCGACGTACAACAACAGCTACGCGGTGTTCCTGCTGCGCGCCATCGGCGGCAAGGTCAACGGCGAACCAACCGAGGAGATTGCCACCGCAGGTTTCTACACCCTAGCCGAACTGGACAACATGCCGCGCCTCTCGCCGCTCTCCCGCGCGCTTGCCGTCGCCGCGCTAACGGACGCGCTCGTCGTGCTACACCCGATGCAAGTGACAAGCTGGGTGAAGGGGCATCCGGTGATGACGTTGTGGATGGGGTGAGCCGGTTTGCAAGTTGTCAGACAGCATCGTATAATGAGATGCGCGGATTGGAAAAAATCAGGCAACAGCTTTGAGATGACGAATCATGAGATGCCCCTCATGGCAGCGGAATATCATGGCTTGTTATATCACCGGAGGCTCAACGATGCAGATGAAACCGGAGAATGAACTGGCAATGCTTGCGGCTTTCTATCTCTCGAAGTTTGGCGACGAGGGGCTTGGGCTACTAGGATTCAAAACATACCGACAGGCCTTTGAACAAGTCGGGCGGAATTTGAATGTTAACCCAAATTCGGTCAAAAATTGGCGCGACGAGTTTGACCCGTACTACGACAATGGTCGTAGAGGATGGTATCAACGAGCGATGAAACCGAGCCGCCAGAAGGTAATGGCAACCTTTGACAATCTAAGCGAAGAAGCGTTAAGAGCATTAGTGTTGGATATTATCACGTCTGAATCACGCCCGGAAGTTGAGAGCCAGTTAAAACCGGTACTGAAGGAAATCAAGAGATCCGACGACACAAAAAGAGAGAGAAGAACCGTTGAGTATGTAGCGCGAGGTCCGACTGGTAGAATGGCGGAGGAGTTTTTTCTCTCACGGTTCCGTGCAGGGCTGACACCGTTTCGTGGGGTCATAAAGGATTGTCGCGATGACGGCGTAGGATTCGATTTTGAAGTCATTGCAAAGGGAACTCGTAAACTGGTTGAAGTAAAAGGGTCAGCCAAGGACTTGGGCGGTATCGCGTTCACAGACAAGGAATGGAAAGTGGCTAATGTGGCGCAGAATGACTATTTCCTTGGTGTCGTTGTCCAAGTTCTTTCATCACCGAAGATTGGGTTTCTACAAAACCCCGTATCAACTCTTGCCGCAGCATACCATGCTTATACTACGATCAGTGTCACATGGACCATTGGCATTGAGCAACTCAAGGGAATCGAGCTAACGTGACCACCACTTCAGATTTTGTCGCAGACGGAACCGCTCGGATCCTGATAGACATTGATCCTCAAACCTCGCCTGCGGAATGGGTCAAGAGTATCTTCGCAAATGCAGACGACAGGACGGCCGGCTTGATAGCTAAACATTTCGTTGCCGCATTACTACAGGAGCGATTCCCATACCTCGATCTACGCGATGTTTCTCGACAAACGCGGCAAGTTGAATCCGAAAGCTCCAGCGCGCTATCAATTGGTTCACTTATCTACCATACCTCAATCAAACCTACTGCGGCTGTTATTCGTGCCTGCAGGCAGAGCATCGCGGCAGAACATTTGCCGATCCTGCTTGTGCCAGACTCTCAATTTGATAGAGCCGCGATTTTAGCGAAACAGAGCAGGATCGAGAGTCTCATCTGCCTCTTTAGCATCGAGAATTATGCGACTATGGCTATCATTCTGATGTCTGGTGACAGGAGCGTTGGACCTATCGAAGTTTTCCGAGATGTCCTACACCGATACAACCAACGCCAAACAGCTGAGGTTGAAACCGACCTTTCACTGCAGATAGAAGTGCGATAGCCATGTCTATCAAAAGCCGAAGACTTGCGCAGAAAAATTCTACCAAAAGAACGTCATCCCGAAATGCGTCCACGAGAGCACGAGTTCCCACACAGAAGCGACAACGCTTAATGCTCGGACGCTATATCGTTGCCGACTCGGCAAGCTGTCATGGCGAGCCAACGTTTCGCGGCACGCGTATCATGGTGTGGCAAGTGCTGGAGATGGTTGCCGCGGGATTGGCTTGGGAAACGATCATCGCAGAGTGCCACAATAGCATCACCAAAGACGCTATTGTAGAGGCAGTGAGTCTGTCTGGCGAGGAAAGACCGTTGGGCAGCAGCGCCAAGTTTTGGCAACTCATCACAGAACGACGAGATCAAAAGACAATCAGTCGCAGCGAGCTGGAACATAGAATCAAGCAAAAGCGAACTTGAGGCGCTTTTCGAGTAGTCCATGCCCATTCCCGCCAAGTATGTCCACACGAATCTGATCGCTCACGACTGGCGCGCGCTTGCCAACTTCTATCAGCAAGTGTTGGTGCGCGCCGCGCTGGTGCCGGAGCGTGACTGATTGATATAGTGCATCTCGAATGGACATTTATGCCAACCGTTGATATTATTGGCCCATACAGATTCTTCTTTTACTCGGGCGACCGCGACGAGCCGCCTCACATTCACGTCGAGCGCGACAAGAACAAGACCAAATTCTGGCTTGATCCTATCAGACTGGAATACAATCGCGGGTTCAGCCGGAGCGAAGTCAATCGGATCCAAAAGACCGTAGAGCAAAACAGAGCGCGCTTCTTGAGGAGATGGAATGAGTTCTTTAGCGATTGAAATCAGGACCGCCACGGTGCAGCGAGTCCGCGTGACCAAAGACACTCTTGTCGTTGACTTGACCGATGGACGCACAATCTCGGCGCCCTTGGCATGGTATCCCCGGCTTGTGCATGGCAGCCCAGTAGAGCGCAATAACTGGCGGTTGATTGGCGGTGGAGTAGGCATTCACTGGCCTAACCTGGATGAAGATATCAGCGTTGAGAATTTGATTCTGGGGAAACCTTCGGGCGAAAGCCAGCGTTCACTCAAGCAATGGCTTGAAGCACGTGCGGCGCGCCGCGCGCAAGTGCCGAAGAAACACACTAGTACCCACTCGCCAACTTCTCTACAACGGCACCCGGACCGCGGTCGCGGCCAAAGCGCGCGCCGGCCATCCGCGCGTCCATGACTGCGCCGATGCCCACACGGAATACCGCATGTATATTCCCGCCAAATACGTCCACACGAATTTGATCGCTCACGACTGGCGCGCGCTGGCCCGCTTCTATGAGCAAGTGTTTGGGTGCGTGCCGGTTCCGCCCGAGCGCGACTTTCAGGGTGAAACGCTGGAAGCAGGCACGGGCATTCCGGGCGCGCACTTGCGCGGCATGCACTTGCGGCTGCCCGGCTATGGCGATGCTGGTCCCACACTGGAAATTTTCAACTACAATGTGCTGGCGGATGCTGGCAAGAAAGCGGTCAATCGTCCTGGATTCGGACACATCGCGTTTGCGGTGGATGACGTTGCGGCGGCGCAGAAAGCGGTCATCGAGGCAAGTGGAATGCCGGTTGGGGAAATCGTGACTTTGCAAGTGGCGACCGGAGCGAAGGTGACGTGGTGCTACGTCGCCGATCCCGAGGGGAATATTATCGAATTGCAAGCGTGGGCAAAATAGCGGCAGTTGTCCGCCAAAGCGCACGACAAAAACACGGCGCGGCTCAATCAGAGCCGCGCCGTGTATTATCTAAACGGCTTTTGGTTACATGGTTGGTTCACATAAGGACTGGTAAATTACTCCCATTGTTGCCGCCTTCTGTTCAATCGTACACTGAAGGCGGTTTTTTTGTTGCTGGCATTGACATGTGTACAGCCGCGCGTTTTGGAATCCACAGCCCGACATCGGGGCTGTCCTCCGCACAATGAAGTACGGATCAACAGCCGGCTCTTTGCAGGGCTGGGTATTCATATCACTTCATTACAGGAGGAACATTTGGAGAGCTGTACCAGTCCATCTGGCACGCAGAGATTGAGACGGAACGCTCCACTGTTGAGCTTGTTGTTGCTGCCCCTAGTCGCGGCGGCGATCGCAGTCCTTGTTTCTGCCGCCCTGCCCGCCGAACGAGCGCAGGCAAAGAGCGACTATTTGACCGCGTTCATCGCGCGTTATCCGAACGCCAAAGGCAGCAAGCTCGACAACTGCAACACCTGCCACGTGAGTGGCAGCACGACTCTCAATCCGTACGGTTCGGCTTACAAACAGTCCGGTCACAACTTTGCCACCATCGAGGGGCAGGATTCGGACGGCGACGGCGTGAGCAACTTGACCGAAATCAACGCGCTCACCTTCCCCGGCGACAAGAACGACAAGCCAGCCGCGTCTACGCCGACGCGCACGCCAATCCCACCATCGCCCACGGCCACCAAACCTGGCGCATCGGCAACGGCGACCGTCATCGCGCCCACGGCGACCAAGATTCCACCCACGGCGACCAAACCTGGCGCATCGGCAACGGCGACCATCGTCGCGCCAACGGCGACCAAGATTCCGCCCACGGCAACAGCCGCGGCAACAACCATCGCTCCCACTCCCGGCGTCGAGACCGGCTCCACCACATTCAATCCGGTCGCCGACGCGTACGTGGATTCGTCGAATGCTTCGAGGAACTATGGCACCTCGGCGCAAATACGCGTGGATAGTTCTCCCATCGTACGGAGCTATCTGCGTTTCAACGTCACAGGTTTGACCGGCGCAGTGACCAAGGCGACGCTGCGCGTGTACGCGAATGGCTTGCTAAACAGCGGCATCACGGCAAACCGCGTCGCGAACAACTCGTGGGGCGAAACCGCGATCACGTATGGCAATGCGCCCGCGGTCGGCAGCGCAATCGCAACCTCGAATGCCGTGAGTGCAAATGCCTGGGTTTCCATAGATGTCACGTCGTACGTCACCGGCAATGGGACGTTTAGCTTCGCGCTGACGAGCACGAACGCAAACGCTCTGAGCTTGGCGAGTCGCGAATCGTCGAACAAGCCCAAGTTGGTCATCAAGACGGCGATCGCCGCGACGGCAACTGCCACGCGCGTCGCTCCAACCGCGACACGAACCGCGACGGCTGTCGCTCCAACCGCAACGCCGAGCGGCACGGGGTCGCATGTGGGACGCTTTGCAACGTATGAGGGCAGCAAGACCTGTGCGCTCTGCCACGCGGGCAAGGCGAGCGAAGTGCATGCCTCGGCCCACTATCAGTGGAAAGGCGATACGCCCGACGTCCCCAACCTGGGCGTCGCCGGCAAGCTCGGGAGCATCAACGATTTTTGCACCTACCCCGACATCAACTGGATCGGACAACTGACGAATTTGGATGGCGCGCTCGTGGACGGCGGCTGCGCCCAATGCCACGTCGGACTGGGCGACAAGCCAACCGCCGAAGCGACCCAAGCGCAACTCGACAACATTGACTGCTTGGTCTGCCACTCCGATTCGTACAAACGCAAAGTGGCCTCGGTGAATGGCAAGCTGCAATTCGTGCCCGCGCCCGAAAAGATGAGCGTTCCGTTGATCAACGCCATTACCGATATCAAACGCCCGTCGAAAGCGACTTGTCTTGCCTGCCACGCCAATGCCGGCGGCGGCAACAACAACAAGCGCGGCGACCTGGAGCAGGCGCACGCGAATCCGCCCTCGGCTTCCTTCGACGTTCACATGGCTTCGACGGCTCTGGGCGGCGCGGGGTTGGACTGCACGGACTGCCACCAAACTCAAAATCACCGCATCGCGGGTCGCGGCTCGGATCTGCGCGAGACCGACCTGAACGTCGCGGTGCGCTGCACGAATTGCCACAACGTCAAACCCCACGGCAACAACGATCTCGACAAGCATACGGCGCGCGTGGATTGCACGGTCTGCCACATTCCAACCTACGCCAAAATCCGCTCGACCGATATGTTCCGCGACTTTCGCGCCGTGGAAATAGATCCGGTCAAACGCTTGTACGAGCCGAAGATGACGCGGCAATCGAATGTAACGCCGCAATACGCGTTCTTTAACGGCACATCGTACTTTGCCGAGTTCGGCAAGCCGGTTACCAAGAACGCAGCGGGCAGCGTCGTGCTCTCCAGCCCGCTTGGAAAAATCACGGATGCGGGCGCCAAGATCTTTGCCTTTAAAAAGCACCAGGCCTTACAGGCGCTCGATCCGGTCCAGCAAATGCTGATCCCATTCAAAATGGGCGTGCTCTTCCAGTCGGGCAACGTAGACCAGGCGATCCAACAAGGCGCGGCGGCTGTGGGCTGGACGCTGAGCCAGGGATACCAATTCATTCCGACCGAACGCTACATGGGCATCTTCCACGGAGTGGCGCCGAAGGCAGAGGCCCTCACCTGCAACGCCTGTCACTCCGGCGGCACACGCCTCGACTTTGATGGGCTGGGCTATGCGCCGAACGCGCAGCGCGCCGGCAAGCCGTTGTGCGCAAGTTGCCACAGCGACAAATCCGGCGAGTGGTCATCCAGCACTCTGTTCACCAAGGTCCATGCCAAGCACGTGACCGACAAAAAAATCAACTGCAGCGAGTGCCACGGGTTTTCGAAAGCGCAATAAGCCCAAAGCGGAGCCGATGTCGGCTCCGCTTTTCTCTTCGCAAGCCCCCACTTGTCGTATCGTCCGCTTGGATTATACTAGGGAAAGTTCAAACCAGAGAGAGCACACAGATTGACAAGACAAACGGCGTTATATGCCCTCGGATTCTGCCTGTTGATCGCGCTCGGCGCGTTGGGCGTCAATGCGATGGCATCGGTATCGCGCGTCGAGGACCGCTCGCCAACCGCGCGGCCGGTCGTTGCCGACGCGCTAGTCGTCAGGAACGGCACGGTCATTGATGGTACCGGTCGAGCGCCTATTCGCGATGGCGTTGTCGTCATCGCCAAGGACAAGATCGCCGCGGTCGGCTCTGCGGCAAATTTCATCATTCCGCCCGATGCCAGAGTCATTGATGCTCAAGGCGGGACGATACTGCCGGGCATTATCAACTCAAACGTTCACGAGGTGTCATCCCCGCTGGTGCGTCAGTTCTACTACCTGCGCCATGGCGTAACCACCGTATGCGATCTAGGCACTGCGCTCGACGCGATGCGGAATTTTCAAGATAGTTCCGGTTATGGGCTGACGGCGCGCGGCTTTCGCTCCGGACCGGTCATCAACGTGCTCAAGGGCTATCCCGGCTCGGGTGAGTATTTGTTTGAGGTGGAAGACGCCGAACAAGCCCGGCAAGCCGTGGCCTATTTGGTGAGTCGCGGCGCCGACATGGTCAAGGTCGCGTTGGAGTCGGGCAGTTCCAAACTGCCCTGGCCCGCGCCGGCCGGAGAACCCATTCCGAATTTTGAGCTGGCCGATTTGCGAGCACTCGTGGCCGAAGCGCACGCGCGCGGCATGCTTGTGCTCGTACACTTGGGGACCGCCGAAGTGCTGGACCTCGCCCTGGATGCGGGCATTGACGTTTTCGAGCATGTGCCGCTGCCGCGGCTCGGCGAGATTGATTTCCAAACCGGGTCGGAAAACGGGAATTTCGCCAAGCTCTCCCCCGCGTATGAAGCGCAGCTAGACCGAATGGTCAAGCAAAAGGTGATGATGGTGCCCACGCTCGACAAGATCATCACGTGGTGCGAGAGCTTTGCGGCAACATCTGAACACAAGGCGCGCTGCGCGAAGCAAGCGCTCACGCCCGTGCATCGCTTTCACGAAATGGGCGGCCTCATCGCATTAGGGGATGATTCGGGGGCCAAGCCGCGGACGGGTATGCCGATCTACGAGATGCGACGCCTCTTGGACGCCGGACTGACGCCGACGGAGATCATTCAAGCGGGAACGGCGCGCGCCGCGTACGCGTGCGGTCACGGCGACGAGTTAGGTACGTTACAACCGGGGAAACTTGCCGATGTTATCGTCGTGAATGGCGACCCGCTGAACAACATCGAGGCGATGAATCAGGTAAACCACGTCATCATCGGCGGGCAGGTGTTCAGGTAGCGAGCGATCGCCGTATCGCTCTATCCAGGAGCGATCGCCGTATCGCTCCCTACGTTTTCCGCAGCAATCCCTTTAGCAGCACCACCGCGCCGCGCTTGTCGAGCGGTTCGTTGTTGTTGCCGCACTTGGGCGATTGGATGCACGACGGGCAGCCGGACTCGCACGGGCATTGTTGCATCGTGTCTAGCGTCGCCTGCCAGAGCGATTCCAGAATCTCGAAACCTTTTTCGGCGATGCCGATGCCGCCGGGGAAACCGTCGTAGACAAAGATTTGCGGCTTGTACGTGTCGGGATGCGTGACGATGGACAACCCGCCGATGTCCCACCGGTCGCACATCGCAAAGAGCGGCAAGAGACCGATACAAGCGTGCTCCGCCGCATGCAATGCGCCCGCCAGATCGGCGCCAATATCCTTTAGCTTTAGAACCACACTCGGCGGAATATCCCACCAGACTGATTTCGTGAAAAACGATTGCGGCGGATAGTCCAGCTCGAATTTGCCCAGCACTTGCTCGGAATACTGCCGCTTTTTGCGATAGCCGATCACTCGCTCGGTCACGCGCACATCGCCGAAATACGCCTTTGCTGCGCCGGCGGCCCGCTGGCGTTCCGCGCGCTGGATGCGCGTCTCGCTCAACTCGCGCGGCTCGGTGTAATAGTCCACGTCCACCGGCTTTAGATTCGCCATCCCCGCACGCAAATCGAGCTTGGTCACCAGATACGAATCCCCCTGATGCAAATAGATCGCGCCGTCGTGGACGCGCTGCGGCGCGGTCGCGGCATCAATCTCTTCGATCACCTCGCCGCCGCGTTCGTTGACGAGGGCCACCGTTTGCTCCGAGACCGACCGCAGACTCACGCGTTCGGCGGGATAGCCCAAGCGCGTGTAATACCACCGGTCGTTGCGATAATCGAGAGTCCCTGCGCGTTCCAACTTGACCATTGCCTCGACGAAGCCGGGGCCGAAGAGTTCTTCGTCGTTATTGGTAATTGGTGATTCGAAGGCGGCGCAGGGAAGGTGTTTTTCGAGAATGTACGGATTGTCGGGGTGGATGAGCGCGTTCTCGACCGGCTTAGTAAAGAGGATTTCGGGATGGCGCATGAAAAACTGGTTGAGCGGGTCGTCCAAGCCGACGAGGATCGAGAGGGTATCGCGCGTGCCGCGGCCCGCGCGCCCCGCTTGCTGCCACAAACTCGCAATCGTGCCGGGAAAACCCACGAGCACCGTCGCGTCGAGATGCCCGACGTCAATTCCCAATTCGAGCGCGTTCGTCGCCGTCACGCCGAGCAAATCGCCGTTGAAAAGCCCGGCTTCGATCTCGCGCCGTTCGCCGGCGAGATAGCCCGCGCGGTACGAACGGATGCGGTGAACGAATTCCGGCGCGTTCTTTTTGAGATGCTCGCGCGAATAATAGAGGATGAGTTCTGCCGTCTTGCGCGCGCGCGTAAACGTGATGTTCCGCATCCCCTGCCGGACGAGATGCGTAAACAGCGCCGCCGATTCCGAGTAGGCGCTGCGTCGCGTGCTCTTGGCCTGGTCCACGATAGGCGGATTCCACAGCGCAAATTCCTTCGCGCCGCGCGGCGCGCCATCCTCGCTCACGACTTGCGCCGCGCGCGATGAGAGGCGCATCACATGCTCGGCGGGATTCGCAATCGTCGCGGAGCAAAAAATAAATTGCGGGCGATTGCCGTAGAGTTCGCAGACGCGGAGCAGCCGGCGCAGCACGCACGCCACTTGCGAGCCAAATACGCCGCGGTAAACGTGGGCCTCGTCAATCACGACGTAGCGCAGATTTCTAAAGAATTCCGCCCAGAGATTGTGATTCGGCAGAACGCCAACGGAGAGCATGTCAGGATTCGTGAGGATGATGTGCGCGGACTTGCGGAGCTTGGTGCGGACCGCGCGCGGCGTATCGCCATCATAGGTCCCAAAGAGAATACGATACTTTTCCAGTTGCTTGGTCAATTCGTCGAGCGAACGCAGTTGGTCTTGCGCCAGCGCCTTGGTGGGGAAAAGATAGATCGCGCGCGCATGTGCTTTAGTCAGAATCGCTTCAAGCACCGGGACGTTATAGCACAGCGTCTTGCCGCTCGCGGTTCCGGTCGCCACGATGACATCATGCCCCTCGCGCGCGAGGTTGATCGCCTGCGCCTGATGGGTATAGAATTTCGTCAGCCCTCGCGCGTGAAGCGCATCGTTCAGCGCGCGGTTCAGCGGCCGCGCGAGTTTGCCGTACTGCGCGGCCCGCGGCGCGAGGTGCTCGATATGTACGATTTGATTGCAGTACGCCTTGTCGGCTTGCAGGCGCGAGAGAAACGCGGCAGGAGTCATGTCGAATATGTCCCCTCTCCTGTTCGCTGGTCTTGCGAACGGGAGAGGGTTAGGGTGAGGGTGCCATCGTCGTCACGCACGTCACGCCTTCTACGTCCGGCAGGATGCGTCGCCACCGGAAATTCGCGAGCGGCGCGGAGAGCAGTTGACCGTTGGAGAGCACCGCGAGTAATTCGTCGTCAGTTTGCGTAAAGCGTTCGACCATGTATTCAGCCCACGGAACCTGCAGTCCACTTGACGCAAGCAGCCACGTTTTGCCGCCGTCACGCGATTCTTCGATGCGGCCATTTTCCGACACGCCGTCCGCCGGGCCGATAATCATGTGATCGGGCTTCGCAGCATCAACCCAGACCGCGCGGACATAGCAATCGTAAAACATTTTCCACGTCTTGCCGCCATCCATCGAGCGATAAAAGCCGCCGCCGGTGGGCGCATACACCAAATCGCGCGAAGATGGATGGACTGCGATGGAATGCACGTCAGGATAGACCAGCGGTTCCGGCGGGCCGTCGAGATTGGGATCGCCGTCGCTGCCCTCGGCCAGTTTCCACGTCTCGCCGGAATTGTCGGAGCGCAGGACGCCGCCCACTTCGACCGCGGCGTAGGCGCGCGAACCGTGAAAGGCAAAGCCGCGCACGCAGCCCGCTTCCGGCGAATACGGCAGCATCCAGCGGTGCAGCTCGCGCAGCGACGCCACCTCGGGACATCCGCGCCACGTTTGCGCGCCGTCGTGCGAGACATAGATGTTTGCGGGTTCCGTGCCTGCGAATTCGAGATCCGACGTGTCGGGATGAAACGCCATCCAGCGGACGCGCTGATCTCTCAGACCGACGCTCGCCGCGCTCCACGTCTGGCCGCCGTCGTCCGAACGATAGACGCCGCGCGTCGTGCCCGCGAGCACGACGCCTTCACGCGCGATCACGCTCGTCACGTGTTGCTCGGCGATGCCGCCCGAGACGACCGTCCATTCGTTGGCCGTTTTTCGGGCGACAAGCAAACCGTGTTTGGTTGCCAGAAATATTTGAGAATCCATTTCAAATCTCCTGTGTTGACGATACTCCACGCCTGCATATAATGGGTGGAACATACAAAACAATCATTGGAGGCCGTTTTTTTCATGTCGCTATTGCGGAACTCTACGCTAGTCGCAGCTACCCTCGGGCATTTCAGTGTTGATATGTATTCTGGGATGTTGCCGCTCGTCATCCTCGTTTTGACCGATCCATTGGGATTATCCTACTCCCAGGTCGGTCTGGTGTCAATGGCATTTACCGTTGCTTCGTCGGTGAGTCAACCTTTCTTCGGCTGGTTGGGCGACAGGCACAGCAACCGCCTGATCGCCGTATTGGGCGTCGCGGCGATTGCCGTCACAATGGGCATCATGCGCTTTGCCGACAGCTTTACGTTGTTGATGATTCTCGCGCCGATCGCGGGGCTGGGGTCGGGCGCGTTTCATCCACAGGGCGCGGCCCTCGCGTCGCAAACGCCTGCGCAACGGCGCGGCAGCGCGATGTCCATTTTCATGCTGGGCGGCAACTCGGGCTATGCGTTCGGACCGCTTCTCGGCAGCGCCGTGTTTGCCGTGGCCGGTGACCAGATGCCCCAGACGTTCGCGCTCCTTGGACTGGGACAGGCCGCGTTGGTCTATTGGGCGCTCGCCGGGCAGCAGCGCGCGCAAGCCGCCGGCAAAGCGCGGCCCGTTAGCTCGGTGAAACGCGCGGCGGTCGCCGTCATCATCACTCTAACACTCGTCATATTTTTTCGATCCTGGGTTCAAACCAGCGTGGTGACTTTTGTTCCCCAAGTCTACAAGGCCCTCGGCTATTCGACCACGTTCGCGGGCAACGTTCTATTCAGCATCCTCATGCCACTTGCGATTGGCGGTTTGATCGGCGGCACGCTCTCGGATCGAATCGGCCGGCGGCGCGTGCTGATCGCTTCGACCGCGTTGATCGGTCCGGCGTTATGGGGATTGCTCAATTCGAGCGGCTGGTCCACTTTTGTTTGGGGCGCGTTCCTGGGGCTGGCTTCGGGCGCATCGCTGCCGGTGACATTAGTGATGGCTCAGGGATTGATTCCACGCGGGCCGGGGATGATGTCGGGGTTTGTGCTGGGCTTTACGTTTATTGCGGGCGCGGTGGGCGTCTCGGCGAATGGCATCGCCGCGGATTACATCGGCCTCATGCCGACGATGCTATCGAATGCGCTCTTGCCGCTCCTCGCCGCGGGCCTGGCACTGCTGTTGCCTGATGACCGGCCGGCGAAACTGGACATTAAAAGTTCGACGTTGGAAATTGGAGACTAGTCCAACTTCCAACCTCCAACTTCCAACTTCCAACTTACCACGAACTTCCCGTGGCCCCATCCAGAAACTCTTGCAGCCACTCAGGGACTTGGCCGGCAAATTCCTGCTTGAATGATTCGGGCGCGTTGGACAGGACACTGCGCCAGTTCAGGACGCGGCTAATCATCGCGAGGCGGCGCGCCACCGTCATGGCGGCGCGCAAATCCTCGCGCGATCCGTAGCGCGCCCACGGCTCCAGATAGATTTCGTCCAGGCGCGCCAGCTCCGGGTCGTTTTGCGCCAATCCCAACCGATGCGCGGCGGCGCGCGGAACGACGAGCATCGAAAAGAATGGATGCGCGACACAAGCATCGCCCCAATCGAAAAGGACATAGCGACCGTCTCGCACCAGGATGTTGTTGTCGTGTAGATCGTTGTGATCCAACGTCTCCGGGATGCGGTAATCCGCCAATTGCGCGCACATCTCGGCGACCTGCGGCGCGAGCGAATGCAAGCGCGCATACTCTTCCGGCGTCAAGCCGCCCGACCAACCGATACCCATCGCGCCGCGATCAGCCAACAACTCGGCGTATCGTTCTGGGAGGACTGCCAACCGGCGGTCGAGCGCGCCGAGCGCGAGCAGTTCGTCGCGGCGGCTCGCCAATTCGATCTGGAGTTCGGCGTAAATAGGCAGGACGCGATGCCAGTGGCGAAGGTCGCGGTCCACTTCGAGCACACTCCGCAGCCGCGTTCCGCAATCTTCCATCAACATCCAGCCGCGTTCAACATCGGCGGCCAATACGCGCGGGATACAATCCGGTCGCCAGCGCGATAACGCCTGCATCAACGCCGCTTCGCGCGCGAGATACGGCGCGGTGGCTTTGAAATAGACGACGCCCGCAGTCGTCGGCACACGCAAAACCGTTGACCACGGGCGGACGTGCGGCTGCTCGATCGCCCCGCTCACGCGAACGCCCTGCCGCTCCAACTCGCCGTGAATCCACGCGTGCGCCTGCGCCAGCCATTCCGGTTGTTCCCACAACAACTGCGTGTCTTGACTCATCTCGTTCTCAAAGAATAGGACGCGGACGAGCGCGGACAAGCGCGGAAAAAAGAAAAAAATCCGCGCTTGTCCGCGCTCGTCCGCGTCCCATAAATTACTTCCGCGGCAGCTTGGGCACGGCGCGGCTGGGCCGGCCGTCAAACGTGGGCAGCTTGGGCGGATTCTTTTCTAGCAGAGTCACAATCTCTTGGATCGAACGCTCCAACTGCGCGTCCACGCCGCGCGCGTAATCTTGCGGCTTGTTGTCCACCTCAATGTCGGGATCGGTGCCGTAATTCTCCACGCCCCAACCGACATCCGCAAACCAGAAGGAGAACTCGGGCTGGGTAGTCACCGTGCCATCCACCAACGTATGCCGCGGCCAAATGCCGATCACGCCGCCCCACGTGCGCTTGCCGAGCAGCGGGCCGAGCTTCATCATCTTGAACCCGTGCGAGAAAATATCGCCATCCGAACCGGCGTTCTCATTCGTCAGCGCAACCATCGGGCCGAGCACCGACTGCGGCGGATACGGTTCCGGCGACTTGCCCCAGCGAGACGTATCGTACCCCACGCGCCGCCGCGCCAGCTTTTCCAAGATTAGGGCCGAGACGTGACCGCCGCCGTTAAAGCGCACGTCCACGAGCAAGCCCTCGCGATCCACTTCGGCGAGAAAGCCGCGATGAAATTCCGCGTAACCATTCGGCCCCATATCGGGGATGTGAACATAGCCGACGCGCCCGCCGGTCGCCTCGTGGACGCGCTGGCGATTGGCTTCGACCCATTCGCGATAACGCGCCTGCATTTCGCCGCGCAGCGTTTTCACCGTGACGGTGCGCGCGCCGTCCTGCCCTTCGACGGTTAGCGTCACTTCGTCGCCGGCTAGATTCACGAGCGCCATTTCGGGGGCAAGTGTTTTGCTCAAACGGCGGCCATTGATCGCGACCAATCGCTCGCCCACCTTGACATTCACGCCCGGATCGTTGAGCGGCGAATCGGCGCGCTCGTCCCACGCATCGCCCTGCGCGATGCGCGTGACGCGATACGCGTTACTCTGCGCGTCGTACTCGAAATCCGCGGCGAGAAATCCCTGCGAGTAATTCGGATGCGGGCGATAGTCGCCGCCCAATTCATAGGCGTGCGACGTGCCCAACTCGCCCTGCATTTCCCACATCAAATCCGAAAACTCGGCGCGGCTGCTGACGCGATCCACCAGCGGCAAATAGCGATCGTGAATCGCGAGCCAATCAATCTGCGACATGTCGGGCGTCCAGAATTGATCGCGCTGCAAGCGCCACGCCTCGCGGAACATCTGCCGCCATTCCAACCCCGGCGTGACGGCGACCTTGATGCGATCCAGATCGAGCCAGCCGTTCTTGCGACTGGGGCCGCCGTTTTCCTTCTCCGGCTTGTCGCCCGCCTTGAGCACGCGCAGGCGATTGCCCGCGCGGTACAGCAGCATCGCGCCGTCGGGCGAAGTATCGAATTCGGAGATGCCGGAGACGAGCGTCTCTTCTTTCAGGTCGTCAAAGTTGTAGACGAGCAGCGTGCCCTTGGCCGCCGGTTCGGTTCCGGGATACCACGTGTTGCTGAGCGAACCTTCGACCGGATAGCGCGAGTAGAGGACCTTGCCCTCTTTCACGCCGAGTACGCGGCCACACAGGCCCTCGTCCACCGGAAACGCGAGCACGCGCGATTCGATGCCCTCGAGGTCAATCTGCACGGATTTCTCTACTGGCTCGTCGTCGTCTTTCTTCTTGTGGTCGTCCATGCCGTTCTCTTTTTTCTCTTCGCTCTTTTTGGGCTTTAAGATAAAGGGCGACGGCAAATCCTTTTGCAGCGTGATCAGGAACGGTTTCATGCCGCGCGGGAAATTCAGGTCAAAGTGCAGATTGTCGTAGACCGGATCGAAATGCCGGTAGGAGATGAAATACAGATACTTGCCCTGCGGATCGAACGCAGGCGCGACATCGCGCAGCACCGGTCGCGTCAATGGGAAAATCTCGCCCGTCTCCGCTTTCCACAGCTTGAGCACCTCAACTTGCAGCGAGATTGAGACGCTGTATGCTAACCACGCGCCATCGGGCGACCACGCGATCCCGGAGATGCGGCTCGCATGGCCGCGATCAATCACGCGCAATTCGCGCGTCGCGAGGTCGAGCAGCATCAGCTCGTAGCGATGGTTGCCGTACGCGATCTGGTCTTTTTTCGGATTGGGGACAATCGCGACGGGCCGACCGATGTCGAGACCGTCGAGACGTTCCGGCTCGGCGCTGCCATCGGCGCGGAGAATCGCAAACGTCTCCTCGCCGTTCGCATCTGTCACCGCGATCAAGCGTTCGCCGTCGTTCAGCCACGCCGGCAGGCGATACCGCACGCCGTCGCTCTCGCCCTGCTGCAAGACCGCGCCTTCCCAATTTGCCATCGTGAACACTTTGCCGCGTGTCGAAACGGCAATCGCCTGGCCCTTGGGGTGCAGCGCGGCGTCCTGGAGATACCTTTCGGGGTCTACGAACTTGCGATTGCGCTGCGTCTGCGGCGAATGAAATTCGACCGGGATGATGCGGCTCTCGTCTTTGGCGGGATTAAAAACGAACAAATCCGCGCCCGCGTGGTAAACAATGCGTTCGCCATCGGTCGAAGGATTGCGCGCGTAAAAATCCTCGTGATCGGTATGGCGGCGCAAATCGCTCCCCGACGCCAGGCACGAGTAAATATTGCCGACGCCCTCGTGGTCGGAGATAAAATAGATGCGATTCCCGATCCACATCGGCGAGGCGAAATTCGAATCCAGCCCCAAAAGCGGACGAAACTCGCCATCGCCACGCTCCGCGTCGTCAATCCAAATCTGTCCGCAAGTCCCGCCGCGATATCGTTTCCAGCGCGCGGGATCGGCCGTGTTGCGCCCGATCACGGCCCCGCCGCGCGGGCCGTAGGAAATCGTGCGCGCCGGTCCTACATTGATGCGTTCGGGCCGGCCGCCGGCGGTGTCCACGGTGTACAAGTGCAGCATTGCGGCGAACGGCTGAGCGGCACTATTCGCGAAAATGATTTTGCCGTCGCTCGTCCAGCCCGCCGTTTGGCAGAGGGTGCCGCCCATAAAGGTCAAGCGTTTCGCGGGCCCACCGAGCGCGGGCATGACATAGATTTCGAGGTGTCCCTCTTCCTGGCCCACAAACGCGAGCTGCGCGCCATCGGGCGAGAGATAGGGACGCGATGCTTCGGCCAGGCCCGAGGTGAGCCGCCGCGCGATCCCCCCGGACGCGGGGACGGTCCAAAGGTCGTCTTCGCAAACGAACACGACCGTGTCGGAATGAATGGTTGGGTGACGGTAATAACCGGAAGGCATGAAAATTTCTCCAGCCGGAATAGACCTGTGAGGTCTCTAAAGACCTCACAGGTCTATTCCGGAATGATCGCCTGCACGCGCCCGACCTTGCCATCTTCCAGCATCACCTTGATGCCGTGCGGATGCGTCGAGCTGGAAGTGAGAATTCGGGCGACAACGCCCTCGGTCAACTTGCCCGTGCGCTGGTTGTGTTTTTCGACAATCTGCACGCGCAGACCGGGGCGAATTTCGTTACGTTTGGGTACGGGCATGTCTCTCCGAGTCCTGGGCCAGTTCGGCAATCAAGCACTCGACTTCTTCCGGCGTGTTACAGGTCAACAGTGCGAGGCGCAAGCGGTCGGCGCCGGGCACGCCGTGGATGTACTTGGCCGCGTGCTTGCGGAAGAGCACGAGGCCGATGCGTTCGCCATAGAAATCCAGGTTGAGCGCAAAATGACGGCGCATTAGCGCGATCTTGTCTTGAGCGGGGACTTGATCGCGGTCCAAGCGCGAAAATATCCACGGGTTGCCGATCGCGCCGCGGCCGATCATCACGCCGTCGCAGCCGGTGTGCGCCTTGATGCGCGCAATGTCCGCGACCGACTTGACGTCGCCGTTGCCGATCACGGGAATCCGCACCGCCTGCTTGACCTCGGCGATCGCGTCCCAGTCCGCCTCGCCGCGATACGCCTGCTCTTTCGTGCGCGCGTGGACGGCGACGACACTCGCGCCGTTGTCCTCAAGAATCTTGGCGACCGTGACGTGATTGCGCGTCGCGTCGTCCCAGCCCAAGCGGATTTTGCCTGTGACCGGCACGCGCAACTGAGTGGAGAGCCGCGCAAAGATGCGGCCGATCTTGGCGGGATCGCGCAACATGCCGGACCCCGCGCCGCGCTCGGCGACATCCTTGACGTAGCAGCCCATGTTGAGGTCAATAATATCGGGGCCCAAATCCTGCAAGCGAATAGCCGTTTCGACGATGCGGTCTTCGTCGTGACCGTAAATTTGGAACGTCATCGGATATTCGCTGGGATCGTATTTCAGTTTTCGCCACGCGATGTTATTCGGCTTGTGGTCGCCAAAGCGCAAGGCATCCACATTGACGAATTCGGTATACGACATCGCGGAACCCAATTCGCGGCAGAGCAGCCGAAACGGCAGATCGGAATAGCCGTCCATCGGCGAGAGAATGAGATCGCCGCAGATGGGAATCTCGCGAACGCGAAAGGACACGGGCTGGGCATCCGTCGCAATGATTTGTTCGAAAATCGTAGGGGGTTGGTTCAGCAACATAGCGGGGGGCATATTACCAGAAAAACGGAGAAACGTCTAGGCGCGGACCGGCCTCGCTCCCCTACAGGAACGGGGGTGAGGTCGGCTTAGTAACCGAGGATTCGTTCGATCGGCACGACGTGCAGCGCGCGTTGTTTTTTCCAGCGCTGTTGGGCCGTCTCGCGATACCGGGGATCCGGTTGGATCGCGCCTACCGTGCAA
Organism: Chloroflexota bacterium; assembly: GCA_016208315.1. Classification (GTDB taxonomy): domain Bacteria; phylum Chloroflexota; class Anaerolineae; order UBA4142; family UBA4142; genus JACQYF01. Next base: position 19,436 of record JACQYF010000014.1, on the reverse strand, counting down.
ATATCTTCACAGCGACGATGGGGCAAATCAACACACTCGGTACAGCGGCCAGGGTCAATCGCAAAGCGATCGTCGGCTGTCACGTATACAGCATTGTTCGCACAGCGCCCAAGACAGATACCACAAGAAATACATTCGACTGTGATACGACACGCCATCGTGTTTACCGCTCCTTGCTAACTGAACAGTGGTTGATAGTTCGATGCGCTCGCGAGCAGAGTCGCCTGCCCATTCTCGCTCAAGCGCATCCAGTGCTCGCACGCGTCGAGAAAGAGCGGCAAGATTCGAAGATCGCCCGAAGTGCAGACGCCGGTCACATCCTGCGAAAGCGCAAAGTTGATCGCCTGCTGGACTTGGGCGGGTTCGTCGAACGGTTCATACCAAGTGTTAAACACCCTGGGACGCTCACCCCATGGCCCTTCGCAGTTGGCCTTGATGACCATCGTCCCAATGTCGCGGGCGTGACATTCTCGCAAAAGCGCTTGTGCGTTTGCGCGATAGATTGGGTTGGCGTAGAGGACAAAGTTAAGTGGGAACAACACGGAATCGAAATCAAACAGGCGCAACGCTTCGAGAAAAATCGCCGGGGCATCTAGGCCATGTCCGGTTATTCCGATGTACTTGGTCAGCTCCTGCTCCCGCGCGTCAAGAACGGCTTCGAGCGCGCCGCCCGGCGCGGTGATCTTGTTCAGTTCGTCCAGCGTGTTGACCGCGTGCAGTTGATAGAGGTCGAACGCATCCACTTGCAAGCGTTCCAGCGAGCGCCGCAATTCGGCGGCTGCGCCCTCTTTCGTGCGTTCGAGCGTTTTACAGCCGAGAAAAAATCGTTTGCGTTCGCGCGCCAGCCAGGGGCCCAGCCGTTCCTCCGCGTTGCCATACGAAGGGGCAACATCAATGTGATTTACCCCTGCTCCGATCACGCGCTCCATCGCAGCGTCAGTCTCGGCTTGCGTCGCTTTCCCGAAAGCGGCCCCGCCCAAAATGGCGACCGCACTGTGGTGGCCCGTGCGTCCGAATCGGCGTTTCTCCATAGGCGTTTACCTCAAACTTGTTGTAACGTCAAAGCGGCCGACTTGGCTAATGCCTGACAAATCCGGCTCAAACGCGTCGGCGCGGCGCGCTCGTGCTCGGTTCCCAAATCCACCCAGCGCGGCAAGCCCGCCGCGGTGGGCGCGTCCAGACGAAGCGAAATACAAAACGAGGGACGCGCGGCGACCTGGGCCTCGAGCGCGATCGAACACGGCTGCGGAATGGCGAGCGGGTGGTTCCACAAACAGCGAAAGAGCGCGATCAGTCCGCCGGGCGTATTCGTGTGGTCGAGGCGGATGGTCTCCAAGTGGCGGCACTCGGCCGTAAGCTCCTCCTTGAGCAGGTCCGCCCCCTCGGCCAGACGCAGCGAGCCGGGCACGAGCGCCGGAGAGGTCCCCAGGGCGATCAGCAGACGTTCAAAATCCTCAAAGTGTCGGATGGGGAAACGGTACAATGACTCCATAAGAACCTCATCCTGAATCTCTCCTCTTCATTATATCCAAGTCTGCCGATTTTTTCAATTAACCGATTTCGCCCTCTTTCGTCCTTTTCAAGAACAACGTGGTGCGTTCCAATTCCACGACTACCGTCCCATCCTGCTTGCGACCGGTGTGCTTGAGCCGGACAATGCCGCAATCCGGCCGCGATTTGGATTCGCGCTTGTCGAGCACCTCGCTCTCCGCATAGATCGTGTCGCCGTGAAAAACGGGATTGGGGTGGACGACGCGGTCATAACCGAGATTGGCGATAATCGTGCCTTCGGAAAGGTCGCTGATCGTCAGACCGACCACCAGACCCATCGTGTAGATGCCGTTCACAATCCGCTTGCCAAATTCGGTGCGCGCCGCAAAATCCTCGTTGATGTGCAGCGGCTGATCGTTCATGGTGAGCGCGCAGAACAAGACGTTATCCATTTCGGTGACCGTGCGCCCCGGCGTGTGCTTGAATCGCGCGCCGACCTCGAAATCCTCAAAGTATTTTCCGGCCATATTACAATTCGATCACCGCATTCACCATCAGCGAGTCCGGCGCCTTGGTGAGCTGAAAACCCAGCGTCGTGCAGACGCGCTGCATGGCGATGTTATCCGGCGCGATCGTCGCCCGGATCCGACTCAACTTTTCCGCGCGGCCCACTTCCAGGAGCTGACGCAACAATTCCTTTCCCAAGCCCCGATTTTGGAACGCATCGTTCACCAGCATCGTCGAGTTCGCATCGTTCGTCCCGTGCAGTTTGCTCAAGCGCCCGACCGCCGCGATGCGCCGCTCGCCGGTGTGCGGATCGTTCGCCTCCGCGACTAGCGCAATCTCGCGCTCGTAATCCACAAAGCAGATGCGCGAGAGTCGTTCATGCGTTACGCGCTGGCTGAGCAGCATCGGGTGCAGGTAGCGCATATAGACGCTGCGGTCCGAGAGCGTCTCGTGGAACTTGATCATCATCGGTTCGTCTTCGGGACGGATTGGGCGAAAAGTGACGGGCGTGCCATCCTTCATCGTCCACGGCTTGACGTACTGGCGCGGATACGCGCGAATCGCGAGCTTGGGCAATTGGTGGCGCTGAACCTCCGGCCCGTGGACGACGACGCGCGCATCGAGGGCGAGTAACCCCCACCCCGGCCCTCCCCCGTCGTGAACTTCCGACATGGGAGGGGGAAGGGTGGGGCCATCTCCCTCCCCTGTCCGCCGCTCTTGCGGACGGGGGAGGGCCGGGGTGGGGGCGTCTCCCTCCCCTGTCCGCCGCTCTTGCGGACGGGGGAGGGCCGGGGTGGGGGCGTCTCCCTCCCCTGTCCGCCGCTCTTGCGGACGGGGG
>JACQYF010000014.1:7207-16540 GCA_016208315.1 Chloroflexota bacterium | reverse complement strand
CGTCTCCCTCCCCTGTCCGCCGCTCTTGCGGACGGGGGAGGGCCGGGGTGGGGGTAGCCAGCAGTGGATTGATGTCAATCTCTTTGATCCAGCGCTGCTCGACGACCAGTTGGCTAAAGCGCACCAACAGTTGTTCGAGCGCGGCAAGGTCCACCGGCGGGCGGCCGCGCACACCTTTCAGCGCCTTGAAGATGATGGTCTGTTCCATCATGCGCCGCGCCAACGTGGTATTCAACGGCGGCAGCGCCAACGCGCGATCTTTGAACACCTCGACGAGTTGTCCACCCGAGCCAAAAAGCAACACCGGGCCGAACTGCGGGTCAATGCTGCTGCCCACGATGAGTTCATAGCCGTCGAGTTTGACCATCGGCTGCACGGTCACGCCGAGGAAGGCGTGGGGCAAATTGGCAATTTGCCCTACAGAGTCTTGGATCGCGCGATACGCGCGGCGCACGTCAGCTTCGTCGTGCAAGTTGAGTTGCACGCCGCCGACGTCGGTCTTGTGCGTGATCGTTTCGGAATAGAGTTTGAGCACCACCGGATAACCGATTTCGCCCGCAGCCGCGATGGCCTCGTCCTCGCTCCTCGCCACTCGCGTCTCGACAGTCGGAATGCCATACGCGGCAAGCAGTTCCTTTGACTCGAACTCTGTTAGAATCGTGCGACCCGACTCGCGTACTTTTCCGATGATGTCCTCGGCGCGGGCGCGGTCTGGCGCGCCTTCCGCGGCGCTCTCAGGCAGGATTGGCGTTTCGTAGATGCCGCGGAGATTGTAGGTATAACGCCACATGTAATCGAACACGCGCGCCGCGGTATCGGGATAGCCGAACGTTGGAATGTGCGCGCGGTTGAGGATCGCTTCGCCGGCCTCGACATCCGCCCCGCCCATCCAACTCGCCAGGATTGGTTTGCCAGTGGATTGCGCGTATTTTCGGATGCGCTCGGCGGTTTCGGTCGGATCGGTCATGGCCTGCGGCGTGAGAATGACGAGCAAGCCGTCGCCGTTCGGATCTTGCGCGGCGATCTCTAGGGCTTGGGCATAGCGTTCGGGACTCGCATCGCCGAGCACGTCAATCGGATTGTTGTGGCTCCATTGCGGCGGGAGAACCTGATTGAGCGCGTCCAACGTCGGCGCAGATAATTCGGTCAATTCGCCCTTGTCCGTGATCAAGGCATCGGTCGCGATCACACCGGGGCCGCCCGCATTCGTGACAATCGTGAGACGCGGCCCCTGCGGACGCGGCTGCTTTGCCAAAACCTCGGCCATATAAAACAGATCGGCAATGCTGCCGACGCGCAAGACGCCGCTGCGCCGAAACGCGGCTTCGAGCACTTCGTCGCTGCCGGTCAGCGAACCCGTGTGCGACGCGGCGGCGCGCGCCGCGCCTTCGGTTCGCCCCGGCTTGATGACGATGATGGGCTTGGCGAGCGCGACCTCACGCGCCGCGGACAAGAACGACCGCGCATCCCCAATGCTTTCCATGTAGATGACGATGCTTTCCGTGTGCGGGTCGTCGCCGAGATAATAGATCAGGTCGCCCCAGCCCACGTCGAGCATCGAACCGATGGAGACGAACGCGCTAAAGCCCACGTTCTCGCGAAAGCTCCAGTCGAGGACCGCGGTCGCCAGCGCGCCACTTTGCGTGATGAAACCGACGCTGCCCGCGTGCGCCATGGCCGCGGCGAACGTCGCGTTTAATCCGGTAACAGTGCTCATCACGCCGAGACAGTTCGGCCCGATGATGCGCATATTGCCGCGGCGCGCTTGCTCGAGCATCTGCTGTTCTAGCTGTGCGCCTTCCTCGCCGATTTCCTTAAAGCCCGCCGAGATGACGATCGCGCCTTTGACGCCTGCATCCACGCACTCGCCGATGAGGCGCGGCACCGTCGGCGCGGGCGTGACGACGACGGCGAGATCCACTTTATCGGGCACCGCGGCAATGTTGGGATATGCTTTGATTCCGAGAACGCCGGGGCGATTGGGATTGATCGGAAAGACCGTACCGCCAAATGGATTGCTGATGAGATTCCACAAGACCGTGCGGCCCACACTCCCCGCTTTTTCCGTCGCGCCGATCACCGCGACATTCTTGGGCGCAAAAATCGCATCGAGCGGACGCGGCTCGTAGTGCAGCAGATCGTGGGAAGGATCAATCAACATCCTCTTTCCGGTCAGTGTCCTGCGCTCGTCTAACATGATAACCTCTTAAATCAAACCCCGCTCGAATCTTGACCCGAGCGGGTGAATGTACTCTCGCGCGCCCAAGGTATAAACCCACCTTGGGCTTGCCTCATGGCTATTATACGCGGATTGGTCGTTTTATCAAATGTACGCCAAAGTGGATCGCCGCAACAACCAAATGATACCTACTCCGCCTACTGTCGCCGAAACGAGAACCACCGTTACTAGTTGAAACAGTCCGAAGTACAGACCTGTGACATAGGCAAATCTGCTCGCCGCATAGGCCAGAATCCAAGCGGCCAGAGTGATCGCAATCCACCACATGCCATTGGCAACCTGCCCACGCAGCACAAGCCATTGCAGGAGACCAAGAGCGACCCCAGAAAAGAGAAAGGGTGCTACGCCTTCTTCCCAGACGTGAAAAGTTTGAGGCACCACGAAAGATAGAGAATGTCCGACTAGTGTAGCGAGCGTCCAATTACGTGTTCTCGTCAGGTATTTGCGCAGAACGAGCCACTGGGCCACGCCAATAGCCGCACCCAGGCCAATTACCTGAGGCACAAAGACTGCAAGTGCCAACCACATCATCCACGAGGAAGCCACTCTCAAGACTACGGTTCCTAAAATGGGAAGGACGATGTGGAACGTCAGGATGTAAACCATCACGCCTGCCATGCTGGCAAGTACCCATGAGAGCCAGAACTTCCAACCGGGGTTTTCTTGTGGGCTTGTCGCCATGATGTCCTCCACGACGAGAAAACCCGAAGGGTCTCCGAAGACCCTTCGGGTTTGAACTAGCGATCAATTTCTGATAGCCGCACCGGACGATTCTCCTCTGCCGATTTTTTCGCGGCATAGCCGATGACGACCGGAACGCGCCCGTCGAGACCTGTGACCGGCGGCGTTCGATCCTCAAGGACTGCTTGGACGAACGCGCGCATCTCTTGCACGTATGCTTCCGCGTACCGCTCAACGAAAAAGTGGAGCGGCAGGGCCGCATGCACGCCCGCGGTATCGCTCTTGACGACGCTGTCCGGCGTCTTGTTCTCTGCTATCGCGACGCCCTTGGACCCAAACACCTCGACGCGTTGGTCGTAGCCATAGACGGCTTTGCGGCTGTTGTCAATCACGCCGAGCGCGCCGTTCGCAAAACGCAGCGTAATCACCGCGGTGTCCACGTCGCCCGCCTTGCCGATTTCGGGTTCGACGAGCACGTTTGCGGCCGCGTAGACCTCTTCGACTTCACTCCCCATCAAATACCGCGCCATATCGAAATCGTGAATCGTCATATCGAGGAAAATCCCGCCGGAAACTTGCACATACGCGATTGGCGGCGGCGCGGGATCGCGGCTCGTGATGCGGAGAATGTGCGGCTCGCCTAGCTCGCCGGATGCGACCAGATCGCGCACACGCTTGAAGGAGGGATCGAAACGGCGGTTAAACCCGATTTGCAACTTGACGCCCGCTTTCTCCACTGCCGCGAGCGCGCGGTCAATCTTCGCGAGGTCGAGCGCGATGGGCTTTTCGCAAAAGATGTGCTTGCCGTTCGCCGCCGCGTCATCCATCAATTGCGCGTGCGTATCGGTACTCGAGCAAATAATGATTGCGTCAATATCCTTGTTTTCCAAGATCGCGCGCGGGTCTTGAAAGACGTTCGTAATCCCAAGGTCGCTCGCCAGCTTTTGCGCCGGCTCGACAATCACATCCGCAATTGCCTCAACTCGCGCTTCAGGAATCCGGTACGCCAGATTCTCTGCATGCACGCGTCCAATCCGTCCCGCGCCCAAGACACCCACATTCAATCTACGTGTTTCCTTCATGGGCTCGCCTCCTGGTAACAAACAAATGGGACGCGGATGAACGCGGATTAATTTTCTTGATTTATCCGCGTTCGTCCGCGCTCGTCCGCGTCCAATAATTCTGGTTGTGAAATGACCGCATTCACTTCTGAGAATGAGCCGCGCCACGGCCCCGGCTTTTCTTGCTTGAGCGTCGTCACCGCGGCGGCGATGCGGCAGGCCTCTTCGGTTGAACGGGAGAGCCGCATGCCGAGATACGTGGCGAAGCACGTATCGCCGCGACCGGTGCGGCCGGCGAGTGAGCGCGGCGTAAAGGGTGCCGAGTACATTTGCCCATCGGCAAAGACGGTGACGCCGGATGATTGCGTCAGAATGATTTCGCGCGGTCCGTAGCTCGCCAGTTGCCGCGCGGCGCGCGCCAAATCCAATTCGCCGGTCAAGTGCTCGGCTTCGGCGCGGTCCACTTTGAGATACGTTACGTGAGCCAGCCCTTCGTCAATCTCCGGCCAACGACGAAAGATCAGGTCGTCGCCGACGGGGACACGCACAAATCCCTGCACGTCCAAGGCGACCGGGCCGCGCCCCGCCAACGCTTTGAGCACGGTCAAATCCACTTCGCCCGCCATAATCGGCGTGATCGCGTAAATGCGCGCGGTGACGTCCGGAATCTCGTCAAGCTGGATCGTTCCCGCAAAGCCCAGCGGCTTGCAGATGCGCCGTTCCATGTCCGCCGAGTTGTAGAAATTTTCAATATTCAAAACACATCCGGTTCCGTATCATCATCGTCATCGTCGTCGTAATAAAAGTCCAAGTCGTCGTCGTCCATGCCGAACTCGCCCGGATCGAAGGGGGTATCGTTTGGATCGCGCCGCGGCGGCGTGGAGGGCGGTTTGATCGGGCGACTCCAGAGATGCATCTGCTTGATCTCTTCGGCGTGCTTGGGAAAGAGGCGCATTTGCTTCTTCACCCAGTCGGGAACCTCACCCGGTTGGCCGTCGTCGGTATCGAGAAAACTCCAGTCCACCAACGGCTTGCACCCGGGCATATCACTTTCCGCCGGTAATGCCTCGGCGAACAGCGCCGCCAGTTCAGAATCAATCACCGGCTTGCGGTCGGGACTATCTCGGCGCTCTTGCATGCGAGAGCGCAAACGGCGAATCTGCTCTTCGTCGCTTGGCGCGTTGGGGTCAATGAACCGCATCATCCGCCGGTAGCGCGAGCCGTCGCCCGCGGGCGGCAGCCACGGCAAACGATAGGCGTTGTCACGCCACCAACGCACCTCGGCGAGCAGACGGCGCGGGCTGGCATCGTCAAAGCGCCCGCACAGTTCCAACAGCACCTCGGTCGCGTCGGCGAAGAAACCGAGGTCGGCATATTGCTTGGCAACCCAAAGCAGAGCATAATACGGCTTGCTCGTCTGCTTGATCGCTTGCATAAAAATGGGCCACGCGAAATCGGTACACTCTTCGTCGCCGAGACAGTAGGCATTCAGCAATTCCGACCGGCCCTGATCCAACAGAGCGGCCACGTCCGGCGGGCCGTCCTTTTCGATTTCGTGCCCGTCCTCGTACTCGCGGCGCCATCCTACCCACTCGCTCATAAACCGAAATGAGAGCGCGAGCCGGCGCCGCTGCTGCCATGGGCGGTCGTCCCATTCGTCAATGTTCTGCTGGATGGCGTTGCGATTGTCGTAGATCAGCCATTCGTCGCAAAAGAGTTCATAGACGAGCGCGCTCGCTTCGCGATGATCGGGGAAACTCGCCAGCGCGTCAAAGCATAACGAAGCGGCGGCGGCTTGTCCGCAATAGTACTGCGCTACATTACGCGCCTGGGCAAGCATTCGTTCGACGTACTCGGGGTAATCGGACATGGGTCACTCCAGCACGGCGTCGGCCGGCAAACCGGCTTTGAGGTCCAACGCCGTATTAGGAACCGTGACGCGAACCGCGAAAACCATTTCGGATCGCTCTTGGCTGTTGTAAAGATTTGCGGGCTTGAACTCGCCTTCCGGCGATACGAAACTTATCTTACCAGAAAAGGACTGGCCGGGCAAACTGGGAACCCGAATTGTCGCCGGCTGTCCCACGCGCACCGCTTTCAGGTCGCGAATGGGCACATACAAAGTCATTTGCAATTCGGTCGGATCGGCGATGGTCAGCACCGCCGCGCCGGGCCGCGTGGTCTCGCCCGGATCAATCGTCCGATCAACGACAATGCCCTTGATAGGACTAGTGATCGCATAGCGCTTGGCTTGAGTCTGAATCAATACGAGATTCGCTTGCGCCGCGTCTAGCTTGGCTTGCGCGAGCGCGACGGCTTCGGGCTGCGCGGCGCGCAGAACGATGTCGAGGTCGGCCTGCGCGACCTTCAGTCCCACTTCGGCGACCTGCACCTGATTCGCGGCGGCATGTTGCGCGGATTGCAAGTCCAAAAGATTCTTCAACATCCGGCGATAGAGATCAAGAATTCGTTCGCTGCCGGCCAGGTTCGCTTGCGCGGCCGCGAGCGTTGCCTCGGCGGCCTCCAATTGGGCCCGCATCGCCGCAAGCCGGAACTTGCCGAGCGTGGACTGGTCCTTTTGAGCGTCCTCGACCTGACTCTTGGCGTTCGCGACAGCCGCTTGCCCCGCTCCGATCTCGCCTTGCGCTTGCTCGACCTTGCCTTCCCAAACGTGCATTTGCGCGATCAGTTCTTGGGGCGAGGCGAGCACGCGGTTTGCGTCGTCGAGCGCGCGCTGGGCCGCCGCCAGTTCCGCTTGGGCCTGTGCGACCGCGGCCTGCGCCAGCGCGAGTTCACCTGCACGCGCCACTTGCTTCACCTGATCGAGATTCGCTTGGGCGGCGCGCACCGCCGATTCGGCTTCACGCATGGTGGTCTGAAGCGTGCTGTCGTCGAGCGTCAGCAAGGTATCGCCGGGGTTCACCGCATCGCCTTTCTTGACGCGCACTGCGGTCACCCGCGCGCCGACTTGTGGCGCGATGCGCGTTTGCCGCGCTTCCAAAGTGCCGGAGAAAACGAGCGATGCCTTGACATCAGCACGCAGCGGATTCGCGCCCACCTGCCGCGCAAAGAATAACAGGGCAAGCGCGAATACAAAGGCGAGGGCGAAGATCGGTTTAGAATATTTCTGCATTGTCTTTTTACTTTTGCCTTTTCGCTTTTTACTTGAAGGACGCGCTCGCCGGCATCCCGGGTTTTAGTTGGTCGTTCGAATTCTTGATCGAGATCTCAACGGCCACGAGCTGCGCGTTGCGCTCGCTATCGGTTTGGCTTTGCCGCCCGGAGAATTCCGCCTTGTCGTTGATATGACTTACCGCTCCAGAGAAGGCCCCAGTCTCGATCCCTTCGACGCGGATTGCAACCGAGTCGCCGGTGCGGATGCGGCCAAGTTCGGACATGGGAACAAAGACCCGCAAGGTGAGATCGCCGGCGCGGCTCAATTGGACCAGCGGTACACCCGGGAGCGCGATTTCGCCGGCGCGATAATAAACGCGGCGGACCGTCGCCGTATCGCGCGCGGCGATTTGATAGCGCGCGAGTTCCTGATCGAGCGTCGCACGCGCCGCGCGGGCTTGATCCACCGCCGCGCGCGCGGCTTGCAGTTGCGCCGCGCTCGCGCCGTCGCGCCGAATGCGGAGGCCCGCTTCCACGGCTTGGAGCGCGGCGGCGGCGCGCTCGCGTGGGCCGCGCGCCTGGTTCACGCGCGTGTCGAGGGCGATCGGGTTCGCCAGTTGATCCGAAACGTCCTTGAGATTCGCGTCTGCGAGGTTGGCGTTGGCTTGCGCCTGCGCCACACCGGCCCACGCCTCCCACGCCGCGAGGCCCGCTTTTTGCCACTCGGCTTGCGCGAAGAGTTGCTGCTTCATCGGCGTATCGAAATGCAGCGTGCCCCCACGCGGCAGCGGAATGTCAACGCCTTCCCACAACCCCTTCGTCTGAATCTCCCAAAACTGGTTGATCTGGTCAGCCGCTTGGGCCTGACGCTGCGCGGCGATCAATTGGTGTGCGGCGGCCCGGGCGCGCATTTCGGCCTGGGCCTGCGCGATAACGAGCAATTGTGGATTCGCGCGAATCGCTTCCGCATCCGCGAGCGCTTGCGTGGCCGCGGCCAGCGCAGCGCGCGCCTGCTGCACTTGCGCTTCCGCGCGCCGAATCTCCTCCGCACGCGCGCCGTGCTCCAAGAGCGCCAACTGCGCGCTGGCCGCCGCGAGATTCGCATCGGCGATCGCGAGGCGCGCCCTCAGCAAATCGTCCTCTAATGTGACGAGTTTCTCTCCAGATTGAACGGTGTCGCCTTCTTCCACGGCGACGCTCATAATCCGCCCGCCCACCTCCGCGGCAACATCCAGGTGCTCGCCTTCGAGAAACCCGGTGTACGCGCCATTGTCCGAACTGTTGGTTACGTCAATAGCTTGACAGCCCAGCAGCGCGAGGGCCGCGATGAGAAAAAGTGCCCAAAGCTTTTTCATATCAACTCCGTGCCCGCGCGATAAACACATCTTCCAACGAAGGGGGAATGATCGTCATGCTGTGAATCTCGATTTGCGCTTGCTCCAGCGCAGTCTGAATGACCGGTTGTTGCTTAGCCAAATCTTCAGAGACGACGTGGATCAGTGTCCCATAGAGCGCGACCTCGTCGAGGTGTTCGAGGCGGCGCAAGATTTCGAGGGCGCGTCCAGGCGCAGCGCAGTCAAGCTCGACGACCTTGCCGCGCATCTGCCGCTCTTTGATGTCGTTCGGCGTGCCCATCGCCACGATCCGGCCTTCGTGAATGAATGCCAGGCGATGGCATTGCTCGGCCTCGTCCATGTAATGCGTCGTGACGAAAATCGTCGTCCCCTCGGCGGCGAGGCGGTAGAGCAATCGCCAGAAATCACGGCGGCTGACGGGATCAACGCCCGCGGTCGGCTCGTCAAGAAAGAGCAACTGCGGCTCGTGCAGGATCGCCGTCGCGAGCGCGAGACGTTGTTTGAATCCGCCCGCGAGATTCGCGGTCAACTGGCGTTCCAGCCCGCTCAATCCGGCAAGTTCGATTGCCGCCGCGCGCCGCGTCCTTAATTGCGCGCCCCAGACCTGATAAGCGCGCGCGTAAAAGTCAATGTTCTCGACGACGGTCAAATCGGGATAAAGACTAAAACGCTGCGAGACGTAACCCACGCGGCGGCGCAGCGCGTCCGAATTGCGAATGATGTCGTAGCCGAGCACCGTCGCGCTGCCGCTCGTCGGATGCAGCAGGCCCAGCAACATGCGGATGGTCGTCGTCTTGCCCGAGCCGTTCGGCCCGAGAAAACCAAAGATTTCGCCGCGCAAAACGTCGAACGAGATGTTGTTGACGGCCGTAAAGTCGCCAAA
>JACQYF010000014.1:0-7188 GCA_016208315.1 Chloroflexota bacterium | reverse complement strand
TTCGATTTCGGGCTGGCGCTTGGCCGCGTCGTCCACAAAAACGTGCAGCCGGTCGCCGTACACCTGGACCTGATGCACTCCGCAGACCTGTTCGACGACTGTTTGCGCGACGAGCAAATCCTTGGCGACGATGGCTAGAAGGTTATCCGTGACCAGTTGCCGCAAATCGGCTGGCGGACCCTGGCGAATAATCTCGCCCTTGAAGATCAGGCCCACGCGCGAACAGCGTTCCGCTTCGTCCATGTACGCCGTGCTGACGAACACAGTGACGCCCGCAATGTGCAAATCGGTAAGAATGTCCCAAAACTCGCGGCGCGAGATGGGGTCCACGCCGTTCGTCGGCTCGTCGAGAAAGAGCACCTGGGGCTTGTGGACGAGCGCGCACGCGAGGCCCAGTTTCTTTTTCATCCCGCCGGAAAGCACGCCCGCCGCGCGCGTTTGAAACTCTTCGAGCCGCGCAAAGCGGAGCAAGCGTTGAATCTGCGGCTCGCGCTCGGGCCCGCGCACTCCGAAAATGTCCGCGTAGAATTCGATATTCTCGCGCACGGACAAATCGCCGTAGAGACTGAACCGCTGCGCCATGTACCCGACCTGATGGCGAAGTTGCTCCGCTTGGCGGCGCGTGTCAAGGCCGCTCACGCGCGCCGCACCGGACGTCGGCTTCATCACGCCCGCTAACATGCGGATGGTCGTCGTCTTGCCCGCGCCGTCGGGGCCGATCAGCCCGTAGATTTCGCCGGGCGCGATGTCGAGGTCAACGCCGCGCACGGCCTCGTTCTTTTTGAATTTCTTGACGAGCTTTTCAGCTTGAATGCGTCCCGTGTTTTCCATGTGTCAGGTCTCACGTCTCAGGTCCCAAGTCTCAGGTCACAGGTCTCACGTCTTTGCCGCAAGTCGCTCCGAATTTGCGTGAGACTTGGGACCTGCGACCTGTGACTGGTGACCTGTGACCTGCTTACCAGTCTGTCGTCCTCACGAACAGTATCCATGCCGTAGTCGTCGTGGCGATGGCGAGGCCCGCGAGGACGCCCGCGTGATAGACGAGCATCGGCAGGGTCGCGCCTTTGATGTAGACGGCGCGGACAATCGCCGTGAAATGCTGGAGCGGCGATAGCTCGGCGAAAAAGCGCATGAACGCCGGCATGTTCCCAATCGGCACCAGGTAGCCGGAAAAAGTGACTTCGAGCATCGCGAGGAGAAAGACGATGAGAATCGCTTGCTGCTGGCTGGTCGTGATGATCGAAATCAGCGTGCCCCAGCCGATCTCGCAGATGATGAACAGGATGCCCAGGCCGAACAACAAGCCCATATCGCCGCGCAACGGAATTTGAAAGCCCCACGTCAAGAGCAGAATGAGCAAATAGAAATTGACCAGTCCGATGAGCATCGCCATCAACGCCTTGCCGAGCACAAGCTGCAAGCGGCTGATCGGCGTGACGACGAGTTGTTCCATCGTGCCCAACTCGCGCTCGCGCACCAAACCGACCGCGGCGACGACGAGGACGACCTGATACGTGATGAATGCAAGCTGCGAGGGAAGCGTCGAGACGCGGAAATCGAGCGTCGCGTTAAAGGCCGTATCCACGCGCAGTTCGATGCCGCCGGGAAGACTCGAAGCCGAGATGGCGGAAGCATTGTCCAGCGTCAAATCGGCAATCGCCCCCCGCATCGCGCTGAGAATCGTGCCGGCCACGATGGTGTTGGTGCCGTCCACAATGACCGGAACGATCGCCGTGCCGCCGGGCCGAAACGCGTTGCGTGACAAATCGGGAGGGATAATCAGCGCGACGGTCGCGTGACCTTGGCCGATCAAGTCTTGCAATTCCGTATAGCTCTGCGCGCGATAGTACAACTCGAATTCCTCGGTGTTGTGAAGCGCCGTGATCAACTGCTGGCTAAAATCGCTCTGCTCTTGATCCCAGACCGCGAGTTTAATGCCGCGCACGGTCGCGCCCGTCGCCTCGGCGATGAGAAAGAGCTGGGAGACCGGCAAGATGACCAGAAAGATCAGGAGCACCCGGTCGCGGAGCAATTGGATCGTTTCTTTCCAGGTAAGATTCAGTATTGTTTTCAACGTCGGGTCAATCCACTTGCTTGCGGAAGGTGAGCAAACTTGACGCGAACGAGACGGCGCCAATCGCCGCCAGGTAAAGGGCTTGCGGAGCGAGTTGGCCCAGCCCCATCTCTTTTAGGAAAACCCCGCGCGTGATTTGGACGAAATGCGTCGCGGGCAGAATGAACGAGACGAGTTGACCGCCAGCGGAGCGAAGATCCACGGGCAGCGTGACACCGGTGAGAAAGAAACTCGGCACGAAAAATATCAGCAAGATAACGCGCATGGCCGTGCCCTGGCTCACGAGCAAGCCCGATATAAAGAGACTCATCCCCAGCCCAGCCAAAAGGTAAAGCGTTGTCATCAACACCAGATCGGGAATGGGGCCGCGCAGCGGGACTTGAAACCACAGGATCGCGACGAGAGTCGCAAAGATCGCGCTAATCAGCCCGAAGACGACATAAGGTATGAGTTTGCCGAGGAGATATTCGATGGAGCGGACCGGCGTCGTAATCAGAGTTTCAAAACTTCCCAACTCTTTTTCGCGCGTCAGCGCGAGGGCGATGGCGAGCGAGGGCAAAATGAGGACGATCGGAATCAGACCCGGAACCATCGAGTACGTGGATTTTAGCGAGCGGTTGTACCACGCCTGGTCCTGCACGACAATCGTGGCGCCGGGCGCGGCCATCGTAACCTGGCGACTGAAATCCGCGCTGCGTTGTTGAAAACGCACAAGTCCTTGACGCGCGGTGATCGCATCGCTTCCATCCATGATGATCTGGACGGGCGAACTCTCACCGGCGTAGAGCTTCGCTTGGAAATTTGGAGGGATGACGACGCCGAGCTGAATATCGCCGCGCCGGATCGCGTCGGAGATTGACGCGTAACTGCCGGGGTACGCGGTCACTGTGAGCTTGGAGTCCGATGTGAGACTCGCGATGTACTGCCGCGAGAGCGCCGACTGGTCGGAATCCCACACGCCAAGCCGTACCTGTTCGGCTTCAAACGCAAATAGGTAGGCGAAGGTAAACAGCATGATGGACGGCGACAGCGTCACGAGGAAGAGCGTGCGTTTGTCCCGCCGGATATGGCGAAACTCTTTGCGTAGAATAGCCCAGAGGCGATGAAAAGACATGATGGGTGGAAACAGAAAAGCACTGACCGTTCGTTCGGCCAGTGCGCGATTATAGCACAAAGAATCAGCAGCGCAAGTTGCTGATTGTCACCCGAATTTGGCAACCGCCTGAATAAGCTCGATGAGCGGCGCAGGATAGACGCCGAGCCACACGAGCAATAAGGTGAGCGCGGCGAGCGCCACGCTTCCGCCGAGCGCCAGGGATGAAACGCCGATGGGCGTTGCCGCTTCCGGCGCGGGGCTGTACATCGCGACGACGATGCGAAGATAATAATACAGCCCGATGGCGCTCGTCACGACCAGCACCGCGACCAGCAGCCACAACGCCGAACCCACGCCCGCCGCGACCAGATACACTTTGCCGACGAAACCGGACGTGAGCGGAATTCCCGCAAGCGATAGCAGCATCGCGGTGAAAGCGACGGCCAACCCGGGCCGGCGGCTGAACAAGCCGCGATAATCGTCCACGCAATCCGCGTCGCGCTCACCGCTAGAGAGCACCGTGACCACGCCAAACGCGCCCAGTGTTGTGACGAAATACGAGACGAGATAGAACGCGACGGCGTTGACCGCGAGCGCGCCGCTCGCGAGAAACGCGACGAGCAGATAGCCGATATGGGCAATAGACGAATAGGCGAGGATGCGTTTAACGTTGCTCTGCACGAGCGCGAGCAGATTGCCCACGATCATTGAGGCGAGCGCGATGGCGGCGAACGCGAGAAATAGCGGCTGAAATTCTTGCAGCTCGCCCGGCACAAAGTAACGCAGCAAGAGCGCAAACATCGCTCCCTTCGAAACGCTCGCGATGAAGGCGGTGACCGGCGCGGGTGCGCCCTCGTAGACGTCCGGCGTCCAGAGGTGGAACGGGACCAGCGCCAACTTGAACCCAAAGCCGACGATGATCATGCCCGTGCCGGTGAGGATCACGAGATTCTCCGCGTTCGCGTTCGGCGGCTGCGCCGTCGCGAGGCGCGCAAATTCCATCGTGCCGGTTTGGGCATAGACGAGCGCCATGCCGAACAGCAAGAACGACGACGAAGCCGCCGCGAGAATGAGATACTTGATCGCTGCTTCGATCCCGCGCGCCGCCGGACGCAGGTACGCGATCAGCGAGTAGAGGGAGACGCTGAGCAGTTCCAAACCGAGAAAGAACGAGGCATAGTGGCTGCTCGCGACCAGCACGGCGGAACCCAAGGTTGCGAGCAGCAACAAAAGATAGAATTCGCCAGGGATGCCGCTACGCGTCTCTAAATAATTATATGACAGTACGCCAACCGCAAAACTGGCCGCAAGCAACAGCCCAACGAAAAAGCGCGTATAGCCATCCACGACTAGCAGCGGCGTGACTTGCGGCGCGGCAGCCGGCACAAACAGCGTAACAAACGCCAGCGCCAGCCCGCCCAGCGTCAACGCCGCCGCGACTAAATGCGTGCGATTGAACGCCAGCGTCAGCAGTAGGATTACGATCGCAGCCGCGAGCACAATTAGCGGCAGTAGAGTAAGCAAGTTACTATCTTGCATAGTCTGCCCCACGAGGGAAATCAGTATACGCCCGTCCGCTTATCCGCTTCGCGCAGCAATCCG
Organism: Chloroflexota bacterium; assembly: GCA_016208315.1. Classification (GTDB taxonomy): domain Bacteria; phylum Chloroflexota; class Anaerolineae; order UBA4142; family UBA4142; genus JACQYF01. Next base: position 2,416 of record JACQYF010000014.1, on the reverse strand, counting down.
TGTCCAAAATCCGTGTTCATCCTCTCATCTCGCTCGCCTGATCCGCGTCAAGCGATTTCCACCGCCGGTACAGTAAGAGGACCAGCGCCAATCCCACCGAGACCTCAGCGGCCGCCATCGCCAGAATGAAAATGAACATCACCTGCCCGTCCGCCTGCCCCCAACGCGAACCGGCCGCGACAAACGCGAGGCCCGCCGCGTTCAGCATGATTTCGAGCGAGAGCAGAATGAAAACGATATTGCGCCGCACAAGCAGACCAACCAGACCGAGCGCAAATAGAATCGCCGCGACGATCAAGCCGTATTCCGTCGGGATAAAAGCCATTGAAACTTGCCTTGGGGTGAGTGTGTCAACGAATGGTCAACGAATAAACGAATAGCGGCACCAAAATCGTTTATTCGTTCGGCATTCGTTGACGACGGCCGAGATGATACGCGCCCACCAACCCCGCGAGCAGCAACATCGAAGCCAATTCGACGCCGAGCAAGTAGGGACCGAACAGCGCAAGCCCAACCTGCTTGGGATCAATCGCCGCTTGGCTCGGCGACGCCGCCGGAGTGCCGTCCGTCGCCAATACGAAGAACACTTGTACGACCAGTATGACCGACAGAATCGCCGGGCCGATCCACATGCGGGGTTGCAGCCAACGCCTTTCCTGCTCTACGGTCTGCGACCCCAAATTCAGCATCATCACGACGAACACGAACAGCACCATGATCGCGCCCGCGTAGACGATGACCTCGAGCGCGGCGACAAAGGGCGCACCGAGCGTAAAGAAAATCACCGCGACCGCGAGCAGCGACACGATCAAATACAAGAGCGCATGGACCGCGTTGCGCTGCGTGATCACGAACAAGGTAGCTACAATGGCGACGGCAGAAGCAACGTAAAAGACAATATCCACACTTCCCTCACGGCAGGAGAGTTTTCACATTCACTGGCGGCGCTTCGTTCTCGCCTTCGCCCTTGTCCTTGCCGCCGATGTTCACGCCGGAGACTCGCCAAAAGTTATAGCCCGGATATTTGCCGGGACCGTCAATCAACAAATCCTCTTTCTCGTAAACCATGTTGGGGCGATAGTATTCGCTCATTTCGGCGTCGGGCGTGAGTTGGATCGCGTAAGTGGGACACGCCTCTTCGCAGTATCCGCAAAAAATACAGCGCGAAAAGTTGATACGGAAAAATTCAGGATACCGCCGGCCGGTTTCATCCTCAGTCGCTTGCAGCGATATGCAATTGACCGGGCACGCGACCGAGCACAGGTAGCACGCGACGCAGCGCTCGCCGCCGTCCGGATCGCGCGCGAGAACGATGCGGCCGCGATAGCGCGGGGCCAGCGGCTTGATTTCTTCAGGGTATTGCACCGTCACGCGAGGACGAAACATGTGGGAAAAGACGAGCGCGATACCTTTGAGCAAACTCAACATTCTATTTCCCCCATTTCCCTCATTTCCCGTAACGGCCCAGGTTGTCATTTCGAGGAGCGCATTTTGCGACGAGAAATCTCCCAGTGCGACGAATGAGATTTCTCGCTCCGCTCGAAATGACAGGTGGCTGAGCAGTCACCATTTCCGTTACTTCCGGCAAGAACAGGAAATGAGGGAAATAATGGGAATCTATTGCATCACTAACAGCACGCCGCCTGTTACCACGAGATTCAGCAGCGCGAGCGGGAGCATCACCTTCCAGCCGAACGCCATCAATTGATCGAAACGCGGCCGCGGCAGCGATCCGCGCAGCAAGATGAACACCGAGATGACAAGGCCCGTTTTGATCGCGAACCAGACCAGCGGCGGAAGGATCGGGCCGAGCCAGCCGCCGAAAAAGAGCGTCACGATGAGCGCGGCGATCAGCGTAATCCCCAGATACTCGCCGACCAGGAACATGCCAAACTTCATACCCGAGTATTCGACATGGTAGCCCGCGACCAGTTCGTTCTCCGCTTCCGGCAAATCGAACGGGATGCGGCGCGTCTCCGCCAACCCGGCGATAAAAAAAACGATCAAGCCGAGAATTTGCGGAATGAAAAACCACATCGCCGTTTGCGCTTCCACGATGCGGCTCAGATCGAACGAGCCGGCGAGCAGGACGACGCCCATCAACGACAGCCCCATAAAGACTTCGTAGCTCAACATCTGCGCCGACCCGCGCAATCCGCCGAGCAGCGCATACTTGTTGTCGGATGCCCACCCGCCGAGCACCACACTATAAACGCCCATTGAGGACATGGCGAGAAAGAACAAGAGGCCGATATTGAGATTCGCAATGGCAACACCGGGCGCGAAGGGGATCACCGCGAACGATAGGAGCACGGCCACCATGATGATTGCGGGTGCGATCACGAACACGGGCTTGTCGGCAAACGGCGGGATCCAATCCTCTTTCGTAAGAATCTTGATCATGTCCGCGAGCACT
>JACQYF010000097.1 GCA_016208315.1 Chloroflexota bacterium | reverse complement strand
ATGGCTCACCTCACCTGTGGCGATTATACCACAGACTGAGAATTGTTGCCTTTTGGGGGAAGTTATGCGAATAGGTATTGACGTCGGCGGAACGTTTACCGATATTGTGCTCATTGACGACAAGGGCAAAAGGATTCACTAAAGCAAAGTCCTCACCGTGCCGAAGAATCCCGCGCAAGGGGTGCTCAACGGCATCGAAAAGATGCTGAGCATGGCGAACGCGAGCATGGCCGACCTCGATTATATGGTTCACGGGCACGGGACGACGATCGGCACGAACGCGCTCATCGAACGCAAGGGCGCCAAGACCGCGCTGATCACGACCGCGGGCTTTCGCGACGTGCTCGAGATCGCGCGCATCGAGCGGCCCGACGAGGGGCTGTACGATCTGACCGTGGACACGCCCGAGCCGCTCGTGCCGCGCTATTTGCGCGTCGAGGTGGACGAGCGCGTGGGCAGCAAGGGCGAGGTCGTGCGCCCGCTCGACGAAGCGTCGGTCGCGCGCGCGGTGGAATACCTCAAAGAGCAACAGGCCGAGACGATCGCCGTCTGCCTGCTCTTTTCATTCCTAAATCCCCGGCACGAGCAGCGCGTCAAAGAAATCTGCCGCGCGATCTACCCCGAAGCTTTCGTTTCGATTTCGTCCGAGATCTGCCCCGAGTTCCGCGAATTCGAGCGCAGCTCGACCACGGTCATCAACGCGTATTTGCAGCCGATTGTCGAACGGTACATCGGTAACCTCGTGCAAATGCTGTGCGACAAATATGGGCCGGTCGAAGTCCGCATTATGCAGGCGATCGGCGGCGCGATGTCGGCAGAGGCGGCGCGCGATCATGCGGTCAACATTGTGAACTCCGGCCCGGCGGGCGGCGCGGTGGCGGGTGCGTTCATCGGCACGCTCTTGGGCGACAAGCAGTTGATGACCGTGGATATGGGCGGCACGAGTTTCGACATCGGCATTATCGTGGATGGCGTGCCGCGCGTATCGTCGGAAGGAAAATTCGAAGGGTATCCGGTCAAGATTCCCGCGGTGGACGTTCACGCGCTGGGCGCGGGTGGCGGAAGCATCGCGTGGATTGACAAGGGCGGCGCGCTGAATGTGGGACCCAAGTCTGCCGCGGCCGACCCGGGACCCGCGTGTTACGGCTTGGGCGGCGAACTACCCGTCGTCACCGATGCGAATCTCGTGCTCGGACGCCTGAACGCGGACTATTTCCTCGGCGGCGAAATGAAGCTGTATCCCGATAAGGCGCGCGCGGCCATCGAACAACACATCGCGCGCCCGCTCAACATGTCGGTCGAGGACGCGGCGTACGGCATCGTGCGCGTCGTCAACGCGAACATGGTCAAGGGCATGGCGGGCAGTTCGATTCAAAAAGGATTCGACCCACGCGAATTTACGCTGGTCGCGTTCGGCGGCGCGGGGCCGCTGCACGCGTGCGAGTTGGCAAAAGAGATTGGCATGCGTAAGGTCGTCATTCCCCTGTATCCCGGCGCGCTGAGCGCGTTCGGCCTGGTGACAAGCGACATCCGCCACGACTACGTGCAGACGATTGCGAAACCGGCGGCGTCCGTTGACCCAGAGGAAATGCTGCGCGCCTACGCGGCGATGGAAACGAAAGCCAAGGCGCAATTGCGCGAGGAAAAGATTCCCGACGACGTGGTCGAGATCCAATGGACTGCCGATTTGCGCTATTCGGGCCAGGCCTACGAGCTGAACGTGCCCGTGCCGCGCAATGGCAAGCTGACGCGGAAAGACATCGAGGCAACGGTCGCGCGCTTTCATGCGCTGCACCAAAAAGTGTACGCGTACAGTTCGACTGCCGAACCGGTGGACGTGATCAACGTGCGCCTCGTCGGCATCGGCCAGGTTCCCGACGTGAAACTGCCGCGGCTCAAGCGCGGTGGCGCATCGCCGCGCGCCGCGCGCAAAGGCACGCGGCCGGTGTACTACGAGGGCCGCGGCTTTATCAAGGTTCCGGTTTACGAGCGCGATCTGCTCAAGCCGGGCAACATCGTCAAGGGACCGTGCATGATCGAAGAGATCATCTCAAGCACGGTGGTGATTCCGGGGGCGAGCGCGAGGGTGGACGTGTGGGGGAATGTGATTATCGCGTTGTAAACAGGTAAACAGGTGCACAGGTACACAGGTACACAGGTAGACAGAAGCCTTATCTACTTGTTTCCTTGTCTACCAGTATACCTGTTTACACACGTACCTGTTTACCTTGCGCTGCTCACGGGTCTTGCATCTCGAACGTCAACGCTTTGCCGTCGAGGGTGATGATAAAGTGATTGAGGACGTCGCGACCTATAAGAACATTATCTCGTAGTGTGGCCACAACTTGCATGGATTCGAGCTTGTAACCAGCAATCTCTAGGTCCACCTCATATCCAATCTTCTCAGTCCTGTTACCATCATAGCCGCGCATCGTCATACGGAACTTGGCGGGCAGGCGCTGATCTGTCACCAAAGCTGATGGTATGATCGTCATGTCTGCGCCCGTGTCCAGTTTTCCCGGTAACACGCGAGCAGGTTCCGACTGAGATACTGGACGAACAGTCACGTCTGTCATTGCGCCCGGCGGGTCCAACACAGTGTCGTTGAATTTCATTTGCGTACCCGCTCGGGAGAATCCACCGTGTAGACGCGCGGCAGGTCGCGAACTTGCTCGATGAGCATTGTTCGGTCGCAGAATGTCTCGCGAACGCGTTTGCTGAGTGATCGCCTGTCGTCGCCATAATCCACCAGTTTCCCATCGAGGATGGCGACCCATTTACCTTTGTGCGTTCTCAAGAGGTCTGGTTTCATCTTTTCGAATGCGGTAATCTCCTTGCGTAGCAGCCGTTCTTGTTCTGCTTGCCACGCCTTTTTCTTTTCGCTCTCGCGCAGCGCGGCAAGCTCTTGATACTCTGAATAGCGCATGACGACGGCGAAGGGCTTGCCGTCTTGCTCGATAATGAGCGGTTCGCCAGTGGATTTTACTTGCTCCAGCACAGTCCCATACGTGGCCTGCGCCTCTTTGAGCGTAATTGTCTTGGTCATCAGAATCACCTCTTTCCCGCGAAATTATAGCACGTAATCTGACGGAGGACAATTGTGCCGAAACGAAATAAACCCGACCCGGTTTTGATGCAAGTGCTGCGCTATGCCGCCGAGCAGGTCGCGGACGAAATGGGGCATACGCTCGTCCGCACCGCGCGCTCGACCATTATCAAGGAGATCAAGGATATTTCGTGCGCGGTGTTCGACCGCCACGGCAACACGGTCGCGCAAGCCCACCACGCGCCGATGCTGCTCACCGGTTTCGAAATCCCGATGCGGAGTCTGCGCAAGCGCTTCAAGGACGAAGAACTGAACGACGGCGACGTGATCATTTTCAACGATCCCTACATCGGCGGGCAGCACGTCATGGATTTGGTCACGTTCGCGCCCGTTCGTTACAAGGGCGACCTCGTCGGCTTTGTCGGCTCGATCGCGCACCACGCGGATATGGGCGGCGCGGCGGCGGGCGGCACGCAGGGCGGCTTGACCGAGATTTATCTCGAAGGAATTCGCTTTCCGATGGTCAAGCTGTACAAGCGCGGCAAGGAGGATCCCGAACTCTTTGGCATCCTCAACAACAACATCCGCGTGCCCGACAAGACCCTCGGCGATATTCGCGCGCAAGCGTCCGCCGATTTTGTCGGCGCGCGGCGGCTGAAAGAGATTTTTGAGAAATACGGGCCGGAGGTCGTGCAACTGCACATGGACGCGCTGCTCGATTATTCCGAGAAACGCATCCGCGAAGGTTTCAAGAAAATCCCCGACGGCAGTTTTACCGGCGTGGATTACGTGGACGACGACGGCCTGACGGGCAAGCCGATCAAGTTGCAGGTGAACATCCACAAGCAAGGCGATCACGCGCTCGTGGATTTCGACGGCACCGACCCCGAAGTGCCCGGCAATGTGAATTGCCCGATTGCCACCGTCCACGCCGCGGTCTATTACGCGCTCATCGCGGTCGTTGACCCGCACGTCCCCGCGAACTCGGGCTGCTATCGTCCCTTCGAAGTGCGCGCCCAAGAGGGTTTGGTCGTCAACCCGCGTCCGCCGCGCGCGTGCGGCGCGCGCACGAACGTCTCACAGAAAATCACCGAGGCGATGATGCTCGCGCTCGCGCAGGCGCTGCCCGACCGCGTGATGGCGGGGTCGCACGGGCAGATCACCAACTGCGGTTTCAGCGGCTATCATCCCGAAACGGGCAAGCGCTTTGTCTACATTGACATTCAGGGCGGCGGCGCCGGCGCGCGTTGGTGCAAGGATGGTCGTGACGGCCAAGACTCGCACCTGGCGCGGTTTATGAACACGCCGGTCGAAGCGGTCGAGTTGGAATTTCCGATGCGGATCGAGAAATACGAGTTGATTCCCGACACGGGCGGCGCGGGCAAGTACCGCGGCGCGCTCGCGGTGCGGCGCGACATTCGCTCGTTGATTGACGATCTCTCCTTTGCCCGTTACGGCGATCGCCAGGTGTTTGCGCCCTTCGGCCTGTTCGGCGGCAAAGAAGGCGGCAAGGGCAAATTCATCCTGAATCCCGACACGGCCGACGAAAAGCCGTTGAAATCCAAAGGACTCGACAAGCTCAAGAAAAACGATGTCGTCTCCTTGCGTCTCCCTGGCGCCGGCGGCTACGGCGACCCGCGCGACCGCGACCCCGAAGCGTTGGCGCGCGATGTGCGCGATGGCAAGGTGTCGGCGGAGAAGGCGCGCGAGGACTATGGGCTGGAGTGAGTGAGTATGGGGGTATGGGGGTAACTCCCACACTCCCACACTCCCATACGGCAATGGAAGGTGACATGGAGAATAGCATCCTCGCCGCCCTCAAATTCGACGCCGCGCGCGGCGCACTCCTGTACAACGACGTGCGCTATTTGCTGATTCGCCCCGAGACGCTGATTTCGTTCCAGAAAGCCGCGGAGGAAAAGCTGGGCGCGGCGGCAGATGACTTGCTCTTTCAGGGCGGCTTTACGGGCGGCACGCTCAGTGGGAAAAAGTATCGCGAGGTATTCCACCTGACCGAGCTAGAGTCCGTCGAGTTTATGGTGAAGATGGGCGCGGAAATCGGTTGGGGGAATTTTCAGTTGGCACGGCTGGACATGGCGAATTGCGAACTCGTGCTCGTCGTCGAGAGTTCCGCGTTTGCCGCCGCGTACGGGAAATCCGAGCGCGGCGTGTGTCACCTGATTCGCGGCGTGTTCGCCGGGCTTGGCAGCGCGATCTGGGCGCGGCCGGTCGAGGCGCGCGAGGACGAGTGCCTCGCGATGGGACACGCGCATTGCCGGTTTGTTGTTCGCGCAACATAGAGCCATTAGTTGACGCGGCAATTGCGGCATGGTACTCTGTTTCGTGCTTTTGTCTTTTGCGTGGATTTACATATAATCGCTGGCGAAAGTCGCCGCTTGTGTGATCGCGCTTTCCTAGATCAATCAGACTACGATTACGCACAATCTTGTTGGGGAACCATCATCGTCTGACGTCAAGATGGCGAGTTTGAGTTGGACCCGTCACCGGTTGAGCGCGGTGGAATCATGTTAATCTCCAACTATGAGATCGTGGAAAAGATCGCCGAAGCTCCGCAGGCCGCCGTCTACAAGGCCTTTCACAAGAAAAATCCAGAACGGCTGCTCGTGCTCAAGGTTCTGAAAACGACCAGTCTTTCCGCCTACAAGCAAGCCCAGTTCAGACAAAAGATCGAGCACCTGCGGGTGTTGAACGACCCCCTCGTCATTACGCCCCTGTCATTTGGCTTGGCCGACAAGTATTGCTTTATCACCCAAAACTATTTTGACGGCGTCCCGCTGAACCGGCTGTGGGGCGGGCATGTCCGGATCTCGCTAAACGACTTTTTTACCATCGCGACCCGGCTGGCGCGGGCCCTGGCCAGCGTTCACGAGGCCGGGATCATTCACGGCGGCGTCAAGCCGAACAATATCCTCGTCATGCTCAGCACGCTCGACGTCCGCCTGATTGATTTGCTCAGCGCGGTGGACGTGC
>JACQYF010000069.1 GCA_016208315.1 Chloroflexota bacterium | reverse complement strand
AGCGTTCAACATCAGCCAGAATAAATTCGACGACGAAGAACCGGCTTGGTCGCCCGATGGCAAAAAGGTGGCTTTTGTTTCCGACCGCGATGGACAGCGCGCCATCTATACCGCCGACTTTGCGCTGGCCGGATTGAAGAATATCAAGCGAATCACCTTCTCCGGCTGGGACGACCAACCGGCGTGGTCGCCCGATGGCAAGTGGATCGCGTTCGTCTCCGCGCGTCCCACGCGTCAGCCCATTTACATCACCTCCGCCGAGGGAGGCATCCCGCGCATCGTTGACGACAGCGATATGTTTGCGGTTTCGGTGACCTGGGCGCCGGATTCGACCATCGTGACCGACATGCCGAACGATAGCACGCGCGCGCCACTCTACCAAGCGCGCCCTGATCTCTCATCGCCCAACAGCGGCCATCCTTACGAAATGCGGCGCATGACGACGACGCGGCTCGATCCGGGGATCAACAAACTGAACGGGCGCGTGGCCGATTCGTATATCGCGCTGCAAGCGCGGCTCAAACAAGAGGTCGGATACGATTTTCTGAGTGTGCTCGCGGACATGACGCGGCCGATTGATCTGACCTGCGATATTACGTGCGATACGCTGAGTTGGCACAAAGCGGGCCGCGCCTTCGACACGCGGCTGGATTACACCGACGCGCGCGGTAGCGCGCTCGAGATCGTCCGCGAGGACCAGCAGGGCGAGACGTTCTTCCGCATGTTCTTGCGCGCTGCCGCCCAGGACGGTTCGATGGGCGAGCCGATGAAGCAAGCGCCGTGGGACTTGGGCTATCGCGCACGCTGGATTATCGGGCGCGGCGAGGGAGGCGTGAAAAAGCCCGTGCCGTACGGGTTCTACGTGGATTTCACCGAACTTGCGCGCGCCTACGGCTGGGAGCGCATCTCGGCTCACGACGGCGACGATTTCGATTGGCGCACGAATAAGGTCGCCGCCGAATATTGGCACTATCAGCGCATGGACGAGCTGAATTGGTATCAAGCGATGCGCGAGGTTTTTTCGGAAACGGAGCTCAGCACGCTGTCCGACTGGAACACGCTCGCCAATAAACTGGATTACGAACCGTACCTGCTCTATCTCAAAGGCGTTCCCGCCCCATCCAAAGCGTGGCAGTGGTACGCGCTCGAACCATAAGGGAACTATGACTGTTCAAACCGTGTCGCCGGGCGTCCGGAGATTTATTATCATCGTGGACCGCTTTGCGATTTTCATCTCCGGGCACTGGCTGTTGCTCGCAAACGTCACCTTGTTCGTCTTTATCGCGCTGCCGATGCTGGCGCCGGTCCTCATGGAGTATGGCTATACGGGACCGGCGCAACTTATCTATACGGCTTACAAACTCACCTGCCATCAACTCGCCTTCCGTACGTACTTTTTCTTTGGCGAGCAGCCGGTCTACACGCTCGAACAACTGCGAGCGACGGTACTCTTTGACGAAAACGATATTTTCTTCTGGAACAATTTCCTCGGCAACGCGCAACTCGGCTACAAGATGGCGTGGTGCGAGCGAGACACGGCAATTTACGCTTCGCTCTTTTTGGGCGGCCTGTTCTTCGGCTCGGTACGCTCGCGCGTCCGTCCGCTCGATTGGCGCATCTACCTGGCGCTGATCACGCCGATGGCGCTCGACGGGTTTACGCAGCTCTTTGGCTGGCGCGAAAGCGATTACTTGCTGCGCGGCATTACGGGCGCGCTGTTCGGCCTGGGATCCGTCTGGCTCATCTACCCGTATCTAGAAGAAGCGATGCGCGACGTGCTCGCCCAAACGCGCGCGCAATTACAACGGGCGAAGGGGAAAACCATTCCATGACCTCCATCGCGCGTTCGCGTGTGACCACCTGGCTCGCCCCCGCGTTTTTGTTGGCGCTGGTCGCCGTGTTCCTTGTGGCGCCGTGGTCGCTCAAGAACAAGCTCGACGCCGTTTGTTTTGGCATCTGACCTCAGCGTCCCAGCCACTCGTACTTTTTGGGTGGGACGACGCTTCCGGGCGAAGCGTTCTTGCGAGCGAATGTGCCGGGGTTTGCCATCCTCGATCCTGCCGAGCCGACGCAGCTTCCGCTCGAAGCGCGCGACTTTGGCATCTACGTCGGCTTTCTCGTCACGTGGGGCTATTTGATCGCGCTGGGGCGCGGCCGCGCGAAAGGCATGCCCAAGCCCTGGATGCTGGTGACGATGATTCTGTTCGTCGGCATCATGGGCTTTGACGGGCTGAACGCGTTCTTTTACGATCTGCAAGTCGTGCCGCATCTCTACGAGCCGCGCCTGGAACTGCGGCTGGGCACCGGGCTGCTGTGCGGAATCGCGTTCGCGGGCTTTCTCGTCCCCGTCGTGAATTTTTCGCTCTGGCGTGAGAACGACATGCGACCGATTTTCGAAAATTGGAAGCAGTTCGCGGGCGCGCTCGCGCTCCTCGTCGTGTTGTTCGTGATGAACGCGTCGGAACTGGGCATCTTTTACTGGCCGCTCGCGATCATCACGAGCGCAAGCACCGTGATTCTGATCGCGCTCATCAACCTCGTCTTCGTCGTCTCGATCACGGGCAAGGACGCCAGCGCGGTGACGTGGCGCGACGCGCTCAACCCCTTCGCCGCGGGCGTCATCCTCGCGATGATCGAACTCGGCCTGCTCTCGCTTCTGCGCTACGCGGTCCTGGGGACGACGGTGCTGCCGTAGGGCCAGTGAACAGTGAACAGTCAACAGTCAACAGTAAACAGTAAACGCCGACTGTTCACTGTCTGATGATTGCGCGAGTCTAGAAGAGAGGAGACCGTGGCTTCTGCAACTATTCCCGAAGTCAAGCCCGACAATGGGTTCTTGCCGCGCCAGACGAAGCTCTTGCTTGGCGCGTTCGTCATTTTAGCGGCCATTGGCGCATACGTGTTCACGAGCACCAATGCGACGCAGCAATACTTTTTGACGCTCGCCGAGATGCAAGCCAAAGGCGACCTGGCGACCAAGCAAATCGTGCGCGTGGGAGGCAACCTCGCGCCGAATACGACGCACATTAACAGCCGAGACCTTACCGCGCAGTTTACGATGACCGATGGGAGCATCATGCTGCCGGTCGTCTACAAAGGCATCCTGCCCGATACGTTCGAGAAGAGCACGCAAGTCATCGCCGAAGGCAAAGTCGGCAGCGACGGCGTCTTCCATGCCACGCTCGTGCTGGCAAAATGCCCTTCGAAATACGACCCCTCGCAAATCGAATGGCGCGATAGCACGCAGGTAGGCGATTTGAATTATCAACCGTAAAACGTAAAACGTAGATTTACTTGTTACGCTTTACGTTTCACGTTTTACGCTTTGCGAGGTTTCTATGGCAACAATCGGCGCTCTTTCCATATTCGTCGCGTTCGTCGTCGCGGTCTATTCGACCCTGGCCGCGTGGGTAGGCGCGAAGCGCGGCATGCCCGAACTCATCAACAGCGCGCGGAACGGCATTCTCGCTTATGCCGGGCTGACCACGCTGGCGATAGGGCTGCTCACTATCGCGCTGTACACGCACGATTTTTCGATTGCGCTGGTCGCGAACAGCACGAGCCGCGAACTCCAAACGCTCTTCACGATCACCGCGCTCTGGTCGAACCAAGCGGGCAGTCTGCTTTTCTGGTCGTGGATTCTGTCACTCTATTCCGCGGTGGTGGTTCTACGCAAATGGGAACGCGACCGCAATCTGATGCCCTACCTGATCGCGACCTTGATGGCGCTGCAAACGTTCTTTGGCTTTATGCTTTCCTTCGTCTCCAGTCCGTTTGAGCGGTGGTGGGACGTGGGCGGCAAGACGGTGATGGCGCTCTTCCCGCCCGCCGGCGCGCTGCCTTTCGTTCCGCCCAATGGGCAGGGACTCAACCCCTTGTTGCAACATCCCTTGATGGCGATGCATCCGCCATTTCTCTATCTGGGCTATGTCGGTTTCACGATTCCGTTCGCGTTCGCGATGGCGGCGCTCCTCAGCGGGAATTTGGGCGCATCGTGGCTGCAGACGACGCGGCGCTGGACGATCGCCGCGTGGCTGTTCCTGGCGATTGGGCTGATGGTCGGCGGACGCTGGGCGTACGACGTGCTGGGCTGGGGCGGCTATTGGGGCTGGGACCCGGTCGAGAATGCGGCCTTTATGCCGTGGCTGACGGGTACCGCGTTTCTCCATTCGGTGATGGTCCAGGAACGCAAAGGGATGCTCAAGGTCTGGAATATGGGCCTCATCATCATCACCTTTGCGCTCGTCCTGTTCGGCACGTTCGTTGTGCGCAGCGGCGTGATCGTCTCCGTTCACTCGTTTGCCACGTCCGACATTGGGTTCTGGTTCCTGGCTTTTATCGCGGGCGTGACGCTTTCGGCGACGGCGCTCTTGTTCACGCGGCTCAAGTCGCTCCGCAGCGAACGCGAGATTGATTCGCTCTTTTCGCGCGAAGCGTTCTTTTTGCTGAACAATCTCTTGTTCGTCGGCGTGGCGTTTGCGATTCTCTGGGGCTCGGTTTATCCGCTGTTCAGCGAGCTGGTCTACAATCAAAAACTAACCGTCGGCCCGCCGTATTTCAATCGCATCGCCGCGCCGCTCTTTGGCACGCTCTTGCTCATCATGGGCATTATCCCGTTGATCGGCTGGAGCGGCGCGACCGGGCCGAAATTCCTGCGGCGGCTCATCGCGCCCGCGGCGATTTCGCTCGTCCTCGCGGGAATCACGTTCGCGATCGGCGTGCAGGACATTGTGCCGCTGCTCGGCTATTTTCTCGCGTACCTGGTGATCGTTGCGACCGTGAGCGAGTTGCTACAGGGCGCGCGGGCGCGCGCGAAAAATACGCGCGAGTTTTTCCCGATCGCGCTCCGCACGTTAGTCGAAAAAAACCGGCAGCGCTACGGCGGCTATTTGATTCACGTCGCGGTCGCCATGATGGCGATCGGCATTATCGGCTCGCAGGTGTACACGACGGACGAGACGCGCGCGCTCAAGCCGGGCGAGTCCATGCAAGTGCGCGGCTACACGCTGACGTTCGAGAATCTATCGGCGAACTTTCCGAGCGGCGAGGCGTTGATCACGTCGGCGACGGTCGGCGTATCGAAAGACGGCAAGCGCCTCAGCACGCTTTCGCCGGCGCGGGGCTTTTTCGAGCGGCAGGAGCAAACCGAGACCTATCCCGCGATTTTGTCTACAGCGCAAGAGGATTTATACTTGATCATCGGGGGGTGGGAAGAAAATTACGCGAGCGTCACGTTCCGGGCCTACGTTAACCCGCTCGTGTTCTGGGTCTGGTTCGGAGGGTTTTGCTTGATCGTCAGCACGCTCATCGCCGCCTGGCCCGAGGCGCGTCCCGCGCGCGTGCGCGTTGAAACGCTGGAAGGCGCGCCGGTAAGCGCGTCGTAAACTATTGCCACAGAACCACACGGAATCACACGGTAAAATATCAGAAATCCTTCTGTGTGTTTCCGTCCTTACAGGATGCTGCGCGATGTGATTCCGTGGCTAAAGCAGAGGTCTTTTGGAATTCATCGTTATTGCCATTCTCGTCGTGGTCGTCATCGCGTTTATTGCCTATCCGCTTTTCACTTCGCCCGCGGAGCAAGCCGCGCCGGCCGTGGACGCGCTGGACAGTTTGATCGCCCAGCGCGATTCCGCGTATGACGCGATCCGCGATCTGGATTTCGACTATCAAATGGGCAAGCTCTCCCAAAGCGATTACGAACTGCTGCGCGACAAATACAAAGCGCGCGCAGCGCAGGCGCTGCAACAGATTGATGAGGTGGCCGGCCGCGACGGCGCCGAATCGCGGATCGAAGAAGAGGTCGCGCGGCTGCGCGAACGGCGCAAGAACGCGCCGGTAGCCGCGGGCATGTCGCCCGCGCCCGCCGACGATGCCATCGAGCAACAAGTAGCCCGCCTACGGACGCCTCGCACCAAGGCGACCAACGGCGACGCGGTCGAAGCAGAGGTGGCGCGTCTGCGCGCGAGCAAAAGCAAATCGGCCGGGCTGCGCTGCCGCAACTGCGGCACGCCCTATCACGCCGGCGACCGGTTCTGCGCCAAGTGCGGCAACACGTTGTAAGCTGTCATTGCGAGAAGCCCAGTTTGCGGGACGGGTGACCGCCTCGTGCTCAGAACCTTGCGAATGCGCGTTCGTAGTCCGGCACGCAGCGGGTTTCCGTGGCACCGCCCGCCAGGGCAGGTGTGCGGAGTGCCGTTCCATGCGCGCGGACGCGACTCCGCGAACTGCGCTACGTCGCTGACTACGAACAAAGACCGCTTCCTCGGAATGACAGATGAGTGCTGAAAGTCTGCAATCCTAATTCTTTGACAGGAGTTTTAACACGAAAATCCTATCTACCTCACGCGTTCTACGGATTCTCCCGATTCTTGTTATCTCTATCTTCGTTGCATTCGTGCTCATGGCTCAGCCCGCTCGTCCGGCGCACGCGCAAACGCCGACCGCCGCCAATGGCAAGATGGATGGGCAGCTCGTCGAGGGCACCAAGGACGCGAAACTCGCCAACACCGCCGGCATGACGGTGACGCTGCACAGCGCGCCCGCGGGCGCGACCAGCACCATTTCGCAGACGACCCAGGCCGACGCGAACGGCCGCTTTAGCTTTTCGAACCTCGACACCATCTCAACCACGCGCTATCTCTTGATCGCCAACTACCAGGGTGTGGACTATTTTTCCGATGTTCTCGCTTTCGATCAGGTTCAGACCACGCTGCCGGTCTCGATGACCGTGTACGAGACGACGACCGATCCCGCCGCGATCCAGGTCACGCAAGCGCACTTTGTCATTGACGTGCAGACCGGCCTGCTCGACGTG
This sequence comes from Chloroflexota bacterium, assembly GCA_016208315.1. Classification (GTDB taxonomy): domain Bacteria; phylum Chloroflexota; class Anaerolineae; order UBA4142; family UBA4142; genus JACQYF01. The sequence goes on along the minus strand of JACQYF010000069.1, from coordinate 48,760 downwards.
CTGCAGATCCTGGCCGTTCAGAACAACGGCGACCGCACGTACATTGGCGCAACTTCGCTCGCCGGCCCGCACCGCGTGACGCTGTCGCTGCCGTTTTTGGCCGGCGCGCTGAACATCCAATTCGACAATCCGACCGCGGACGATGCGACCATTCGCGGTCCCGAGGTGATGTCGTACACCCTGCCGCTCACCCCGGGCGCCGACCAGATCGTTTACAATTATCAACTGCCTTTCACGCCGCCGACCTACAATTTCAATCTCAAGCTGCCCTTCAACGTGGACAAGTTCCGCGTCCTGCTCGCCGATGTCGGCGGCACGATTCAAAGCGCGCAGCTTTCCGCGCCCGCGCCCTTCCCAACCCAATCGGGGCAAAAATTTATCCTCAGTTCCGCCGATAATCTCCAAGCGGGGACCGTCGTCTCGGCGAGTTTCGTCAATCTTCCGGCGACGGTCGCTACGACTCCGCCCGCCGGCGGAAGCCCGACCGCGCCCGCGCCCGCGTCGGGCAACAATATGCAATTGGTGGGTGGCGTCGTGCTCGGCGTCGCCGCCGTGGCCGCGCTCGCCCTGCTGCTGTATCCGGTGATTCGCCGTCGGCGCGCTGCCGCGATGATCGCGCAACCGGCCGCCAATCGCCGCATGGATCTGTTGCAGGAAATCGCCGACCTCGACGACGAATTTGAAGAGAAAAAGATTTCCGAGGAAGAATACAAGGCCGAGCGCGCCCGCCTCAAAGCGGAATTACTCGAACTGTCCCAGAGCGAGGAGGAGTGAGCGACACTCTCATCACCGTTGACAAGCTCGACAAGACCTTTGGCGCGCGCTGGGCGCTGCGCGGTCTCAGTTTCAGTGTCGCGCCCGGCGAAATCGTCGCCCTCGTCGGGCCGAACGGCGCGGGCAAGACGACGCTCTTGCGCATCATCGCCACGCTCACGCGGCCCGACGCGGGCCGGATTTTGATCGGCCGGATTCCGCTGGCGCAGCACGCGAACGCGGCCCGCGGCGCGATCGGGTTCGTCGGTCACCAGACGTTCATGTACGACGACCTGACCGCCGAAGAGAATTTGCGCTTTTACGCGCAGCTTTACGACCTGCCCAACATTCCGGAGCGCGTGCAGCAGGTCGCCAAGCGCGTCGGCATCGAGCATCGGTTGAACGATCTCGCGCGCACGCTTTCGCGCGGCTTGCAGCAGCGGCTCACGCTCGCGCGGATGCTCTTGCACGAACCGGCGGTCCTGCTGCTGGACGAGCCCTACACCGGATTGGACAAGACCGCCGCGGACTTGCTCGACGGGATTATACTCGACGCGAAAAAGGAAGGGCGCGGCATCCTGTTTTCGACACACGATCTGGAACGCGGGCTGGCGATCTGCGATCGCGCGCTCGTGCTGAAGGCGGGGCGATTGGCGTATGATCTCCCGCACGCCGAGTGGAACGACCTCGCCGGATTTATGGGAATCTACGCGCGCGTGCTGGAGAATCGCAATTGAAATTCGTCCGCCAAGTTCTCGCCATCGTTCAAAAGGATGTCGCCGCCGAACTACGCACCAAAGAGAGCTTGAGCGCCATGGTCGTCTTTTCGCTGTTGGTGCTCGTGATTTTCAACTTTGCGTTCGAGTTGCAAGGGGTGGACATCACGGTGCTTGGTTCGGGCGTGCTGTGGGTCGCGTTCACGTTCAGCGGCATCTTGGGCTTGGGTCGTTCGTTCGCCGCCGAAAAAGACAAGGGCAGCATGGAAGGGCTTTTGCTCTCGCCCGTAGACCGCGGCGCGATCTTTCTGGGCAAGGCGATCAGCAATCTGCTCTTTATCACCGTAATGGAAGCGGCAACTCTGCCGCTCTTTGCGCTCTTGAATAACGTCGCGCTACCGTGGTGGCCGATCATTCCGTATATATTATTAGGAACGATCGGTTTTGCCGGAATGGGCACGCTGCTCGGCGCGGTCGCGGCCAGCACGAAAATGCGCGAAGTGATGCTGCCGATCCTGCTCTTTCCGGTCTCGATCCCGCTCTTGATGGCCGCGGTGAAACTGACCGGCGGCGCGATCCAAGCGCGTGATTTTTCAGAGATTTCGAATTGGTTCAGCATCCTGATCACGTACGACGTGGTCTTTATCGTCGTCGCGTTTTTGGTGTTTGAGTACGTCGTCGAGGAGTGAGGAGTGACGGGTGACGGGTGACAAGGGAAGTAAAACGTAAAACGTGAAACGTAAAACCGCCCCTGTCACTTGGCACGTGTCACTTGTCACTGGTAAGATGGAGTTTGGTATGGGCAACTCTGACCGCCGGCTCGATCTGCTGGGGCTGGCGACGCTGATCTTCATAGTCGTCGGATTGTACATGGCGTTCCTGTACGCTCCGACCGAAGTTAATATGGGCCTGGTGTACCGCATTTTCTTCTTTCACCTGGGCGCTGTCACGGCCGGGTTCTTTGGGATTCTCGTCGTGCTCATCGCGGGCATCGCGTATCTCAAGACGAATTCGCGCGCGTGGGACCGCGTCGCGGAAGCGGCGGCGGAACTGGGCGTCATGTTCTGCACGATCGTGCTCATCTCCGGTTCCATCTGGGCGCGGCCGATTTGGGGCGTATGGTGGACGTGGGACCCGCGGCTGACATCGTTCGTCATCCTCTGGCTGATCTACATCGGCTACCTGATGCTGCGTGCCTCGGCGCGCGACGATCCGCGCGTGGCGCGATTCTCCGCGGTGTTCGGCATCGTCGGCGCGCTCGACGTGCCGATTGTGATCATGAGCGCGCGGCTTTGGCGCTCGATTTCGCCGGTGTTGTTCCAAGAGACTCAGCAGGGCTTTACGTTCGGGCTGACGCCGCCGATGGTGCAAACGCTCTTCGTCTGCATCACCGCGTTCCTGCTGCTCTTTTTCTACCTGCTGGCGCAGCGCGTGCGCCTGGAAGCGCTGCGCGACGAATTGATGGCGATTCGGCGCGCGCTCTCGGCCCAAGTCCCCAGTGCGCCGGCGCGCGCCGCGGAATGGCGCGGCGCGGAACAAACGCCAGTCCGTCCCGAACATGTGAGGTAATCCAATGGAAGTCACTCTGCGAGACCTGCTCGCCGAAATTCGCAACCTATCATTCCTATTTTACGGATATACGGTCATCTGGATCATCATCCTCGGCTACGCCTTCACCCTCTCGCGCCGCGAACAGAATCTGCGGCGAGAGGTGGAGGAGCTGAAGAAAGAAGTGAACAGTAAACAGTAAACAGTCAACGGTCAACAGTCAACAGTCAACGGACTAGAACTGTTTACTGTTCGCGATTCACTGTTGACTGTTCACTGTTCACTGTTGACTGCCCTGTGAGGGTGCTATGAACGCGAAACGTATCGCAATAATCGTGACGCTCGGCTTGCTGACGCTGATACTGAGCGCGTGCAGTGGATTGAGTCTCGCCGGCCTAAATGCCGCGCCGTCTAGCGGCTCTGCTCGCCCGACCACGGTGAAGGTGGGCGACCTTGCGCCGGAATTCATACTGAAATCCATGACCGGCGACGAAATTGTGCTGAGCAAGCTGGAGGGCCGCCCGGTCATCATCAATTTCTGGGCGACGTGGTGCGGGCCGTGCCGCGAGGAATTTCCGGCGCTCGTTCGCAAATACAAGCAATATCAAGAGCAAGGTCTCGTCATCATCGGCATCAACTTCCAGGACGAAAACTCGGATGAGGGCATCCGGACGTTTATGCGAAACACGCTCGTCAACTTTCCCATCGTGCGCGACACGGGCGAGCGCGTCGGGCGGATGTACCGCGTGAACGGCTTGCCGACGAGCATCTTTGTGGATCGCAAAGGCATCGTCCGCGACATCGTGGTCGGCGGCCCGATGACGGATGACTTTCTGGACAAGCAGATCGCGAAGATAAACTAGTGTCCCATCGCATCATCCTGTATACCAAGCCCGGCTGTCACCTGTGCGAGATCGCGCACCAATTGCTGTTGGGCTTGCGGCGTGAGTTTGAATTGACGTTTGAAGAGCGCGACATCACGCGCGATCCGTCGCTTTTTGAGAAATATTGGGACAAAATTCCGGTTGTCCTCATAGACGACCGCACGACGCTCGCCGCGCCGATTCGCGTGGCGGACGTGCGCGCGGCGTTGCTAGGAAAGGTGTAAGTACATGGCTATTCTTTTTGCGTTTGGCGCGGGGTTACTTTCGTTTTTGTCGCCGTGTGTTTTGCCGATGGTGCCGATCTATCTCGGCTACCTGAGCGGCGCGGCCGTGACGCCGGAGGGCCTAGTCACGGTGCGGCGCGAAGCGGTTTCGCACGCCGCGGCGTTCGTCCTCGGCTTTACGCTGATCTTTATCGCGATCTGGAGCGCGCTCTCCGTGCTCACCGTCGTTCTCAGCAAGACCGACCTCGCGCACATCGCGGGCGTCATCCTGATCGTTTTCGGCATCCACTTTATTGGCATCATCCGCATCCCGTTCCTGTATCAGGAGGCACGCGTCGAGGTCCGCAATCGCCCGCTCGGCTATTCGACCTCGCTGCTCACCGGCATGGCGTTCGCCGCGGGCTGGACGCCGTGCATCGGGCCGACGCTCTCGGGCGTGATCGCGCTGGCGACGCAAGAGGCGACCGTGCTGCAAGGCACCGGATTGTTGTTGGCGTACTCGGCGGGACTGGGGATTCCGTTCGTGCTGGTCGCGTTCGGGCTGGGGAGCGCGACAAAGTTCCTCAAGCGGTTTAGCCCGCATCTGCGAAAGGTCGAGATCGCGAGCGGCGTGCTGCTGCTGATCATGGGACTGCTGTTAGTTAGCGACAAATTCCAGTTGCTCAACTCGGTGTTTTTCCGACTGACGCCGGATTGGATGTACCGGTTCTTGTAAAGCGGATGTAGGGGCGGGGAGACCCCGCCCCTACATCGGGTCTTTTCATTTCAAGAACTCCCCGACCACTCTCGCAAACTCCGACGGCTGATCGTCGAACACAAAATGGCCCGCGTTCGCGATCGGTTGAAAGCGCGCGTTTGGAAATGCGTCGGCATAGTTGCGGCTGGCTTTTTCCGGTTGTAGATCGTTCGCGCCGTGGATGACAAGGACCGGCGCAGCGACCGGCTTGAGCGCCGCGCGATAATCATGTCGCTGCCCCATGCTGAAGAAAATGGCTTGCATCATCCAGCCGCCGTTGTTTTTTATCTCGCTCTCCGGCGGCACGCGAAACCCCTTGGCCTGCGCGGCCAGCGCATAGTATTTGCCGAACTCGGCATTCAACGCGACCAACTCCGTCTCGCTTTTCGAAAAGATGCCGCCGAAATCGAAATAGCGCGTGAGATAGTCGGCATATTCTTTTTGCAACTCTGCCGGCAGCACGCGCTTGACCTCCTCGTACAGTCCTCCATCCTCGGCGGGCATCACTAGCACATCGGCGGGCGCGATTAAGATCAGCGCCTCGACGCGTTCGGGAAACTCGGCGGCGTACAGCGCGGCCAGGAACGCGCCAAACGAATGGCCGACGAGCACGAGTTTCTCCTCGCCCAGAATGCGCCGGATGCGTTCGATGTCGGCGATCTGCGCGCCCAGGCCCAAGGTTTTGTCGAGCGTCGTCATATTCTCGTAATAGTTCGAGGACGTGAATTTGGCGATGGGCCGCGACGATTGGCCCGAGCCGCGCTGATCGTAATAGACAAAACGGTACTTGTTCGTCAGCGGTTTGAGCGCGGGCAAGGGCCCGGCAAACGGATAGCCCGGCCCGCCGTGAATGACGAGGACATTCCGTCCGGTTCCATCGGCAAAGTGGCGCAGTTTGATGTCGTCCTCGACCAGCCAAAAATTCTGCTCCGCCGCGGGCTGCGGCGCCGGCGCGAGCGGTGCGCGCAGGTTTTGCCCCGCGCGCACCATCCCCGGTTGATACAACGGCTGCTGCATCGAGTACCAAAAGAACACGCCTACCGCGACGATCAATGCGAGCACGACAATGCCGATGCCGACCAGGAGCTTTTTCATCTTCTAGACCTTCGCGACCGGAAACTGGATTTCGGTCAGCCGATTCTCTTCCTTGTCGGTAATAAAGTCCGCCGGGTACTCGACGTCGGTTTTCTGATACATCACGGCGACCAAGTAGACCTCGCGGTTGGGGCCGATGATGCGATAACCGTTGGCTTGAATCCACGACGTCAGCGCGCTGTACGCTTGTCCCACGTTCGCAAAGCCGCCGAGGTGCAAGACGCACGCCATGCTCTCGACGCCCGGCAGCGTATACACGTTGACGCGTCCCTCGCGCGGCAATTCGTCGCCGAGCGGCTCGCACACCTCGACATCCACATCGCGTTCCTTGAACTCCGTGTCGTGGTAAAGCGTCAAACAGGGTCCGACCGGATGCGCATGCCGGCGGCTCAAAAAGCCATCCAGTTCGCCCCACAGTTGTCCCTGCGCGTCATAGCTGGGAATGACATCGCGCACGGACGCGACGAGCAGCGGCTCGACTCTCTTGACGACCACATCGTACGTTGGCATTTTGCCCTCCTGTTCGATTTGTCTCAGCCGCGCTTCGACCCGCGCCAAACGCGCCTGCTCGTCCTGCACGCGTTCGCGCGCCTCGACCTGCTTCAGCCGCAGCATCCCGCGGATTTGCGCGGCGGGCAGTTCGTCGTCGAGGAGTTGCGCGATCTCGTCGAGCGACAAGCCGAGGTCTTTGAGCGCGAGAATGCGATTGAGCCGGGGCAATTGGTCGGCCGAGTAGTAGCGGTAGTTCGTAAAGCGGTCCACCTCTACCGGTTTGAGGAGACCCAGTTCATCGTAATACCGCAGCGTTTTGACCGAGACCTGAGAAAGTTTTGAGAAATCGCCGATTCTGAACATCGTTCCACTCCAGAGTGCGATTCTGCGAACAGTGTACACCCTCCCGCGAGGGGAGAGTCAAGAGGCAAGTCGTCCATTCCCGGCTAGATTCTATCGCGCGAACGTAAAAAGACCAAATTGGACCGAACTTGGACCATACTCGGACTGAATGGCGCGAGAATGGTGGAAACTCGACCAGAAAGAAGCGATGACCGTGCTGAAAAGTCGTGTAAGTATTGCGTGCAGCATTCTTTTTATACTCGCGCTGACCGCGTGCGGCGCTCCCGCGCGGGCCGTGGATTTTCGTTTCGGCGATGTCGAACCAGCGTCCACCGTGCTGTACTCGCCCGACGATACCAAACCCCTGCGCGTGGCCGTCGCGGCGGTCATCTCGCCCAAGGGCAATGTCGAGAGTTACGGCGATTTGCTCAATTACATCGGCCGCAAGCTCAACCGGCGCGTGGAGCTGGTCCAGCGACAGACCTACGCCGAGATCAACGACCTCGTCAAGAGCGGCAATGTAGACGTGGCCTTTGTCTGCACCAGCGCGTACGTCGTCGGGCAACGCGAGTTCGGGATGGAACTGCTCGTCGCGCCGCAAGTGAACGGCGAAACCGTTTACTATTCGCTCTTGATCGTCGCCGCGGACAGCCCGGCGCGTTCCATGACCGACCTGCGCGGCAAGGTGTTCGCTTTCACGGACCCCATGTCGCTTACCGGACGCGTCTATCCCACGTCGTTAGTCAGGTCCTTGGATGGCCCCCCCGAACAATATTTCGCGCGCACCTTTTTCACCTACAGCCATGACAATGCCATTCGCGCTGTGGCGAACAAAGTCGCCGACGGCGCGAACGTGGACAGTCTGGTCTACGATTACCTGGTGGCCCGCGAGCCAAGCATCGGCACGCGCGTGCGCGTGATTCACCGCTCGCCCGCGTTCGGCATCCCGCCCGTGGTCGTCAACCCGAACCTCAGCCCGCAGTTGAAAGAGACCCTGCGCGAAGTGCTCCTCCAAATGATCTACGATTCCGAGGGCGCGACCATTTTGCGCGGCCTGATGATCGAACGCTTTGTCGTCGTTTCCGACCGCATCTATGATTCGGCCCGCGCGCTCGAATTACAGGTGAATACCGCGCAATGAAATTCTCGGCTCGTCTCCGCGCCTGGCTGCTGCGTCCAGGCGTCCGCATCAAAATGATGGGCATCGTGCTCGCCCTGGTGCTGCTCCTGGGGTTTGGCATCACGTGGGAAGTGCGCGCGAGCATGACGACCGCGTTAACGGCGCGGTTGGAGGAGCGCGGAGTCTCGATTGCCCGCGATCTGGCCGCCCATTCGACCGACCTCATCCTCATCAACAACACTTTTGCGCTGCACCAACTGCTCCAAGACACGATTCAGAATAATAGCGATTTGCGCTACGCGTTCATCCTCGACGAAAACAACCAGGTCCTGGTCCACGCCTTCGACCGGGGCTTTCCGCGGGGCCTCGCGGAAAAGAATACCCTCGCGCCCGGCGAACGCGCGCACACCGTGGTCCTGGCGAGCGACGAGGGCCGGATCCATGACGTCGCCGTGCCGATTTTCGAGGGGCGCGCCGGCAGCGCGCGGGTCGGCTTGACCGAGACGAGCGTCTACGCCGCGGTGGACGAATTGACGGGGACGATGCTGTTGACCACGCTCGCGGTGTCGCTCCTCGGCATTGGCGCCGCATATCTCTTGACGTTGATTCTGACGCGTCCGATTCTCACCTTGGTCCAAGTGACTCAGGCCGTGGCGCGCGGCGATCTGTCCCGCCAAGCGCCGCCATGGGGCGAGGACGAAATCGGTCAACTCTCGACGGCGTTCAATCGCATGACGGCGGAACTGGCCCAAGCGCAGCGCGCCATGTTGCAACGCCATCGTGAATTGGCCGCCCTGAACGCGGTGGCAAATGCGATGAACGCCCCCGCGCCGCTAGCCGAGACGCTCGATCGTTCCTTGCGCGCCCTACTGCAATCTCTCGATTTGCCGGCCGGTTGGGTCTTTCTCCTCGACCACGAGGGCCGGCGCGTACAGTTGACCAGTTGGGTCGGTCTACCTATCGAAATCGGCGAACGCGAAGTGGAAATCGGTCTGCACGGCTGCCCTTGCACGGTCGCCTTGCAGAACAAACAGTCCATCGTCATCACTCCCTTGCCCGAGCGCTGTCCGCTGCGTGACGGTCGCATCAATGGCGGAGAGGCGATCAACGCGCACATCACCGTGCCGATCCTCTCGCACGATCGCGTCCTCGGCGTGTTGGGCGTGGCAAGCGCGCACCCGCAGGCGCTCGGCGCGGATGAGGCCAAGCTGCTGGAAGCGGTGGGCCAACAGGTCGGCATTGCCGTCGAGAACGCGCGGCTGTGGGACGACTTGCGCGACAAGGAACGCGTCCGCGGGCAACTGCTTGAAAAGGTCATCCGCGCGCAAGAAGAAGAGCGCAAGCGCATCGCCCGTGAACTGCACGACGATACCGGCCAGGCGATCACCTCGCTCATGGTCGGCTTGCGCGCGGCCAGCGATGCCTGCGACTCTATCGCGCGCGAGCGCTTTAACACCCTGCGCGAGATCGCGGCGCAGACGCTGGAATCGGTCAAACGGCTGGCGCGAGAGTTGCGTCCGGCCGTACTGGACGACTTGGGACTCGCCGCGGCCCTCGAGCGTTACATCGCGAATTACCGCGGCAATTTCGGCCTCGCCGTAGACCTCCAGATGACCGGATTTCACGACGACCAGCGGCTGCCCGCGCAGATCGAGTTAACCCTCTACCGAGTGATCCAGGAGGCGTTGACGAACATCGCCAAGCACGCCTACGCCAAGAACGTGAGTATTGTCGTAGAACACAAGCGCGACCTGGTGGTCGCCGTGATCGAAGACGACGGGCAGGGGTTTGACGTGCGCGCCATCCTCGACTCGCCGCTCGAAGAAACGAAACTCGGTCTGCACGGGATGCGTGAACGCTCGGAACTGGTCGGCGGGCGATTACAGATCGAATCCGCCGTTGGGTCGGGGACGAGCGTGTTTGTGGAAATTCCGATCACGTAGCAAGTATTGCATAGTTCGTAAACAGAATACGGAATACGCAATTCGCAATACGCAATACGTAGTAGGACATGGCACATGAACAAGACAAGAATCGTCCTTGCGGACGACCATGCGGTACTGCGGGCGGGGCTGAAGATGCTCTTGAACGCGCAGGACGATATGGTCGTCGTCGGTGAAGCGACGAACGGGCAAGAGGCGCTGGCCGTCGTGGACGCGCAAGCCCCCGACCTGCTCATTCTCGATATCAGCATGCCCAAAACGGATGGGCTGCAAGTCTTGCGCCAGGCCAAGCGCGCCCACCCGAACCTGCGCGTCCTCGTCCTGACGATGCACGAGGAAGAGGACTATTTGCGGCGCGCGCTCGCCGCGGGCGCGGCGGGCTATTGCCCCAAAAGCGCCGCGGACGCCGAATTGATTTCCGCGATCCGCGCGGTGATGCGTGGCAATGTCTACATCCATCCCTCGCACGCGAAACTATTGCTCGACCAAATGATTCCCGCCGCGGGCGAAGCGAGCCGGTCGTCCGCCGCGCTGAGCGAGCGTGAAGAAGCGGTGCTCAAGCGCGTGGCGCTGGGCCACACCAACCAGAAAATCGCGGCCGAGTTGTCGGTCAGCGTCAAAACGGTCGAAAGTTATCGCGCGCGCGGGATGGAGAAATTGCGGCTCACGAGCCGCGCCGCGCTCGTCCGCTATGCACTGCAAGCGGGCTGGATGACGGAAGAATAGACCATCCCCCTGCTCCAATATTTGACCTCTCCGCGGCTACATGCGATAATGAAAGCATGGTCAAGCGCTGGCTGTCGCCGTCTTATCCTCTTTGGCTCTTGCTTCTGATCGCGTGCGCAAGCACGGACGCGACGATTCCGCGCGTTCGGCTTGGCGACCTAGAAACGAATGCGCCCACGCCGAGCGCCGCGTCGGCGAGTGACGACGTTCTCCGCATTGCCGTCGCGCCTGTCTACTCCCCGCGGCAGGGGCTTGCCCTCTACCAAGACCTCGCCGTGTACCTCGGACAGAAACTGAACCGCCCCGCGCAACTCGTGCAAGGCAAAACCTATGACGAGATCAACAACCTGGTGCGCGAGGGCACGGTTGCGCTGGCCATCGTCTGCACGAATGCCTATCTCGAAGGCCAAGAGCAATTCGGGATGCAGGCGCTGGTCGTCCCTCAAGTGAAAGGCGAAACGGTTTACTACGCCTATCTGATCGTGCCCGCCGACAGTCCGGCGCGGTCGCTTGCCGATTTGCGCGGCAAGACGTTCGCTTTTTCCGATCCGCTCTCCAACACGGGGCGCCTCGTCGCCGTAGACCAACTGCTGCAGATGGGCACGTCGCCCGAGGCGTTTTTCAGCCGCACGATTTTCACCTACAGTCACGACAATTCGATCAAAGCCGTGGCGGAAAATCTGGTGGACGGCGCGACGGTGGACAACCAAGTCTTTGATTTTCTGGTTGACGCGAATTCGCCGCTGCCGGCGCGCACCAAAATCATTGCGCGCTACGGGCCGTTTGGCAGCTCGCCGCTCGTCGTGAATCCGAATCTTGACGCGAAACTGAAAGCGGAATTGCGCGACATCCTGCTGGCGCTGGATGCCGACGACGCCGGTCGCGCGATCCTCGCGCAAGTCGGCATTGACCGTTTCGTCGTGCCCGACGACCGCGCTTACGATTCGGTGCGCGCAATGCGTGAGCGCGCCCGGATGCTCAAAAAGTGAAAGCCCTCTTTCGCTGGTCGAGTCTCTCGTTTCAATTGGTGGGCGTGATGCTGTTGCTCACGCTCGGCTTGGGCTTGATTCGCACGTACTTGAATCGCGCCGAAGTCGCCGCCTTTGCGCGCGAGCAATTCGAGCAGCGCAGCGCCGCGACGGCGTCCGCCTTCGCCGCGTACGCGACGGACGCGGTGCTGACCAACGACCTCTTTTACCTGAACGAACTCATTGGCGATACGCTCCTCAACAATCCCGACGTGCGCTACATTCTCGTTCTCGATACCGAGCGGCGCGTCCTCGCGCAGAGCTTTGGACGCGGGGTACCCAGGGGCTTGATCGCCGCGAACCGCGCGGAGGCGAATGAACGCTATCGTGCGCAGCGCATCAGCACCGAGGAAGGGCTTGTGCTCGACGTCGCCGTTCCACTCTTCGACGGCAAAATCGGCATGGTGCGGGTCGGCATGTCCGAGCGCGCGATGAACGCGGACATTGACCGCCATACCTTTAACCTTTTGCTGGTCACGGCATTGAGCTTGGTTCCCGTCTTCATTGCCGCCTACCTGCTCGCGCGCGTGCTGGCGCGCCCGCTCGAAAAATTGGTGCAGGTGACGGGCGCGGTTGCGCGCGGCGATTTTACCCGCGCTGCGCCCATCGCAGGGCAGGACGAAATCGCCCAACTCGGCGCGGCGTTCAATGCGATGACGCGCGCGCTGGCGCGTTCGCAAGGCGAGTTGCGCGCCTCGAACGAACAGTTGCGCCAGCGGAACGAAGAACTCGCCGCCCTGCACGCCATCGCTCAAGAGCGGCAGCGCGAAGTGTTCCGGCGGCAACTGCTCGAACGGGTGATTGACGCGCAGGAGGAGGAGCGCAAGCACGTGGCGCGCGAATTGCACGACGAGTTCGCGCAGAGCTTGACCGCTCTCATCGTCGGCCTGCAAACTCACGAGCAGCAACTCGCGTCCGAGGACGCGACGCGCGGTCGCCTGGCGGAGACTCGCACGCTCGCCGCGCAGATTCTCGATCAGACGCGCCGGTTGATTTTCGATTTGCGCCCGACCATCCTCGACGACGCGGGACTCGCGCCCGCGCTCCGCAGTTTCGCCGAGCGCGCTTGTGAGCGCGCCCACCTTGCGCTCGACTTGCAAGTCCAGGGCCCGCGTCGTCGCCTTGCGCCACACATCGAGACGACGCTGTTCCGCATTGTCCAAGAAGCCGTCAACAATATCGTCCAGCACGCGGGGGCCCAGCGCATCGCCATTTGCCTGCAATTCGACGCGACCGTGGTGAGCATCTGCGTGAGCGACGATGGAAGGGGATTTGTCGTCGAAGAAGCGTTAGGCGCGGGCGCCATCGGCTTGCTCGGCATGCGCGAACGCGCCGAGTTGTTAGGCGGACACCTCGAGATTGCCAGTGAACTTGGAAAGGGAACGTGGGTGCGGGTGGAGATTCCGATAACGTGATGCGTATTGCGTATTGCGTATTGCGTAAACGGAATACGCAATACGCAATATGAGGAACGGTGTGAACCGATGACGATGAAGATACTCCTCGCCGACGACCATACGTTGGTACGGCGCGGCATCCGCGCGTTGCTTGAAACCCAACCGGATTTGCTGATCGTCGGCGAGGCGGCGACGGGCAGAGAAGCGGTGGCAAAAACACGCGCGCTCGCGCCCGACGTCGTCCTCATGGACATCGGCATGCCCGAGCTGGACGGCTTGGACGCGACCGCGCAGATCAAACGCGACACTCCCAACGTGAATGTATTGCTCTTGACCGTTCACGACGACGCGAATTACCTTTTCCGCGCGTTGGCGGTTGGCGCGTCGGGTTACATCTTGAAGGGCGCCGAGGTGGCAGAATTGTTGCTCGCGCTGCAAGCCGTTCAGCGCGGCGAGGTGTATCTCCAGCCGTCGGCGGCCAAACACCTGGTCGGCGAATACCTCAAACAAGCCAGCGGCACGGAGAAGAAGCAGATCGAGGAGCTAACCGCGCGCCAGCGCGAAATCCTCACGCTGATCGCGGAAGGGTTGACGAATCAACAGATCGCGGACAAGTTGGTGCTCAGTCCCTTTACGATTGCGACCCATCGCGCCAACCTCATGCAAAAGTTGAACCTGCACAATCGCAGCGAGTTGATTCGGTATGCCTTGCGACATGGACTGATTGACGCGGAGGGGTGAGTGCGCGGGGGAGTATGGGCGTATGGGTGTATGGGAGTATGGGAGTATGGGAGCGATGGGCGTGTGGGCGTGTGGGCGTGTGGGCGTGTGGGAGTAACCATAGCAGGAACACAGTAAGACAGAATACTGCGCGCGCAGTAGGGCGAATGATTGAAAAAGCGATGGTCGCCGGTCTGAAATGAGTTTATACTGCCAAGCGACAAATCAATTTCAGGAGGCGACCGATGGAAAATTATGCGCTGTGGATTCTGATCGGAGACACGCTGTTGGGCACACTCTTGTTTGTGGGTTTTGCGTTCGCGGTCAAGGGGTTGGCCGGCGAGGTCAAGCTGGAAAAACCCGAAATCGAGCAGGTGGACAAGCCGGCGGTAGTTCAATAGTGCGATAGTTGGGTAGTTTGATAGTCCAATAATGGTTCTACTCAATTCACCACCACGCGAGTCACCAACTATTCAACGACTAAACTATGAAACTATGCAACTATTGCACTATCGCACTAATGTAAGGTTTTCCCTCGCAAGACGAGCGAAACCATAGGGTTTTCCCTCGCAAAAAGCGGAATTCTCTAGGGGTTTCCCTGCTACCCCGTTCGGGAAACACACGGTAGAATAAAGGCGGTAACGTGGAAAGGACCACGTGCCGCTTTTTTGTTGGTTATTTTTAGGAGGTGAAGGTATGCCAGTCACGACTGAAGAACTCGTCCAGTTCGTCGTCGCCGACGCGCCCGTGGGCACACCCGAAGACCCGATCCTGCGGATGCAGGAAGATTTGCAGCGCGCGCTCAAGAAACCCGTCGAGCAGCGCCGCTGGGTCATGGTGATTGACCTGCGCAAGTGCGTCGGCTGTTCGGCCTGCACGGTCGCGTGCGTCGCCGAGAACAAATTGCCGCCGGGCGTCGTCTATCGTCCCGTTTTGGAAGAAGAGATCGGGACGTATCCGAATGTCACGCGGCGCTTTGTGCCGCGCCCGTGCATGCAGTGCGACAATCCCCCGTGCGTGAACGTCTGCCCCGTCAGCGCGACTTACAAGGGGCGGGATGGCATCGTCGCGATCAATTACGAAGATTGCATCGGCTGCCGCTACTGCCTCACCGCGTGCCCCTACTCGGCGCGCACGTTCGATTCCGGCCGGCATTATCTCGAAGGCACGCCGCACGCTCCCGCCAGCGTCATGGGCGCGACCAAAGCCATGTCGTACGAGGAATCGCCGGCGTTTGAGTACAGCGTCGCGTGGCCGCGCACAAATGACGCATCGCCGATTGGCAACGCGCGCAAATGCACGTTCTGCCAGCACCGCCTGAACGCGGGCATGCTCCCCGCGTGCGTGAGCACCTGCATCGGCCGCGCCACGTACTTGGGCGATGCGAACGACCCGGATGCGCTCGTCGCCGAACTCGTCGCCTCGCCGCACGTCATGCGGCTCAAAGAGGAGATGGGGACCGAGCCGAGGGTGTATTACATTGTGTAGACAGGTACACAAGTAAACAGGTACACAGGTAACCTGTCTACCTGTCTACTTGTTTCCCTGTCTACTCCGAAAGGAGCAAACCATGAAAAATCTAGAGAAACTATTCTGGGTCGTCGCCGTCGTCGGTTTTGTCGGCGGCGCGTATGGATTGTACGACCGCTTTGCGAACGGGCACCTCAACGTCAGTTACGGCAGTTACGTGCCGTGGGGCTTGTGGGTCGCCGCGTATATCTATCTCGTCGGCATCTCGGCGGGCGCGTTCCTCATCTCGGCGCTCGTGTACGCGTTCGGCATCAAGAAACTGGAAAAGATCGGCAAGCTCGCGCTTTTTACCGCGATCATTACGCTGGGCATCTCGATGTTCAGCATCTGGCTCGACCTGGGCCGGCCCGAGCGCGCCCTGCGGCTCATGTTGAACACGAATTTCGGCTCGATGATGGGCTGGATGATCTGGCTCTACTCCGCCTATTTTGTTCTGCTGCTCGCGGAATTGTGGTTCGCCATGCGCGCCGATTTCGCCGCGTGGAGCGCGCGCCCGGGACTCGCGGGCACGCTCGCGCGCGTGCTCGCGTTCGGCCAGCGCGATGTTTCGGCCAAGACGCTTGCGCGGGATAAGAGTGTGCTGCGCGTGCTCGGCTCGCTGGGCGTGCCGCTCGCGGTCGCGTTTCACGGCAGCGTCGGCGCGCTATTCGGCGTGGTCGGCGCGCGACCGTATTGGAACAGCGGCTTGACGCCCATCATGTTCCTCGTCGGCGCGCTCGTCAGCGGCGGCGCGCTCATCACCTTCGTCACGCTGGTCTTTGGCCCGAATCAGGGCAGCGACGAACACAAAGCGACGGTGGTTTTCCTCGGCAAGATCGTCCTCGGCTTGCTCCTTTTCGACGTGCTGCTGGAATGGGCCGAGTATTCCATCGGTTTGTATTCCGCGATTCCCGCCGATGTCGCCAGCATGAAACTGGTTTTGTTCGGACCGTACGCCTGGGTGTTCTGGGGCATCCACGTTGGGCTGGGCGTCATCGTGCCCGCGTTAATCCTGATCCTGCGCGGCAAATCGGCAACCTGGACAGGATGGGCTGGCCTGTTGATCGCGATCACGTTCATCACCGTCCGCCTCAACATCGTCATTCCGGGACTCGCGGTTCCTGAGCTTCAGGGGCTGACGAATGCATTCACCGGCCCGGGCTTGACGTTAGACTATTTGCCGACCCTGACAGAATGGCTCGTGCTCGCATGGAGTGTTTCGGCGGGCTTGCTGGTGTTCCTGATCGGTTATCGGGTCCTGCCCATCGTGCGTTCGGACGGAACGGACGATGCGCTTTCCCCCGCGCGTCCCGCGACGGTTCGCGCTAAAGCCGCGGGCGCGGTCGGCGAGTAAATAGGAGACATGAAAATGGCTGAACAAGATAAATGCGAACTGTTCGATAGCGGGAGCGTCACGCGCCGGGATTTCATAAAAATTTCCGCGTTCCTCGGCGGCTCGGCGGCGCTCGCCACGCAATTCAATTTCGCGCTGGAGGTGCTGAACGGGAATGTCGCGCAAGCCGCGGGCACGCAGGGCTATCCGCTCGCGAAACCCGAGAGCATCATCTACAGCGTGTGCCAGCAGTGCAACACCAACTGCGGCATCAAAGTCAAGCTCGTGAACGGCGTGATCTCCAAGATTGACGGCAGCGGCTACAATCCGTTCACGCTCAATCCGCACCTGCCGTACGCCACGCCCGTCGCCGAAGCGGCGCCGATTGACGGCGCGATCTGTCCGAAGGGGCAAGCCGGCATCCAGACGACCTACGACCCGTACCGCCTGGTCAAAGTGTTGAAGCGCACCGGCAAACGCGGCGAGAACAAATGGCAGGCGATCCCGTTCGATCAGGCCGTGAGCGAAGTCGTAGCGGGCGGCAAGTTGTTTGCGAACGTGTCCGGCGAAGCCGACCGCGTGGTGACCGGTCTGAAGGATATTTACGCCTTGAAAGACCCCAAAGTCGCCAAGGCGATGGCGGACGAAGTCGCCAAAATCTACGCCGAGAAAGACGCCGAGAAGAAAAAGGCGCTCGTGGCCGGATTCAAAACGAAATTCGCCGCAGACCTCGACAAGCTCATTGACCCCGACCATCCTGACCTCGGCCCGAAGAACAACCAGATGGTGTTCACGTGGGGCCGCTTGAAGGGCGGGCGCAGTGATTTCATCAACCGCTTTACGCGCGACGCGTTCGGCTCGACCAACGCGCACGGTCACACGACGGTCTGCCAGGGTTCGCTCTACTTTTCCGGCAAGGCGATGAGCGAGCAGTTCAGCGCCGGCAGTTTCACCGGCGGCGAGAAATTCTATTGGCAAGCCGATCTCGAAAACAGCGAGTTTGTGATTTTTGTCGGCGCTTCGCCCTTCGAGGGCAACTATGGCCCATCGAACCGCGTCCCGCGCATCACCAACGGTTTGGTGAGTGGGCGACTCAAGTACGTAGTGATTGACCCGCGGCTCTCCAAGCTGGCGGCGAAAGCGTGGAAGTGGATGCCGAACAAGCCCGGGACGGAAGCCGCGATCGCGCTCGGCTTGATCCGCTACGTGATTGACAACAAGAAATACGACGAGAAATTCCTGCGCGCGGCGAACAAAGCGGCGGCCACCGCAGCCAAAGAATCGTCGTACGCCAACGCGACCTGGCTGGTAAAAATCGAGAAAGATCAGCCGACCGTTTTCCTGCGCGGCACCGAAGCCGGCATCGTCACGAAAGAAAAAGGCAAGGACAAGGACGGCAAAGAAATTGACGTGTGGAAGACGGGTGAAGGCGGGGAATTCACCTTCGATCCGCTCGTCGTGCTGGTCGAGGGCAAACCGGTCGCCTTCGATCCGAACGACGCCAAGACCGCGGTCGTGGGCGATCTCGACGTAGAGACGACGGTCAAGGACATCAAGGTCAAGTCGAGTTTCCGCATTCTCACGGAATCGGCCAAGGCGAACGAGTTTGCGAAATGGGCCGAGATCGCGGGCGTGGACGCGCGCGACCTCGAAGAAATCGCGCGCGAGTTTGTGTCGCATGGCAAGCGCGCCTGCGCGGACATTCATCGCGGCGTCTCGCAGCACACCAACGGTTTCTACAACGTGATCTCGTGGAACAACCTCAACCTGCTGCTGGGCAACTATGACTGGAAGGGCGGCTTTGTCCGCGTCTCGACCTACGACGCGGCGGGCGGCAAAGCCGACGGGCCGTTCAACCTGAGCAAACTCATCCCGAACAAGCACAACCCGTTCGGCATCAGCATCATCCGCCACGACGTCAAGTATGAAGATACGACGCTTTTTGCGGGCTATCCGGCCAAGCGCAACTGGTATCCGCTGGCGTCCGACATTTACCAGGAACAGATTCCTTCGATGGGCGACGCGTATCCGTACCCCGTGAAAGCGTGGTTCATCTACATGGGTTCGCCCGTGTACGCGCTGCCCGCCGGTCATACGAACATCGAAATTCTGGCCGACGTGAACAAGATCCCGCTCGTCATCGCGAACGACATCGTCGTCGGCGAGACCTCGATGTACGCCGATTACATCTTCCCCGACCTCTCGAATCTCGAACGCTGGGAATTCACCGGCTCGCATCCCTCGATGACGGTCAAGGTGCAGCCCGTGCGCCAACCGACCATCGCGCCGCTCGTCGAAACGGTCAAGGTGTACGGACGCGAAATGCCGCAGAGTCTGGAAGCCATGCTCCTCGGCATCGCCGAAAAACTCAACCTACCCAACTTTGGCCCCAACGGTTTCGGCGAAGGCAAGCCGCTCGCGCACCAGGACGATCTGTATCTGCGGATGGTCGCCAATCTCGCGTTCGGCGAAAAGGCCGATGGCTCGGACGGGGTGCCGGACGCCGACGACGCCGAGGTGAAAATCTTTTTCGACGCGCGCAAGCACCTGCCCAAGACGATCTTCGACGCGGACGCGTGGAAAACCCTGGTCGGCGATAAGGTCTGGCGCAAGGTGGTCTACGTGCTAAACCGCGGCGGGCGCTTCCAGGATTACGCCAAGATCTTCGACGGCGACAAGGTCGCGAACAAGTATGGCAAGCTGGTCAACATGTATCAGGAAAAGACGGCCAAGGTCAAGCACGCGATGACGGGCAAGGCGCTGCCCGGCTATCCAACCTACATCCCCGCGCCTCTCGACGTGACCCAGCAGCCGCTGAAGGACGAAGAGCAGGGCTACGACCTGAACATGATCACGTACCGCGAAATCTACCAGACCAAGTCGCGCACGGCGACGAACTACTGGCTGCTGGCGCTCGCGCCGGAGAACTTTGTCCTGATGAATGCGGTAGATGCCGCCAAGCGCGGCTTTAAGAACGGCGACTCGGTGCGCGTCGTCTCGCCGACGAATCCGAACGGCGAATGGGATTTGAAGAACGGAACCAAGGTGCCCATCGTCGGCAAACTCAAGGTTTTGCAAGGCATTCGCCCCGGCGTTGTGGCATTCTCGCTCGGCTTCGGGCACTTTGCCTATGGCGGCGTAGATGTGACGATAGACGGTCAAGTGCTCAAGGGCGATCCGCGCCGCACGCGCGGCGTCCATGCGAACGCGGCGATGCGGGTTGATCCGTATCTCAAGAACACCACCCTCGTGGACTCGGTGGGCGGCAGCGCCGTGTTCTATGATACACGAGTCAAAGTAGTGAAGGCGTAAGACGACAGAGAATAGCTAGGGTACGAGGATACGGACGAGAGACCTCTTCTCGTCCGTATTTTTGTTTCGGGCCGGATTTTGACAGGGTGCCGCGGAGTTGATATAGTGCAACTGAGACCGTGCCCGCGGTTCGCCGATAGTTTTCGCGCGGCTGGATAAATCTTTCCACTGGAGGAATCGTATGTGCACGTCCGAAGCAGCAGTCACCCAAAGCCCGGCCGGCAGTCTGACCAAGCGGCTGTCGTTTCTCGACCGCTACCTGACGCTGTGGATTTTCCTGGCGATGGCGGTCGGGGTCGGTATCGGCTATTTGTTCCCGGCCATGGTCAAGGGCTTGAACGCGGCGGTTTCGGTGGGAACGACAAATATTCCGATTGCCATTGGATTGGTGTTGATGATGTATCCGCCGTTTGCCAAGGTCAAGTACGAGGAACTGGGCCAAGTGTTCCGCAACAAAAAAGTCTTGACCCTTTCGCTCGTGCAGAACTGGGTCATTGGCCCGATCTTGATGTTCGTGCTGGCGATTGTTTTCCTGCGGGGCTATCCCGAATACATGGTCGGACTCATCATGATCGGTCTGGCGCGTTGTATCGCGATGGTCATCGTGTGGAATGAGCTGGCCCGCGGCGATACGGAATACGCGGCGGGGATCGTGGCTTTCAATAGTCTTTTCCAAGTGTTCTTCTACAGCGTCTATGCTTGGATTTTCATTACCCAACTGCCAACCCTGTTCGGGTTACAGGGCAGCCTGGTTCCCATCAGCATCGGCGAAATTGCCCAGAGCGTGTTCATCTACCTGGGCATCCCGATGATGGCCGGTTTCCTGACGCGCTTTGCGCTGGTGCGCTCCACGGGCCGGGATTGGTATCACAAGACGTTTGTGCCCAAGATCAGCCCGCTGACGCTGGTCGCCTTGCTCTTTACCATCGTGGTCATGTTCAGTTTGAAGGGCGAACTCATCGTGCAGATTCCGCTGGACGTCGTGCGGATCGCCATCCCGCTGGTCCTGTATTTTGTGCTGATGTTCCTGGTCAGTTTCTACATGGGACATCGCTTGGGCGCGGACTATCGCAAGACTGCCACGTTGTCGTTCACGGCGGCGAGCAACAATTTTGAACTCGCGATCGCGGTCGCGGTCGCGGTGTTTGGGATCAATTCCGGCGCGGCGTTCGCGGCGGTAATCGGACCGCTGGTAGAAGTGCCGGTGATGATCGGATTGGTGAACGTCGCGTTGTGGATCAAGGAGGCGTGGTTCAAAATTGAAACCAAACCGGTCACCCAATTTTGACCTGCCCGGATGTAGATTATATTCAGAATATTGAATGTAGTTGAAAGCGCATCCCGATGAATAGCTATCGGCTAGCCAGCCAGGTTCTCAAAGCGATCGCACACCCCGTTCGTTTGCGAATTCTCAACGCGCTGCGCGACGATGAGGAGTGCGTCTGCCATATCACGGCGCTCCTTCACCAGCGCCAAGCGTACGTTTCGCAGCAATTGATGTTCTTGCGCCAAGCGGGGCTGATCGAGGATCGGAAAGACGGTTTGCGGGTCTATTACCGCGTCAAGGATCGCCGAATCTTCCAGGTGCTAGATACTGTGAACGCATTGACCGGCTTGGAAATGGGAATGCCAGAAAATCCAGTCCTGGCCGCGTGCCCCTGTCCGAAATGTGAAAAGCACGGACGCTGACGATAGCGCCCGCGTAAAAGCCCCATCGGGATACCCGTGATGCAAGCGGGATGATGTGCGATTGAATCGCGCACCATCCCGCTTTACTTTTGAAATGAGGTGGAAATGCTAACGATCAAAGTGCTCGGCTCGGGCTGCGCGAATTGTCAAAAGGTCGAGCAGACGGCCAAGAAGGTGGTGGCGAGTTTGAACGTGGATGCGACCTTTCGTAAGGTCACCGACATCCAAGAGATCATGACCTACCAGATTCTCTCGACCCCCGGTCTGGTCATCAACGACAAGGTGGTCTGCGCGGGACGCATCCCCAGCGAAGCCGAAGTGACGACCTGGATCACGAGCGCGCTCGCTTGATCAATTCGCGCGGTTGGCACAGACAAGCCCCGCCCGGTGCGGGGCTAAATTTCGGCTCAAATACATTCAAAAAAGGGAATAGAGTTATTGTGGCGACGAAACTTCTCACGCTGGCGCCGACAACCAAGCGAGTTTACTTGAAATTGAGTGTCGCCGTCATCGGATGGTACCTCGCGTACACCATTCTGCAACCGGTGACCGAGTATCTCACTTTCGACCTCTTGGGCTTGACGCGCGGCTCGCAACTCGGCGAGGCCGTGGCGTTCTTTCTCTACGACGTGCCGAAAATCCTACTCCTGTTGGCCGGGATGATTTTCCTGATCA
Organism: Chloroflexota bacterium; assembly: GCA_016208315.1. Classification (GTDB taxonomy): domain Bacteria; phylum Chloroflexota; class Anaerolineae; order UBA4142; family UBA4142; genus JACQYF01. The sequence goes on along the minus strand of JACQYF010000069.1, from coordinate 26,518 downwards.
CGATAGTGCGGACCTTCTTCAGCCCGGAGCGGACGCGGCAACTTCTCGGCGGCAAACGGGTAGGCATGGGCAATGTGCTGGCGGCGCTGCTCGGCATCGTCACACCGTTCTGTTCGTGCAGCGCGGTGCCGCTCTTTATCGGTTTTGTCGAATCCGGGATTCCGCTCGGCGTCACGTTTTCCTTCCTCATTGCCGCGCCCGTCATCAACGAAGTCGCGCTCGTCCTTCTTTTTGGCATGTTTGGATGGCGGGTCGCCGCGTTGTATGTGGCTTCGGGCCTGACGATCGCAATCTTCGCCGGATTGATCATCGGTCGTCTGGGGCTGGAACGCTGGGTCGAAGATTTCGTGTGGCAAATCCAGTTCACAGCGGCTCAAGACGATTCGGCTCAAGCGACCTGGGAGGCGCGGATCGCGCGCGCCGGGAACGCCGTGCGCGAGATCGTCGGCAAGGTGTGGCTGTACGTCGTGGTCGGCATCGCAGTGGGCGCGGGGATTCACGGCTATGTGCCGACGGACGCGCTAGCAGAGCTGCTGGGCAAATCCGCCTGGTGGTCCGTGCCCGCCGCGGTGCTGGTCGGCATTCCGCTGTATTCGAACGCGGCGGGCGTCATTCCGGTCGTCTCGGCGCTGATGGAAAAGGGCGCGTCGCTGGGCACGGTGCTCGCCTTTATGATGGCGGTCGTGGGCTTGAGTTTGCCCGAAACGATTATCTTGCGGCGAGTGCTCAAGCCGCAACTGATCGCCGTGTTCATCGGCGTCGTCGGCATGGCAATCGTGATCACGGGCTATCTGTTCAATTTTCTACTGTGAATATGCCAGGTTTTGCGCGCAGAAACAAAAGCGATAAGAAAAAGCGGGGCGAGGGCGTACGACCCAGCGAGCGGAGTATGAAAAAAGCATCGGTCAGCTCGGTCTGGCGGACAAGGGAGTGAGGATAATGGAAAACCTCTCGATGCTCAAAAAAATGGTGTGCCTGCTCTCATGCCAGCCGCGCAACATGTCCTTTCAGTTGCCGGCCGCGCTGGACTGCCTCAAATCGTCCGTCGAAGCAAAAGCCGTCGGCATCTATTGGCGCGAGGCGGCCGGCGATTGGCAACCGCGCGCCCAGCGTCCGGCCCGTTTCCGATTTGATGAAAGGACGCGCGGCGCGATTGAGAATTTCGGCGACGCGCATCCCACTTGGGGACAAACCTCGTTCTCTTGGCTCGCCGTGCCGATGAAGGTGGGCGGCACGCCGGTCGGTCGTTTGTGGCTAGTCGCCCAGCGCGGCCGTGAATTCACCCAAGACGACCGCGAGTTCATTACGATGGCCGGCCATCAACTCGCGCTCGCGCAGGAAAACGCGCGGCTGTACGACGAAGTGCAGCACCTGGCCGCCCGGCGCGGCGAACTGATCCGGCGGATGGTCGCCAGCCAGGACGAGCGCTGCCGGCGCATCTCCCGCGAACTGCACGACGAGTTGAGTCAATCCCTCACCGCGATGGCGCTCGACCTGGAAGCCGTGCAGATTTCGCAAGGGAACTCGCGCTGCGATGCAACCGAGCGCCTGCGGGATGTGCGCGGGCGTCTGCTGTCCGCGCTCGAAGAAGTGAACCGCATTATCCTCGATCTGCGTCCGGCGCTGCTTGAGGATATGGGACTCGTCGCCGCGCTGCGCTGGTACGCCACTCAACGATTGGAGCCGCTCGGCATTCACTTGCGCGCTCGCACGCCTACGCTCGACGGACGATTGCAGCCCCATGTCGAGACGACGCTCTATCGGATCGCCCAAGAGGCGCTGACGAATGTAGCCAAGCATTCGCACGCGCAGAATGCATGGTTGAGCATCGCCAAGGCGAACCGCCATTTCGCGCTCGCGGTCCGCGATGACGGCTGCGGTTTTGACGTCAAAGCCGTGGTCGCCCATCCTGACGACCGCATTGGAATCGGACTATTCGGCATGAAAGAACGCGCCACCCTCGTCGGCGGCACATTTGAGATTCAATCGTCTCACGGCAAGGGGACGCGGATTCTGGTTCGCATCCCTACCGAATTGGAGTACACGCCATGAATCCTATCAAGGTCATGCTGGCCGACGATCACGCCGTTTTGCGCGATAGTCTGCGCGCCTTTCTCGCCATGTATTCTGATATCGAGGTGGTCGGCGAAGCGGCGGACGGGCTGGAGACTCTCGCGCAGGCGCAAGCGCTGCGCCCACACGTTTTGCTCTTGGATATGGCGATGCCGAATCTCGGCGGTCTCGAAGTATTGCGCCACCTGGCGAAAGAGCAGCCCGCGTGCAAGGTGCTCGTGCTGACGCAGCACCAAGCCCCGCAGTACGTCTTGCCCGCGCTGCAAGCAGGCGCGAAAGGGTATCTCCTCAAGAAAATGGGCGGGAGCGAAGTCGCGCAAGCCGTGCGGGCGGTCGCGCGCGGCGAAAGCGTGCTCCATCCGGCCATCGCACCCTTGGTGATTCAAGCCGCCGTCCAAGGCCAGCCGCGCGCCGACCGGTCCCAGATCGCGCCAACCGAACGTGAAGGCCAAGTGCTGGCGCTCATCGCCGAGGGCAAAACGAACCCGGAGATCGCTCTGGCGCTCGGCATCAGTCAAAAGACGGTGGACAAGCACCGCGCCAACCTGATGCGGAAACTCGGCGTGACGACCCGCGCGGGGTTGATCCGGTACGCGCTCGACAAAGAGTAGAATTTTCCCACCCCCCTTTTACGGCTTTTTCCCCATTTTCTTTTCCCCGACGCTCTGGTATGCTTTGCCCAGGGTCTGTGATGATCGAAACGCAAATCGTGCTCTATCGCCTGCTTGCTCAGTCACTGATTTATCCCGACAAGCATTTTGTCGCGAATTTACAGTCCGCGGTGGGAAAAATCAACCTTGAAGTTTTCGACGACGGCCGCCTGCCGCTTGGCGCGTTCGTGCGCGCATTGCGCGAGCTGGCGCGGTTGCCGCTCGATCAAATCCAGGGCGAATATACGCGCCTGTTCGTCAACGCGTATCCGCACGTGCCGTGTCCGCCTTACGAATCGGCGTACCGAGATGGCGAGGTATTGGGAAACGCCGCGGAGCAAGTGGACGTGCTATATCGCCAGTGGGAGCTAGTCGTCGAAGGCGAGCAGGTGGACCAAGCGAGCGTGGAGTTGGAGTTTATCGCGTTCCTGCTGGTGCTCGATTTACCTCAAGCGCGAGAGGCGGCAGAGCAATTTCGTGCCGCGCATCTGCTACGTTGGCTGCCGCGCTTGGCGGACGACTTGGACCGCGCGAGTCGGTTAGAGTTTTATCGAGCTGTTGGTCGCGTGCTGAGGGCGGTATTGTGCCAAGCATTCACCGCCGTAGAGTCCATGACTTGAGTTCGAGTTCTGGCTTTCTCCTTGCAGGTACACGGCAGCGTTCGTTGAGACGAGGCCTCGAACGCTGCCGTACCTGCTGAGGCGCACAGCATTCTCGATCCCAAAGAGATCGAACCAGTTACCCAAACAATTAAAGGAGAGGTTTACCATGTCACAGTTGACACGCAGAGATTTCTTCGTTCGTGGTTCGCAAGTAGCGATTGGAACGGCGGTGGGATTCGTGGCGCTAGAAGCGCTGACCGGTTCGCAGCCCGCCGAAGGTCGCGGCGTTCAGCTCGCCCCAATGGGGCAGGGCGCACCGGCCACGGCGACGCCCGCGGCCTCGGGCACGCCGGCGCCTACCGCGACGCCCACGCGCGATCCAACGGGCTGGCCGTGGAAGTACGTCAAGCTCGATCCGCAAGTCGTCGCGCAGAAAGCGTACGACTCGTACTATCAAGGCGGGTGCATGTTCGGGGCGTTTAACGGCATCATCGTCGCGCTGCGCGAGACTTTCGGCGCGCCTTACACGATGGTGCCGACGATGATGTCGCGGTATGGCGAGGGCGGCGGCGTGGGGTGGGCGACCCTCTGCGGCGCGCTGAACGGCTCGGCCTTGGCGATCAACTTGGTTCTGAAAGACTATGCCCCCGTCGTCAACGATCTTTTCGACTGGTACACCAAGACGGCATTCCCCACTTTCAAACCGGCGACGCCCAAGGTCGTGATCAGCGCGACGAGTGTCTCCAATTCGCCGTTGTGCCACGTTTCGGTGACCGAGTGGTGCCAAGCCGCCAAGGTCAAAACGGAATCGCCCGACCGGTCGGAGCGCTGTGGCCGACTGACCGCCGATGTCGCCGCGCAGGCGGTGCAATTGCTGAACGACTATGTAGATGGAAAATTCAAAGCCGCCTATGTCGTGAACCAATCGGTCCAGACTTGCGGAGTTTGCCACCTCAAAGGCGGCGTGATCGAGGACGCACGCGGCAAGATGGACTGCGTCCAGTGCCACGAGCCCGTGAGCTTGCCCACGGCGCACCCCAAATAGACGACATTTTGCCCCCCCTGAGCGCAACGCCCGATACAATGCCGTATCGGGCGTTGTTGCCTCTTTCCATTTTGGCGCGGCTAGTCCAATTCCGTCGTCTGAACTAACGCCCCGTGCCAGGTGTGACTCCATACCGCTACCCCGGCGTTGCGCTCTAGGCAAACGCACCGATTTCCACCGGTCCGAGCGCCTTGAGCAAGTCCTCGGTGCGCAAGATCACGGTCGCATAACGTTCTCCAGAGCCGATGGAGGTCTCCGCGTGCAAAAGAACGCTTTGGTCCACCAAGATGCGCATGGGAGCCGGCAAACCGAATGGCGAGACGGCTCCCACTGGATAGCCGGTGGTAGAGAGAACCTGGTCCTCACTCGCCATCGTCAAACGGGATTGACCAAGAAAGCTGCGCAGCGCGGGCCAGGAGACCTGAAGTGTGCCGGCAATGAGCACCATCGCAAAGTTGTCTTGCGCCAGGCGAAAGACAATGCTGCGAACCACCTGTTCTGGTTCTTGACCGCGCTCGCGTGCCGCTTGTTCCACGGAATGGACGGGGCCCGGATGGCGAAATAATCGGTGAGGAATGTTCAGACCAGCCAGTGCGCGGGTAACGGGTGTCGAGTCCTCCAAAATCTGTCTCCCTCTACAAAATTAGATAACCGCTGGAATGCCTAGTCCTTTGCTGCCCAACGTCAAAGCCGACCGCAGCGCCTCACGCTTTAGCCCGTGTGGAGTCAGCCACCACCGCTCGAACAACACCTTGCCCCAGTGCCACATCCGCCCCATCTGCTTGAGTTTGACGTGCGGAGCGGGTTCGGCGAAAAAATCCCCGAACGCAAAGCCCGCGAGGTCTTGGCCCGCTTCTAACATGCAATAACCATCTCCGCAAAACGTGTCCCGGATGGGCGCGCCGCGGACGGCCGCCACGATACGCCGGGCGACCACTTGGGCCTGCGCGTGCGCGAACACGCCGGCCTTTGGGAGCATCAAAGGCACATCGGGTTTCCAGCGTCCAGGGATGGAGATCGCCGCGGCATCGCCCAACGCGTAGACGTTTTCGTGTTTCGTCGCCAGCGTGCCGCGGTCAACGGAAATCCAACCCGCGTCGTTCGCCAGCCCCGCCTCGCGCGCGAGACGCGGACCGCGATGCGGCGGAATGGCGACGAGCAAATCATAGTGGAATGGCTCTTTTCCGTCAAAGGCGAGTTCGCACGTGGCTGGATTCACCGCCGTCAATTTGTGCGATGGATGGAAGACAATGTTCTTGCCCGCCAACATTTGCTTCACGGCATCGCCGAGCGCGGGACCGGCAACGGGCATCGGCTGCGGCTCGGGGGTGAACAGATGCGCTTGGACCTTGTCGCGGATACCGCGTCGCCGAAAAGAATCGGCGATGAGCATTGCGCCTTCGTGCGGCGCGCCCGGGCACTTGTAGGGCAGCGCGCTCACGACCACGGCGACTTGCCCACCATCGAATGTTTGCAGCGCGTCGCGCAATTTGCCTGCGCCCTCGAAGGTGTAGAATGTGTGCGCCGTATCCAAACCAGGGATCGCCTCCGGCGCGAGTTCCGCGCCGAGCGCGACGATGAGATAGTCGTAGTTCAGCGTCTGCGCGCTCGTTTCGACGCGCTGGCGCGCCAAGTCAATCGCGCGCGCCGCGTCGATCACGACCTCGACGCCGGGCCGCACGAGTTGCCGCACGTCGCGCGCGATCTGCGCGGGTTGGCGGTCGCCCGTCATCAGCCACAAGAAGGACGGCGCGAACGCATGTCGCGCGTTTTTCTCGACCAACACGATGCGGTGTTCGCGCGGCAGATGTGGTCGCAGTTCATTCGCGGCGACCAGACCCCCCACACCGCCCCCCAGAATAACGATCGTTTTGCCAGCCATCGGCGTTCCTCCTTCGTCAGAAGTGTGAGTCGCGGGACTCGGTTTGTCAACGGTCTAGTTCCCCTTGTTCGCGTACCAGTCTAGCGATCGTCCCCCCGCTGGTGAATTCCGCATCGTCCGGATGCGCGGCGATGACGAGTGCGCGCGGGCGTTCCTCGCTCATTGCGCCGACCCTTGTTCCAAGGCGTCCAACAGCGCGCGAATCTCCGCGACGCGCGCTTCCAGCCGGGCTTGATCGCGATCAAATCGCGCGCGGTGTTGCTGCAACAGCCGCGCCCCGACGTGGACGCCCGTTTGTCCGAGCACGGCGCGCCGCATCTCCTCCACCTCTTCCAATTCCGCCTGGATATCTTGCAGTTCGCGTTCCAACTCTGCGCGTGTCATCAAACTGATTCCTCACCATTCACCGTACGCAACTCCGTTCTATTCCTTTCGGGCGACGATCACAACGGTATAACCAAAATCATATTTCACCGTCTGCGTATCCTGAAATCGGCGCGCGATTTCGTTTATCAGCGGGCGTTCAATCTCGTAGAAAATACCACGCGCCAGCCACCGAATCAACGGGTTGAGAAAACGAGGCACACCCGCGCCGAGTGCGGCATCCATCGCAACAAATAACCCATTGGGTTTCAAGACTCTCTGGACTTGATCGAGCGCTTGCTGGTGCGATGGAATGGCTTTGAGCGCGTAAGTACAGAGTACTCGATCAAACGTGGCATCGGCAAAAGGCAAGTCTGCCGCATCGCCCAGCCCAAGCGCAACTCTAGTCCAGTGATTGCGTTCTAGACGCTCCTGCGCTTGCTCCACCACTCCCAATGAATAATCCAGTCCGAACAACCGACCGTTTCTGTTTGCAGCCAGGATGCGCTCAAAGTTGATGCCGGTTCCGCAAGCCAAGTCTAGGATGCGCTCTCCGTTTTGCATCCCCAACGCACGCACGGCATCCGAACGATGCGCCAGCGTAAACCGGGCTGCCACATCGTACCATTTGGCGATGGCATCATACCGTGCCTGCACGGCTGCTCGATTCGCTTGCCTGAGTTTTTTCTTCGGCATCGAATTCAGGATGACGTTCGGCGCGATAGCGCTTAGAGCGCGCCGATGACGCGCGTGTGCTGTGCGAACAAATCTGCGAGTCGCGCGTAATCGGCGACTTGGACCTGCGCGCGCAGTTTGAGCGGCGTAAACCCGCGCAGCGCCAGATCCTCGCCCAGGACGTAACAGGCAATCTCCGGCGGAAATTCGCGCAGCGCCGGCTCGCCTTCCAACGCGCCCAGTACCCCGTCCTGCAGGAGAAACAGGGAGACGGACTGTCCTTGTTCGTGCAGGGTGCGTCCCAACTGCCAGGCGCGCTGCGCGTTCACACTCGACGGCACGCTATTCACCAAAAGTAGGATCGAATCCATTGCGACCTCGTAAGTAAAGTCGGAAGTTGAAAGTGTATAAAGTCGGAAGTTGGAAGTGTCTAAAGTGTCTAAAGTTCAAAGTTTACTTCGCACTTTAGACACTTCCAACTTCGCACTTCCAACTCCCCTTCAATACACCATCACCGTCTCGCTCTGCGCCAACACGCGCGCCAGTCCCGCGTCGTCCACGAGTTCGACGCCGATGACGAAATGCTCCGCGTCCAACAGCCCGCGCGCTTGCGCGGACGGCCTGTGGACATAGACGCACGCGCCCTTGCCAATGCCTTTCGCGAGCGGCTCGACGAGATTCGTCCACGCCGTACCGCGCGCATCCTGCCCGTCGCGGGCGACGTACACGCCGTCGTCCACCAAGAGCACGTTCGTCTGCATTCCGTCGCCCAAGGCGCCGCCCATGTGACGGATCGCTTCCGCGGCGTGAATCTGGCCGTAGGGCGGGCGGCGAATCAAGATCGCCAGTGAGTTTTTGGCAAGTGTCTCGGTCATCGTCAACTCCCCAGCGTAATAAAGACATCGCTGGATTTCATCAAGCCGAAAAGCCGTTTCATCGTGCTGGGTTGGGAACCGGGTAGGATGTCGTTCGCGCCGATGCCGCGAAAATTCAGGCACGTGCCGCACAGTTCGACGCGTAGGCCGCGGGCCATGAGCTCGGCAAAGCCCTTGCCCGCGTCCGGCAGCCCCTTGGGCGATTGGTCCTGCGTGAAATTGTGAACGCCGTCGGCGGACGCGAACAGGTTCACGGCATAGCCCTTGTCGAGCGCGGCGCGGGCGAGTTGCAGCGCCGTGTGGGTGTTCTCGGACGCGTACGGCGTGGTTGCTAGAAAAAGTGTTAGAGTCTTCAAATTGCCTTCGGTCATCGCTGTTGTTCCCCTCCGTGAAGCAGATATGGCTTATGTGGCGCGACGCGGCGATTTGGTTCCGCTCGCGCAAAAGATCTCGACCTCGGCCACGTCACCTGACGTGGTGGAATGCACGCATCACCGCTTGCCGATCAGTTCGTAGCGCCGGGACGACAGCCCCGCGCCGCCAAACCAGTTTTCGATTTCCTCATGCGTAAACCCCAGCCAGACATCGGCCAGCTCGGTCTTGAACCATTCGAACGGGTGGCGTAAGGCGTCGGTGATGACGACGCGTCCGCCGGGCCTACACACGCGTGCCATCTCGCGCAGGGCGCGCGCCGGGTCTGGCGCGTGATGCAGCGCCATGTTCGCCACGACGACGTCGGCGGTCGCATCGTCCAGCGGCAGGCGCCCGAGATCGCCCCGGCGGAATTCCACGTTGCTCAACTCAAATCGGGCCATGTTCTCACGCGCCACGGCGAGCATCGCGTCCGAGAAATCCACGCCGATGACGCGCCGGGCCAAGGGCGCGAGTCCCGCGGCCATAAAGCCGGTGCCGGTGCCCACGTCCACAACCGTTTGTGACTTGGAGAGGGGCGCGTGGTCGAGAGTCTTGACGATGACGGTTTCATCGTAATAGTTGGAGCGCAGGGTGTCCCACTGAGTTGCCACGCGCTGGAAATACTCGAGCACGGTAGAGTCCATCGAATCCTCCCGCCGAGTCTTGCTCGTTGCTACTCCGCCGCGGCGAGCGGATAGCCGGCCTGCTGCCATTCCAAGACTCCCTCTTCCAGACGCAGGACACGCAGGCCGTTACGCGTCAGCTTCCGCGCGGCTTCGTCGGCCAGTACGCAATAGGGGCCGCGGCAGTAGGCCACGATCGTCCGGCGGCGGGGCAGTTCGCTCACGCGCCGGTCGAGTTCGTCGAGAGGGATAGAGACGGCCTCGGGCAAATGTCCCGCGGCGTACTCGGATCGCGGTCGAACGTCCAAGAGAACCACTTGCCCTTGTTCGAGCCGCGCGCGGAGTTCCGCGACCGAAACACGCGTGAACTCTTTGCGGCGATCCCGATAGGCATCGAGCGTGTCATTCACTTCGCCCAATTGTTGGGTCGCCGCCGCGCGGATGTCCAGCCACAAACGCGTAACGAGGGGATCGGCGATCCGGTAACGGATGTACAAACCCTGTCGCTCATCCAGCACGAGGCGGGCGCGCTTGAGCCGCTGCAAGTGCTGCGAAGTATTCGCGATCGTCAGGTTCGCTTCGCGCGCCAACTCTTCGACCGTATGTGGACCCTGAATCAACAGGTCGAGCAGCTCCAAACGGTGCGGGTTTGCCATCGCCGCGCTGATCCGGGCAAACAAGCGATAGAGCGCCGGCTTGTGGGCGGGCGGTTTGGGCTTGTTCATGGGGGACATCTGACAGACCTCGCTATTCAATAATTCTCTTGAATACTACCCCGAATCGGGCTTTTTGTCAAATGGCGGCATCCTTCGATTCCTCAGGACGATGCCGCCGTCAACAAAAAGTAACCCCCCTGTAGGTCTTTGTCCTACATCTCGCTTGTACCAGCGTACCACTGACGCCGCCGCGTTTCTGTGATATGTTAGTGCCACATTTGTGCGAACCTCAGACGCCAAATTCAGTTGAGGTTGTCATCATCGCTTGATTTTTCTCAACACGTAGGCGCCATTATTCCCCACATTTTTCCTACTCGACCGAAACGCCCGAACGTGGGTGTTGCCCTTGCACTTCACCGCCTCCGCGCGGTCTCTACCTCTCGCGGAGAAATCCCTTCGACACGCTGCCGTGTCCCTGCATTGGATCCGTGACTGGGCTTATTCGTCGCCGAAACCGCCCGGTCTATTGATCGCGTTACTTTGTCACACCTACCGGGCGATTAGAAATCGCTGCAACAACGACACCAGGTCGCCCTTTGGCGACTGGTTCCTAGTCCACGAAGGTGGACTTTGCGTTCGCGTTGCCGCGACCTCGGTCGCCCGTCCGCGGACACCCTTCGAGTGCGCCGTGCCGTTCCAGTATCCGCGGAACGCGTCCGGCATGCTATAGTTGGCACACTCTAAACCTTCACGAAGGAGGAACCACGAGCGATGTGAGTACCATTCACTCTTCCCGCAATCCCACGTTGTGGATTGCAAGTCTTAAAGCTCATCAGGAGGTGTCCTTTGGCAGCCAGTAAAATCAGCCGGCGCGAGTTTATGAAACTCTCGGCCGCAGCGGCCGCCGCGCTCGGCGCGGCCAGTCTCGATCCTTTTGGATTTCTGGTGGAAGCCGGTCACGACGCGGGAACACAACTGTTGCCCGCAGCCGATTTCGCGTTTCAAGATGGCTTGATTCCGACCGCTTGCAACATGTGCGGCGGCACGACCGGGATCCTCGCGCGCGTCGTCGGGGGTCGCGTCGTCAAGATCGAGCCGAATGCGGCGAACCCGATCGGCGTCGCCAACATTTCGACGGACTATGCCAGTTTAAAGTCGTCCGGCGCGCGCATGTGCCCGAAAGGGAATGCGAGCATGATGTCACTCTACGATCCCGACCGCGTGAAAAAACCGCTCAAGCGCACGGGCGCGCGCGGCGCGGGACAGTGGCAAGAGATCACCTACGATCAAGCCGTCACGGAAATCGCGGCGAAACTCGCGGCGATCAAAGCGAGCAGCGGACCGGATAAAGTCGTCTGGTTTACCGAAGACAACACCTTGGTCCCCATCCAGGAAAGTCTCTGTAACGTCTTCGGCACGCCGAACTTTCTGCAGCATTCGAACCTGTGCGACGTCGCGCGCAAGTTCGGTTTTGAGAAAACGTTGGGCAACGGTCGCCCCCTAGCGGACCTGCGCAACGCCAAGTACATGCTCATCTTCGGCTGGAACCCGCTCGGCGCGATGAAGTGGGCGCACCTGCCGCGCATCCTGCTCGACGGATTGGCCAAGGGCGCGAAACTCGTGATCGTTGACCCGCGCCTATCCGAGACGGCCGACAAGGCGCTCGATTACGGTGGTCGCTGGCTGCCGATCAAGCCGGGCACGGACGGCGCGCTCGCGCTCGCGCTGGCTAACGTCATCGTCGCCGAAAAACGCTACGACGCGAATTTTGTCGCCAACTGGACGATCGGTTTCGACAAGTTTTCGGCGCTCGTCGCCAGCAAGACTCCGGAATGGGCCGCGCCCATCACCGGCATTGCGGCGGACACGATCCGGACGGTCGCGCGCGAACTCGCGACGACCAAGCCCGCGGTCGTGGACGCGTGGTCGGGGCCGGGGCATCACATGAACGGCGCGGAAGGCAGTCGCGCGATTGCCGCGCTGGCGGGACTGATCGGCCAAGTGGATGCGCCGGGGACCCTCATCCTGCCCGACCGAAAGGGACCGAGCTTCAAAGTCCCAGCACCTGCGGGAACGCTGCCGCCGCGCGTGGATGGCAAAGGCACCAAGTATCCGTTCGCGCACTCGTCGGGCGTCTACGTCGAGGCGCGCGACGCGATGATCAGCGGCGTCCCGTATCGTCCCACTGGAGCGCTATGAGCTGCTGCCGCAGTGGGTTACGTTCCCCGCCGTGTCGCTGCGCCAGCCGGTCGTCGCGCCGGTGTTCGGCCAAAAGCTCGAATACGAATTCGTGAAGGACCTCGCGCTCAAGATGGGCTATAACGTCTATCCATTCAACGCGCCGTACGAACAGTTCATGGACGATGCCCTGAAAGCAGGCGTCGGCATCGGTCTCGCCGACCTCAAGGCGCTGCCGGGCGCAACGTGGATCGGCGGCGACACGCGCTATAACAAGTATCAGGCGACCGGATTCGCGACGCCCTCGAAAAAGTTCGAGTTCTATTCGCAGCAGATGGCGGCCAAAGGGCTGAACCCTCTCCCGGACTATGCGCCGACTTCCGACGGCCCGTCGTCGGCGTATCCGTTCTATCTCGTCAACTGGAAGGAATCGCTGCACACGCACTCGCGTACGATGAACAATCGCTGGCTGATGGAATTCCACGGCGAGAACGAGTTGTGGATGAATGCCGACCGCGCCGGGCAGCTCGGCATTCGGGACGGAGACATCGTGAATGTCCAAAATCAATATGCGACGGCGAAAGCCAAAGTGCGCGTCACGCGGCGCATCCACCCGGACGTGGTCGGGATGACGCACGGTTTCGGACACACGGCGCTCGGTCCCGTTGCGAAGGGCAAAGGAACGAGCGACACGCAATTCGTGCCGGGCAAGGCCGAACGGATTTCCGGGATGGCCGCCCACAAAGACGGCGCGGTCAAGGTCTACAAATAACAGGAGGAAGCCATGGCAGAGAGTCTTACCGGATGGGCAATGTACGTGGATCTGAAACGCTGCATCGGCTGCAACGCGTGCTCGCTGGCGTGCAAGCAAGAGAATAACGTGACGATCGGCAACTTGTGGAACCGCGTGTACGGGGTCGAGGGCGGCACGTATGCTTCAGGGAACGTGCGGGTGATGCCGTTCATGTGCCAGCAATGCGTGGACGCGCCGTGCAAAAGGAAATGCGACGAACTCGGCTATCGCGCGATCATCCAACGCGCCGACGGCATCCTCTACGTGGACGCCGGCAAATGCACTGGCTGCAAGCAGTGTCTACCCAAGTGTCGCTTTAAGCAAATGTTCTTCAACCCCGACAAGGTGAACAAACTGGGTCAAAAGGGTGTGGCCGAGAAATGTCACTTTTGCATGCACCGCGTCGATGCGGGCCTGCCGCCCGCGTGCGTCGTCACCTGCCTCGCGATCACCCGCGAGTGGGGCACCTACGCGGCGCTCAAGGCCAAGCATCCCAATGCCAAGCCGATGGCCGGAAAGGTCAGGGTCTTGTACGAGAATCTGGGCCCCAAGCCCGTAAAGGGCGCGGATGGCCCCACGAATGGCTACCCTGACGCAGTTCCCTTTCACGGTTGACAATGATTACGCAAACCGCTTTACTATCGAACCAGGACGCGTGCGCCCGCGCGAACATCTACGGATTTCTCGCCGCGGTCTTTAGCTCACATCCGAGCGAAGCAAGCGTCGAGAGTGTCCGCGAGATGGCGACCGCGCTGGACATCGCCTGGGATGACCACCGCTCACTTGACGAACTCGACGCGGAGTACATGGCGCTGTTCGTCGTGCCGGGCCGGCGCTACGTCGCGCCGTACGAATCGGTGTTCCGCGATCGCTGGCAAGTTCCCGCGGCGCTGCGGCCCGGTTCGAACCCGAGCGAAGCGAGCATCACGATCAAGGGCTTGCTGATGGGCGAATCCACGCTGGCAGTGCGGGACTGCTATCGCCGAGTAGGCGTGTCCCCCACCGAAGCGTTGCCCGACCACATCGCGAACGAACTACGGTTCATAGCGCATCTCTGGTCGTGCGAAGCCGAGACCGTGGGTGACGATGCTGTAAGATACGCAGAACTCAGAGTCGAGTTCTGCACGCAACATCTGCTAAAGTGGCTCCGTCAGTTGCGCGAGCGCGTGCTAGAGAGCGGCCATCGCGGCTGCTATACTATCGCGCTTGAACTTGCCGAACGCGTGCTCGAGGATGAATACCAGACCTCACAGGTCTCTCAAGACCTGTGAGGTCTTCCCCGGGAGGACCCATGCGAGACCTGCAAACCCTACTGTGGCAATCGGCGATTCATCACCACAACCGGCTCTGCCCGCGCCAGGTGCTTGGCGTGCGGATCGGTCTGTACGCCGCCGACCTCTTGGATCTCGACCCGGCTCAAAAAGACAAACGGCTATTCACGTTTGTCGAAAGCGATGGCTGCTTGGTGGACGGGCTCGCCGTGGCGACCGGGTGCTGGGTCGGCAGCCGAACAATGCGCGTGATAGACTATGGCAAGACCGCGGCGACGTTTGTGGATACCCAGACGGAGCGCGCCGTTCGGATCATGCCACACCTGGCCGCGCGCACGCGGGCAATGGACCATGCCCCCGATGCGCCGGATCGCTGGCACGCGCAGCTCGCCGCCTACCAGGTGATGCCCGTCGAGGAGCTGCTCGCCGCGGAACCCGTGACGCTTAACGTCTCGCTCGCCGCGATCATCAGCCGGCACGGGCGGCGTGTGGTCTGCGAGTGCTGCGGCGAAGACATTATCAACGAGCGAGAAGTGCGGCGAGTTGGAGATACACTCTGCCGCGCGTGCGCCGATGGCGCGTACTATCAGACGACGGCGAGGGCCGGTCCGGTTGTCTGCAATCTGGTGCCTGTGATCTGAACATACCGAAAATCGGCGGGTGGAACTGAAGTCAAGCGGACGAGCGACAACTCGTCCGCTTTTCGCGCGACCCGTGTCTTTCCGACCGTAAAACAGTCATTACATCTATCCTAGTCTTTGCAATAAACATTGCATATTCGCGCATCTCATGTTATAATGGTTCCACGTCGCCGTAAGACCCCTTCGATCCTCATCCCGACAGCGAATTTTTTCGATATGCTGCCAACTATGGACCAGGATACTCTGCTCGATACTCGGATCGCCTCGCTCTTCCCCGATATGAGCCGTTCTCAAAAAGAACTGGCGCGCTTTATCCTCGACAATGGTTTGTTTGTCGCTTATGCCTCTGCGGCTGAATTGGGCGGCAAAGTGGGCGTGAGCGCCGCAACGGTCGTGCGCTTTTGCCAGATACTCGGCTACGAGGGCTATCCCGAACTCCAAAACGCCGTGCGCGCGAGTTTGCCCACCTACGTCAACAAGGTCCAACAAATCGAACAAGGCCGCGGCATCCCTGACAAACAACATCTCGCCGAGCGCGTTTTTGGACTGGACATTCAAAACCTCACGCGTACGCGCGAGTCGTTGGATCAAGAACGCTTTTGGGCGGCAGTCGCCGCGCTTGGCAAGGCGAGCGATATTCTCGTGGTCGGCGGCGGCACATCGGCGGGAACTGCGCTTTATCTGGCGCACTCGCTCAAGGTGATGGGCTTGGAGGCGCGCGCGGTGCTAGACGGCGGCATCCCGCTCGCGCTGGAACTCGTTCGGCTGAAGCCGACCAGTGTCTTTATCGGCATCAGCGTCTGGCGCTATGTCGCCGAAACCATCCACGCGATGGAGCAGGCGGCAAGTCGCGGCGCGACCCGCATCGCGATCACGGACAGCATCGTTTCCCCGCTTGCCCAGCGCGCCGATTACGCGTTCCAGGTTGCAACGGATGGCGCGGCGCACGCGCTCTCGCTAACCGGCGCGGTCGCGCTTATCAACGCGTTCATCGCCGCGCTCTCGTTCGAGCGTCCCGCGCAGACGACGCGCGCCTTGCAAGAAGTAGATGCTGCGTATCGCACCGGCAAGCTGTTGGCAACCGAGTAGCCCATGTATCATGTAGTAGACCAACAATCAAACAATAATAATAGGACGCGGATGAACGCGGACGAGCGCGGAAAAAAAGAATCCTGGACGCGCTGTCTCGAAATGAAAAGCGCGAGTTCGTAGTGAGCCACGGAGCGTTGTTTGCGGAGTGGCGTTCTGCAGCACTACAGACGCGACTCCGCTTCGCTCCGTCGCTGACTACCAACCTATAGTTGAGGGAGAAGTATGAGCACCACCCCGGATAGCAGCCCCAAGAAACGCCGCGTCATGGTCGGCGCGATCGGCAAGTGCGTCCACAACCTGGGCGTCGAAGGTTTTGCCGATTGGATGCAGGACCAGGGCTTGGGCTATATTTCCGTGAAACTCGGCCCCGCCGTCCCGATTCCCGAAGTCATCAACAAGATTCGCGAAGCGCGGCCCGAGGTTGTCGGCGTCTCGATGCGTCTCGGCGACTTGCACGTGGACAAGCTGATTACCGAATTTGTCGAGACCGCGACGCGCTATGGGCTGCATCCGCGAGACTCGGGCATCCGCTATTCCTTCGGCGGCTTGCGCCCCGCCGCGAATCTCGTCCGCACGATGACGGGCGTCCCCCTCGAACCCGATCCCTTTACGCCGCCCGAAGAGCGCCACTACGATCTGGAAAAAGTCAGCCAGGACTATATGGACCGGCCCGAGTTCCAACACTTTTTCCAAGTCATCGCCGACGATTACGTGACGATGGAAGAGTTGGAACGATTTGCCAAACAGCAGCCGGTCGAGATCGCACAGAGTCACGTGGAATGGTCGGACTATTTGGTCGAGCGGATTCGGCAAGTGCGCGAGCGCGAGAATCGGCCGATCATTCGCGCGCACATCGGCATCGCCGCCGAGACCATCGAGCCGACGATCGCGGGCATTGAAAAACTCGCGGACGCGGGCGCGCTCGAAATCGTTTCCCTCGCGCCCGATCAAACCTCGCAAGAACTGCTCGCCAAATTCATTCGCGGCGAAGAAGACCCCGACAAGTACCTCGCGGGCCAAGGCGGCGCGCCGATTCGCACCATCGAAGACCTGCGGCGACTCAAAGCGGCGACCCAACGCGGCAACTATCCGATGACGCGCATTTACAGCGGCACCGACGAACTGCTCGAACTCGCGAAACTGTGGCAGGAGCATCTCAACTCGTGCTTCCCGGCGGTGCCGATTTTCTTTTACAACCGCATGGACGGGCGCGGCCCGATTTCGATTCACGATTCTTTTCGCGAGCATTACGATGTGATTCGTTATTGGGCGAGCGTCGGCAAGCCCTGCGAGATCAACGATCCGCACCAGTGGGGCTTGCGTTACGCCAGCGACGATATGCAGGTGACCGATCACGTCCTTGTCGGCTTGATGGCGCTGAAGCTGGGGGTCACGCATTACGTGATGCAGATGATGTTCGAGCTGCCGCCCGAAATTTCCGCGCTCGACGATCTCGCCAAGATGAAAGCGTCGTACGAACTCATCGAGCCGCTGACGCGCCATTACGATTTCCACATCATCAAGCAAACGCGTTCGGGCTTGCCGAGCTTCCCGCCCGACCTGCACCAGGCAAAAGGACATCTCGCGTTCGGCATTTACACGCAACTGTATCTCGAGCCGGACATTCTGCACGTCGTCACGCACTCGGAAGCGCACCACGAAGCCAAAGCCGAAGACATTATCGAGTCGTGCCAGATCACCAAGCAAGTGTGCTGGGATTTCGCGAAAGGGCACGTGCCGGACGTCTGGGCCGACCCCTGGGTGCGCCGGCGCATCGCCGAACTGAAACGCGGCGCGATGTACAACGTCCTGCACGGCGCGCTGCTCGGCGGATACGAAGGCCCCGTCACCGTCGCGAATTTTGACGAGTGGGCGAAAGAGCCGAGTCAAGACCCGGATTGCAATTATGAGACCATGCTCCTCTCTTTCGCGAACGAAGACCATTACGCGACGGCGACTTGCGGCGTCATCAGCCCCGACGCGCTCGAACTCGCGATGCAGATCGGGCTGTATCAAGCCCCGCACCTGACCGTCGCCGACAAAAAGTACGAGATGATCGGCAAGGTCAAAATCAAGGTGGTGGACGGCGCGTGCCGCGCCGCGTCGTGGGACGGGATTCCGCTCAAGGATGAACTCCAGCGCGTCGACCTCGTGCGCCAGCGTTTTCCGTGGTACTTTGACAAGACGATTTCCGTCGCCGCCGACGAAAACTTTATCACCGAAACCGAAGAGTTGGAAGCCGACGCCGATCACGAAGTGACGATTCGCGGCAAGAGCATCGCGCAGCTCAAACTTCAGACCAAGCAGGCGCTCGTCGTAGACTTTGGCTCGACCTACACCAAGGTCGGTCTGTTCGACGCCAAGTCCGAGCGCTTTTCCTTGCGCTATGTTCCGACCACGGTGGACGATATTCGCGTCGGGCTGGCGGATGGCTTGGGCGTGTTAGCCGCGTGCCAAGAGCGCCGCAATTGGAAACCGCTCGACGAGGCGATGAGCCGGTTCGACGTGCGGCTGCCCTGCTCCAGCGCCAAGGGCGGCTTGAAAATGGTCACGGTCGCGCTGACCGAAGAGGAATCGGGCTTTGCCGCCGACCTCGCCGCGCTGACGGCGGGCGCGAAACTCTTGGCGAGTTACGCGGGCAAGTTGACGCCGGAGCAAGCGCGCGCGATCTACACCGACGACCAGCCCGAAATCATCTTGATGGCTGGCGGCACCGACGAGGGCGGTGATTCGGAAACACAACTGCACAACGCCCACCTGCTCGCCGAGAGCGCGCGCCTCGCGACTTACGCGCAGTATGGCGTCCCGGTCATCTACGCCGGCAATCACGACGTGCGCGAACAGATCGAAAACATCTTTCACGCGAACAAGATTGACATTCGCGTGACGGCGAACGTCATGCCAGAAGTGAATCGTTTCCAGATCGAAGTCGTCAACGAAACGATCCGCGAACTGTTCCAGACGGTCATCATTCGCGGCAAGGGTTTCGACGTCGTCGAAGAATACATGGACGCGCCGTTCATTCCGACGCCGCGCGCCGCCTTTCGCGGCATCAATCTGCTCGCGCGCGGGCACGGCAGCGAAGAAGGTCTCGGCAACATCCTCGCGCTCGACATCGGCGGGGCGACGACCGATTTCTTCTCCAACGTTCACGACAATCCGCTCTTCGTGTACGAAGGTCCCGACCACAGCAAGCGCGTCAAGCGCACGATTCTCAAAACGCCGAACACGCCGCTGGCGTATCGCCGCGTGGAAGGCAAATACGGCTTGAGTTACAACGCGGTCAACCTCAAGGAATTGGAGCGCTTTAAGAACGGCACGATGCAGCACGAGTTGAGCGCGTTCCTCTCGCAGCACTTTCCAAACCAGTTTGCCGCGGGCGACGGCCAATTCGGGCAATTCGTGTTCAGCCGGAATGGTCACGCCGGAGTTGATCTGGATCGCTATCTCTCGTGGATCACGGCACATCCGCACTCCGTCCCGCAGACTGCGCTGGAAAACACCGCGCGCTCCTGGCTCGCGCGCGAGATTCTCGCAACCGCGACGCGCAAACACGCCGGCTATGTGGACGAGACCGAGACCTATTTCTTGCAGCACGGCGTCAACTTTTTGAATCAACCCGTGACGGTGCTCGTGATCGGCGGGACGGTTTATCACAAATGCCAGGAACAAGCACCGGGCTATCTGGACGATCTCGCGCTCATCGCGCAGGGTGTGCTCTACAATCC
This sequence comes from Chloroflexota bacterium, assembly GCA_016208315.1. Classification (GTDB taxonomy): domain Bacteria; phylum Chloroflexota; class Anaerolineae; order UBA4142; family UBA4142; genus JACQYF01. Next base: position 6,957 of record JACQYF010000069.1, on the reverse strand, counting down.
CGACGAGCCGCACGTCCTGCGTCCGAACGGTCCCGTTCTCCTCGACGCGCAGTATCTCGTCAGCATTTTGGGTGGGCTGTACGGGCGCGTTGATCCGGAGCAAGCGTTGCGGGTGATGAAGCGCGAACTTGTATCCCTGTAGGACAAATTGCTAATTTGTCCCCGGCGTACAAATTGGCAATTTGTCCTACAAAGGACTTTATGAAACCACAAATCGCAGTCCTCGGCGCGGGCAATGGGGCGCACGCGTTTGCGGGCGATCTGGCGCTGCGCGGCTATGCGGTCCGCCTCTACAATAAATTTGCGCACGAAATCGGCGATTTGCAGAACACACGCGGCGTCACCTGCGAAGGCGTCGTCGCCGGCTTCGGCGCGCTGGAGTTGGCGACCACCGATATCGCGCCGGTGATTGCCGATGCTGATCTCATCTTCATCGTCGTCCCGGCCAACGCACACGCGTTTATGGCGGAAACGTGCGCGCCGCATTTGCGGGATGGACAGATCATCGTCCTGAACCCGGGTCGCACGGGCGGCGCGCTCGAATTTCGCAGCGTGCTCAAGCAATTGAACGTGACCGCAAGCGCACTCGTCGCCGAAGCGCAAACGCTCCTCTACACCTGCCGACTCTCGGGGCCCGCGCGAGTCCGCATTTCGAGCGTGAAGAAACAAGTGGCGCTCGCCGCGTTTCCCGCGTGCGATACCGCGCCGGTTCTCGCACGGCTGAACCCGCTGTATCCGCAATTCGTCGCGGCGGCGGATGTGCTCGAAACGGGGCTGGACAACATCGGCGCGATGTTTCACCCGACGACGACGATTCTCAGCGCAGGCCGCATCGAATCGGGCGTGGCGTTCGAGTTCTATCGCGATATGACGCCGAGCATCGCGCGCATGATCGAGGTGATGGACGCCGAGCGGCTGGCGGTCGCGCACGCGTACGGCGTCAACGCACAGTCGGCTGGCGAGTGGCTCGCGCGCAGTTACGACGGCATCGCCGGCGACACGCTGTACCAGCGCATTCAGAGCAACGCCGCGTATCGCGGGATTGCCGCGCCGCGTTCGCTCGATACGCGCTACATCTGGGAGGATGTGCCCACGGGCCTCGTGCCGATGGTCGCGCTGGCGCGCGTCGCGGGCGTGGAGATGCCCGCGTGCGCCGGTCTCGTCAATATCGCTTGCGCGCTGCACCGGCGGGATTATTGGGAAGAAGGCCGAAACACGCGCCGCCTGGCAATCGAAGGGCTGAACATCGCGCAAGTCAAGGCGATGGTGAGCGGTTGAGTTATAGAAAGGGGGGATGCTGAAGAAAACTCGCGCGTCGTGATCGTTCATCTCATCGAAGGAGGACACTTATGAACCGGGTTCGTATCAAGGTCGGCGTGCTCGTCGCGCTCTTGCTCGTCGCGCTCGCCGCCTGCGCTGCACCACCCCCCGCACCCACCAGTGCCCCAGTCATTCAAACTGTCACGGTCAAGGAGACCGTCACCGTCAAAGAAACCGTCGCCGTTCCGCAAACGGTCGCGGTGCCGCAGACCGTTGCGGTGCCCCAAACGGTCGTCGTCCAGCCCACGCCGCCGCCGGCGCGCAATACTCTCGTCGTGGCGCTCGCCCGCGCGCCCTCTTCGATTGACCCGGCGGACCACAGCAGCCGCGAAGCCGAGACGGTGATTCGCAACATGTACGACGGCTTGGTCACGCGCGACAGCACGAGCAGCACGCACATGGAAATCGCCGAATCGCTGAAATGGTTGGACGACAAGACGCTCGAAATCAAGGTACGCAAGGGCGTCAAATTCCACGATGGCAGCGAGCTAAAGGCGGACGACGTGGTCTTTACGTTCAACCGCGTGTTCAACACTAATGCCATCGAATTTCCCCAGCCGCACACCTCGCTTCGCAAGGGATTCCTCGGCCCCTTCAAGTCGGCTGAAAAGAAAGACGATTCCACAGTCGTGATGAATTTTACCGCGGCGTGGCCGCCCGCCATACAACTCCTCGTCCACACGCAAATCGTGTCGAAAGCGTACCTCGATAAAGTGGGCACCAAGGGCTTGATCGAAAAGCCGTTGGGCACCGGCCCGTTCAAATTCGTTTCGGCGAAAACCGGGTTGGAAGAAATCGTCCTCGATCGCTTTGACGATTACTACGGCGGCGCGCCCGATCTCAAACCCGTCGGCAAAGCGTGCGTGAGCCGAGCCGTCTTTCGCGTGATTCCAGAGAATTCGACGCGCGTCGCGGCGCTGCTGGCGGGCGAGGTGGACATTATCACCGAAGTGCCCGCCGAGTTGGTGACCACGCTGCAAAAAGTGCCCGGGGTCCAAGTCAAGACCGTCGCGGGCACGCGCCCGATCTGGATGGAAATGAACGTCAAGCAAGCGCCTTTCGACGATCCGAAAGTGCGCCAGGCGCTCAATTACGCGGTGGACAAGGACCTGATCGTCAAAAAAGTCTACAACGGTTTGGCCAAGCCGTTGGCCGGGCCTTTGATGCCGACGAACAACTTTGCCGATCCCGCGCTGAAACCCTACGCGTACGACAAAGCCAAAGCCCTCGCCATGTTGAAGGACGCGGGCTGGGCGCCGGACGCGAGCGGCGTCTTGATGAAAGGCGGCAAGCCGTTGACGTTCGTGATTGACACGATTGACTCGGTTCGCCCGATCGCCGAAGCGGTGTCCGCGATGTTCCGCGAGATTGGCGTTGACGCCAGTGTGCGCGTGTGGGAGTACAACGTCGTCCGTCCGAAACTGCTCGCCGGCGAACGCCAGGCGTACGTGGGCGACTGGGGCGACTCGGCGTTCGATCCGGTCGGCCACATGGAAGCCAAATGGTACTCGTACACCGCCGGCTCGACCTACGGACGCGGCAACTTCTCCGGCTACTCGAACGCGACCGTTGACCAGTTGATCAAGAGTGGCGAGACGGAAAACGATCCTGCGAAACGACGCACCACCTACAACCAGGCGCAGAAACTGATCTACGACGAAGCGCCCGCGGTGTTCCTCGTCTTACCCGAAGCGATCGAAGCGGCGGCGGCGCGCGTGCAGAATTGGGCGCCCGCCTCGGACAGCCGCGAGAATTTGCACGATGTTTGCTTAAAGTGAGTTGAATAGACCCGAAGGGTTTGTAGGGGCGGGGTGACCCCGCCCCTACTGGCGAATCCATGAAAGCGATCAAAGTTTTCGAGCGCATGCTCTCGACGATCCCGATCATGTTCGGCGTCGCCATCGTCGTCTTTTTCTTTATTCGCCTCACGCCCGGCGATCCCGTGGACATTATGCTGGGTCGTTCCGGCGTCGCGAGCGTGCGCGAGATGGAACAACTGCGCCATCAATTCCATCTGGACGAGCCGCTCCACGTCCAACTCGGCTACTTTCTCGGCGATGCGCTGCGCGGCAATCTGGGCTATTCGTACATTCGCAACAAGCCCGTGGTGGACCTCCTCGCCGAACGCATGCCCGCGACCATCGAGTTGACGTTCGGCTCGCTCTTGATCAGTCTGCTGATCGCGCTGCCCATCGGGATTTTATCCGCCGTGCGGCAGAATTCGTTCCTAGATCGTTTCTCCATGGCGGGCGCGTTCCTGGGAATCTCGATGCCCGGCTTTTGGCTGGGCATCATTTTGATTCTTTTGTTCGCTGTCCAGCTCAAGGTGCTGCCCGCGCAAAGCCGCTTGAGTTATGATGTGCAGTTGCAGGAAATCACGGGCATGTATGTTGTGGATAGCATTCTGACCGGCAACCTGCGCGCGCTCGTGGATAGTCTGAAACATCTCGTGCTGCCGTCCATCACGCTCGGCGCGGGCGTCGCGGCGATCATTGCGCGCGTGCTGCGCTCGAGTATGCTCGAAGTGCTGCGGAGCGATTACACGAAACTGGCGCGCGCCAAAGGCGCGACGGAATGGGACGTGGTCATGAAGCACGCGCTGCGGAATGCGCTGATTCCGACCGTGACGGTCGTCGGGTTGCAAGTCGGCGTGCTGCTCGGCGGCAACATGATCGTCGAGACGGTGTTCAGTTGGCCCGGCTTGGGGCGCTTGGTCGTGGACGCCATCTTTAACCGCGATTTCCCGCTCATCCAAGGCGCGGTCATGGTCTATGCCATTACGTTCGTGCTCGCCAATTTGGTGGTGGATATTTTGTACACGTATTTGAACCCGAAGATAACGCTGTGAAACAAAATGAGCCAATTGCCCAATGAGCCAATGAGCCAAACCGTCGGCATAACTACCGAGCACCCTGTCATTGCGAGAACCCCATGCCTCTGGGGCATGCGCGAGAACAGAAACGCGCGCTGGTTCGTAGTACGCGACGGAGCGTCCTTTGCGGAGTCGCGTCCGCGCGGGAAGGACGGCACTCCGCAAAACCCGCTACGTGCCGGACTACGAACACACAAGGGCAAGTTTCTGAGCAGGAGCGCAGTTTGCGACGAAGCAATCCCCAATTCGCGAGTTGGAGATTGCTTGGCTTCGTCGGCTCCTGGCGCAGCCGACCTCGCCACCGGCAAAGACCGCCTCCGCGCAATGACACCTGCACGTGTGTTTTGGTTCATTGCGTCACGAGGTCTGCAATGACAGCACAAGCACCTCGGCGCATCGCGCGCGCCTGGGATTATGGTCTGCGGATTCGGCTGCGATTGTGGCAGCGCGGTTTGGCGGAGTTGTGGTACGAACTGCGCCAGCGCCCGTTCGTGCTGTTCGGCGGCATCGTCGTTTTGCTCTACATCCTCGCGGCGATCTTTGCCGAGCAGATCGCGCCGCACAATCCCGTGCGCGGCAGTTTGCTGCTACGCTTTGAGCCGCCCGCGTGGGAAGTGGAAGGCAACTGGTCGTATCCGCTGGGCGCGGATGAACAAGGCCGCGACCTCTTGTCGCGCATCATTTTCGGCACACGCGTGTCGCTGGCGGTGGGCTTGCTCAGCATCGCCGTGTCCGTCGTCGTCGGCACGGCGCTGGGCGCGGTCGCCGGATATTATCGCGGCTGGCTCGACGAAATCCTCTCGCGCTTTGCCGATCTGCTGCTCGCATTTCCGTTCCTGATTTTTGCGATCGGCATCATGGCGTTTCTCGGGCCCGGGTTCGTCAATCTCGTGGCGGCTCTGGCGTTCAAGGGCTGGGTCGAATTCTATCGGCTGGTGCGCGGCGAGGTGATGGTGGAACGAACGAAAGAATATGTGGACGGCGCGCGCGTCGCGGGACAGAGCAGTCTGGCGATCATCGGCTCTGAGATTCTGCCGAATGTGATCCAATCGGTTTTTGTGCTCGGCACTTTGCGCCTGGGCTACATGATCATCATGGAAGCGAGTTTGAGTTTTCTGGGTCTCGGCATACAACCGCCCACGCCGGCTTGGGGTTCGATGGTCGCGAGCGGTCGCGATTATTTGCTCACCGCGTGGTGGGTGTCCACTTTCCCCGGCCTGGCGATCCTGCTCTTGGTGATGAGCATCAACGTGTTCGGCGAAGGGCTGCGCGATATTTTGGATCCACGGTTGAAGGTCGAGTAGTGAACAGTAAACAGTAAACAGTCAACAGTCAACAGTCTGCTCACTGTTCACTGTTCACTGTTCACTGTTGACTGCGAGTATAGAGCCACCAATGCGAAACACTCTCCTCCTCGAACTGAAAAATTTGACCACCGCCTTTCCGACGCGGCGCGGGTTGGTGCAAGCCGTCGCCGGGGTGAGTTTGAGTTTGCGCGCGGGCGAAATCCTCGGCATCGTCGGCGAGTCGGGTTGCGGAAAGAGTGTTACCCTGCTCTCGATTCTGCGGCTGATTTCTTCGCCGGGTCGCATCGCCGATGGCCGCGTGCTGTTTGACGGCACCGATTTGTTGAAATTGCCGGAGGGAGAGATGCGGCGCATTCGCGGCAAAGACATCGCGATGATTTTTCAGGACCCGCTCAGCTCGCTCAATCCGGCGTTCACCGTCGGCGATCAGATCGGCGAGTCGTTACGCATTCACCACAGCGTCGCGGCCGCGCGCGGGCTGCCGTGGGCGCGAACATCGCCCGAGAAAGAGCGCGTCCTGCAGCTCATGTCGGAGGTCGGCATCTCCGCGCCGATGGACCGGTATCACGAGTATCCGCACGAGTTTAGCGGCGGCATGCAGCAGCGCGCCTTGATCGCGATCGCGCTGGCGTGCGAGCCAAAGATACTGCTCGCCGACGAGCCGACCACGTCGCTCGACGTGACGATTCAGGCGCAGATCATTGACCTCTTGCTCGACGTGACGATTCAGGCGCAGATCATTGACCTCTTGCGGCGCATCAACCAGGAACACGGCACCGCCATCGTCCTCGTGACCCACAACCTCGATCTCGCCGCCGAATTCTGCCAGCGCATCGCCGTGATGTACGCGGGACGCATCGTCGAGACGGGCACGACCGAAGAGGTGATTGAATCGCCGCAGCATCCGTATACGCGCGGCCTGTTGACGTGCATCCCGCGCATCTCGGCGCAACGGACGCGCATCGAGCCGATTCCCGGCAATGTGCCGGATTTGGCGAGTATCCCACCCGGCTGCGCCTTCGCCGATCGCTGCGCGCAGGCGCGCCCGGTGTGCCAGGAAGGCGCGGTGCCCTTTTTCCGTCGTTCGCCCGGACGATTGGTGCGTTGTCTCGCGCACCATGATTACGCGCGCGCGCCGGAGTGGGCGTGGTCGCAAACGGTGGATGTCGCATGACGGCGAACAAAATTCCACTCGTGCAAGCAATCGCCATCAAAAAGCATTTCACGATCCGCCCCAGTCTTTTGGCGCGACTGGTTGCGCGCGCGCCCGATCGCGTCGTGCGCGCGGTGGACGGCGTGAGTCTCTGCGTCCCCGAAGGCGAAACGGTCGGCTTGGTCGGCGAGAGCGGGTGCGGCAAGACGACGTTCGGCCGCGTGATCAGCCGGCTGTACGAACCAACGTCGGGCGAAATCTTGTTTCGCGGCAAACCGCTCCGCGCCGGCCAATTCACGTCGAAT
>JACQYF010000051.1 GCA_016208315.1 Chloroflexota bacterium | reverse complement strand
GATGAACGCGGATTAACGCGGACAAAAGAACAGAAAAAATCCGCGTTCATCCGCGTTCATCCGCGTCCAATATTCTCCGGTTTAGTTTCGGCACGTCCGAGTTACGTATAGCCCCGATGAACAACGGAAACCTTTTGTGACCAAGACAAAAATACTTAGGATTGGGACGGCCGCGCTCGTGATTCTAGTGATCGTCTCAGGTGCGGTTGGCAGACTCTACTATGGTGGTCTTTGCGCTCTTGACGTTTGGATATTCTCGGTCACGGATTCTATCGGATTCCTGCTCACCGCCATTGGCGTCTGGCGACTCCCAGTCACTTTTGCCTGTCCCTTGGGATTCCTAGAGAGGTCCTTGGCGGCCAGGGAGTTGTTGCCCGAGTGGCCTTTTGTCATCTTCGTATTGTTCACCGTTATCGCGTTAGGTCGCGTCTTTTGCGCGTGGGTCTGCCCCGCGGTTCTTCTGCGGCGCGTGTTCGGCGACATGGGAGGGTCAACTGCGAAGCTCCCATTCCGTAACTTCACGGCCGTATCCGAATTCCGCCGCCTCTTGCGGCCTGCGGCGGCCGCGGTCAAACCAGACCACGGAAACTGGATGGCGGTATCGTCCCGAGGAATCGAGGGATACCGCCGCCTTTTGCGGCACGATGGCACGTCCCTAATGCGACGCAAGCATCGCGCCAATGATGTGCCACGGGATGCCGCCGTCAAAGTAGACAACGGAGCGGCGCAATCCGAACAAGTCGTCGCGCCCATGGGCATAAACTGGGCCGCCTATTCTCCGTATGCCGTGCTGGGCGGCGTGCTCCTCGCATCGTTTATATTCCGTTTCCCCGTCTTTTGTTTCTTCTGCCCGATCGGCCTCTTCTTTGGCGCGCTCTACGCGGTCTTTCGGCTCTTGTCCCCCGACCCGCTGAGCGTGGAACTGGTGCTCTTCCCGGCCATGCTCGCGCTCGAACTCTGGGTGCTCAAATCCTGGTGCCGCACGATCTGCCCGCTGGGCGCATTGCTGAGCATTGTCGGCAGCTTTAATCGCTTTCTCCGTCCTGTGGTCAACAAAGACAAATGCCTCGTAGCGAAAGGCGTCAATTGTCAGGCGTGTCGGCGTGTATGTCCCGAAGGAATTGACTTGACGCGTAAACGCAGAATTCTCTCTGCGAACTCGTGTACCAAATGCCTCGCATGCTCGGACCGGTGTCCGGCCAAGGCGATCAAATTCCCGTTGCACGCTTGAGCCGCTTGCCGATGGGCGGATGATCGTACAGCAGGAACTCGACCCACGGTTCCGGCTCTAACTCGGCGAGGTTCTGATTCGCGAGCTTTTCCATCGCGCCGACAAAGCCAGGAGCATTGCGCGTGGTTGCCAGCGCATAGTCGTCGGCCAACGCTTCGCGCCAACGCGAGTAGGCGTTGGTCAGCGGCATCGTGATCAAGCCAAAGATGCCGAACGCCAGTCCCAAGAGCGGAAATGCCGCCAGGTCCGCAATCCCCTCGTACCCGAGCCAAGCCACGGTCCACTTCAGAAACACATCCGCGATATAAAACCCCGCCAGCGTCAGCCCCGACTGGACGATCAACCCCCAGCCGATGTCGTGGTGGACGTGATGTCCCAATTCGTGGGCGAGAACTGTTTCGATCTCGTCGTGCGTATAGTTCTGGTAAAGCGTGTCGCCCAGAACGATGCGCCGCGTGTTGCCCAATCCCATCAGCGCTGCATTCGCCGCTGTCGTCTTTTCCGAGAGCATCATCGTGTAAACGCCGCGGACACGCGTGCGGGCGCGTTCGGCGAGCGCGGTCAGGCGATGGACGAGTTCGGCATCTTCGAGCGGCTTGAATTTGAAAAAGAGGGGAAAGATGAGGACCGGCGCGAGGTTGGCCAGGACGACGCTAAAGAGGATCATGAACGCGCTCGCCCAGAGCCACCACCCCCCACCGGCTCCCCCCGCGGATAGCAGGGGGAGAGGAAGATCGCCGCGCAAGAAAGAATAGATGACCTCGACGACCAGCCCGCCGAGAATGATAGTGAGCGTGCCGCCTTTCGCTACGTCTACCAGCCAGGCGCGCTGGGTTTGCGTAGACAAGCCATAGCGGTGCGGCAGCACTAAACCGCGATAGTACGCGAGCGGGAAGAACAGTCCCTCGTACGCGACGAGCGCGACGACGAAATACAAGAACGTCGCGAGCCACGCGTCGTGCGTCAACGACAATATGACTTGCTTGAGCCAGACGTTTAGCCCCAGCGCCAGCACTCCCAACAGCGCGAGACCGGTCAAAACGAGATTCAGCGCAAACAGCCGATGATGAATTCGTGCGTATTCTTTGGCTTGCTTCTGGCGTTCGGGATCTATGGGCATTGCTTTACCATCATAAAGATCGTTTCCTGGTACGGATCGTTTCCCTGCTCCGTGCGTTTCGTCACCGCCCGGTGGAACTCTTCGACGATTTGCAGTCCGCTCCGCCGCGCGATCTCGGGATAGAGGTTGAACCGGTCGTTGGCGACGACGAAAATTTTGGCGTCCGCGCGCAGCGCCGGCAGCATGTTGCGAAACACGCTTGAAATATCCGCGACGTAATCGGCTTGGGCTTGACGTGACTTGCCCCGCCGTTTTGGCCCAATTTCGAGCGGGTCGTTGCGCGCAATGCCAAACAACTCGTAGGCGTAGATGTGCTGGTCGTGATAGTCAATCTGCCCAACGTAGGGCGGCGAAGTGAAGATGCCGTCAATGGCGCGACCGGCGAGAGGTGTGCTTTCCAATTCCCCGCGCAAGTTCACGGTCCGTGAATCGCCCTGGATGATCGTGACCGGCTCGTCGCTGCGCAATTGGTCAAACTGCTCCAGCCGGCGCGCGGTGTCCTCGCTGTACGCGTGAATCTTGACCGCGCATTCTTCGATGGGTCGGCACATGCGCGCATGTTTCCGGCACCAGTATTCTTGGCCGACAGGGAGCGGCGCTTTGGGAGTCGCCAAGTCGTAATGCGGGATCAAACGCGAGGACCGCACCGCGCGGCTCAAGACCACGCGGAGCAAATCCTGATACTCGTGCTGGGGGATGAGGCGCCGGTAGTAGAGCATCTCGTAAAGGGCGCGGGGGGCGAACCACGTTTTCAAATACTCGCTGTGACACTCGGCGACCAGGCTCGCGGCTAGGGCTTGCACTTCGGCATCCGCGCCCCGGGCAAGTTGTTGGCTAAAGCCCATTACGCAGCGTTCGGTTTCAAGAATCTCGCGGCGCGCGTGTTCCAGGTCGTACTTGCGCGTCTTGACGCGTGCGATGCGGCAGTTGAATTCAGAAATGTCCAGGCCGATCGTCGCCATCTTCAATTCGTTGCCTTGGACGAGCGTGGTGCCCGAGCCCATGAACGGATCGAGAATCACGTCGCCGGCCTTGAAATAGCGCGCGAGGAACCATTCGACCAACTGTGGAATGAACTTGCCGAGGTAGGGGTGCAGGCGATGAACGTGCTTGGTCCGCTGCCATTCCGGCACATCGTAAAAGCCAAGCTCAAGGTGAAATCCCGCCCGATGATGTTGCGCGTTGCCTTGCGCCATTCGCGCCATGAACGCGCGCAACTCGACGAGCGAAACTCGCAAGCCGCCATTGGGCGCGCGGCTCACCCGATTGCCTTGCGCGTCGTACTTGGCGATGCGGCCGCGCTGAATATAGTCACGAATGTTGTGCGCGGTCTTGTGGACCGCGGCGGCCGCGTCGTCAAGGGTAACGAGTTCAAGCTCATCCATCGTTTTCATTTTATCACAATCTGAGCACAAACAAAAGACCTTCGAGGAAACCTCGAAGGTCTACCACTCTAGTCAGAAACGAAGATGCACTGTCGCTTCGGCAGGTAGGATTAGGATGCACGCATGAGAAGAAGTATCATAGTCAATGTCCGTGAGCAGTCCGTTGACGGTTACCGTTGTCGGCTGGCGCTCACTCCAGATCAAGCAGCGTCCCGGTCCGCGCATCTTGATTTCATACTCACGCTCGCCTGCATTTCGCTTGGACACGACTGCCCCCGAACTGTTGAACAAATCCACCAACCCGATCGGGGCAACTCCGCCGCGAATCGGAACGATCGTAAAAACCTCGCAGGTCAATTGGGCGAGCGTCAGATTCCATCGTTCCGCGCGCCTCAGCACGCGCAATTCTCGCGCATAATGCGCGTAGACCGCAAACTGCTCGCCCTCCAGCCCTTCGACATCGGCAGGGGACACCGAGCCGGATACGGGTGCCGTCTGCTCGACGTTCGGATCGTAGCGCGCATTGAACACGCCGATCACGCCGGCATCGAGATTGTGGTTAAAGACCTTGAGCAGCACCGGCTCGCGTGTGGGATCGTGAAAAAGACAATCGCGCGTGGGGCGACCCGGTTCGCGCGCGCGCAGAATGCTGCCATCGGGCAGAACGAGTTTGCGCAATAACGCGAAATCATGCGCGGCAGGCGTATCCGACACATAGACCGGCCCCCCGCTCACGGCGCGGCCCGCGGCGTGATACGACCCCATGGGATGCGCGGATTGAAACATGTCCCAGTCCGGGTGAATGAACTCGCCGAACCACACCCCGACCTGGGCATTCACGTACATATGCCGGCCGTGCGTCTCGGGCCGCTTGGGCCAAAAGTCGGTGGAGGTGCGCGTGAGTGTCGAGTTCAGCGCGCTGTAAAGCATATCGGAGGAGCACGACATGCAGTTGATGAGTGTCCCCTTGAAATGCGTGTGCGCCGCTCCCTCCACGGCTTCGTGGTAACGCTGCATCAGCGGCACGCGACCACCCATCCCATACGCAAGCCCCTCGAGCACCGCTTGGGTGTCAACCTTGACTCCATCCACGCCCTGCAAACGCAGATGCCGATAATAGTCCTGAAAGAAACGATAAACCGTTTCGATTGGAACGAGTCCGACCGTCGCGCCCCAATCGTCCGAATTGGCTTGCGGCAAATAGCGCAGCATGGCTGGCGAGAAGGAACGCGCGATCGTTTGCGCGTCATAGCCCGGCAGCGCATCGCCATCCACCCCGCTCCAATAGCCGGTGATCGCATGCCATACCAGGAAAGACTCGATGCCGAATTCAGTTTTCGCCATCGCGACGGTCGGCGCGAGATCGCCGGGGAATTTGTCATTTGCGTGGAAAGCGGTCAAACGCTCTTCGCCGCCTGGCAACTTGCGCGTGGATTGCCATCCGTCGTCGAGGATGATGAAGTTGGGTTCGAGTCCTCCTCGTTGGAAACTCTCCAACCCCATTCGCACATGCTCCTGCGACACGTCATGGTAAAAGGCATCCCAGGTACACCATCCGAATTGATTGACAAACGCGGGGAGTGCTTTCTCGGCGCGCAAGCGCCCGGTCTTCATCTGCTGCATCACGCGCGGCGCAGATTGCGCAACGAGAGTGTAGGGATTCGCGCCCACGGCGACGAACAAGCCCACCACCGAATCCGTGACGACCGCTGGATCGCCGGACTCGACCACGAGCTCGAGACCATCCTCGCCCGCGCCTTGCAGCGATGCGCGAAAGGGACCGTCGAGTAACGGAACGATCAGTGCGTAGGACTGCTCGTCGAGTTCAGCCAAGAGCGATTGCGTTTCGACCGGGACTTGGCCCGCGCTTGTGCCGGCGGCGGCTGTCATCCAAAACATCTTATAGCGATAACAGGCCGTGAACCGGGCAAGGTGCATCCGTCCGACTTTGAATACGTGTCGCGACCGCGGCTGCTCTGAATCAAATTTCAAAAACGCGCCATTGCCGTCGGGATCCGGCATCACAGTCGTATTCGGCAGCAGGCCGCACAGCACAGCTCTACCGTCAAGTTCTAGCGTACTCGATTTGTGTGTCTGATTTCGATTCATTTTCACAGTACCTTCGCCAACTCAACGGCATTGGTATTTCTCCGCGAATCTCGCGAATCTTCGCTAACATGGAAAACCAAATTGGCGAGGATTGGCGAGATTCGCGGAAGAATTGGGCTGGTTCGTAGTCAGGCACGCAGCGGGTTTCCCTGGCACCGCCCGCCAGGGCAGGTGTGCGGAGTGCCGTCGTACCGCGTGCAGGACGCGACTCCGCAAAGAGCGCTCCGTCGCTTACTACGAACACTTTAGAATTGCCGCGACCACTCTTTGGGCCAGCGCTCGACTACAACTTTGGTTTGAGTAAAGAACTCGACTGCGTGTTTGCCTTGACCGTGCAGCGTACCGAAGAAACTCTCCTTCCAACCGCTGAACGGGAAGAACGCCATCGGCGCGGCAACACCGATGTTGATGCCGATGTTGCCGGCTTGCGCTTCATAGCGGAACTTGCGGGCCGCCGCGCCGCTGTTCGTAAAGAGACTCGCCATGTTGCCATAGCGGCCGCTGTTGACGAGGGCAATGGCATCGTCAAGCGAGTCCACGCTAATCAGACTGAGGACCGGCCCGAAAAGTTCAGTCGTGGCAATTTCGCTGCCGGCGCGCACATCTTGCAAGACCGTCGGCCGGATAAAGTAACCGTCCTCATAGTGCGGGATGCGCGGCGCGCGACCATCCACCACCGCGCGCGCGCCTTCTGCCATCGCGCGCCCAATCAACCCTTCGATGCGCTCTTTGCTCTGGCGCGTAATCACCGGCCCCATCTGCACCCCTTCGTCCAACCCATAACCGACTATGCGGGACGCGGCAGCATGGCAGATGGCATCGGCGAAAGTTCGTTTCGCCTCGCCGACTGTTAAAGCCAGCGAGGCGGCGAGGCAACGCTGACCCGCGCTGCCAAAGGCGCTATCCGCGACAATGTTCGTCGTCATGTCCATGTCCGCATCCGGCAATACCACGATGGGATTCTTGGCGCCGCCTTGGCATTGGGCGCGCTTGCCTTGCGCGCTGGCGCGGCTGTATATGTACTTGGCGACCGGCGTCGAGCCAACAAAACTCACCGCCCGGATGACCGGATGATCGAGAATGGCATCTACGGTCTCGACCGCGCCGTTGACGAGATTCACCACGCCCTTGGGAAATCCGACCTGGTCGAGCAGGTGAAAGACCTTTTGCATGGTTACGGGCACTTTTTCCGAGGGCTTGACGATGTACGTATTGCCGCACGCCAAAGCATACGGCATGAACCAAAACGGAATCATGCCGGGAAAATTGAACGGGCAAATGACCGCGCACACGCCGACCGGCTGACGGATCATCATCTCGTCAATGCCCGAGGCGATGTCCTCCGAGTTGTATCCCTGCATCAAGATCGGAATGCCGCACGCGACTTCCACATTCTCGACGATGCGGCGCATCTCGCCCCGGGACTCGGTAATAGTTTTGCCGCACTCCACGGTAATCGTGCGCGCCAGGTCTTCGAGGTTGGCTTCCAGGAGGTTCTTGAGTTTGAACAAATATTGGACGCGATCTGTCGGGGGCGTGCGCCGCCAGTTAATGAATGCCGTCGCCGCGGCTCGTGCAGCTTGGTCCACATCACTCGCGCGTGAAAACGGGACTTCGGCGATGACCTCGCCCGTGGCGGGATTGACGACCGATCCAAATTCACTGGCGGCCGATTCACGCCACTCGCCGGCGATATAGTTCAGCATAGTTGTACTCATGATTGGCTCCCGCAGGGGCGACCGAGGTCGCGGCAACTCACAGCAAGGTCGGCCTCCGCCGACCGATTCCCAGCCGACGAAGGTCGGCTTTGCTTTGGGTTGCAGCGACTTTTAGTTGCCCGGTATCTTACTTGGCATCTGGATTCGGCATCATTTGGTCGCGCATCAAGCGGACGAGATCGGCGTATGCCGCGGAAAACTGGCGGAGCGTGCGGCGCGTTGGCGGAAAATCGTCAAACTCTTCCACCGTCATGCCGTTCTCGTCATAGGCGCGTCGAAAATCGGCAAACTTGCGGTAAAGTTCGTCCACGATCTTGGGATCCACGGGTTTATCCATGCGAGGCACGACGCGTACATCAGATGCGTTAAACCGTTTTTGCCACACATAAGGGGGCGAGCATACCACGTCCCCGCCGATGAATTCGGACCAATGCAGATGGTTGCGATAGGCCGCAGACAATAGTCGGAGACGATAGCCACGCTCCTTGTAGATCTGGTACGCATGCTTCATCACCGCGACCCCCGCCCATTCCACGGAACCTGGATCGGTGATGATGTTTTGTTGGTCGGCGGCGACTTGTAGCCAATCGTCCAAGCGGCCGACCATGATCGTGCAGACGGGTCCCATGCGCCGCGTGTCCTTGCCTTCTTGCTCGCGCCGCACAAGACCGCGCTGCACCGCTTCGGCGACCGCGACGGCTTGTGGCACACTAAAGCTCACCGTGGCGTTGATGCTCACGCCGCAATAGGTGGCTTGTTCAATCGCCACAATTCCGGCGGCGGTCGCGGGAATCTTTACAATCATGTTCGGCGCGATGGAATCAAAATGCAGCGCCTGAGCCACGATGCGCTCGCTGTTCCGATAGAAACGCGAATCTGTCTGGATCGAGAGCCGCCCGTTGTAGCCAGCCGATTTTTCAAACGCCGGAACCAGCAGAGCCGCGCCCCGCGCCGATACTTCTTCGATCAGTTTCCAAGTGACCTCGTCCTCGGTCGCGGTCGGCATCTCGCGAATGATCTGCGGAATGCGATCTTGCCACAAGCGCATCTCTTTCTTGAGCACTTCGCCCACGATGACCGGATTGGATGTCGCGCCCACCGCGCCGTGTTCGATGGAATAGGTCAACTCGCCGATCGCGCACGAATCGTTCCACAAGACCGTCGGCGTCGTACATGTCATTTCGTGCAAGGGGCTTTTGTAGCCGGGCATGGTCACCTCGTGTTAGCCAAAAGTTTGGCGCATCCTATCGCAGTAATACTGTACATTTTCCCATTTTGTACCGAGGGGAAGGCGGTGGTCGGGACAAGGAATAAATCCGCCCAACGCGACGAGCGGGCGCATCCGTTCGATCTCGGCATCAATGGCGGCGTAATCTTGAGCAAACACCTTTTTGTCCACGCCGCCGACTCCGCGGATTTCTTTGCCATATTTCGCGCGCCAGGGCGCGATGTTGGCATCCCAGGTGCCCACTTCGATGGGAAACATCGTGTTGACTCCGTTGTTGATCCAAGTGGGAATCAGCGCGTCAATCATACCATCGCAGTCCAGCGAGACAAGGTGAATGCCGTGCGAATGGAGCAGCTCGGTAATGCGCCGGTAATGCGGCCCGATCGTCTCGGCAAAAAAGCGCGGGTTGACGAGGGGTCCGTTTTTGTAGCAGATGTCTTCCCAAAAGTGCGCGAAATCAAAATGCGCGCCCGTCGCCAAGATGGCTTGCACGCCCCGATAAGCCAGGTCGCTCACGACCTCGATGATTTCGTGGAACAACGGCTTGTCGTCCACCATCAAGTAACTCATCCCAACGACGCCAAGCCAGGTGCGAATTTCCCCAAGCAGACTGCCGCAATAGATGCCGAAAGGATTCTGATTCTCCTGCCCGCGCAGAAACTCTAGTCCACCCTCGGCGAAAACGCGACTTTGCCCATCCACGATCACCGGCGTACTTAAATAGCGCCGCTCGTCGAAGCGCAACCGCGGTATGAAAAACTCTTCCCAATCCTTTCGGCTTTTGAGCAAGTGATCCACTTCCATCGGGATGGACACAATCCCCGGTTTCTCGATGACGTACTGCGCGTACTTGTTCAAAACTAGGCGCGATCCATCGGCACGTTCTTCGATTAGCGTTTTCTCAATGGGCGGATACAAAAGAGAATGCCAGTTGAAAACCGTCAACCAGTCATAATCGAACCCAAGTCGTTTGCTGACGACCGCGTCGGCGACGTTGCCGTCTTGCCAATCGGTTGCCTGCTGCGCGGTCAAGTGACCCTCGGCGGCCCACAGTTCCAGCAATTCCCGCCAAAAGCCAAAGTGGACGACCGGCAGACGATCGTACGGTTGGTAGTTCAAGATGGCGAGTGTTCGCGAGCGATTATTCATCATGCAGCTTATTCTCCGCGTTCATCCGCGTTCATCCGCGTCCTATTATTTGACGGCCGGCGTGTTGTAAGGCGCATGGATTATTCTCGTGTGGTGTAAGTCGCACAACCGCTTTGCTTTCTGCGGACTGGGTAGCCGCGACCGCGAGATCGAGCGAGAGCGCGCCTTCACGGATGGGCGTGCGCGTCGCGCCGTCTTCCACGATGGCCCGATGCAGGTCGAGCAATTCAAGCAAATGGTAATTCACATCCGATGTAATCGTCTCGGTCTTGAGCGCAGTTCCGTTCGTGAACGTGATCACGGCGTTGTTCGCATTCGTAAAGTCAACCGTGAGATTCTGCGCGACGAGCCGATAATCGTTGATCCACTTGCCGGGGATAGCGCCATTGGTCGCATAGAGGACGCCAATGCCTCCCTGCTCAAAGCCGACCACGGTGCCCGAGACATCTTCCACCGTGTACTCTGGGATATTACGGTGAAACAGATTATTCTGCAAACTGTAGACCGAAACGGGATCGCCCATCAAATAGCGCATCAGGTCAATCATGTGGATCACCTGCTCGACCAGTTGCCCGCCCGAGTGGCTGCGCTGGCGCCACCAGTCGGCGTGAAGATGATTACAAAAATAGCGCGCGCTCATCAGCCCAACCGGCCCCGCCGCGCCTTGTTCGATCAAGCACTTGAGCCGCTCGATCGCCGCGCCGAAGCGGAACATGAAACCAACCTGGGTCTTGATTCCGTGGGATTCCGCGGCGCGCACCATTTGCCAGGCGTGTTCAGAGGTCAGCGCGATGGGCTTTTCGATAAAGACATGCACCCCGTGCGCGGCCGCCTGTTCCACCTCGTCAGAATGCGCAAAGGGCGGCAAACAGATCAAGACCAGATCGAGGGCAATTTCGCGAAACAGGGTGCAATGATCGGTAAAGACGGCTGCACGGTTCTGCGTGTACTCTTGCGCAAACGATTGCGCGCTGGATGACTGAACGTCGCAAAAAGCGACCAGTTCGAAGAGGTCTGGCTGTGTAAGGAGATTCTGGGCATGCCGTTTGGCAAATCCGCCGCATCCCAGAATGGCGGTGCGAAGTGGCTTCATGGTTTGCGCCTTCCGTTTGGGGAGAGATTCAAAACTACTTGCAGCACGTTCTCTGCCTCTGTGTCCACAATGCGATACGCGTCAGCCGCTTGTTCAAAGGGGATGACGTGCGTAATCAACGGCTTTAAATTGAGGACGCCTTCCGCTTGGAGCCGAATGCCGGTTTGCACTAGCCGATCACGATTCCAGCGATAAGTCAGCGATGGATCAATCCCCGATATTTGAGAGCAGACGACGTTGATCCGATTGTGATGGAACTCTTCGCCGAGATACAATCCCTCTCCATAGCCCTGAAAAAATCCCAAGGCGACGACCTTGGCCGAATACGCCGCCGAGCGAATCGCTTCGTGGAGCGCCGGGTAGGAGCCGGAAACTTCGAGGCAGACATCGGCCCCTCGTCCACTGGTCTGACTCTTGATCTGTTCTGCAACCTGGCCAGCGTTTGCGTTGATCGCGATATCAATCGCGCCGAGTTGTTGGGCGAGCCGCAATCTGAAATCGCTCAGGTCAACGCCGATGACGCGCGCGCCCGAATGCTTGGCGAGCTGCGCCGCAATCTGGCCCGGCGTTCCGAGACCGAAGACCGCCACCGTCTCGCCGATTCGAATCGCGGCATCCAA
Organism: Chloroflexota bacterium; assembly: GCA_016208315.1. GTDB lineage: Bacteria > Chloroflexota > Anaerolineae > UBA4142 > UBA4142 > JACQYF01. The sequence continues at coordinate 7,391 of JACQYF010000051.1, read as the reverse complement.
GATTCCATTCAAGGCAATCGCGGTGATCTGCGAAAAGATTCCCAGCACCGGATCGAGGTTCGATGGCAGAAGACGCGTGGCCGCAAAGTCCTCCGTGACGATAGTTTCCGTGCGATGTCCCCAAGTGCCATAGACCCAATCGCCGCGCTTGATCTTCGATACCGCTGCGCCTACCTCGCTCACTTGTCCACATTCTTCGTACCCAAAAGCGATCATTGGCCACGTCTTGGTCGTTTGATCGGTACAACGAAAGAGCCGCAGTTGCTCGTCCCAGAACTTGTGCAAGTACGGGTTGCTGCCGCGGTATGCGGTCAACTCTGTCCCGGCGCTGACTCCCGAATACAGCGTTTGAATGCGCGCTTCGTTCGCCGCGAGAGGACGGTCGTCAAATTCGTCAAAGCCGACCTGCCCGGGTTCCTTGATGACGATCACTTTGCCCATTCCATTACTCCATTTGTCATGCTGAGCCGAACTTGCGAAGCATCTCCCGCGTCGAATTGGAGACCCTTCGCAAAACCCGCTCAGGGTGACATGCTTATCCTTTTAGAGCGCCCGCGGTCAGGCCGCGCAGGAATTGGCGCTGCATAATCAAATAGACGACGATGATCGGCAGCGAGGCGATGGTCACGCCCGCGGCGATCAGTGAAAAGTCGGCGGTGTATTCACCCTGGAAGAACAAGAGACCCATTGTGATCGGACGCAGCGACTCGGCATTGAGAAAAAGCAATGGCAACAAGAACGAATTCCAAGCCCGCATAAACTCAAAGACTACGAGCGAGGAGACGGCGGGCGAGGTCAGGGGCAGGATGACGCTCCGGAAAACCTGAAACTCGTTACAGCCATCCACGCGCGCCGCGTCGGATAATTCTTGCGGCAGTCGGCGAAAAAAAGAATACATTAGAAAAGTTCCAAACGGCACGCCCAGTCCGATGGACGGCAGGATCATCGCCCAGTGTGTTCCGAGCAGCCCCAGGTTCTTGACATCGTAAAACAGCGGGATCATGATGGACTGGACCGTCACCATCAGTCCCAAGAGCAAGTAATAATAGAGCGGCTTTTGGCCGGCGAATTTCAAGCGGGCAAAGCCGTAACCCGCGAGACATGACAGTACGACGACGCCAACGACGATCGGGACGGTAATGATGATCGAATTCCAAACGTAGGTCCCATAGCGCCCCACGGTCCAGGCCGTCACCAGATTATCTAACGACCAGTGTTGCGGCAGACCCAGCGGATCGGTTTCCACTTCCAGCCGCGTTTTCATCGCCGACATCCACACGAGCAAGAGGGGCGCGATCATCAGCGCCAAGACAAACGTCAAGATGAGATACTTGGTCGCCTCTCGGGCAAGCTTGAACGGCTTGAGCTTCTGGGCTGAGCGAGTAGCCGGCAAAGCGGTCAACGGACCACCTCCTCGCGATCGCGCAAGTAATTGTAAATAATCGAAGTCACCAGCGAAAGGACCATGATGAGCATCGAAATGGTCGCGCCATAGCCAATATTGGAGGTTCGAAATGACATTTTGTAGGCGTATGTGCCGATGAGTTCGGTCGCGCCCGCGGGCCCGCCGTCCGTCATCACGCGCACAATGTCAAAGACGTTAAAGCCGCCGATCAACGTGTAGACGATCACCATGTTGAGCACATTCCGCATCTCGGGGATGATGATGTGGAAGAACTGCTGCAGTCCGTTCGCGCCGTCCATCTTCGCCGCTTCGATCAGCGTCACGTCAACGTCTTGCAAACCCGCCACGAAAATCACCAGGCAAAAGCCGAGATAATTCCACACTGCCGCCGCAATGATGGCGAACAGCGCGGTCGAAGGATTCCCCAGCCAGCCGCGCGTTAGCGATTCGAGTCCGACACTGCGTAGCAGGGCATTGAGCAGCCCGAACTGCGGGCTATAGATCCAACCCCAGATCACGGCGACGACCACATTCGATAGGATGTGCGGCATGAAATAGGCGGTTTGAAAAAAGAGGCGGCCGCGCGAGACGCTGGTGACCAAGAGCGCGAGCGGTAAGGCAATCGCGATGGGCGCGGCGGTACCGACTATAACCCAAATTAGGTTGTGTTGGAACGCATTCCACAGTTGCGAGTCCTGGAACATCTGCGCATAGTTCGCCAAGCCGATCCACTGCTTGACGGGCGACGCGCCGTTCCAGCGCACAAAGCTATAGTAGATAGTGTCCAACAACGGCACGACAAAAAAGATCGTATAGAAAATGAGGGCGGGCAGCACGAACAGGAATCCAGTTTTGTTCTTGTTCACCCACCGGACAATAGATTGTCCGTCGGCGCGCGCGCCGTTCATCGTCCGAACTCTGGCTTGCATGAGTCGTCTCCGCTGCCGTGCGTCGGAACTATCCGACGCACGGCAGGCACTACCTTTATTTCACTTTCAACTGTCCCGCGGCAATCGCGTCTTCCTTTGCTTTTTGCAGGTCTTTGGCCATCTGCTCAGGCGTTTTCTGTCCGAGCAGTACGCCTTGGAAACCGTCACCCATCGCCAGCGAAAAACTGGCGGGCATCTCGACGTCAATGTTGTGACCGTAGCTGATGGACTGGTTAGCCAACGCGGCGACCGTATCCTTCATCAAGGGGCTGAGGTTTAACTTGCTCGTGTCAACTGACCACGCGGGAATCAAGCCAACATCCTCCAGGTACACTTTGGAGGCGGCATCGGTCGTCAGGAAATCGAGATACAGCAGGGCTTCCTGCGGGTGGGGAGCTTTGGCGGGCGTAATCCAAAGTTTGCCGACACCGGAGGGCGGATTGACCGGCTTGCCATCTATCGAGGGGAAGAAGAACCAGCCGGGCGTAAATCCTTTGGCGTTCAAATTCACGCGGCCGATCAGGAACGTGCCGGTGCAGATCGTGAGCGCCTTGCCACTGTAGAACAGCGTGCGCGCGTCTTCGACTTTGGTGGCGACGGGATCGCTGTTAAACGCGCCCGCCTTGGGCATGTCCACGAACCAGGTCTTGATCGCTTTGACGACGTCCGGATCGTCCCAACTGGCTTTGGTGTAGAGCAGGGGACGAAGTTTGTCATTGCCCATCAAGTTGTTCGTCACCGTGCTGAACGCGTGATAGGCGGGCCATTTCTCCAGGTCGCCAAACGCGATGGGCACCAGGTTGTTGTCTTTCGCCGTCTTGACGATTTTGAGAAGGTCGTCGTACGTCTTGGGGACTTGCAGGCCGAGCTTCTGGAACTGATCCTGGTTGTAGAAACAGCCGTAGGTTTCGAGCGCGTTCGGGACGCCATAGACCTTGCCGTTCCACATCGTGCGCTCGACGGTCCACTTGAAAAATTTCTTGTCCCAGCCCAGCGACTTGTACTGATCGTCCAGAGGACGTACCAGACCCGCGTCGGCTAACACGCCGACGTAACTGCCGCCGGGTCCATATTCGATCACGTCCCATGTGGTGCCCGCGGAGAGGTTGGTCGGCGCGATGGACTGCAAATCGGCGAGCTGCATCGCCTCGCGCTGAACCTTGATGTTCGGATATTTCTCCATGAACAACTTGTTCAGCTTGTCCATGGCCGCGCCTTGAGTCGCATCGGTACGCACATCCAAGACTTTGAGGGTTACCGCTTGGGGCGCCGTGGTGGCAGCAGGCGCTTTGGTTGGCTCAGGTGCTTTGGTTGGTTCTGGTGCTTTGGTTGGCTCAGGCGCTTTGGTGACCGCCGGCGGTTGGGTGGGTGCGGGTGGCTGGGTCGGCGCGGGCGGTTGAGTCGGTGGGGGCGCGGGAATCGGGGTCGGTGGCGCCTGACATGCAATCAGGCCGATCAAGAGCAAGATAACAGCGGCAAGTACTAGGACCTTGTTCATCTAGACCTCCTTTGGATTGTCGCATTCGCGATCGTTCTTATGGACTGGAACCTGCAATGTTTGATATGTGTCGTAGCGGCTCACCTCCTTGGGCGCGGTCGGCGGAGACCCGCGGCATGGGATACGAGGCCTTGAAGAGGCGCGGAATATGTAAACGATGACATATCTAGCGAAAAAAATCAGGCATTCGGTTTTGCCGTTGATTTGCGAATGATGAGACTGGCATTCAGGGTTTCAGTGCGCGCGCTCTGTGTTCCGTTCCATTCAGATTCCAGCGCCGCGATGACCAGGCGAGCGGCCGCGCGGCCCATCTCGTGAGCCGGCAAGTCTACGGTCGTCAACGGAGGCGTTAAAAAGGGAGCGAAGGTGTTGTCGAATCCAATCACCGAAAGGTCTTGAGGTATTTTCAGCCCTTGCTCATAGGCGGCTTGGAGGACTCCGGCGGCGAGCATGTCGCAGCCAGCCAAGATGGCGGTTACGCGCGGCGTACGCTGCAATATCTCGGAGGCGAAACGATAGCCATCGGCGACCGAGTATGGGTCCACATTCAGCTGCACCCAGGTTTCGTCGGGGACGATGTCGTGGTTCCGCAGCGCATCTTGATAGCCCTGTAGTCGCTGCTGGTCGGCTTGGTAGTTTTTTTGCAGGTTGGGAGGGGCTACGCGCCCGACGAAGGCAATTCGACGGTGACCCAGGCCAACCAAGTGCTCCATCGCATCCAAGGCGCCGCGATAGTTGTCCACCATGACCAAGTGTGAACTGGTGTAGACGGGCTTCTCCACCTGCACGACCTGGATCCCGGCCTCTTTGGCCGCCTGTACATTCTTGATATTCCTTGGCGTTGTGAAAATCATGGCGTCAATCTGCCGGTCAATGAACGCCTGCACACCTTCTCGCTCTCGCTCGGCATCCGCGAGGGTATTCCAAACAAGTACACTGTACCCGTTTTCGACGGCGACTTGTTCGACGCCCGCTTCGACGCCCGCAAAATAGGGATTGGGCACGAGGTTAGTAAGCAGGTGACCAATAACTCGCGAGTGCTGCCGGCGGAGACTCTGCGCGATCAAGTTGAGCCGGAAACCGGTCTCGCCGAGCGCTTTTTCGACGCGTAGACGGGTCTGTTCGGCTACGTAGCCGTTCTGGTGCAAGACGCGCGCGACCGTGGCGGTCGAAACGCGGGCAGTTTTGGCAACATCTTTGATCGTCGGCTTGTTTGGCATCTCAGAACCTGGCGGCCCAAAATGTGTAAACGGCGTCCCGATAAAGTACGTGATTAGCCCTACGCCGAGACCAATCAGGAGCATTTCCAGACCGCTGCGGAACCAGCCGCGGCCCGTGACGAGGACTTTGGCCGCGCCCACGACAAAGTACGCAAGCGAGCTGATCACAAAGGACGCGGCAACCGCGGGGAATCCTTCGGAGAAGAAAAACGGGATGACGGGAATGAACGCGCCGATCGCCGTCGCAATGCCTGCGCTCAATCCTTCCTGCCACGGGTTGGGGAACGTATCGGTGGACAGTCCCAACTCTTCGGCGGCCAGGGTCTTGAGCATTTGCTCCGGCCGCTCGGCGATGCGTCCCGCCAACTGCTGCGCCTCGACCGGCGTAAACCCCTTCAATTGGTAGAACAATTCCATCTCTTCGCGTTCTTGCTCCGGGTCCATTTCGATTTCGCGCCGCTCGCGGTCGAGTTCGGCTTCGTAAACTTCCCGCTCGGATTTGGTCGCGAGGTACGCGCCCGCGCCCATCGAAATGGCATTCGCCACCACCGCCGCGAGGCCGCTGACGATGACGAGGAGCGCGCTCGCATTCGTCGCGCCGGCCACTCCGGCGACTACGCCAAAGACCGAACCCAGCCCATCGTTCATGCCGTAAATTGCTTGGCCGATCCAGCCGCCGCCGCGCACGTGCCACTTTTCGCGCTTCATCAACAGGTCTAACTGCTGTTGCGGGCCGGCCCCCGGCTGACCCATGTCGTTCATCAACCTGCGATGCGCCCGCTCTTCAGTTTCGGTTTGCTGAACGGACGCGCGGTCGCCCGCATCTGCCGAGGAAGCGGCCAGCGCCTCGTACGCGGCGATGTCGCTCTCCTCGGTCGCCTCGATATTGCGCAGCGCATTCTGGGTCCCCGATTGCACGAGCGCCCAGCGCCGCATCCGCTCGAGCGGCGACTCGCGAAATTCGGGCGGCGCGCTGCCCAGTTCTTTCAAACGCGCGGCCCATTTGTCGGCGTGGCGCTGCTCGGCATCGGCCAAGCGGTTCAGAATATCGCGCTGCTCGGCGTTCCGCGCGCGCCGCGCGAGTTCACGATATGTCTTGACGCCCGCGATCTCGCGCTTCCACGCGTCTTGCAGTCCGTCAACCATTTTGCGATGATCGTCCATAGTCACTCCAATGAGCCAATTTTCCAATGAACCAATGAGCCAAACCTGTAATCTCGTTTGGCTCATTGGACAATTGGTTCATTGGCTCATTTGCCCCGATACCATTCCAATGTTCGGCGCAGACCTTCGAGCACATCTACGGTTGGCTTGTAGGCGAGGATCGCTCCAGCGCGCTCCAAGCTGGCGTGCGAATCGCGCACGTCGCCGGCGCGCTCCGGGCCGTAATGCGCGGCAAGATTCTGGCCGGTCAATTCGTTGAGCATGTCAATGATCTGATTCAGCGTCGTCCGTTCGCCGTAGGCGATGTTCAGCAGCGGCGATTGCTTGGGATCGAGTTCCGCTTCGGCGGCCAGCAAGTTCGCGAGAACGGCGTTCTCCACGTAGGTAAAATCGCGCGATTGTTCTCCGTCGCCAAAAACGGGATAGGGTTGGCCTTCGAGCGCGCAGGTGGTGAACTTGGCGATGACGCCCGCGTATTGGGTCGTCGGATCTTGGCGAGGGCCAAAGATGTTGAAATAGCGCAGCGAGATAGTCGAGAGGTCGTACAGTTGCGCGAATACTTTCATGTACTGCTCGCCCGCGAGTTTCCCGACCGCGTACGGCGAGAGCGGATCGGGCGTCATCGTTTCCACTTTAGGCAGCGTCGCCGTATTGCCGTATGCCGCAGACGACGCGGCGTAGACCACGCGGCGCACGCCGGCATCGCGCGCGGCGACCAGCACGTTCAACGTGCCGGCGATGTTGACCTCGTTGCTTTCCAGCGGATTCTTGACCGAGCGCTCGACCGAGGGCAGCGCCGCTTCGTGGAACACCACATCTACTTTTTGGCAGGCGTTCCGCACCGTCGTCAGGTTCCGCACGTCTCCGTCAATCAGTTCGATTTTGTTGACGACCGGCGCGAGATTCTCGCGCCGGCCGGTCGCAAAGTTGTCGAGCACGCGCACCACGTACCCCTTCTTGAGCAATCCTTCTACCAAATGCGATCCGATAAACCCGGCCCCGCCGGTGACCAACGCACGCTTCATCTCAATCTCCAGATTTGTTAGTGTCTTTTAGTTTTCGCAAAATTGGGCTATAGTTGGCACACCTTTGCTTGGCGAGGTGAGCCGATGGGTATAGCCGACGTGGAAGTCCAGATCAAACGGATTGGACAACGCACTTTTCAAACTGAACTG
>JACQYF010000050.1 GCA_016208315.1 Chloroflexota bacterium | reverse complement strand
TTCAATCTCCAATCCCTAATCTCCAACCTCTAACGTCACACGCTCCGGCGCCGCGCGGTCGCTCGGCAGCAGCCCCTTTTCCACCAGCACCTGCCGCCGTAACCGCGCGTCGCGGCAATTGACGGAGCATGGCCCGCGCAGGTCGCCGTCTTCTATGAGGGCCAACCCGTGACAGCGCACACAGAACGCGCGCAGCTCACACGTGCCGCAGACCGGCAGCGCGCCGAGCGTCAGTTGTCGCAACTCTTGCCAAACCGGCGATTCTTCCCAAATCGTCCTGAGCGGCAGAGTTCGCACGTTGCCGATCGCGCGGCGTCCCTGAATGCAGGCAAAGATATCGCCGTACGGATCAATGACCAGCGCGTTGCCGGCCATGTTGCACGTCGGCTGATCGAGCGCGGGCGCGCGATTGACCCACAGCCTGGGATCCATCGTCTCGCGAAAGAGCCACAGCAGATCGTCATCCGTCAGCCGGTGCTGCAAAGGGGCGCGGCCCCCCGTGTCCTTGGGCGAAATCGTAATATCGTAACGGAACATGGCGCCCAGTTCGGCGGCGAGCGCCTCGAGCGCGTGAAACTCGCGGACATTCTCGCGCATCAGCGGCGTTTTCATCGCCGTGCGCACGCCGCGCTCGCGCAGCAACCGAAAGGCACGCATGGTCAATTCGAACGAGCGCGGGACGCAGGTGATTATTTCGTGCGTCTCCGGCTGCGCGCCATAGACGCTCATTTCGACCGCGTAGGGATGGAGCGCCGCAATGCGGTCGGCGATCGTGGGGGTGATCGCGATGCCGTTGGTGAAGAGACGGAGGAGGAATTGCTTGCCGCGCGCGTACTCGGCGATTTCAAAGAGGTCGCGGCGCACAAAGATCTCGCCGCCCGACAGCGTGAGGTTCAGCACGCCCATCGCGGCGAGTTCGTCCATGACACGCAAACACTCGGCGGTCGTCAATTCTGCGGGGGCAGGCGCGGCGGGCGCGAGGACGTCGAGATAGCAGTGAGTGCAGCGCTGGTTGCAGCGATACGTCAGCTCCCAATGCGCGCTGAAGAGGCGATGCTGCTTCTGGGTTTTGGCGACGATCTTGTCGTATGCGGTTAGGGCCGGTGGTTCGAGGGCCGGGCCTTCAACGGTCATTGTTGGCTCTGTGATCCTCTCAAACCCAGAAAAGATGCTGGGGCTGGAGCGACGTCCGGTTTAGTGGTCGGGAATGCCTCTTGCATTTGATTATCGCACAGATTAGTGAAATGTCAAATATTTTAGACGCCGAATTCATGATTCTGTTGGCAAACTCGTACGGGCAGTGCCTTGTGCCTGCCCGTCCGGGGCAACCACGAGGGATTGCCCCTACGGCACGTGGGTTCGCCCACAGAGTCATTCATTCGGTGGTTGCCGGCTGCGCTTGCAGTTCAAGCGCCTTGGCTTCCAGCAGTACCTCAAGAAACGTCTCCGCATCGCGCAGCGCGTCTTGGGCCGAGACGTCGAATTCGGCGTGGATCGCGTCGGCGATCTCGCGGACGCTGCGCGAGCCGTCCGCCAATTCCCAGATGCGCGTGCCGACCGCGTTGAGCACGTTCACTTCGCCGCTGTCGGCCAGAACGACCACCGCCGAACCATCCACGACCCGCGCGGCAACTTGCGGATGCGGAATGGGATAGCTATTCAAGTCCATCAATGACGCTCCAAAAGCCGCTGTCGCGGCGAAAATAGAGTTCGCGAATTGGAACGCGCGCGGCCAGGTCCGCACACACATCAGTCACGCGCGCGATATTTGCCGGCTGGCTCATCACGAACGGCACGCACGCGGCGAGCCGCGCGACTTGCTCGGATTGGGTCAGCTCGGCGACGTGATGCTCGCCATCCTTCTTGAGCGCGAACAGGCCGCACAGATCGGCGGCGGCGTTCGTCCGCGGCCCCTCGACCATTTCGCCGCGGAACGGCACGCCGAGCACGCGATACTTGTCTCCCTGCTTTTTGACGATCACCAGATCGTCGCTGAGGACGGTGTGATCCAGCGAAAACCGCGAAATCGTCGTCTTGCCGCTGTGCGACGCGCCGAAGAACACATAGCCGCGCCCGTTTCGAATCACACCCGCCGCGTGGACGAGGAGCGAACCTTCGTCCAAACAATGCCACGCGTAAAGCACCCGGAGGAAATTTTCCGGGTCGGCATTCGGTCGCATGACCAGTTCCGCTTGACCGGTCGTCCAGTCCGCCCAGCCCTTTTCGTAATGCGATTCAAATTCGATCCGGCCGTTGCGCGCCGTCGAACGGATTTGCCATGTGCTGCCTAGCTCGGGCGCAATGAACGCTTCGCCCGGAACCACTTGCACGCGCACGCCAAACGCCGCGGGTTCGATGGGCACGGTAAAGGCGGCATAGTATTCCGTGAGGCGCGTCCATTTCTTTTCGTCACAGCCCTCGAGCTGCAAGACCACCGGCCAATCGGCAATACTGATATACAGAGAACGACTCATCCCTTTCCCTTCACACTCTTTCCGAGACGATAGACGAAGACCAACCCCGCGACGAACAGCAGTCCGCCCAACCCGATTAGAAGAGTTTGCAACCCCGCCGCTGGCGGCGCGAACTGCACGGAAAGCGTCGCGTCGCGGTCGGGCGCCAATAGAAATTCGATGGCTGAGCCATCGCGCGAAACCGGCGCCGGTTCCGCGTCTGCCGCGTGCATCGAGTCGGGCAGGACCAACGTGACCGATACCGGCGCCGCGGCCGTGCCGGGCTGCTTGATCCAGGTCAGGGAATAATCCGCGGGCGCATTTCCGGATGGAGCATCCCAGGGCAACTCGTAGTCGAACCGGATCTCGCGCGTCTCGCCGCGCGGCAGAACGAAATAGCCGCTGAAAACGGTATAACCCAACTCGGGGCTTTCGAGCGTCGCGGAAATGTCCCCGGTCGCGGAAAACGGCGTGCTCCCCAGCGGCACGTAGAGCCGCACGTAATCCCAATAGCAGTTGTTGGACATCTCCGGATAGGTCGCCCCGTAACTCGGCCCGTCGCGACACGGCTCGGCGGACGGCGGGTTGAGGTTCGCGTACTGGATGCGTAAACTCGCGGTCGCGCGTTCGCCCGCCTTGAATTCCACGCGATAATCGTAGAGCCGCTCGATATTGCGGTCCACCTTGTTGAATCCCACGTTGGAATCCACGACCAGGACGAAATCGCGCGCCGGCGCCGGCAGCGCGCCGCTCCAACCAAATTCGGCCAGCGCCTCCTGGCCGGGCGCGTCGTTCAAATAGACCAAAATATCTTTGGCCGCCAGACTCGACCAGAGCGCCAAACCGATGCGGCGCGCATCGAGCGCGCCCTGCTCGCCATTCAGCCGCGCGCCGAGCACTCCGACCAGCGCCGACATGAAATCCTTGCGATGCTTCCACCAATCGTCGGACGGTGACACTCCGGCGGGCGAGATGAAATAATACTCCATGCGCTGGAGCACGTTGTCACCGTCAACGCGTTCGCCGTAAGCCGGCAGATAGATCGGCCCCAAGGCGGCCACCACGCGCTGTACGGCATTCAGATTCACTGCGATGACGCCGTCTACCCGAATCCCCTGGTTGAGTTCGTAAAAGCGTTCGATTTGCTGCGCGCTCGTGGGAAAGTCCGGCGACCAATTCGCGTCGCGCGTGACCCAGGTTTGGGCGCGCATATAATCGGTCAAGGGCTTGGGCGGCCACGGATGCGGCTTGCCGTAATCCTCGACCAAATAGCTGTCGCGATAATCGAGCTGGACGATCTTGCCGTCCTGGATTTGGACGAGGCCGATGCCGCTGATGTAGCCCCCCGTCGCTCGCAACTCGTCGTTATTTTGCGCGATCAAAAGGTAGCGCCGCGGTTCGCGCACGCCGAGCAGTTGCGGCAACACCTCCACCGCGCCGAGCGCCGCGCGGCTTTGCTCGAGCGCGGTATCGCCGCGGCGAATCAGGTCGGCCAGCGAGGGCGAGAGGCGGCGGGGCTCGATCAGTTGGCGCGCGGCGGTCACGCGACCCTGTTGGCTGCGCAGGTCATTCGCGCTGGCGCGAAACGTATCCAGCGCGTTCAAGATCATGTCCCCGCGCGGCGCATCCTTTGACACACCGCCGTCGGCGGGAATCACGGCGGCCGCCGAATGATACATCTCCAAAAGGAGCCGCGCGAAAGCAGCCGCCTCAAGACTGTAATCCACCAGAGCCGCTGCCTGCGCGAGGTCGCCGCCATAGCGCGGAACCCACCCGAATACCGGCCCCAATGCAAAGAGCGGGCCGACCTGCGCGCGGAGCGCGCGCAAATCCGCTTCGCTCTCGTCGAGCAGTGTCTCCAGATTGGCGATCGTCTCGGGCCGCGTCAGTTCTGCCGGACTTGCGAGCAGCGGACGCAGATGCTCATAGTCTTGGCGCACGGCCAGCACCGCCTGCCCGACGAAAAACGCCTTGGTCAAAACGAGCAAGAGCGCGATCAAGACCGCGACGAGAATCCACCACCGTTTAGACAGCCACAAAGGCGCAGGAGTCACAGAGTTTCGACTTGTTTCTTTAATCGGCGGAGGCCGATTTCGCGATGGGTTGCCGCGAATTCTATTCGCCCGCCGCGACAACCTGATAAAGCGCATCCACCGCCCGAAAACGGAACAAGCGCTCGAACTGCGGATCGGGCGCGGTCCAGAACACCGCATGGCGATCCAGGTTCCGAGCAACCAACGCTCGCAGAAATTGGTCCCACGCCAGTTCTGAATCTGCGGGCCACACCCAATCCGGATTATGGCGGCGCAGTTGATCGCGGTACCACGCGTAACTCAGCAGGCCCGGCGCGACGATCATGACCTGTGAGTCGGTGCGCTCGACGTAGCGGCTGTGCCACAACGCGAAAATGTGTTCGTCCCCGTCGGCGACCACCAGCGCGTTTTCGGGAATTGTGTCGAACACGCGCCGGCCGTAATCGCGCGCTTGGGTGTCCGCGCTGCGGTCCATCGCCGCGAAATTCAGCGCGAGGTTTGCCAAAGGGAGCAGGATGAGAAAGAGCGCAAACGCCGCGCGTCCTCTTGCGGCTTGGACGACGCTCGCCATGCCGGCGGCGATCGCCGGCGCAAAGCATAGAAATGCGGGAATCAGATAGACGTCGGAATCGAACGAACGGTAGCCGATGGCAAAGACGGAATAGACAGCCATCGTCACGCCGAGCGCGACGCCCGCCCGCGCGCTGCGCTGGACAAGTTGCAGCCCGCCCCAGAGTCCGAGCGCGACGCCCACTGGATTGAATTGCTCAAAGAGCAGCCGCGCCCACGCCGACACGCGCGCCGGATACTCGGCCCATCCCAAACCGAACGCATAGCCGCGATACAATTGACCGCTGACCAGCCACCACCAATTCTCCAACGTCTTCGGATCGCCCCAACTGATGGGCGGATCGCGCCACGCGCGCAGAACGAGAGAGAACGCAAGCAGCCCGGCCAACCCGAGCGCGAACGCGGCGGTAGCAAGTATGGCGCGCGCCGATACGCGCCGCCACAAAAGAATGCCCGCCGCGGGAACGAGGAACAGAATCGTCAGATGATGAGCTAGTCCCAGTCCGAGCGCCGCCGCAAAAATCCATCGGCCCCGCGTCCGCCAACTTTCGCCCAGTCCCGTTCCTTCGCCCGACCAGAGCAAGAGGCCGAGCAGTCCCAGCGCGGTCAAAAGCGCGTTGAGCGCATAGACCTCGGCGACCGTCGCCTGCGACCAAAACATGGGGCTGAACGCAAACCACAGCGCCGCGACGACAGACACGCCGCGCGGGTAACGACTATCCGCCGGCAACACGAGGCGGATGATCGCGTAGAGGACGAGGACCGTCGCGGCGGCGGCGAGGGCCGAGAGCAAATTCACGCGATAGGCGATGCCGTCCACCGGGAGCAGGACGAAGAGCTGGGCCAGCGCGGTGTAAAGCGGATAGCCCGGCGGATGCGGAATTCCGCCGGTATACGCCGCCGCGACCAGGTCGCCGCTATCCGCCGCGTGGTTTTTCCAAGCGATGCTCGGCGCAAGCGTGCGGACAAAAACGCCGAGCGCGCCGGCAAACACGCCGACCGCGAAAAGGTCAGCCCGGTTGATTCCTTTGCGAATCGCGCGAATTACCGCCTACCAGCTGGTCAGGGAAACGCACAGCGTATAGTAGCCGTTGGTTGGTCCCGTCAAAGTTGGGTTGGCAAGCGTCGCCCAGGCACTGCCCGTCCAATACTGAATATTGTTTCCGTCCGGGGGCAGTTGGATATTGGCAGGATAACTGAAGCAGATCGTCAACCCAGGCAGCGGCAGTGAGCGGATGCGGTTGCCATTCTGATCCACGATCATGATGCCCAGGTTGTTGTCGCCCGGGCCGCGAAAGCCGATCTGCCCGTCTGCCGGGTTCGGAACACTCGCCGGATCATAGTCCCAGGCATACAGCGTATAGTTACTGCCTACCGGGACGGAGCCAGCTGGCAGAGTCACGCTGGTCGTTCCGTGCATCACCGAACCGGGGGCCGTCGCACCGCCCGGCGCCATCAAGACGGTCGCGCCTTCCGAAGTGGGCCCAGCAGCCGAACGCCCCGTGGGCACGGGCGGCGGCACGGTGCCCTGCTGGGGCGGGGCGGCCCAGGCCAAATTCGGTATGGCAGCAAGCGCCAGCATCAAGAACAAACCGACGACGACCAAAGCGCCGAGCAAATAGGGATCCGAATTACGTCGCACCATTGTCATGCCTCCTTTGCGTTGTCGAAGAACAAGGTTGCGAACAGTGAACTACGATAGGGATTATGCTGGGTCAAGCTCCTCCTTTCGTACAGCTTCTCAATAGGCGCCCGGGCCGCGGAGCACGGCGGGCAGCGTCTTGGCCAATAAACAGAAATCTTGCCACAGCGAATAGTGCTCGATGTACGCGAGTTCCAGCCGGACGCGCTCGTCCAACGGCAACGCGCCGCGTCCGTCGGTTTGCATCGGCCCGGTCATCCCCGGCTTGACGGATAGCCGGCGTCGCTGCCACGCATCATACTGGGCGACCACGCGCGTCTCCTCGGGCCGCGGACCCACGAGACTCATTTCGCCTTTGAGCACGTTGACGAATTGCGGCAGTTCGTCCAGACTGAAACGCCGCAGGACGCGTCCCACGCGCGTCACCCGCGGATCGGCGCGCATCTTGAACACCGGCGGCGGCACTTGGCTGCGACCTAGGACCGAAGCGAGCATCTCCTCCGCGCCGACCACCATCGAGCGAAATTTGAGCATCTTGAACGGACGACCGTCTAGCCCCGCCCGGTCCTGCACGAACAGCGCCGGCCCGGGCGAATCGAGCTTGATCGCCAGCGCGATGAGGAGCATCAAGGGCGCCGCGAGAATCAACCCGGCCACCGCGCCGATAATGTCCATCGCGCGTTTCACCGCGGCGCTGCGCGCGATCTCACCGCCTATGCCGGCGACCAATCCCAGACCCAACGCGGCCGCGCGCACCAAGATCATCCCCGGCGCGATCCGCGCGATCGGCGGATCGCGTCGCGCGATGAAAACCGTGAGCGGAAGCGCGCTCGCCAACCATCCCAGGGCCAGCACCGCGGCGGCGATCGCCAACTCCGAATCGAATACAGTTGCGGCGATCGTCACGGCCAGCATCCCAAGCAGCGCGATCTGCGCTTTCAAGGTCTGCGGCGTGTGCGCGTCGCGCCACAGCTTGTTCGGATGCCGCGTATGGACGTGAACTTTCCAAAAACCGATTCGAAATTTCTTGCGCGCGTACGCGCCGAGCGAATCGGCATGCCGGTGATAGACGACGGCTTGCGGCGCAAAGACGAGGCGATGCCCGCGGTTGGCGAGCCGGAATGAAAACTCTTGATCCTCGACGGACGCGGCCGGGAACGATTCGTCGAATCCGCCGTTGGCGAGAAACACCTGGCGGCGATAGCCCGCGCTGTAGGTATCCACGAAATCAATCGCGTCCGCCCGGCGCAGCCGCGCGTACTTCTCTTCGTACTCGACCTGCACAAAGCGCGCCACCCACGCGCGTTGGCGCGTGAGATAGACCCCCTTGGCGCCGGCCACCCGGCAATCCTCGAACGCGGCGAGCATCGCTGCGATCCAATCGTGAGCCGGCTCGGCGTCGGCATCGGTGAAAAGCAAGATGTCGCTTGTCGCGTGGGCCGCGCCCCAGTTTCGCGCTGCGGCGGCGCCGCGCGCCGGTTGCGTGAGCACGCGCACGCCAAAGCGCGCTGCAACCGACGCCGACGCGTCGCATGAGCCATCGTCCACGACGATGATTTCATATTGGGCGCGCGGCACGCTTTGCGCTTCGAGTGCGGCGAGACAATCGCCTAGCGTTCCCGCGCCGTTGCGCACGGGAACGATAACTGATGCTTTGAAGGTACCCATCTCCGCTCAACCCACCGCGCGAGCCGGTACGCGACGATGAGGAACGCGGGCGCCAGCAGCCACGCGCCCAGCACGTCGGACGGAAAATGTACGCCCATGTATACCCGCGCGATGCCAGGCAGGAATGCCAAACTCGCAACTAGAGCAGTTCCGGCAATTCGCCAGAACCCCGCCGGCCCACTTTTCCACAACCAGTACGCGACCGTCGCGTAAAACAGCATGGCCAGCAGCGCGTGTCCACTCGGAAAACCGGTGGCGATGACTTGAGTGACGGCTTGGGCCGTGACCGGCTGCGAAACCGCCGGGACCGACACGCCTTGCGGCGGCAATTGCTGGACCTGCCGGCGCGCTAAACCTTCCAAGTAGTAGCCGAAGGATAAATCGTGAATCCACGGATACTGGGCCGGCGCGGGCGCCGCACGCCCGACAAGCGTCTTGAGCGCCGCATCCAGCGGGTATCCGAGTGGAATCGGCAGGAAGGTCAATAGCGCCATCACTTGCCTTTTGAGCGCGAGCGCCGCCACGACGATCACCCAGAGAGGCAGCAGGACGTTCATGGATCCCAGCGCCGACAGCAATTGAGCCGGCAGAGTCAAAACGGGCTGCCGCGCGGCAATGATCGCCGCAAGCCACTGCTCCTCACCCGGCAAGTATTGCTTGCCCGCCGCCCACCACGTCAGGAAGAGAAAAGCCAGGACGCTAGTGGAAAGTAATGCGAATTCGAATAGGAGATTTCTCGCAAAACCGGCTCGAAATGACAAGGGCTGAGCCATTGCCCCCCTGTGGCTAATACGGCTTGCTCGCTTCCGCCGCCAGCGGCTGCACGTACTGCCGCCAATATGTTCCCAACGTGGATAACCCCTTGGGATCGCCCTCCAACCCGGAATTGAACAGATAGCCGTTAAAGTTCTGGCGCACTTGCCCGTACTGGAAACTGCTGCTGTCGTCGTCAAAGCTGTACCAGTTCCAGCGTTGAACCAGGCGGCATTCGTCAATCGCGGACCGGGTGCAGTCTTTGGTATTCCGAAAATAATCGAACGACGGATACATGAAACTATCGCGCACCTGCTCTGGAGTGAATTGTCCAGGGTATACCCAATCCGGCATCAGGACGCCGTACTCGGTGATGATGAGCGGCTTGTCCTGCTGTCCGTGCTGTTTCATCCAATCTCGAAAGGCGACGATATGTCCCTTGGCTATCTCAAAGTTCTTGTTGTCCACCGCCGAATACGACATCCCAAATGGATCCCAAGTCGTCTCATCCAGCCCGGCGGGAATTTGAGCGCCCCAACATTCAGTCGGCGGATGAAGGGCGCAGCTTTTCTCCGGCAGAATGAACTCGTGGACGTTCCAAACGTCCACGGGCATCGCGCCGCCGTAAAGGCGCGTGTACTCGTTCCATACGCGGTTCAAGTACTCGAGCCGCAGCGGCGTCGCTTCGATCACGCCGGCAATCGCGACTTGCGCGTTCGGGTCGGCGGACTTGATCACCGCACGGATGTCGTGGTAGGCCTGCGCGTACAGTTCCGGGACGATCTCATCCTGTCCGCCGCCGACCCAATCGCGACGTTCCGGCTCATTTCCGATCACCCACGTCATGCGGGGCCGGCTGGCCGCCATCGCCTGAATCTGACTCGCGGTGAGCGATACGGTATAGGTGTACGGAACGACATAGCCGCAGGTGGCGCAGGGTTCGCGCGTCCACGTCGAGTCCGGCAGCAATTTCCACTGCTTGACGCGCACCATGGGAATGTATTCAATGCCGTACTGGCTGAGCGACGCCCCGCCCGCGCCCCAATCCACGTACCAACCGAACCGCATCGAAGCGACGTCCGCGGGATCATAGTCCGTGAAGGGAAGCCGGGCTCGCGCGATGCCAAAGCGGTACAGCGGCGCCGTGGCAAGCGGCGTAAAATTCTTGCTGATCAACGGCAGATAGGTGAGATAGTTCACTTGCGGCGCGACTACGACCGGCGCTCTGTCGCCCGATGGAGCGAGCGGCGCGGCGGTGGCGTACAGCCAGGTCGCCAGCGAACCTGCCAAAGCGAAAAGAGCGACCAGCAGCAAGCGTCGGCGCCGGGTCAACGCGAGTCCTCCCGCGGCAAACGCCGCGCTGGCCCCGATCCCGATCATCGCCGCAACCAGTCCATCCACTTGCGGTGGCTGAGTCGAACCCCTCTGCGCCGGTTGGGTTGTCGCCGTAGGCGAAGGAATCCGATATGCGGTCGGCGATACGGTCGCACTGGGCACCGGCAAGAAGGTGGTTGGCGATGGAAGAGCGACCGCCGGACTCGACTGCGGTGAGACGAGCGTTTCTGACGATTGCGATGACCGCGTCGCCGTCGGCCCTACGCCCTCCGACGTTGGAGTGACCTCCGCGACCGCAGTAGCAATTTCCGGCTGCGCCCCTCGATTGTCCGGCGCTTGGGTCGGCGGCGCGGGAGGCGCGGCGCGCGTAAAGGTCGGCACGGGCTGGGGAGGAACCGTCTGAAACGCGGACGACTGGCCGGGTTCCGCCCATAACGCGCCAAACCCGGCGGCGACCCACAAGCCCACAAAGAGCAATACGAACAATAGTCTGACGATCGCGGGTCTGCTCAAGAAGGGAAACCTTCGGGTTTCACTTTTTCACCCAGATCGGGTCCCAATCATCGTTCGGGCTGGGACTGAAATTGCGCTGATTGCTGCCGTCCGCGTTCATGATCCAAATTTGCCGGTAGAACGGCGCGGGGCCGCGATCGGAGAAATAGACGATCTGCTTGCCATCCGGCGACCACGACGGATGCTTGTTGAACGGCGGAAAGCCGCGAATGGGATCCTGCGGCGAATACGTCAAGCGCGTCGAGGTTCGGGTTTGAAGGTCAAAGAGATAAATTTCGCTGTACCCCGTTTGCTCCGACACGTAAGCGATCTTGTCTCCCAATGGCGACCAGGCCGGATGATACGAACCGATGCCTTTGGCGCCGAGCGGGTTTTGAATGAGGGGGCTGAAAACGCCTTGCGCGATGTCAAAGACCGAGATGAGCCAGCGCCCTTGGGAATCCTTGTCCCTCGCCAGGTCAAGATGATATTTGCCGTCAGGCGACAAAAGCTCGTGCGCGGCGGCGATGCGATAGTATTCGTTCCCGGAAAGTTTTGCAAAGACGGCGCCGTTGCCGTCCATCACCCACGGTTGGACGGTTCCAGGTTCGCGGCTGGTGAGGAATATGATGTTGCCCCGCAGACCGGATTCGACCGGGATGGGCGTTTTCAGATACTCCAAGATCGAGACTTCGGGCAGGACCGTCGGCGACGGTACGAGCGTGATCTGGCTCAGCGCGTAAACCGGCGGAGTCGGAGTGCGGGTCGGCGTCGCGGTGACGGTCGCAAAATTCAAGGGCGTCGGCGTAAAGGTTCCGGTCGTAAACGCGACGGCCGTGGCATACATCGCCTGCGCGGTGGCCGTCTCCAAATTCGACGGCGTGGGCACGGGCGTGACGGGGATGATATTGGGCACGGTCGCGATATGTCGCGGGAAGAGCGTCGGCGTGCCGTAGCGTTCGGCAAACACGGTCGCCTCGGCAAACATCGCGGCGGCGGTAATGACATTCTGCGGGACCGGCGTGTTCGTCACGTAGACGAAATCGGCCGGCATCGCGATCACGCGCAACATGGGGCGCACCGTCGCGGCGGTATTCCGGTCGCCCATATCCCACGTAAACAGATTCTGCTCGGTTCCGCCAGGACCGTCCAGACGCAGGCCGACGCGCCCGGTCGCGTCCACGGCCTCTGCCAGCCAGCGCAATTGTTCCGCCGCGAAGACGATCTGGTTGGTCTGACCCTCACCCAGATCGCCGGGCGCGAGCGCGCGACCGACGGGGCCTTGAACCGCGGCCTCGCGAAACTCGGCGACCGGTCGCCCGACCCACGTCGAAATGAAATCGGCGGGGAATAATTGGACCGTCCACGCGCCGGCCGCCGCGAGATTGCTCCGGCTCAACCCGACCAGGTCCAGTTCGGCGTACAATATTCTCGAGCCGGGGGCCAGCCCGACCAGATCGAAATACAACAGCGATTGAAAGCTCTGGCCCTTGTACATCCCAGCGTGCAGATTTCGGTCGCCCCATTTCGGGTCTTTGTCCGTGCTGATGAACCAGCCCGATTGCCGCGGGTCGGCGGCAAAGCCAAACTCTTTGGCATTCGGCGGAACGGCCGGCAGTGGCACGGGCGTGCGTTCCTGTGCGGTGGGCGGGAGCAAAAGCGGCGTGCCGGTCGGCGCGGGCGTTAGTGTGGGACGCCGCGTCTGGGTGGGCTTGGCCGCCGCGGTGGTCGCCGATCCCGAAAAGTTAAAGAGACCCGGGACGACGATAAGGAAAACCGCAAAGCCGACGATGCTCGCGAAAATCCAGAGCAGTGTTTCCAGGTTCGGTAGACGCGCGGAGAATCTATCCAATCAAGGCATCCTAACCGTTCATTTTCTCAGGCGCGGCAGTTTCGGCCGGTTGGTGGCCGTTGTGCCGCGACTTGTCCTTCGACGAATAGTAATAGTAGTGATAATAATAGCCCGATGCGCGCCGGGTGCCCAGCTTGTTGAGCACCGCGCCGAAGACCTTCGCGCCCGTCTGCTGCAACGTTTCGAGCGTACGCTGCGCGACGTCCGTGCGGGTATGGCCCGAATCAATCACGAGGACCACACCCGAGCAGCGCGAGCCAAGGATGCTCGCATCCGCGACCGCGAGCGCGGGCGGCGAATCCAGGATGAGCAAATCCGATTGCGCGCGCAGGTTCGTGAGGATCTCATTCATCTGCTTCGAGTCGAGCACCTCGGCCGGGTTGGGCGGCAGCGGCCCGCTGGTGATGACGCGCAAACCGGGCACGGTCGTTTGCTGGATCACGCCGTCGAGCGTCGGCGCATCGCCCAGGAAGAGACTGCTCAAGCCGAGGTTGTTCGACAAGCCAAAAAAGCGATGCACGTTGGGACGGCGCAAATCGGCGTCCATCAGAATCACGCGACGGCCGGCTTGCGCCAAGATGACGGCCAGGTTCGACGCGGTCGTGGTCTTGCCTTCCCCCGGCCCCGCGCTGGTGACCAGCAGCGCGCCCGAAGGATTCTCGATGCCGCTGAAACGCAGGTTCGTCCGAAAGACGCGATAGGCCTCGGCGATGGGCGAGCGCGGATGCTTGAGCGTGATCAGATGGTCCGGCGGCTGGCGAATCCCGGAGATTCGGGTGATCGCGCCGAGACTGGGCAGCTTTAACACGTTCTGGACGTCGTCGCCGGTTTTGATCGTGTCGTCGAGATATTCCAACAATAGGATCGCGCCGCCGGCCAGCACCGCGCCCGCGAGCGCGGCAAACAGCACGTTCTGCGGAATGTTCGGGCTGACGGGACTGGCGGGCAACTGCGCCGGCGCGAGAATGGTCAAGAAAAGATTCGAGCCGGTGTACATCAGCCCGGAGAGACTCGCATAGTTTTTTTGCAGGTCGCTGATCTTGTTCTGCAGCGCCGCGGCGCGGTTGTTGAGATCGGTGAGCTTGGCCGGGTCGTTTTCGAGCGCGGCCTGGTTATTCAACGCCGTGAGCGATTTTTGCGACGTCTCGATCTGCAGCTTGAGCTGCGCGAGCTGCCCGCTCACGAACGCGCGCTGCTCTTCGGCCTGCTTTTGCTGCGCGGCGATGGGGCTGTGCTCGATCATTTGCTGCGCGACCTGGTCGGCGATGGCTTTCGCCATTTGCGGGTCGGTGTCCGTCGCGGCGATCTTGAGCAGCTGATTGCCCACAGTCGTCACCGTCACGCGAAAGTACAACGTCTGCCACGGCTCGGTCCAATTCAGCGCCTCGGCGGCCGCTTGCAGCACCGGCGGCTGGGTGACGAGGAGCGCATACGTCTGCGCGAGATTGCTGCTCGTGTACACGTCGGCCACCGACGGATTCGGATTATCCATGACGCGCCCGACCATCACACTGGTTTCCGCCTTGAACGTCGGCTTGATCGTCTGGCTGTAAAAATAACTCGAGCCGGCGGCGATGGCGGTGGTGAGGATAAAGAGCCAGGCCCATTTACGAAACAACGCGAGATATTGTCTTAATTCCATGTCAACCCTCTAGTCCCGTGTCATTCTGAGATGCGTTCTTGGCGACGACCCTGGCACCGCCCGCCAGGGCAGGTGAGAATCTTCTTGCATTATATCCCTTGTGCCCCGATTCTCCAAAAACGCGGACCGCCAGCGCCAAAACGATCCAGAGGACGATGCTGGATTTTGCCGTGCCCCAGACGACCACATCGCCCAAGCCGTGGACGACCACGACCGTCAGGGCCGCGAGAATGCCGGTGGCGAGATGCCGCTCGACCGGCGCGCGGTACGCGTTCCACATCGTCCGCGCCGTGACGGCCAAGAGCGCGACGAACGCGCCGAATCCCAGCAGCCCCGTGTCGAGCGCGACCTGGAGAAAGAGATTGTGCGCGTGGGGCCACGCCACGTTTGTGACGCGTGGAAACGCGCCCAGGCCGATGCCCAGCAGCGGCGACTCGCGCAGCAGATAAATGGCTTGGACCCAAATGTCCTGCCGTTGTCCAAACGAGCGCAGCGTCTGCGCGCTCACGTCGCCGTACAAAAACTGGGCGACCGATTGACCCGTCACCGTGTTATTCACAAACAGCGCGAGCGTCAGGCCGACCGGCAGGACCGGCAGCAGCCAACGACGATACAGCGCGACCCAGACGACGAGTCCGACGGCCAGCGCAAACAGCGCCCCGCGCGATTGCAGCAAAAAGAGCATACCCACCATCGGCGCGAGCGAGACGGCCCCCCATACTCTCCAACGCGATTCCGACTGCGCGATCAGCGCGACCGCGATCGGCACGATGGGCGCGATGGCCCCGGCCAGGATATTCGCGTTAGTGACCTTGCCGAGTCGCGGCCACAAGTCCACGTATTGCTCGGGCAAGCGGAAATATTTGTGGATTTCCAAATTCACGGTAAATGGCGCGGCGAGCGCAAAGAGGACGCCCAGAACGACGAGGGCCGCCGCGACGCGCCACAGGTCGGCGGCGGAGTGCAAGCGGTCGGCGAGCACGAAAAAGAGCGTGACGCTCGCGACGGCCTGCGCGGCGGTGATCGGGGCCAACTCGGGCGCGGGCGACAGCAGCCAGCCCACCGCGACCATCGCCAGCAAGAGCAGGATCGGCAGATTGAGCGTCGTCGCGGGGACCGGGCTGCCCAACGCGACCCAACGCGCGAGATACAATCCCAACGCGGCGACGAATCCCCAGACCATCCACGCCGACGGAAAGAGCAAGAGCAGCGCGATGGGGATCACGAGCCAATGGGCAAATCGGACGAGAACACCGAATGGAATTCGGTGTCTCATTGAGGTATAAATCCGATGAATTGAATTGGGTGAACCACCGAACACGTTTTCAACGTGTTTCCACCTCATTGAGACGGTGGTTTCGAACCACCGGCCCGCCGGCCCGCACCGCCGCGATGACCATTTCCACCTGCGCGTCGCTCATCGTCGGATAAAGCGGCAGCGTGACCTCACGCGCGGCCACGGCTTCCGTGAGCGGCAACGCCACGCCGGGATAGCGTTCGCGATAATAGCTAAAACAGTGGATGGGCGGATAGTGGATGCTCGTTTGAATGCCCGCCGCGCGCAGCCCGTCCATAAATGCCGCGCGGTCCGCATCCGGCGGCAGGAGCACTGGGAAAAGGTGACAAGCACTCGCCGCCGGCGAGCCGCCTGCTCCACGAAACGCTCCACGAAATGGCAACTCGAGTCCTATACCCTCCAACGCGTCCCAATATCTCGCCGTAATTTCCCTGCGTCGCGCGTTCCCCTTTTCCAACTTGGCAAGCTGCGCGCGCCCCAGGGCCGACCGCAGCTCGTCAATCCGATAATTGTAGCCGAGCGCCGTCACGTCGTAACTGTGCGCGTGGCCCTGATGCCGGTCCCACGTTAGCGTCGTCATGCCGTGCGAACGCAAGAGCCGGACCTTTGCCGCGAGGTCGTCGCGGCCGGTGACCAGCATCCCACCTTCGCCCGTGGAAAGATTCTTGTTCGAGAAGAAACTGAAACAGCCCACATCGCCCAGCGTGCCCAAGGCGCGACCGTCGAACTTCGCGCCCGGCGCGTGGGCCGCATCCTCGATCACGGCCAGCTTGTGCCGCGCGGCGATGTCGAGAATGGCATCCATCCGACCGGCATAGCCGCCATAGTGCATCACCACGATGGCGCGCGTGCGCGGCGTGATCTGCTTTTCGATCTCGGCAGGCGCGATCGTCAGGTCACACGGACCGACAATATCGGCGAACCGCACGTCGGCCCCCGCGTACAAGACCGCGTTCGTGGTCGCCACAAAAGTCAGCGACGGCGCGATCACCTCGTCGCCCGGGCCGATGCCGAGCGCCAGCATCGCGAGGTGCAGCGCGACCGTCGCGTTCGAGACCGCAATCGCATGGCGCGCGCCGGTGAATTGCGCGAACTCGTTCTCGAATTCCTGCGTCACGCCGCCCATCGTCAGCCAGCGGCTGTGCAGCACGTCCCGCACCGCCGTCTCTTCTTCCGCGCCGTAATCCAAGTCTGCTAACGGCACCAACCAATCCATTACGCTTCTCCCAAGATTTGCGGGCGCAGCGTTTCAAACTCGGCAATCGCCTGCGCGTAATCGTCCGGGCGGCCCAGGTCTTGCCAATAACCGTCGAACGGATAGCCCATCACGCACTCGCCCTTGGCGATCAGGCGCAGCACCAGGTCGGGAAAATCGAGATATTCGTCACAGGGAATGTACTGCAAGACGCGCGGCTCGAAAACGTAAATGCCCATGCTGACGTGAAAATCATACGTCGGCTTTTCGATATACCCGGTGATGCGGTTGCCGCCGTCGCGCTGAATGACGCCGAGATCAATCTTGACGTGGCGCGCGTGCATGGCGATCGTCGCCGCGCTGCCCGCCGCGCGGTGAAATTCGATCAGCGCCTTGAAATCGAGATTCGTCAACACGTCGCCATTCGTCACGACGAACGTATCGTCCAATCCTTCCACCAGCGAAAGCGGCCCGGCCGTGCCCAGCGGATGGTCCTCGTAACTGTACCGGATCTTGATCCCCACGCGGTCGCCGTCACGGAAAAACGCGTGCAGCAATTCCGCGAGATGGCCTACCGTCAGGACGACTTCCGTGATCCCGGCGCGCTTCATCTGCCGCAGCAGAATCTCGAGGATCGGCATATCCCCGATCGGCATGAGCGGCTTGGGCAGGATCGTAGTGTACGGCGCGAGCCGCGTGCCCTTTCCCCCGGCTAAGACGACAGCTTTCATCTGAAGACCCCTTGCACCACCCCGCAAGGGGCAGGTGTGACCTCGGTCATATTTTCCTTTTAAATCTGATACTGACGAGGACGATACAAATCGAGGTGCTCGCGAACCCACGCGACGGTCTGTTCCAATCCCTCGCGCAGCGCCACTTGCGGCGTCCAGCCCAGCCGCTCGCGTGCCAAGCGATTGTCCGAAAGCAGCCGCTGCACTTCGCTCTTTTCCGGGCGCAAGCGGTCCGGGTCTTGGACGATCGTGACGGGCCGGCCCACGAGGCCGATGATCTCGTTCGCCAGGTCGCCGATGCGAATCTCGCTCCCCGCGCCGAGATTGAGCGTCAGCCCTTCGATGCCCGCCACCTCGGCCGCCTTGCAAAAGCCCGCGACCGTGTCCGAAACGAAGGTCAGGTCGCGCCGCGCCTCCAGGTTGCCCAAGCGGACCGTATCCTGTGTCAGCGCCTGGGTGATGATCGTGGGAATGACCGCCCGCGCCGACTGGCGGGGGCCGTAGGTGTTGAACGGGCGCACGGTGACGACCGGCAGATCGTAGGCAGCGTAAAAACTCTCGGCGAGTTTGTCCGCGCCGATCTTGCTGGCGGCATAGGGCGACTGGCCTTGCAGCGGATGATGCTCGTCAATCGGCACGCGCCGCGCCGTGCCGTAGACCTCGCTCGTCGAGGTATGGATCACCCGCGCGGTCTTGGCCTCGCGCGCGGCCAGCAAAACATTCAGCGTGCCCATCACATTCGTCTCGACCACTTCCGCCGGATGCAAGTACGAATAGGGAATCGCAATCAGCGCGCCCAGGTGAAAGACACACGCCACCTCGCGGACCGCGGCCTGGACCGCGGGCAGATCGCGCAGGTCGCCCGCGACGATCTCCACTTGATTGTAGACCTCGGCCGGCAACCGGGCCAACAGTCCCGCGTCGCCGCGCGAGTTGTAGCGCACGAACGCCCGCACGCGCGCGCCGAGCGCGACGAGTCGCTCCACCAAATGGCTGGCGATAAAGCCGCCCGCGCCGGTGACGAGAACCGGGCGCGTAGACCAGGTGAAGGCGTGTGGGAGAGTTTGAGTATGGGAGTGTGGGAGTGTGGGAGTGGGAAGGGACATGTGAGAATTCAGGGAAATAAGGAAAATAAGGGATTCAATCCCCCCGCGCCACCACTTGCCACGCATGCCGCCAGTGGTGCCACAGCGATACGTTCACGCCGTAGCGATGCTCGCGCCAACCCACGTCGGGAACGATCACGTCGAAAACCAGTTTGGCGACATCGCCGACCCGGTCCGCCAACGCGACCTTGACCAGGGTTGGGTGGCGCACGCCGAGCGACCGCGGTGGAAAATGCAACAGGTCTTGCGGTCGCAATAGCGCGGCGAGACGCAAGCGCGCGCCCATCCCCGGATCGAGCGCACGCAGCACGCTCGCAGGAATTGGCGTGCCGTACAAATCGCGACTAAAGCGCAGCACGTGGAACGCCGCGGACCGCATTTGCCAATCGCCCACGCAGGCGATGAAGCGATCCCAACTCCAACCCGGTTCGCCATCGCACTGCCGCACGAACTGGTCAATATCCAGCAGCCCGCGCAGCGGTTGGATGCCGTGTTGCGCGAGATGGATGCAGAGATGGGCGAGGGTGTGGACCGCGGAGAGTGCGAACGCGTCGCTACACGGAGACTGGTCACATCGAGCGCCGCGAGATGTCTCACCTTGTTCGACATGACAACCGTCCCTAGAATCCAAAAGTGGGACCGCGTCTCGCCACACCGCCGGCATGTTCACACGGTAAATCCGGCGCAGCCATACGGCGGGAACCAGGTGCCAGTGCAAATCCACCACGCAGCCCTCGCCGTTCTGAAACTCTTGCTCCCCCGCTTGCCAGACCGACCCATCCCCGCGGCCCCCTTCTCCCCTGCGCTCCCCCCTTCCACTCCGCTTCAGGGGTCTTCGAGCTTCGGGGATCTTCGACCTTTCAGCAAAGGGGGAGCGCGCCTCCCACCCCATTCCGCCTAGCTCGTGCGCCGCGCGCGCCATATCCGCATACCGCACCAGCAGGTCGAGGTCGGCCATCGGGCGCAGCCCCGCGCTGGGAAAGAGCCGTTCCGCGACGACCGCGCCTTTGAGCACGATCGAGGGGATACCGGCGCGCTCGAACGCGGCGACGATCCTTTCCAGCCGGCTCTGCAGGAGGACGAATCGCCCGGCATTGTTCCAATACGGCGCCTCGGCGGTCTTGGCACCCTGCCCTAAATACCACAGGACCGGCGCGGCAAACGCGATGACAGGATCATCGGCCACCCACCCGCGCTCCGCTGCATCCTTGCCCAGCACCGCGGCGCGCCGGGCGACGAGTTTCTCAATTGGAGTGTACAGGTCCGCGTGTTGCGAGGTCATACCACCTCTCTTAGAAATCCCGTCCCATACGCGACGTGCAAACACACAAACGCGCCGCATACCGCCGCGATCCATCTCAAAGGTGGACTTTTCTCTTTTATCCGCGTTGATCCGCGTCCCATACTTGCCGCGGCGAACAAACCCGCCACCACATACGCCACAAGCATCCCGCTCCACAGCCACAGCAGCGGCTGAAACAGCAGCCCGGCGATCCAGCCCCCCACCAGCGCCGCCACGAACAGCGGCGGAACGAGCGCCCGCCACGACGGCAGCCGCCGGTGCTTGCGCAGCAGCCGCACCTTGCCGCGCCCGTAATTGAAATACTGCGCCCACAGATCGCGATAGCGGTCGCGTACATAATACTTGCTTGATACTTGCGGCAGCAGCCGGATCCGAAACCCCGCCTGCGTCAGCCGAAAATTCAACTCGTCGTCCTCGGCATACAACATGCGCTCGTCCACCCGCCCGATCGCCTCGAGCGCCGCGCGCCGGTAAACGCCGAACGCGACCGTGTCTACGTCCGCCGGCTGCTCCGAGACCCGGAACCGCGCGTTGCCCACGCCAAACGGCGAACTCATCGCCAACGCGATCGCTTGCGCGACGAACGACGCGCCCGCCGCGCGCACCCGCCCGCCGGCGCACACCACCTCGCCGCGGCTCGCTTCCAACACGCGGCAGCACTCGGCGATATAGTCGCGGGACAACTCGCAATGCGCGCCGACGATGGCGATATAGCGCCCTCGCGCAGCCTGCAAGCCGATATTCATCGCGGTCGGAATGAGGCGCGTCGCGTTGTCCAGCAGGCGCACCTGCGGCGCACGCGCAGCACAGTCGCCCACGATGCGCCGCGTGCCATCGGTAGACATTCCATCCACGACCAGGATTTCCATTTCCGAAAGGGGGAAAGATTGCCGCAGCACCGCGTCCAGCGTTGCCGCGATATACCGGGCTTCGTTACGACAGGGGATAATGACGGAGACAGCGGGTGACCCGTATTCGGTATTCAGTGTTCAGTATTCCGTATTCCGTATTCAGTTCAACTACTCAACTATTCGACTATTCGACTAAACCGCCCCACCCCCGCCCGAAACCCCAGCCCATCCGCCGCCTGCCTCGCCGCCAACGCCCGCGGCAACCGCGGCACATACCGCCAACCCTTAAACCATCTCTAGCCCTTGCGCTCAAGCCAGGACGCGATGGTTTGGAGAAAGGTTTCAAATGAGACGGGTTCAGAAGGTTGATGAGAATTGGGGTTCTCAAAGGGATGGATGTGCCAACGGGTGGTATTGTCGGCCCCGTAAACACGCACATTCGATTCAATCAGGGCAAA
Source organism: Chloroflexota bacterium (assembly GCA_016208315.1). GTDB lineage: Bacteria > Chloroflexota > Anaerolineae > UBA4142 > UBA4142 > JACQYF01. The sequence goes on along the minus strand of JACQYF010000050.1, from coordinate 3,691 downwards.
AGAGGTCTTGCCGGTTTGGGCGTTGTAGAAAACGTCAATAAACGCACCGGGAAGCAAGTCGGCGCGCACCTTGACGAGGAGGTTATCCTGGATCGTGACATCATACGAGCGGACGAACCGGGAAGCCTGGCACGCGTGGCTGATGCGCGTGGCAAACGCCACCGCATCTACATCAGCCACTGGGAGATCTCCCGCAGCTTGGCCTCGCGCGTGACCAACCCCTCCCATTCCAAATAGTCTTTCTCGACCTCGTACGCGTATTGGTTAGGCACCTGCTCGGCGTTCCACTTTTTCTGGTACGCGGCAAAATCAGTGCCATACTTGTTTTCATACGCCTTGCGTTGGGCCGCGATTTTCTCGAGCCGGTGCTCAACCGTGTCGCGTAGCGTCATCCACAACGCCACCTCGAAACGCGGCTCGCCCGTGAGGTCGGTTAATACTTGCAGCGCAACTTTAGGAACTTCCACAGCCATCGTTCACCTCCCGTGCGAGTATAACATGGCGAAATCGTCGCGTCAATATGTTTCCCCATCCGCCGCGTTCGTCCGCGCTCAGCGCCTTCCTCAGAAGGCGACGCGTCCCATATTCTTCCGTTGCAGCACCCCAAACCGCCCCACCCCCGCCCGAAACCCCAGCCCATCCGCCCCATGCCTCGTCGCGAACGCCAGCGGCAACCGCGGCGCAGACCGCCAACCCTGGCGCGCGGCCAAGCATAACGCCACGGCCATTGAGCCGCGTACTCAGCTACGTTGTCTTCGGTTTGACCTCGAACTCGAGTTGAGAACGATAAAAGCAGACCTCGAACTCCATAAAGAAATTCGTTTGCCCGAGGATCAATGGCACGTTGTTGCTCTGCACCCAGGCGAATGCCAAACGCACGGGCGCGAATTCGCCCACCTGCGCGGTAACGAAGAAGGGCATGGCGTTCATGCCGCCCAGACTGCCTGCCAAGCGGATGTTGGCTTTGCCGTCATCCCACGTTCCGCCCAGGCGCGTGCCGACTTCGTAGGGAAGCACATTCACGGTTGCGCCGCTGTCCACCAAGCCGACAACCTCGATACTTTGGCTGTCTGACCGAAGCCGCAGAGGTAAGCGCGGCAAGCTATCAAATTCGTCTTGGGCGGGAGCCGTGGTGGAATATTTGAACCGCATCCCGCCTAGTTCCTGCCGGTACCGGCTTTTTTCATTGCATCCATTAACGCCCTGCCGGCGCCAAACGTATTGTAAGGGGTCGGCAAGTAGTAAACCTTGTATGGCTCGAACGGAAACGGAGCCGGTTCCGTGTCAAGCTCTTGCGCCAAAATGCGAATGAGCCGAATCTTGTCTGGCGTGGGCAGTTGCCGAATGGCGGGAAGAATCTCAGTTAACGACATGTTTCGCTCCTATTGCAATTCCATTTGCATTTGTGTCCGCCAGTATACCCCACCGTCCACCGCGATGCAAGCCGATCCACGTCCCAGTAACCAGTAAACAGCGGACAGAAAACAGCAGCCAGAATATCGTAGCCCGTATTCCGTATTCCGTATTCAGTCGCCCAGTCGCCTCTTTGACCGATTGCCTAATTAACCACTCGACTACTCGACTAGTTGACTATTCGACTATTCGACCAAACCGCCCCACCCCCGCCGGAAACCCCAGCCCATCCGCCCCCTGCATCGTCGCCAACGCCAGCGGGATTCGATCGTCATATAGACATAGGCATACCGCTCCTCGATCGTCTCGCCGTCTTCAGCCAACAGGATTTCGGCATATTTCTTTTTCCATACGCCGTAATCCGTAAGCCAGGGTTCGCCAACGATAGAAGGCGATCCAATCACTGCGATCTTCGTCAATCACGCCGGACTCAAAGTCTTGCAGAAACTGGTCAGAGGATAACGCGTATTTAGTCTCAAACGCGACGACTTGAGCCAGCATCCGCTCGTAGACTTGGCGCGGGGTCAGGCGGCGGTGGGCGCGTTCGTATATGGTAGACATGAGAACACACTTCCTGTCACGCAGAGCCGCCTCCGATTACAGAGACCGCGAATTGCTCTCTACGGCGCTCGATGATACTCGGCGCATGCTCCGGCCAATCGTGCAATATGGTCGGGTCAATGTCTGCGCCGGTGGGCCACTCCAAAGCGCCAAAATTCGCCTCCAATTTCACCTGGGCGAAGAGTGCTCGATCTCGCAGCGGACCAAAGACGGGTCCGCGTAAGAGAGGCTCGAAATCAATCACCCGCTCAGTGCCGTCATTGAATTTTACCCGGAGGGTATAGTCAGCGACAATCTCAAAATCGCTGACACGGTATAGTTTGGCGTCGAAAATTCGCTGCTCGCTCATCTATCTCTCCTTACAGCCCTTCTATTTTCGTCGGTGGCAGTTGTCGTTTGCACAACTCCCAATTCTCCATCAGTTCTTCCTGGTGTAGCTCTGCCCAGGCGACGATCAGGTGCAGTTGTTTTCTCGGCATCGCGCCGGCAAGCAACGCAGGCGGGTCGACTGTAAAACTGGCCATGTACTCGCCATAAACTGTGTGAAAGTGAGGCTGTTGGTGGCGACCGGTCTCGTAGAACATCCTGACAATGATCCCTTGGAATCGGGAGAGTTCTGGCATGCTTATTATTCCTCGCACTCTTACTTGATTATAGTCCACGGAATGCTGTTTGTCCAGCACAGTAACGTGTGCGGAATTCGCCTTTGACTCTCACTTTGCCCAGTACGGCTTCACGATGCTAACGCCAAGTCAGTGAACCGTAAACAGTCATCAGTGAACAGTATCCCGTATCTCGCATCCCGTATCTCGTATCCCACCTCCCGCCTCCCGTTGCCTACCCGCCTAATTGACGCGTCACGCATGGTGACGACTCGACCACCCGACTATTTGACTACTGAACTTTTCAACTATTCGACTATCTTCGACTAAACCGCCCCACCCCCGCCAGATGCCAGTCAACAGCGAACTCGGACGAACTACGTCCGCGTCGTCAGTAGCCAGTAGCCAGTATTCCGTATTCCGTGTTCCGTATTCAGGGGCCCGATTGACGACTCGCCCACCCAACCCATTTGACGTTTCCTCGTTCGCGCCCTATAATGTCCAAAGAGTTAGCCGGCTGTTCGATTTACGAGGTGAAACATGACCATGGTAACGATGAGTGAAGCCAAGCGGAATCTAGACGGATTGATCGCCAAGGTACTCTCGAATGCTGAACCGACGATCATTACCACGGATACCGGCCAGCAGATCGTACTCTTACCCTTGGAAGAATTTAACTCTTGGCAAGAAACGGCTTATCTGCTGTCCAACCCTGCCAATGCCGATCATCTTCGTCAGTCCATCGCGGAGGCCCAATCGGGGAAAAGCGCTGAACGCGAGCTGATTGAGCCATGAGACTGGTGTTTACCGAGTCTGCCTGGCAGGACTATCTATTGCCGGTATCACTATCGGAGATAACTGATTTTCTTGCCCCTTCCTCCGCGTTCGTCCGCGTTCAGCGCCTTCCTCAGAAGGCGACGCGTCCCATATTTCCCCTCCCGCCTAATGTACGCGTCACCTATGGTGACGACTCGACCACCCGACTATTTGACTACTGAACTATTCAACTATTTGACTATTCGACTAAACCGCCCCACCCCCGCCAGAAGCCAGTCAACAGTGAACTCGGACGAACTACGTCCGCGTCGTCAGTAGCCAGTAGCCAGTATTCAGTA
>JACQYF010000049.1 GCA_016208315.1 Chloroflexota bacterium | reverse complement strand
CGGTCCAATAAATGCTCGTGGACCCTTGGAACATTTGCGAGGGCCACAACAGATAGCTCGCGCCGCCCGCCAGCAGAGCGCCGCCCGCCGCGATTGCCATGATGCTCCCGAACTTGCTTGAATTTCCGTTGTTCATTGTTTTCCTCCCGATGATGGGACAGGGGACAGGAGAGGTTTTACGTTTCACGTTTCACGTTTTACGTTTTACGTCTCCTGTCACCTGTCACTTGACACCTGCCCTCTTTTTGAATGTTCTGCAAACGCATCCAGCACCCTGAGGCACGTTTGCCGCTCGGCGTCGCCCAGCGCGCTGATCGCGTTCACGCGGTCTGCCAGCTCGAACAGATCACGCGCGGTCGCGTCATCCGGCTCGGCCCGGACCGCGTGAGCAATTTCTGAGAACTCGATGCCCTCGCACGCGAGCAGATCGTGGATGCCGCGAACCAACAGCTCGTTCAATTGGTCAAACTGCTGCGACTGATGGATCGCGATCGCCGCCTGGCGCGCAAAGAGCGCGAGCAGTTCCATGTCCTGCATCCCGAACGCCGGCGCGGCGATCTTGTCGAGCACTTCCATCACGCCGATCACGCGGTCGCGCCAGAGCAGCGGCATCGCGAGGATCGAGCGCGGCACGTAGCCGGTGCGCTCGGCAGTCGTACGCGCAAAGCGCGTATCCTGCTGCACGTTCGAAATCGCCATCGGCTGCCCGGTCATGACCACGTAGCCGGCGATGCCCTCGTCGAGCGGCATTCGCATCCCGACCACTTCGTCGCTCCCCGCGCCGTGGGCGACCTTGAATTCGAGCCATGCTTCTTTTTCATTCACGAGCGCGATCGAAGCCGCGGCCGCGCCGAAGATGCGCGCCGCGGCTTCGACGATGCTTTGCAGCAATTCGTCATTCGAGCGCGGCAGGACGGCGCGCCCGCTGGCCTCGATCGCGAGCAGCAGCCGTCTCAGTTCCTCGACCAGTTTGGAATCATGCCCGGATTCGCTCATCCAACCTCCCCTTAGACCTTCGAGGACTTGGAAGACCTCGAAGGTCTAAATGGTACCTTACCGCAACTCGAGGACGTAGCCGGTGACGGCGAGACCGATGACCGCATCCGCCACGACCGCGTCGGCTGTCACCGCGTCGCCCTTGACCGCGTCGCCTTTCACCGCATCGCCCTTGACGGCATCGCCTAGGTGCGCATCGCCCTTCACGGCATCAACGGTCATCGCGTGCCCGGTGACTTCTGGCTCGCTCACGATCAGGGCGTCGAGCATCGCGCGCTCGGGTTTGTTGAGCGTCGCGCGGAGCGCGTTCAGTTTCTTGATCACGCGCTTCAAGGTCTTGACTTGCTTCTCGTCCATGGTGTCCCTCCTTGGGTCTAAAATGGATTCTTCTATCGGTCGGCGACAGGATGTTCGATTTTCGATAAGCGCCTCCTTCCATCGTGCCCTCATTTCTGATTCCAGTGTACGACCGATTTCCGTCGCCGTCTGTCACCTACACGACACAACCAACCACCCAACCACCTAACCACCTAACCACCACTCTCCGTTCGCAAATCCTTCAACGCTGCTTGATCCAGCGTCGCGAACCGCGGCAGTTCGCCTAACGTCGTGCGTGACATCCGCTCGAAGAACTTTTGATGAACCAGCTGGCTCAGTTTCGGGTTCTGCATCAATTGGCGAAACGCGGGCGCGGGGACCTGAAGCAATGTCGTCGAAGAGGATGCGACGACATTCGCCGTGCGCGGCGTGTCCATCAGCGCGGCAATCTCGCCAAAGAAATCGCCCGCGTGCATCGTCTCCAGCGAACGATACTTGCCATTCTCTTCGATGCCTGCAATCGCGCGCCCCGCCAGGATGAAATACGCCTCGCTGCCTTTCTCGCCGCAGCAGACGATGGTCGCGCCCACGGGCAAATCGAGCACGCACGACTGATTCACGAGAGCGCGGCGCTCCTTTGGCGATAGACCACCCAGCGCGGGTAGCTTGCCGGCGAGCAGATCGAAATCGGCGAGCGTCGCCGCGCGACCCGCGCCCAGCCGCGGCGCGGTCGGCGCGGCGCGCAATAGTTGAACCATGCGCCGCCATTCCGCGGCCGGCTGGCCCAGGCCCGGCAGCACGAGCGCGAGCGCGCCGGGGACGAGCACCAGCATCGCGCTGGCGACCATCAGCACGCGCACGCCCCACACGTCGGCCAGCCCCGCGGCCGCCATGCCGATCAAGAACGCAACATCGCGCGTGACGAAAAAGACGCTCGCCACGCGCCCGCGCGTTTCACGCGGCGTGTTGCGCTGCACGAGCAGACTGCGCGCGATGGAGGCGGGCGCATTCATAAAGCCGGAAATCATCACCATGGCAATCGCCAGCCAGACGGAAGACAGCGACGCGTAGACGATGCCGACCAAGCCCATCCCAAGATAACTGATGACGAGCCATTGCCCTTCGCGCAGACGACTCGCCAAGCGCGCCATCAACAAACTACTGACGACAAAGCCAACCGAGGTCAGCCCTTCCTGCAACCCGTACTCGAACTCGTTCGCGCCCAGGGCTTGACGCGCGAACGGCAGCAGCAGCGAATTCCACATGCCGAACGAAATGCCGATCAGGGGCGAGAGCATATAGACGGAACGCAGGACCGGCGTGTTCAGCAGGAACGCGATGCCGCTCCGCATGTTGCGAAAAACCGTCGCGACGTTCGTCGCCCCTTCGGGCTTGACGGTGCGAATGCCAATGAGCGCAATGCACAGCGCGGAAAAGAGAAATGTAGCGGCATCGGCGTAAAACGCCCACTCGATGGGGAATTGCGAGGCAATGAGACCAGACGCCGCGAACCCCACCGATCGAAAACACGAGCGCGGCGCGAATCAAATCCGCGGCGATCATGATGCGCTTGCGGTCCATCCGGTCAACGAACACGCCCGCCATCAGGCCGAGGACGAGACTCGGCGCGGCCGTCGCCATCAACATCAAGCCCACGCTCGCCGCGGAATTCGTCAGCCGGTACACGAGAATCGAAGCGGCAAGCGACGTGAGCGAATTGCCGACGGTCGAGATCAGCTGCCCGCTCCACAACAAGGTGAAATTGCGATTGCGAAAGATTGCGAATGGCGAGGGTGTCATCGTTAGTGCTGCGGTCGCCATACTTTCCCCCTTGGAAATCTTACCACGAAGGCACAAAGGCAATAAGTCAAATCGTGTCTTGGTATCTTTGTGGTAACGTTAGCGTGGATTCGCGTGATTCGCGGATGAATATTCTTCGGTTTGGCGGCGCAATGCAACCCGGTCGAGCACGACAATCCGCCCGCGCCCGGTGACGATCCATCCTTTGCGCCGCCATTGGCCGAGAATCTTGGCGGTCGTCTGGCGTGTGATGCCGATGCGCTGCGCGATCTCTTCTTGCGAGTTGGAGATGTATCCGCTGGCGCTGGCCGCGCGGTCCAGTTGCAGCAGAATGCGCGCCAGGCGCGCGGGCGCGTCGAGAAACGCGAACGCGCTCTCGCGTTCGGTGCTGGCGCGCAGCCGCGCGGCCATCGTATCAATCAAGTGGCGCAGCAATTTCGGTTGGGATTGAACTTCACGCAGGAATTCGTCGCGCGGGATGACGATGAGTTCGCTGGGTTCGCGCGCCATCGCGCTGGCCGAGCGAAGGCCGCCGGTCAGCAATGCCAACTCGCCAAAGCAATCGCCGGCGCGCATCTCGTTGATGACGAGTTCGCGGCCATCGGGCGTGCAGAGGATGATGCTGATCGCGCCCGAGTAGACGATATAAGCAGATTGCGCGCAATCGGCTTGACAAAAGAGAAACTTGCCCTTGGGGACCATCATTCGGTGGCAGACGCGCGCGAGGACCGCCAATGCCGAGGCGTCGAGATCGGCAAAGAGGGACGCGCATTTGAGAAAGCTTGCCAGATCAGAAGAGGACTGGGAACGCACAGGTCCACCCACTCAACGGAGTGCTTTTCCAACGAACCCAGTGAATCGAGCATACTACGATTGCGTTATGGCGTCAAATCCTCACGCATCCAAACCGACGCTCATGCCCAAGTTCTGCCGCCGGAATGCGCCCCACAAAACCGCCACGTCCTGCGGGATCAGAATGACCCGGTCGCCCGGCCTGACGCGCATATCGGCTGGACACTGGCAGCCATTGATCATCGTCAGGGCAACCTTCTCTGAAGGCACGCGCATTCCGCCGATCACATCCTGCACGGTGCTCCCATCGTTCAGCGCGAGCCGGAAGGTGGTGTCGTCATTCATTTCGTGGCCGCGTCCGTAACCATCCAATTTGAGCCGGCCTGATAAAAGAACGTTGACGGTTAACATGTTGTGCCTCCGTGTATACTGGTTTCTTGTTTCTATCTGCTCCCAATATACGCGGGCGGGCACAATCTGTCTGTCACTTGGGCGACACACGCGGAGAGACGATCGGGCGGCTCAGTGCGGTTCCACCGTTACATTCTTGAAAGATAGCAAGCCAAGGGCAGACACCTGGAAACCTTTGATCCAGGGTTGGGTAATCCAAACGGCGATGCCCTGGCCGCGCGCCTTTGGCAGTGTGGCGACGGCCCAAATGCCGGCAACCCCCGCCGCGAGCAAAAGCGATGCCGTGGCAACCGGCTTGCCATCCAATAGACCGATATAGTTGTACCAGGGTTGGAGTTCACTCAAACCAAACCGCGCGTACATTTCAAAGTACAAATCGCCAACGCATTCAGGAAATTCAAACACTTGGCTCACGATCGCGACCCATTCTTTGAGCATGGCGGCATCGCAGACCCGTTCAATCGTCAACCCGGACGGTGTAAGCAATTCGTGGTTCAGCGCGTGCAGGTCCGCCGCCATACCCGGGGCATCGCCATGGAATTCAAACCCGCGTGATTGCAGCAACTCGCGCAGATTTGTGGGGCGCATCATGGGTCCGATCCACCAACACATGGGCAAACTGCGCGATTGGAAACGGCGCAGGATTTCGTCAATCCGCGCGTCGGCGTCCTCGCCCGTGAACTGCGTACGCGCGACAGAGTTGAACATCGGGAAGGGAACACCGGAAATGTACCACGCCACTTCCGGGTCGTCGTGGAATTCTGTACGAGGCACGCGTCCCAGGTTCGCGGTAAATGCGATGCGGTTCGCTTCGATCGCTTTGACGAGCGCCGAAGGTGTAAGGTCGTGCAAGATTTTGTTCATCTTACACCGTAAGTTCTTTGCCAACTGTTTCTTCGTTCGCGATTCCGATGGAAGAATGGAATTGGACTAGCTTCCATTCGCCACGCTCGCGGCGCCAAACGGTCGTGAGGCGGAACGGAATCGGCGTGCTGCCCGGAAAGGCGAATGCCGCGCGGTCCGCCGCCCAGCCCACCGTGCCCTCGCTCCACGCTTGCGGGTCGCCGCCGGCGATAGGAAATGCGCCGCCCGCTTCGCGCATCTGCGCGGCAAACACCTGCGCCGTGGTTTCGTAGCCGGTCCACCACTCTTTCGGATCTGTGCCGATTGTTGTCAAGCCCGGCTCGCGCGACAACATGCGATTGATCGCGTCCGCGTCGCCGCTGGACATGGCGCGGTACAGCGCCAACGTCAGCTCTCGAATTTCGTTTGATTGTTGCATTGTGATCTCCTCGTGTGGAGTGTTCTACTTGGACTGGTTTTTCAGCGCGGCTTGAACCATTGCGCCAAAAATCAACTCCTGACGACGGTCCATGATGTCCATGAGAAACGAGAATTGAAAGTACCCGTAGGCGGGAGTATTGCTGATAATCCCTTTGGTATAGTTCTCGTTGAAATATGCTCTTGAATCTTGTCCCGCCGGTACGGGATTTGGCAGTCTCTCCCAGATACGCCGCGCGGCGCGCTCGACTCGTCGAACCCGTTCCTCTGCGCCCGGTTGCGTCTTCCAAAAAGCGACGGCCCATTCAGTAGCGTTGTACTCGACCTCATACGGCCCTGAAGATTCGATTTGCAGTTGCTTCTGGGTATCGTGTCCCACTTCATGCGGAAAGAAGAACCAGTGAAACATTTCTGCAAATAGCGACTGACCAGTTGCCCCCTCGGCTGCAAAGCTTGCCCATTGATCGAACAGAGCTTTCTCCTCCGCGGACAAATTTGCCCAATCCGAAACATAGATGGTTCTTTGCCCCGGATGATGGTACATTAACTTGGGAGTGTACTCAATTCGAATCGCAGGCACCCAGCTCGGCTTGAACCCGCTTGCTTCCATTTGCTTCAGGTATTCGCCGCGAATTTTCTCCAAAGCTGCCTGTAGAGCGGGATTGGTAGTAGTTGGAGTCGGCCTCGGCGTCAGGGTCGCGGTCGGCTGTGGCTGAGTCGCCGACGCGGTTGGTTGCGTTACCTCAAGAGGTGGTACGGGCGTTGGCGCGGGCGCACAGGCAACGAAGATCAGTGCCAATGCCAGCATGAACGTAAACGGAGGAACAGGTTGTTGAGTGTTAAGCATAATTCTCTCCGGCGGTAATGCGAATATAGGCCGAGTTGCGCCGCGTCATTCGAGCACGGCGCAACTCGGTGGTGCATACTCAGCGCCGTAACGGACACATTACGGCTTCGTAGTCATGGCGCAGGTCTTGCTGCCCTGCGTCGAACGTGATGTTGCCATTGGCGTCGAACACTAATTTGCCCGCTGCCATCGCGACCACACCACTAATTTGCCCGCTGCCATCGCGACCACACCTTTGCCGGGAACTTGAATGTGCATGGTCAGCCCGACCCAGGTGGATTCGCCGATGGCAACGTCGCGGACGATTTTAAAGTGATCGGCGGTAGCGATTTGCTTGCCGGTGACCGAGTTGGTGTACGGCCCGTCGTACTCATCGGCAGCCAAGCATTAATTTGATCGTTTGCGCCTCATTCAATATACCCTGGCTTGTCTTGCCGTCAAATCGCTTGCTTTGCGTGAGCGCATTCACCTCATTCTCTAAAGCCCCCAGTTGACCGCATGCCGGAGTTGTTTTGCCGCCGTTAGCAGAGTCCAGTGCGTTCTTTAACTTGGCAGTCAAACTGTTCCGCTCACCGATATTCAATTGCGAAAGTGTCTGGACGAACGCCACAAGGTTCGTGATCCGCATGGCCGCCGTCGGCGTGGGTGTGAACGTCGGCGTTGAGGTCTTGGTTGGGGTAGTCGTCATCGTCGCCGTTGCCGTCGGCGTGCTTGTGGGCTTGGGTGTGTGCGTCACGGTGGCTGTGCTGGTTGCGATGCGAGTTGCCGTCCGTGTTGGTGTGTTCGTTGGAGCAGGCGTCTCTGTCGGAGTACTAGTCGGTGTGCGCGTGGTCGTCGCGGTCCGCGTCGGTGTATAGGTCGGTGTGCTGGCCGCCGTTGCCGTATTCGTCGCCGTTGGAGTATTGGTTGCCGTTGGCGTACTCGTCGGAGTGTCTGTCGGTATCGCCGTCGGGGTAAATGTTGGAGTGTTGGTCGGTGTCTGTGTCGCCGTCGCGGTAGGCGTGAAAGTTGGCGTGGCTGTCGGCGTACTCGTCGCCGTAGGTGACGCGGTCGGGGTGGGAGTGTTTGTTGGAGCGACAAAGCCGAGGGTCACGTCGTTGGCGTGGTAGCTCACCAGGAACGATTCTCCCAAACCCATCTCGGGCAGATTGACCGTCGTAAAAGTTCCGCTGCGCGAACCCGAAGTGATTATCGCAAAGCTATCCCCGTTGTTCGGCGTATAGCCGTTGACCAGACTCACGTCGAGCGTGCCGCCGAGGATTACGTTCCCGCCGGCGCGCAGTTGATCGAACCCAGTGCCAGGCGCGGCGCCCGCGAGTTCGACGTTTAACACGCCGCCCGGGTTTTGCGTGTAACTGCCGGTAATGGTGAGCGCGCCCGGTGAATTACCGGGGCTGACAACGGCGGCACTCGCGACGTTCGCATAGATGGTCCCGTTGCCGCTGAGCGCGCCACCCGTCAAATTCATCCACTCGCCGCGATTATATCCGACGACAATGCTGCCACTTTCGAGCACCGTCGCGCCTGCACTCTGGTCGTAATTGCGTCGAAAAGCTAGCGTACCCGACTGTGCCCTCACGAATCCCGTGTTTGCAAAGAACGACTGGATCTCGCTCGTACCGGTCCCTGCGGATTTGCGAAACGTCCCGGCATTCGTCAAGTTGCCGTACCAACCCGAATAACCGACGCCCGCATCGCTCTGCAAGTCGAAGACGCCGCCAGACCGATTGTTAAAAGTTGCCGAGCCGCCCTGGGTGAAACCGGAAACGACATTTGTCGTACCATAGTTGTTGATCGTCGCGCCGAACTGCTCGCCCCAATCCACAATGTCCAGGGTCGCGCCGTTGGCAATGTTGATCGCGCCGCTGCCGTTCACGACGCCGCGGCTCCATTTAAAGCGGCGAGTTATGGTGAGCGCGCCGTTGCTATAGATACCGCCTCCCCCCCACAAATCTATGTTGGCGACAGAAGCATTGCCATTGACCGTCAAAGAGGAGGGATGTGGCACGACGACCGGCCCTTCCCCCGTGACGATCGTGCCATCGTTGAAATTGTGTCCGTGATCTGAAAAGCGCAGCGCCGCGCCGGCGGCAATGCTGATCGCTCCCGCGTTGTTGATGAGCGCGCGACCAAAGTGCAGAGTGCCGCTCCGCGCGTCCACGAGGCCCGTGCTCGTCACGGTAGACATGACCGTGGACGCGCCCGTTCCAGCCGATTTGCGAAACGTACCCGAATTGTTGAAAACGCCGGAACTACCCGAGTAGCCGATGCCGACATCCCCTTGCAGATCGAACACGCCGCCCGTTTGATTGTTAAAGGTCGCGGCGCCCGATTGGGTCAATCCCGTCGTAATATTTGTTGTCCCATAATTGTTGATGGTCGCGCCAAACTGTTCAGCCCAACTGACCTGAGTCAGAATCGCGCCGCTCGCGATGTCAACCGTGCCGCTCCCAGTCACTACGCCGCCATTCCAGTCGAATCGCCGCGTCACGCTCAGCGTCCCATGGCTTACCAGGTGACCACCGCCGCGCAACTCGAGATTCTCGACGGTCACATCGCCGTTAATCGTCACCGTGGAAGGATTGGACACTTGGAACGTCCCCGCTCCGCTGACTGTCGAGCCGCTGTTGAGCGTGTGACCGTGATTCACAAAATAGACGACCGAACCAGAACTGATCGTGATCGGACCAGCGTTGTTGGTGAGCCGACTGTAAAAGAGCAGGTTGCCGCTCTGTACCTCAATCGTGCCCGTATTGGTCGTGTCAAATTTGAAATCAAGTAAGCCAGTTCCCGCCGACTTGCGCAAGACCCCAGCATTGTTGAAAAAGCCGCCATAACCTGCCCAGCAATCTTGACCGATCATCAAGTCAGCCCGCACATCGAACAGCGCGCCGACGTGATTGTTCACGGTCGAATCGCGTTGACAAAAGCCAGCGGTCACAGTCGCCGTGCCATAATTGTTGATGACGCCGCCCGCGGTCTGCAGCTTGCCGCCGCTGCCCGAGATGTTCATCGTCGCGCCCGCGGCGACGTTGACATCGGTCGCGTTAATGTCGCCAGCTGTCCAGTTCAGAGTATTGGTGACAAGAAAGCGACCCGTGCCGGTGAGCGCGGGAGTGGCAAAGAGCACGGCCGTCACTTCAAAATTGGTTGCGGTGACGTCGCCGCCGGCGATGACCTGCCCACCGTCTGCCTGACGCGCAAATCCCGCGCCTGTAAAGGTCGTGCCCTCCGCGAGCGTGTGCCCGCCGTTGACAAAATTCACCTGCGCCCCGGCAGCAATGTCATAGTTTCCTTGCCGCGTGCCGTTGCCGGACACGTTTAATGCGCCGCCCGTTACTACGACGCGGTTTACATTGATGTACGTAATCGTCGGCGATCCGGCAATCACGGTAATCGCGGGCGAGCCGCCAATGTCCGAACCGGAGGGATTGGGCGTGCCGTACCCGTCCTGTCCACCCGGATAGCCGCCCGTGATGCTGACGGATTGCGACAAGGTAATCGGCTCATAGACCCCGACCGCGACGCGGATCGAATCGCCGTCCTGCGCGTACGCCAACGCCTGGCCGATCTCCCAAAAATCTTGCCCATTCGGATTCGCGCAGCCGGACGAACCACTGCCCGGTCCAACGCAGTAGGTGAGGTTTGCCGCGAACGCCGGCGTCAGCATCTGGCTCGCGAGCAATACGGCGAGGAGGGTCATTACTGTTTTGAGTTTCATCGAAGGATCTCCTTTGTTTGCGACGAATAGTTGGTCAGCGCACGCACTTTATTCGCTGACATTCATAGACATCCCCCCCCTTCTGCGATTAGCATACTCGCAGGCGGGGAGCTTGTCTGTCATCTTGGCGACACAGGTGGTTCGTAAACCTGAAACAACCGAATCACCGGTGGGTGCTCGCTGATGCCCGCCAGCGCATCGTGCAGGCGTGGGATCACGATGGTCGCTTCTTCGTCAACGGCTTCTTGCGAGGACCACACGGTGAGTGCGCCGTATTCGCCCGCAGCATCGTTCGCGAAAAAGATGGCGGTGACCAAGCCGCGGCGCGCCTGGAGCACAGACGCAAGGCGGTCAGCAAGTTTCTCTGCCGTCGCACGCATCCCAGCATCAAGAGTGAAAGTGATCAAGCGGGCATACATGTTGAGGGGAGTGTAACCGAGGGTGGTTAAATTTGGGGCTAAAAGGATGTAAAATCGGGCAAACAAAAAGTAAGGGCGGGGTGACCCCGCCCTTACGCGCGTCTAGATTTCCTTGCCCTGCCGTATCCGTTCGAATACGGTCTGCGTTTCCGGCGCAGGGGATGCGCCCATTTCTTCACGCAACAATTCGGTCAACTCGTGATAATGTTTCAGCGCCTGACCGTGTTCGCCCAACCGCGCGTGACAGCGCATCAGTTCGCGATGTGCGCTTTCGAGGTATTTGTCGGTTGCAATGGCTTTGCGATACGCGTCCCCTGCTTGCGCGTACTCCGCTTGCGCGAACAGCAACGCGCCGAGTAGGAGCAGTGCATCCAAGTATGCGCGCTCCAATTCCTGTTGACGCTGGCAAAACCACTCGCCAGGCGATCCTTGCAGAAACTCGCCGCGATAAAGGTTAACCGCCGATTGCAGACGCTGAATGGCGGACGCTTGTTCCTGCGGGGCAGGTTTGCGCGCCTCGGCAACCCCTTGCTCGAAATGCTCCACGTCGAACCAAAAGGGCAGATCGCGATTGAAGGCGTACTGGTCATTCTCGAACAGAATCCATTCCGAGCGACCGAGGGCCTGGCGCAGATGATACAGCGCGACACGAAAATTGCTCCGCAGTTGCGCGTCGGAGGCGTCGGGCCACAAGACCACGCCGATTTGTTCTTTGGTGCGGCACGGATGGCACAGCAGGTAGAAAAACATTTCGCGCGTCTTGCTATACCTCCAATCGGCGGAGCCAAGTTCGCGCGCGCCGCGCAGCACGCGCGGAGTGCCCAAGCTAAAGATTCGCAACTCCGGCTCGGCTGGCTTGACGACACGCACTCGCTGGTCGCTGGCGCGCGCGTCGGCGAGCGCATACTCGATGGCTTGCGCAAGCGTCAGCGCGCGGCCGGCGGCCCATTGACCCGCGAATACCGCCGGGTCGAGTTGGAGGCGCAGCGCGTGTAGATTCCGCTCGTATTCCACGCATTCCGCCGGCGCGAGCGGCGCGCGGATTGATTCGCGCCATTGCTCGGCGGTCCCAAATAGTCGCGCCGCGCGCTCCAACTGGTTCTGGGCCAACGCCACGCGCGCCAATCCTTCCAGGCAACAGACCATGCCTTCCCGGTCGTCGAGTTCGTGGCGTAACCGTAGACTCTCGATCTGCAAATCGGCAGCGCGCGGCACATCGCCCTGTCCCAACGCATTCTCGCCCAACCGTCCAAGTAAACGCGCAATGCCCCAGGTGTGTTTCATTTCGCGACAGACGGTGAGGCACTCGTCGTAGAGCAATGCCGCGCGCGCATAATCGCCTTGCCGGCGCGCGATATCTCCGAGGTTACATAGAGGATACGCCGTTTCGTAGCGATCTCCCCGTCGTCGGTGAATGGCAACGCTCTCCTCAAGCAGCCGGATGGCCCGCTCGAAATTGGCCCGTTGGCTTTGCAGGTATCCCAAATTATTGAGTCCGATGGCCACGACTCGCCAATCGCCCAATTCCCGCATCAGAGCCACACTTTCTTGGTAGCAGGCTTCCGCTTGCGCATAGTCGCCCAGTTCCTGCGCCGCCAATCCCACTTGGCCGACCGCGGTGGCAATCCTGTTCTTCGCGCCCGACGCGCGCGCGATGGTCACGACTTGGTCGGCAAGCTGGCGCGCCTGCTCAAAATTCCCTTGCCGGTAGTTCAGTTGGCTCAATGCCGTGAGCGCATCGCCGCGCGACACCGAATCAACACGGTCGTCACCTGACGCGCGCGTCAACAATTTTTCCAGCCAACTCCGGCCCTCGCTCAAATGCCCGTGCATGTACCAAAACTCTCTCAATCCGCCAGCGAGCTGCAGACCTTGATTAACTTCGCCAGATTGAAGCGTCCATTCGATCGCCGCCCGCAAGTTATCCAGCTCTTGATCCAGCCATGCTAATGCCGCGACGCGGTCGGGAGTCTTCAAAGCCCGGGTAGATTCAGCCGCTTTTTTGGCAACGAATTGAAAATGTCGCCGGCTTGCGTCTTGTTCTTCGCCCAATGTGCCCAATTTCTCGCGAGCATACTGCCGGATGGTTTCCAACATCCGGTAGCGCGTCTGCCCATTCTCTTCCTCGGCAACTACGAGCGATTTGTCCACGAGGCGGGAGAGGAGATCGAGTATGGGAGTTTCGGGGTGTGGGAGTGACGCCCATACGCCCACACTTGCACACACCTGCTCCGCCGCTTCAAGTGTCCAGCCGCCCGCAAAGACCGACAGGCGACGGAACAAGCGGCGCTCCTCTTCGGTGAGCAGATCGTAGCTCCAATCTATGGTCGCGCGCAAGGTTTGCTGCCGCGGCAGCGCGGCACGGTTGCCAGCGGTGAGTAATTGGAAACAATCGTCCAAATGCGCGGCAATCTCTTCCACAGAGAGTGACTTGACCCGCGCGGCCGCCAATTCAATCGCGAGCGGCAAACCATCGAGCCGCTGACAGAGCTGCGCGACAGTTCCGGCATTACGCTCGGTCAAACGAAAGGTTGGCAGAACGGCCAGGGCGCGGTCAACAAAGAGCCGCGCCGCTTCGGACTGGGTTAGTGCGGAAACCCAATCTGCGCCTGGTTTTGCGAGCGCTGTAACATCCGGCATGGTTAGCGACGGCACGCGCCAGGTGGTCTCGCCCAATATGCCCAACGCTTGGCGACTTGTGGTAATGATGCGGAGTCGGGGACAGGCGCGCAGCAGTTGGTCGGCGATTAGCCCGCACGCGTCGTCAAGATGTTCACAGTTGTCGAGGACTAGGAGCAAAATTTTCGAGCGCAGATAATTCGTGAGGACGCGGATGGGGGAATCTTCCGAGACTTTACGCAGCTCGAACACGGAAGCAAGGGCTTGGGGAACGAGCGCGGGGTCGGAGAGCGGCGCCAGCTCGACCAGCCAGACTCCATCCGGGAAATCATCCAGCAAGTCGTTGGCAACTTGGAGAGCCAAGCGAGTTTTGCCGCTGCCGCCTGCACCCATGAGGGTCACGAGACGTGCACTCTCGGAGCACAGCAGACGCTTGACCTCTGCCATCTCGGGCTGCCGCCCCACAAAACTTGTCAACTGCAACGGCAAGTTCGTTGCAAATGTCTTGATCATTTGCCCGCTTTCGAATTGACACTCATCTGCGCGGCCAAAAGACGACGCCTGTTGCCGACACGTATCTCACGCAAGGTCGAAGGACACGGATCAAACAACAGGCATCTGCGAGATAAAGACAGTGGACTGAGCAAAGGCAATTCTCTGAAACCAATCACTAACGTGATTTTCGGTCATTACCGGTCCTCTTCGTCGGAGAGCGAGAATCTAGCCACAGTCCGAAATAGCTCAAGCAGAATCTAGCACAGAAATGTGGGACCGTCAAAAATTGTCTCGTTCGATAATCTCTATCCTCTCGGCGCCAAACGGTCGTAAGGCGGAGCGGGATAGAGATTAGCGAAGAACACGAAGAGGTTGTCTTGTGTTTTGATTTTGCAAACAATATACAGGGCGAACAGGAATTTGACTGTCACGTTGGCGACGCAATCAGAAAGAGGTTTGGCTCGAGCTATGGATGGGAGAAAGGGCCTCGTATCGTTCAGTTCGCCGCGGGCAGGGTGAAAAAAAACGTCGCGCCTTGACCTTCCACACTATCCGCGCGAATCTGACCGCCGTGCGCTTCCACCATATGCTTGGCGATGGCAAGCCCCAAACCCGTGCCGCGCAGTTCGCCGGGCTGGCGCGCCCGCGCCCGGTCGGCCTTGTAAAAGCGTTCAAAGATGCGCGGCAAATCTTTCGCGGCGATTCCGCAGCCATTATCTTCGATCGCGAACTCGACGTTCTCGCCATGCGCCAGAGCGCGCACCGCGATGCGTCCGCCGGAGTTGGTGAATTTGATCGCGTTGTGAATCAAGTTGCCCAACACTTTGCGAATGGCCTGCGTGTCGGCGAGCACGACGAGATCTTCCGGCACTTGCAGTGTCAGCGCGATACCTTTTCGTTCCAACTGCGGACGCAGCGGCTCGACCGCCTCGTTCACCAATTCAACCGCGCGCGTTTCGATCAACTTGATCGGCGCTTGGCCGGATTCGATCAAAGCCAAATCCATCAGTTCGTCGGTCAATTGATGGAGCAGGTCAACCTGGGCGCGGATCTTGCCGATCAGTTCTTCCGAAAACTCGCGGTCCTTGATCGTTTTCCCCGAGAGTGTATCCGCCAACAAGTGCAGCGTCGTGACCGGCGTCCGCAATTCGTGCGAGATATTGGCGACGAACTCACGGCGCGCGCGTCCCAATCTCTGAAGCTCGGTGATTTCATTCAGCCCGATGAGGACGCCCCGGTCCGCGCCCGTGCGCAATGGTCGGACGCGGACGGCAAACGTCCGCGCGCCTTTCACGACCGTATGCCCGATCGGCTCGCCATATTGCATCGCCTGCTCCACCAGCGATTGCAACTCGTACGCCCAACCCAACTCGTCCAGCCGCAGCCCGTGTCCCTCGTCTACGCCGAAGAGCGTCTGCGCGGCCGCGTTCAGAAAGCCCACCCGACTGTTCGCATCGAGTATGATCAAGCTATCCGACGTGACGCTCATCAGCGCGGTAAAGCGTTCATACTCGCGCGCATGCTCTTGCTGCAACGCTTGCAGTTCTCGCCGCGTGCCTTTTAGTTCGGCCCGCCGCGCGTCGAGAACGTATTTCGAAACAAAAATTACGGCCAGCAGCAGAATGATGACGACGATCGCAGCTTGAAATAAGGGTTCCATTTTTCGCAAACCATCTGTCACGCGGCCGCGGATAGATTCGCGGCGTCATCATTTTAAATCGGTCCGCGCGGAATGTCCAGTGAGCCGGCGCTCATTCGATTTTGCTTGGCGCGGGTCGCAGAGATCGCGCAGTCCGTCGCCCAGAAGGTTCAGACCCGCGACGGCCAGCGTGATGCACGCGCCGGGATAGATGGCGAGCCAGGGCGCGGTATCCATATAGTTGCGCCCCGCGGCCAACAGCGAACCCCACTCCGGCAGCGGGGGCTGCGCGCCGAGACCCACAAAGCTGAGACCGCCGCTCGCGAGCAGCAACATGCCCGAACGCATCGTCGCCAGCACGATCAAAGACGAGGAAAGGTTCGGGAGAATATGGCGAAACAGAATGCGGCTCTCGTGCGCGCCCACCGCCTCGGCCGCTTGCACGTAAAGCGTCCGCCGCGCCGATATAGTCGTGCTGCGCGCCACGCGATAAAACCCGGGCGCGCCGACAAGCCCCAGCGCGATCACCGTGTTTTCAAGCGAAGGGCCGAGGCGCGAGACGATGATGAGCGCCAGCAACATTCCCGGAAACGCGAGCCAGACATCCATCGCGCGCGAGAAAACTTGATCCACCCATCCGCCGCGATAACCCGCGATCAAGCCGGGAATGATGCCGAGTGTCGCGGCGATGGCGACGCCAAAGACCGCAATGCCGACGGCGATGCGCGCGCCGTACGCGACACGGCTCAGCATATCGCGTCCAAGCGCGTCAGTCCCGAAAGGATGCACGAGACTTGGCGCGTCCAATTTCGCGCCCGCCATGACCGTATCGGGCGCAAAAGGCGTGAGCAACGGCGCGGCGAGCGCGGCGGCGAGCAGCGCCGCGACGATCACGCCGCCAACCCACAGACTGGGTGTGCCGCGCAGAGCGAAACGGCGCGCGGGCATCGCCGTGAGTTGTTCGTTGATGCCACGTTGAATCACCCAGCGCGGTGTGGGAATACTCCACTCTCGGCCGTTAATCGTAGAGGCCATTTTGCTCCACGGTATGGAATTAGGGACGCGGATGAACGCGGACGAACGCGGAAAAAAAGAATATAGTTTTTATCCGCGTTGTCCGCGTTCATCCGCGTCCAATTTTTCATGCCACTATACCGCGTCGTGAGCTACCTGAGGATCGAGCCAGCCCTGCGCCAAATCCACCAGGAAATTGATCGCGAGATAGATGACCGCGACGGTGAGTGTTGCGCCGAGCACGACCGGATAATCGCGGTCGAAGATCGCCTGAACGGTGAGCCGGCCCAAGCCGGGCCAGCCGAAAATGGTTTCCACCACGAACGCGCCGCCCAGCAAGTGCCCCAGGTGCAGCCCGATCACGGTGACGACCGGAATCAGACTATTTCGTATTACGTGTTGCGTAAGGACTCGACGGGGCGCGAGGCCCTTGGCGTGGGCCGTGCGAACATAGTCCGCGCCAAAGACATCCAACAAACTCGACCGCACGAGCCGCGCGATGATCGCCGCGGTCGGCAGGGCAAGCGTGATCACGGGCAAGACGAGGTGCCGCCAGCTTTCCGCGCCGACGACCGGCAGCCAGCGCAGTCGCAGCGAAAAGAGCATCATCAGGAGCAGCGCGCTCCAAAAGGTCGGTACCGCCAAACCCAAAGCCGCGCCGCCCATCAGCGCCGTATCGAGTTTCGTGCCGGCGCGCACTGCCGCAGCAGTTCCGATGGCCGTGCCCAGAGCCGCCGCCAGCGCAATCGCCGCGAGCGCGAGCGCGAACGTGTACGCCAGCCGCTCGGCGATCAAATCGCTCACCGCGCGATTGCTCACGAGCGAGCGGCCCAAGTCGCCGCGCAGGACGAGGTTGGCGAGGAACGCGCCGTAACGCGCGGGCAGCGGCTGATCGAGACCCAGTTCCGCGCGCAGGGCGGCGAGTTGCGCGCCCGTCGCGCTGTCGCCCACCATCGCGCTTGCGGCATCACCTGGCGTCGCCATCAGCGCGACAAACGTTATGAGACTGACCACGAGGAGTGTGACGAGTGTGCCGAACAGGCGGCGAACGAGATGTTTAGTCATCGGAAGTCGTGTTCAGGTGTCATTGCGAGGAGTGGTCTTTACGACGAAGCAATCTTCCTCTTGGCATCGGCGTTCCATGACAACAAGGAAGATTGCTTCGCACAGACCGCTCGCAATGACAGATGCTACTCCCCCACCACGCGCGCGTCGTTGACGAGCATGCGGCCCATATAGCCGATCTTGACGCCGTCAACGCGTTTGCTGATCGCGAGCACGTCGGTGGGTACGTAGAGCGGCTGCCAGGGCGCATCCTGCAAGATCAGTTTCTGTGCCTCGACGTACAGCTTGACGCGCTGGGCTTGGTCCATTTCGCGCGCGCCCTGCGCCAGCAGCTTGTCCACTTCGGGGTTGCTGTACGCGACGCGGTTCGTGCTGCCGATCTGTTTCGTGCCGAGATAGATGTTGAGCGCGTCGGGATCGTTCCAATCGTAGCGCCACAAGAGCAAATCGAATTTGCCTGCGCCGGTCGCGTCCATCACGGCCTTGCTGTCCAACTGTTGAATCTCGACCGCCACGCCAATCGCTTTGAGCTGGCTTTGCAGCAGGGCCGAAATGGAATCGTTCGGCGCGCGATTCGAGGTGAGCAGCACGCCCTTGAGCGGCTGGCCGTTGCGCGACCACGCGCCATCGGAGCCGCGGGTGAATCCCGCCTCCTGCAATCCTTGCTGCGCTTGGTTGGGATCGTAACCGAGTTCGTAGGATTTCAAACTTGCGTCGTAGCCGGGCAGCGTCGGCGGCAGGGCCTGCGTAGCGACCACGCCGATTCCGCCCAACGCGACCTTGAGAATTTCGTCCTTGTTGACCACGTGCGAAAGGGCGCGGCGCACGCGCGCATCGTCGAACGGCGCTTTTTTGGAATTGAATCCCAGGTAGATCAGACTATTCAGTACGGCATCGTCGAGTCGAACGGCAGAGTTCTTTTGCAGCCGGCCGAGGTGTTCGGGCTGGTTGATAAAGAGCGCGTCCACTTCGCCGGCTTCAAGCGCCGTGAGCTGGGTCGTCGCGTCCGGGATGACCTTAAAGACCATGCTGTCGAGATAGGGCGCAGCGCGATTCTGGGTGATTGCCGCGCCCCAATTGTACGCGGGGTTGCGTTTCAGCGTGATGGACTGGCTCGCTTTCCATTCGCCCATCGCAAACGGCCCCGTGCCGATCAAATAGCCCTTGCCGCTTTCCGCGACCTTTTGCGCCGAATCGGGACTGAGGATGCCCGCGTACGGCATCGTGATCGTGCTCCAGAAATTCGCCGCCGGCTCCTTGAACGTAAAGCGCACGGTGAGATCGTCAACCGTTTCGATGGCGCTGATTTGCTGGATGCCCGCGTAGATCGGGGATTTCGTCCCGCTCTGCTTGAACCGCTGGAACGTGAATTGCACGGCGGTCGCGTTCAGCGGCGTGCCATCCTGGAACGTCACGCCCGATTTCAATTTCATCGTGATCGCTTTGCCATCGTCACTCGTTTGCCAGCTTTCGGCCAGCAGCGGCACGAGTTTGTTATCGGCGTCGCGCACGACCAACGTATCGTACAGGTAAGGAATGACCAGACTCAGGCCCGAGTTCGGCGCGCCCTGCGGATCAATCGTCGCCGGCTCCGTCGTCATCGCGCGCACGAGCGTTCCGCCGCTAACGGGTGCCGCCGATTTCGTGGGCGCGGGCGTGGCCGCGGGCGCGCAAGCGGCGAGAACGCCAATCGCGAGAAATGCGATAACAATCTTCCACCAAGATTTCACAGTCTCCTCCACATCAAGCGGAATACATGTAACCAGGTATACAAGTACACAAGGAAACAGGTAGGCACATGTTTACGTGTTTACTTGTGTACCTGTTTACCTGTGTACCTCTCTACTTCGGTTCATACGGACAAAACGGATCGCTCTCCAGCGCGTCGCCGGTATACGCAAAGGCGCGCGCCCGCGAGCCGCCGCAAATGATGCGATGCTCGCAGCGACCACACTTGCCCTTAAACTCGTTCGGATTGTGCAGCCCGCGCATGACTGGCGCGTTGCGATATACGTCGCTGAGGTTGTCTTTTTTCACGTTGCCGACCGTCAGCGGCAAAAAGCCCGCGGGATAAATATCGCCCGTGTTCGAGACGAACACGATGCCATGCCCATCGCGGATGTTGAACCCGTGATACACCGACGTGTGCTGAATCTGCTCGGGCGCCATCCCCTCATCGCGCATTCGCCCCAAGGCAATTCGACGGTACGAGGGCGCTTCGGTCGTCTTGATCGCAAAGGGTGCGATCTTGGCAAGGTCGTAGACCCAATTCATAATCTCTTCGCCGCGCTCGGGCGAAATGGGTTGCAGCACCTTGCCGCGTCCGACGGCGATGAGGAAAAAGAGACTCCAGCGCATTACTTTTTGAGTAATTAGGAATTGGTAAGTAGAGATTAGGTCGTCGGCGGTTTCTTCGGACACGAGCGTGTTGACCTGGATCGGCATATCAAATTCCGCGGCAAGTTGCGCGCCGCGAATCGTCGTATCGAAACAACCGGGGATGCCGCGGATGCCATCGTGCCGCGCGGCCGTAGAACCATCGAGCGAAAGACCGAGACTCTGGATGCCGTGCGCTTTCAATTGCGCGACCACCTCGCGCGTGAGGTTTTGGGTCGCGCTGGGGGTGATCGAAACGTCGAGACCGAGGGAGAATGCTTCGTCAATGATTTCGTAGAGGTCGCTGCGTTGGAGTGGGTCGCCGCCGGTCAGGATGAGGTGGGGCAGCGGATCGCCAAACGCGACGATCTGCCGCAGGAGGTTTCGGCTTTCGTCGTGGTCGAGTTCAAGTGGGTGCGCTTGCGGCATTGCTTCGGCGCGGCAGTGGCGGCACGCGAGTCCGCACGCCTGCGTCATCTCCCAATAGACGAGCATCGGGCGCTCGGCGTAATCGCGCGCGACGCGGTGTTTGTGTTGGACGTTCGGCTTTATCACGACGGACATGGATACTCCTTGGGAGGTAGGCAGGTACACAAGTAAACAGGTAGACAGGGAAACATGTCTACGTGTGTACCTGTGTACTTGTTTACGTGTTTACTGGCGGTCACGGCTTACAGGAGAGGGCAATCGGAGGGAACGCGTTATAGAGGCGATAGCGACCCTTCATCAGGTGACGTTGCCGCCGTGGCGACTGTTTTCAGATTACGGCGAGGGAGTCAGATTTCGGTCAAAGCATTGTTTGCATTTGGTGAAATTCTGACTGAAGGGCGCGGCGGAATCTGCGGAAACCTACATGATTCTACTCGGATTCGATTATGGCGTAAATTAGAACTGCGGCAAGCGTGATGCCTGCCGCAGCTAAAGTAATCATCGTAGAGCCGGTTCGAACTCATACGGGCACGACCTCGGCGAGAATACGCCGACCGAGTGCGGGCTTGAGCGCGCTCTTCATGACCAAGTCTACTTTGATCCCCACCAGTTCGCTCAAACGATCCTCTAGCTCGACGTATTGAAAGAAGCTTGGTGCGCGGTCAAACTCAACCAGCACATCCAGGTCGCTGCGTTTCTTTTGCTCGCCGCGCACGTACGAACCGAACACGCCGAGCGATTTGACGGCGTAGCGCTCGCGGAGTTCGGGCAGATGCTGGCGCAGTATGCGTTTGGAGCGCGCGAGGGCGATGTTCCGTTGGACGGGCTTGGCGCGCGAGTGACCATTCTTCTTGGAATTCGGCATATTCCAACTCCGCCGGTATTATACCACAAAGCAGAAAGACCCGAAGGGTTTTTGGAAACCCTTCGGGTCTCGTTTTACTGTCCCACCGTGAACGTCGCGCCCGCGCTGCGACCGAACACTTCGGGGAAGTACATCTCCCACGCGCGGGCGGGCAGCGTGCGGAATTCGCCGGTGACGCTGGCGCGCAGCATGTAGCTGTATTCATAGGTGCCGCGGCCGAGATAGGTCGCGAATGCCGCGACGCGGTCGTCGCGGATTTCCGAGTGCGCCCAATAGTACCAGTACGGGCGCAGCCACCAGTCCACTTGCTTTGTCTCTTGTTTTTGCAACTGCGGCGATTGCGCGGCGACGCTCGAGGTCTTGAGCGTCGTATCCACCGCCTCAAAGCCCGCGGGCAACATATCTTCGAGCACGAGATAGTGCAAGTCGTTCGGCGCGATAATCGTCAGCGTCACTTGGACGTAATCGCCCACCTTGGCCGATTGGATCACTTTCGCCGTTGGCTTGAGCGTCTGCGGATCAACGGCTTGGTACTGGCGCGCGACGATGATGCCCTTGTTCAACGCCGACATATTCTCGACCGGCAGATAGTAGTTGAGGTACGCGCTATAGTACAAGCGCCCATCGCCCGCGGCGCGATTGACGACGAGGTCGTTCGCCGCGTTGGTCACCATGTCCTTGATCGCGACGGTCAGCGTCTTGGACTGCTCCACGTTCGTCTTGTCCACCTTGCCATCGCCGATTTGCTTTCCATTGAACGAAACATTGTACGAATAGTTGCCTTGCAATTCGCCGGTCGCTTGCATGAACTCGGTCAGCGCCAGCACCGACCACGCGGTCTCTTGCGTCGTCTCCCAGTGCCCCTGTTTGCGCGCGACCATCAGCCAGCGCACTGCATTCGCCTGTAGGGGCGAGGTCGCCTCGCCCTTACCCGTACCGCGCGCGAGCGCCATGATCGCCAGCGCGGTCGAGCGCGTGTTGGTGTTCATCGTCCAATAGTCTACTTTCGCTTCTTCCCAGTGCGCGCCGGTCGCGCTCTGAATCGCCGCGCTCGTCAGTTCGGCTTGCAGGGTCTGCGCTTGCGGCAGGTTGCGTTTTTGCATCGCCATCAGCAAATACGCTTTGCCATAGTTGGCGAGATTCGCGCGCTGGTCGAACAGCATGACCGCGCGGCTGGTATAGTTCTCGCCCATTTCCATCAGCACGAAGATGACGAAGGCGCGCTCGTTGAACGTATAGGGTTGCTTGACATCCAACTGTTTATCGAAATAGCGCGTGAGGAATTGCTGCGCGCGTTTCATCACGTCGGCGTCCACCGCAAAGCCGGCTTGCCGCGCGTTGTACAGGCCCAGGAGCGCATAGCCGGTGAGCGTCGGATTGCTCGTGTCGCCGAGCCACCAACCCCAGCCGCCGTCCTGATTTTGGAGCGCGTACAAGCGCTGCACCTCGCGGCTCACGTTCGACTCTAGCCCGCTCTTTAGTTCAGGACGATCTATGCCGAATTTCTGGAGCGCGAGGTACGTCGCGACGTTCGGGAAGAACTTGCTG
>JACQYF010000066.1 GCA_016208315.1 Chloroflexota bacterium | reverse complement strand
GCATCGGCGTAGGTGGTCGCCTGAGCGCGCAACTGATCGGCCGTCCAGATTTCGAAATTGACACCGCTGTTCGTTCCGTTCACCAGGCGAATGGTGACCACGGGGCGGGTGCGATCATCTTTGAGGTCATAGTCGAAGCGGTGCCATACGACCGTCCCTGCGGCAACACTGTGTTGTTGCCCATCAATCGCGATGGCTTTGGTCGGATCAGCAGCCGTCACGAGCGGTGGAGCTGCCGCGGGACTCGTGGGCGCCGTGGTGGCAGCAATTTGAGTTAGAGGCGCCAGTCGGACGGTCGCTCCATCAATCAGCAGTTGGTATCTAGTCTCCGTTGAATTGGCGTTGACGATTCTGACGAAGTAGGTACCGCCGCTGCCTAAAGCGCCCGTCCAAGTGAGATCGGCCGATAGGCACGTGCCCGACCCACTTTGAATGCCGCGGTCACAATCAAGCTTGGTCGCCACGCCGCGCCCAAGGGGTTGGTTGTTCACGTTGTCGGCGAGGGCATCGGCGTAGGTGGTCGCCTGAGCGCGCAACTGATCGGCCGTCCAGATTTCGAAATTGACACCGCTGTTCGGCATCGGCGTAGGTGGTCGCCTGAGCGCGCAACTGATCGGCCGTCCAGATTTCGAAATTGACACCGCTGTTCGTTCCGTTCACCAGGCGAATGGTGACCACGGGGCGGGTGCGATCATCTTTGAGGTCATAGTCGAAGCGGAACAATTGACTGGAGTTTGCTGGAACCGCGTGCGTTTGATTGTCAAGGAACGCGATTTGAGGCGTGTCAGTAGGTCCCTGGGCCCTGGCGCTCGCCACGCCGAGGCTCACTAGCACGGTCAGCAAGAGCGCGACTGTGCTTGTCATTCGAAAGGTCTTCATCTCTTTTTCCTTTCTTCCAATCAGGGGGCTTTACTGAGGATTACTCGAACCTACTTGAATGGATTCGAGGGCGCACATGTCTTGGCTACGTGGATGGGCGCGAGGCATAAATGGTATAACGTCTCAGAATCGCTTTTGTTTCATTCTGTTTGTCGCGAGCGCCGAACGCTCGTTCGAACTTACGCACGAATGTATGATTGGTTGGGGATCACAGATTCTCGAGCTGGATCGCGCGTGACTTGATTTCAATCGGCAAGCCCGCGACCAGCCAAAAGACCTCATCCGCCGCCGCGGCGATTTTGCGATTGATCGCGCCGAGCAAATCGCGATAAGCGCGGCCCAGTTCGTAAGGCGGGACCACACCCATCCCCACCTCATTCGAAACGACGATCAGATCGGCTTCCGATTCACGGTACCATGCGATCAGTTCGTCCGCCTCGTTCAGCATCTCCTGCTCGGCGACCGGTGAAGCGTCAACAGCAGTTGACGGGTCCGCCGCGCGGTCGTCGGCCAGCAACACATTCGAGACCCAGAACGTTACGCAATCCAACAGCACCAACCGCGCGGGCGGCGCGGCCCGCAGCGCCCGCGCGACCGCGCGCGGCGCCTCGAGCGTCTGCCACTGCGCGTCCCGCGCGGCGCGATGATTTTGTATTCGGGCGATCATCTCGCCGTCGAGTGCCTGCGCGGTCGCGACGAAGAGCACGTCGCCGCCGCCGCGTTTGAGCGCCAGCGCCTGCGCGAAATCGCTCTTGCCGCTGCGCGCGCCCCCCAGAATCAACGTGAGTCGTTTTCCCATTCCATGACCACCTGCTTCGAACTGAAAAAATCGTCCAAGCCGAATACTTCGAGCGTCAGCACGCCTGTGTATCGAGCGCGCACGAGGAAATCCAACACGCGTGTCACGTCGCCGCGCGGCTGGTGCGCCAACGATTGATGGTCGCGACCGTTAATGCCGTGCATGTGAATCACGCGCGTTCGAGCGAAGTGTTCCTGCAAATGCGGCAGTGGGTCGGCGTTATGCAGCCAAAAATGCCCCACGTCCACGCAGCGCGCCAAATTCCGCTCGCGAACGATT
Source organism: Chloroflexota bacterium (assembly GCA_016208315.1). GTDB lineage: Bacteria > Chloroflexota > Anaerolineae > UBA4142 > UBA4142 > JACQYF01. The sequence goes on along the minus strand of JACQYF010000066.1, from coordinate 23,449 downwards.
TCGCCAAAGAACTCGGGCGACCACGCTTCAAGATTTTCGATGCACAGCCGCGCCGCGTCCACCCGCGTGAGAATTCGGTCGAGCGCGCGACCGGACTCCGCTTGCCATTGTGCGACGACCGCGGCGCTCGGTTCGCCGCGCAGCGCTCGCCCGTCGAGGTGGAGCACGTAGGCGAATGGATCGAGTGGATGGGTGGCGTCAACCGCGCGCAAGATTCTGTCGAAGGTGCGCGCCGCGCGCCAGTCGAGATCGAGCGGCAGATGCACGGTGAACGTCAGATCGTGGTCGCGGGCCAGCGCGTTCAACTCGGCGACGGTCGAGCTGTCCGGCAGATTGGCGCCGTAATCGTCCGACTCGAACAAGACCAGTTCGATGTCGTCCACGACTGGCGCCAGTTTCCGCACGTTCGGCAGAATGTCGTCGGGATAGACGTATGAAGTTGAGCCAAGCCGAAATGCGCGTTTCATAAGTTTCTAAACCACGGCCGTGCCGAGGACAAGCACGGCGACTTCGACGCTTTCGCAGATCATGCCGTAAATGTCGCCCGTCAGGCCGCCTAGGCGATTGAGCGCAATGCGCGCGATAAGAGTCGTCATCGCGAGCGCGGCGACGAACGCGACGACGCCGTATGCGCCAAGCACCACACAGATGACTGCGGCAGTGACCGTCGCGACAAAAACGATGCGGCGCGTCAAGCCCGCGCGAAAGACGACCGCCATGCCCTCGTTACGCGCGGGCGGATACGCCGCGGCGTACACGAGCGCCCAGCGTCCTAGCACGGGCGCGAGCAGAACCGGGGCCAACGTGGACGCGCTTGCGACCGCCGCGACCTTCGTGATAAGCAAGAGTGCCAATCCCGTTGCGCCAAACGCGCCGAGGTGGACATCGCGCAAAATCTCCAGGCGGCGTTCGCGCGTCGTCGCGGCAAACAAGCCGTCGCAGGCATCGGAGAATCCGTCGAGGTGCAGCGCGCCCGTGAGCATCACCCAGAGCACGACGACCAGCGCCGCGGCGACCAAGCCCGGCAGCGCGATCCGCAGCAACAAACTCGCCGCCGTCAGCGCAAGCCCGATGGCGAGGCCAACCAGCGGGTAGTACGCGAACGCACGCGCCGAGATGCTCTCGCCGTAGCGCACGGGCAATATCGTCAACAGTCCAAAGGCAACGCGCAGATCATTCATCATCGCGCGAGCCAACTTTTGATGATCTCCATCTTGAGATTTCTTCGCGCGACTTGGGCGAGGTGATCGTACATGGCTTCGCGGTCAAAGCGCGTGGTTGCCGAGCGCGCAAGGTTTTTTCGCGCGGCGAGATTGGTCAAGAGCGCGTCCCGCAAGCCGTCGTTGTCGAAGAGGCCGTGAAAGTACGTGCCCGCGATCCAACCGCTCGCGTCGGTCGCGCCGTCCGCGTCGTCTACCGCGCTTTCGCCGCGCGCGGTCACGCGAACCAAATGCTCGCCCTGGACGCGCGATTGCCCCATGTGAATCTCGTACCCTGAAATTTCCAGCCCGCACGCCTGGGCGAACATTCCGCGCTCCACCGCGATGTTCCCATGCGCGCGCACCGTTTGCTTTTCCGCTTCGAACGTCGTCACGACTGGGAGTAACCCCAAGCCGCTCACTTGCGCCTCGTTCGATTCGGCGCGCACCGGATCGCAGATTTTCGCGCCGAGCATCTGATAGCCGCCGCAAATGCCCACGACCGCGGTCCCTTCACGCGCGAGTTCGACAATGCGAGTTGCCAGTCCGCGGGCGCGCAAGAAGCTCAAGTCGGCAATCGTCGTCTTCGTTCCCGGCAGAATAATCAGATCAGGCGGCTGCCGCAAATCCTCGACGCGATCCACGTAACGCACCGACACGTCCGCTTCCGCGCGCAGCGGGTCGAAATCGTCAAAGTTGCTCATGTGCGGCAAGTGAACGACGGCAATATCGAGCTTGGCATCCACTCGAGCCCCGCGCGGCATCTCGTCCAACATCGCGGAATCTTCGTCGGCGATCCGCAAGTCGTGGACGAACGGCATCACGCCGACGACCGGAACGCCGCTGCGCTCTTCGATGATCCTCACCCCGTCCTCGAACAGGCGCGGCTCGCCGCGAAATTTGTTGACGATGAATCCCTTGATCAGCGCGCGCTCTCGACCTTCCAGGAGCATGTGCGTGCCGAGCAACTGCGCGAAAATACCGCCGCGATCAATATCGCCGACCAGGAGCACGGGCGCGTCCGCATAATCCGCAATCGCCATGTTCACCAGGTCGCCGCGCCGCAAATTCAACTCGGCGGGGCTGCCCGCGCCTTCGATGACGACGAGGTCGTACTCGGCGCGCAGCGAATCGAGCGCGCGTGTGACAATCGTCCACAACTCGGCGCGGCGGCGCATGTATTCGCCCGCCGGCAGGCGCGCCCACGGTTTGCCCATCACGACGATTTGCGCGAACGAATCGGCTTCGGGCTTGATCAGGACGGGATTCATTTCGACGGTCACGTCCACGCCCGCGGCTTGCGCCTGCATCGCCTGCGCGCGGCCGATCTCGCGCCCATCGCGCGTGGCGAAGGAATTGAGCGCCATGTTCTGGGCTTTGAACGGCGCGACGCGCCAGCCGTCCTGCTTGAAGATGCGGCACAGCGCGGCGACCATCAAGCTCTTGCCCGCCGACGACGAGGTGCCTTGAACCATCAATACCCTGCCGCTCATGCGATCACCTTTTCACGCAAATGCATCGTATCATTTACGCGAGTGACGGCTACGCCGTACGGATGGAGATAGACTTCTGTAATAGACCCGCTGTCAAACCGCAGCCGCGCGTGGGACGCAAGTTCGATCTTGAGCCAAGCGCACAACAGCACCTTGAGGCACGCGCCATGCGTGACGACGAGCACACATTGTTCGGGATGCCGCGCGGCGATGCGCTCGACAGCGGCGACCAGGCGCGCTTGCAGTTCACGCAGACATTCACCGCCGCGCGGCGGCGAGTCAACGGGGTAGACGGGCAGCGGGTCTCTCTCCGTAAAGTAGCGACGCCGCACCTCGGCATAGCTCAACCCTTGCCATTCGCCCAGCCGAATTTCGCGCAACTGCGGCTCCACGACCGGTGTTATCCCCAATCGGCTCGCGATGACGCGCGCCGTATCGCCGGCGCGCGTCAAATCGCTCGCGTAAATCGCGTCAATGGACTCGTTCGCCAAGCGCCGCGCGAGACACTCGGCTTCGCTCCAGCCGCGCGGACTAAGCGGCACATCCGTGTGTCCCTGATAGCGCGCTTGGTCGTTCCAAGCGGTCTCGCCGTGTCGAACGATAAGTAGTCGCGTCATGTTAGTTGCCTCACTGCCGCCACCAGGCGCGCGTTTTCTTCCGGCTTGCGCGCGGCCACGCGCACGAAATTCGGCAAGCCAAAGGACGTGCAATCGCGCACGAGGATCTTGTGCCCACGGAGCCGCGCCGCGAATTCGGACGCAGCGGGCACGCGCAATAGGAAGAAATTAGTCTGCGAAGGAGTCGTCGCCAAACCCAATTGCGTCAAATCGTTTGCCAAATCTTCTTTCGCCCGTGCGACCGCGGCCAGAGAATCGCGCAGATGCTTTTCATCGCCCAGCGCGGCGACCGTCGCGACCTGCGCGAGAGTATTCACGCTCCACGGCGGCTGAACCTTTTCCAGCGCCTCGGTCACGGACGGCGACGCCAGCGCATAGCCAACGCGCAAGCCGGTCAGAGCATAGTCCTTGGTCAATGAGCGCAAGATGACGAGATTGTCGTTAGCGAGTAGCGCGCGCGAGTCCCACCGGTCGCGCACAAAGCGGATGAACGCTTCGTCCAGGACGAGGAGCGCGTCGGGGCAGGCGGTCAGAATTCTCTCGATCACCTCACGCGCGACGTATTTCCCGGTCGGGTTATTAGGATTGCAGAGAAAAATAAAGCGCGGACGGCACGCGTCAGCCACATGCGACAGCGCGTCGAGGTCTAGGGCGAAATCGGCTTCGGGTCGCGCGCGCCACGCGACGACCTCGGCGCCCATGATCGCGCTCGCGGCGGCATACTCGCCGAACGTCGGCGCGACCACGAGCACGCGGTCGCCCGCGCGCAGATACGCGACGGCGAGATGATAGATCAATTCCACCGAGCCATTGCCCACGATCACGCGCCGTGCGCTGACATTTTCGATTTCGGCAAGCACGTTTCGCAGTGGGGTTGCGCGCGGATCGGGATGGCGGCCAATCGGCGCGTTGCGGATCGCGTCCCAGATGCGCGGCGATGGCCCGAACGGATTGACGTTGGAGCTGAAATCGAGCCAATCGCTGGCGTGCTCACTGTGAAAGCCGCCGTGGGTGACCGTGGGCACGGCGGCTATTTCGGGTCGTGGACGTATCGGCATGATGAAACTACCTTTATTCGCGTCCAGGTTCGTAGTCAGCGACGTAGCGCACTTTGCGGAGTCGTGTCCAGGTTCGTAGTCAGCGACGTAGCGCACTTTGCGGAGTCGTGTCCAGGTTCGTAGTCAGCGACGTAGCGCACTTTGCGGAGTCGCGTCCGCGCGCCTGGAACGGCACTCCGCAAAATCCGCTGCGTGCCGGACTACAAACCAACGTCCAGACAGCGACGTTCGCGAGGATTCGCGCGATTCGCGGAAGAAAGTTGAACCAAATACTCAGGGTCGTGGCGAGCGCGAGCGCGACGGAAACAATCTTGGCGGCGCGACCGATGTCGGCGGGACGAGGGGCGCGGCCGGTTTCGTTGAGCCGATAGTGGCCCACTTTTTCCAGCCGCACGTCGAGCGCGCCGGCCATCGCGCTCATGGGATAACCCGCGTTGGGACTCGCCGTCCGCGCGTGATCGCGCCGCATTGCTTGCCACGCGCCGCGCGGCTTCGCGCCCGTCAAGCGCGCGGCGGCGACGATCAGCAGCGCGGTGAGGCGCGCCGGAATCCAGTTCAGCACATCGTCGAGCCGCGCCGGAATCTTGCCCAGAAACTCGTACCGGCCGTGATAGCCGATCATCGAGTCCAACGTGTTGACGGCGCGATAGACAAAGGCGCCGGGGAGTCCGAAAAGCTGATAGTAAAACAACGGCGCGACGAACGCATCGCTGGCGTTCTCCGCAAGGGATTCAATCGCCGCGGCGGCGAGGAGCGGCGGATCAAGTGACTCTGTGTCGCGGCTGACCATCGCTTGCAGATTCGCGCGGACGCGTTCCGGCGCGCCGGCTTGGAGATTGCATCGCACGCTCTCTCCGGCTTGAATCAATCCCCGCCACGCGAACGTCATCTTGAGCGCGGCGGCGACGCCCACGACGCCTATCCAACCTGCCTTGCGCGATTTCAGAACGCGACCGAGCACGAGCGCGGGAAAGGCGGCTACCGTGATGCCAACAGCCGCGATCCCCGCGCCGTAGGCCAACTCCGCGCGTGGGTTGTTGCGCGGCGCGCGACTCTCAAGCGCGTGCGCCAATCGCCCGAACCACGCCACGGGATGCAGCGCGTTCGGCGGATCGCCGAGCAACCAATCAATCATAATCGCGAGTAGAAGGACGCGCATGGGAGTGCTAAATCGTAAATCGTAATTCGTAATTCTAAAATGGCTTACGCGCTTTTCTCCGACACGCCGGCGTCTGCGAAGGTTGCCATCTCGTCGAGAATCTTGCACGCGGCGAGGCAGAGCGAAATGCCCAAGACCGCGCCCGTTCCTTCGCCCAGCCGCAGGTTCAAATCCATCAACGGCTCGACGCGCAGATGCTCGTGCGTCGCGCGGTGCCCAATTTCGACCGAGCGATGCGCGGCGATGATGAACGGCTGCGTCGCGGGCGCGAGCGCAGTAGCAATCAGCGCTGCCGCGCCGGAAATGAACCCGTCAATCACCACCGGCACGCGCCGCGCCGCCGCGCCAATTATGACTCCAGCCAGCCCGCCGATCTCGAACCCGCCGACATCGCTGAGAACATCCAACCCGTCGGCTGGATTCGGCTGGTTCACTTCTAGTCCACATTCGATGACGGCGATTTTGCGATCCAGGCCCGCATCGTCCACGCCGGTGCCGCGCCCGGTCACTTGGGCGACGGGACGCCGCGTGATCGCCGCCACAATCGCGGACGATGGGGTCGTGTTGCCGATGCCCATATCGCCTGTAGCGACCATGTCCGCGCCGCGTTCGATCTCGCGCGTCACGACTTCGATGCCGGCCTCGACCGCGCGGCGCGCTTCGTCGCGCGTCATCGCCGGGCCGACCGAAAAATCGCGCGTGCCTTTGCCGATTTTCGAGTCCACGAGATCGGGATGCGATGGAAGGTCGGATGCGACGCCCATGTCTACGACGACCACGCGCGCCCCGACGTGCCGGGCGAGGACGTTGATCGCCGCGCCGCCGTACAGGAAATTCAAGACCATCTGCGGCGTGACTTCGGATGGATACGCGCTAACGCCCTGGCGCGCGACGCCGTGATCGCCCGCCATGGTGATGACGACCGGCTGTTTGAACCGCGGGCGCGGCTGGCCCGTGATCCCCGCGAGCTGAATCGAGAGCGCTTCCAATCGTCCGAGACTGCCCTGGGGCTTGGTGAGCTGGTCTTGGCGCGCGCGTGCTTGCTGGAGCGCGTTTTCGTCGAGCGGCGGAATGCGTGCAATCGTGTCGGTGAGCAAAGAAGCCATGAGTTGTCTCCTGTAGGTCGAGCAAATTTTAGTCGGATCGAGTCTTACTTGCCGCGGCGACAAACCGCGTCGCCAAGTCGGGGTGCGCGAGCAAGTGCAAATGCACGTACGATGCAAACACGTTGCCGATCTGCGTGCCTTCGAAACGCGCCTCGCGCTGAAATTCGTTTGGCCCTAATTCGTACGCGGGTGTCAAATCTTGCCGACTATTTTCCCAGGTTGAATAGTGAAACTCGTGCCCGCGGACAAGCTCGCCCGCGCGCCAGAGCCAGTTATCCGCCACGGCGCGCACCGTGCGATAACCCAGAGTCAGTTGCCCGGTCATCACGGAGCGGCCCGGCAAGAGACCGACCATCGCGTGCGCCCTATTCTGTTGGTCGAGAATTTCTTCCGTGAGGTACATCAGCCCGCCGCATTCCGCGTAGATGGGCAGGCCGGAGTGAAACGCGCGCTGGATGCTGGCGCGCATTTCAGAGTTCGCGGCGAGTTCCGCCGCATAAATTTCGGGAAAGCCGCCGCAGAGATAGAGCGCCTGCGTCCCGTGCGGCAGTGTGTGATCTCTCAACGGGCTGAAGAAAACGATCTCCGCGCCCGCGGCGCGCAAGAGATCGAGATTGTACGCGTAGACAAAGTTGAACGCGGCATCGCGCGCGACGGCGATCGTTGGATGGGGCGCCCTGGCGTTCGGCGAAGGTAATTCGTCACTGCGAAGCGTCCCTGTGGGATTCGGAATTCGTAATTCGTACACGCCTCGCGCAAGTTCGAGCACTCGATCAAGATTCACTGTTGCCGCGATCTTCTGGCCTACCGCGTCGAGCCAGGCGCGCCAGCGGCCCGGTTCCAGGGTTGGAATCAAGCCGAGGTGCCGCTCCGGCAAGTTCAGCGAATCGTCGCGCGGGAGATAACCGACGACCGGGATGCCGACCTCGGATTCGATCGCGTCGGTCACCATCTGCGCGTGTCCCTCGCTGCCCACGCGATTGAGCAGCACACCGGCTACGCGCACGCGCGGATCGAAATCGCGCAGGCCTTTGACGATCGCCGCTGCGCTGCGCGACATTGCGCTCGCGTCGAGGACGAGGAGCACGGGCGCGTCCAAGAGGCGCGCCATTTGTGCTGTGCTGCCCGCGTCGTCGCGTCCCGAATAACCGTCGAACAGGCCCATCACACCCTCGATCAGCGCGAGGTCACAGTCCGCCGCGCCGTGCGCAAAGAGCATTCGCACGCGTTCGTGCGGCAGCATCCACGCGTCGAGATTGTGCGCGGCGCGTCCTGCCGCGAGCGCGTGGTACGTCGGGTCAATGTAATCCGGCCCCACTTTGAACGGCGCGACGCGCAGCCCGCGCGCGACGAAGGCGGCGATCAAGCCGGCGACGACGGTGGTTTTGCCGCTGCCGCTCATCGGCGCGGCGATAACGAGACGCGGATTTTTCATGCTAGAACTCGATTCCCGGCTGCGCTTTGACGCCGCGGTGGTAGGGATGTTTGATCTCGCGCATTTCGGTGACCAGATCGGCATACTCGATCAGTTCGGGCGGCGCGTCCCGTCCGGTGATGATGAGATGCAGCTCCGGCGGCTTGTGTGCTCTCAGCCACTCGATCACTTGATTCACGTCGAGCACGTTATCGCGCAAGCCGTACGTCATTTCGTCGAGAATGAGCAAGTCGAAGGAACCGGTCACGATTTGCTCTTGCGCGTACGCCCACGCCTGACGCACTTTATCCGCCGTCTTGTCCAAGTCTTTCGACTGCCACGTGAATCCATCGCCCATCGTCTGCCATTCGATGTTGAGTTGGCGCGCGGCGCGAATCTCGCCCCAGTTCCCGGTTTCGGCTTTGATGAATTGGATGACGCCGACGCGCAGGCCGCGGCCCCACGCGCGGAACAGCGTGCCGAGCGCGGCGGTCGTCTTGCCCTTGCCGTTGCCGGTATGGACGATTACGAGTCCGTGGCGCTTACTCATGTCACTTGCTCGCGATCAATGCCGCCGGAAGTTGGTTGTCGGGATGCGGAAAAACACACATCTCGACGCCGTACACGGCGCGCAATCCTTCACGCGTGATAACCTCGCGGGGAGAGCCGTTCGCAAAGACCTTGCCATCCTTGAGCAACACAATGCGGTCGCAGTACTGCGCGGCCAAGTTCAGATCGTGAAAGATGATCAAGACGGCCAGTTCTCGTTCGCGCGCGAAGCGCTGAACGATTTCCATGATCTCGATCTGATGGCGCACGTCGAGGTGCGCCGTGGCCTCGTCGAGCAAGAGCACTTGGGGTTCCTGGGCCAGCGCGCGGGCGATGATTACGCGTTGCCGCTCGCCGCCGGACAATTGGTCCACGTACCGGTCGGCCAATGACCAGGTGCCGGTCGCCAGCATGGCCGCGCGAGCGATCTCGCGATCGCACGCGCTTTCAGATTGCAGCCAACTCAGATGGGGCGTGCGCCCCATCAGCACCACCTCGAAGGCGGTAAAGCCCGTTGGCATTTCGAAAACTTGGGGCACGACGGCGATGCGACGCGCGATCTGACGCTGTCCCAAGCGGCTCAACTCGTGGCCGTCTATCCACACCCGCCCGTCTTGTGGGACCAGCACGCGGCTGAGCAGTTTGATCAGCGTGGATTTGCCGGAACCGTTCGGCCCCAAGAGTCCCACGATTTCGCCGGGCAGCACTTGGATGCTGATTCCGTCGAGGACCGGTTTGTGATTGTACGAAAAGGTGATGTCTTGGCCGCGCAGGTGAATGGGATTCACTTTAACACCTCTTTCTTACGCCGCAACAAGTACAGGAAAAACGGGGCCCCGCAAAACGCGGTGATGATGCCCACCGGCAGCTCGCTCGGCGAGAGCAGCGTGCGCGCCAGCGTATCCGCGATGATGAGGAAGGTCGCGCCGACGAGCGCCGACATGGGCAGGAGAAAACGATGGTCGGGGCCCCACACGAGCCGGATGGCGTGCGGAACGATAAGGCCGACAAACCCGATCAAGCCGCTCACCGCGACCGCCGCGGCGGTGACGAGGGACGTTGCGATGATGAGCGTCAGCGTCACGCGCTCGACCGGCACGCCGAGCTGCTGGGCTTGCGTATCGCCGAACTGGAGCACGTTCAGGTAGCGCGCGTGCAGATAGAGCACCAGCCAGCCGATGGCCAGATAGGGCAGGAGCATCAAGACCTGATCCCAATTGCTGAGCGAAAAACTGCCCATGATCCACGCGACGATTTGATGCGTGCGAAACGCGCTGTCGCTCCTGAACATCAGGAACGAAGTGATCGCCGAAAGGAACGCGCCCAGCGCGACGCCGGCCAGAATGAGCGTCGTCGGGGTCGCGCGTCCGCCCGCATTCGCCAGGACGTAGATGCCGACCGTCGCGGCGAGCGCGCCGAAGAACGCGAACAGCGGCAGCGCATCGAGGGCGAACACGGCTACGTTAACCGAGAAAACGATGGCAATCGTCGCGCCGAGCGCCGCGCCCGCCGAGATGCCGATGAGGTAGGGATCGGCGAGCGGGTTTCGCAGCAAGCCCTGATAGGTCGCGCCCGCCGTCGCCAAAGCGCCGCCTACCAACGCGGCCAGCGCGATGCGCGGCAGGCGAATGTCAAACAGGATCGTCTCCCAACTCGGCGACCACGTTGCCACGCTGGACGCGCCGTTTACTTTGGCCGCGACCATTTGCAGCAGGGTCTCCAACGGAATCGCGACCGAGCCGAAGGTCGCGGCAATGGCCGCGGCGACAACGATTCCCAGCGCGGCGAACAACAGGAGCAGCCGGCGATGGCGCCGCACGGGGTATTTGGTTTCCGTGGTTAGAGGCGAGGGGTGACTCGCCTCTACAGTCCTGGGAAGATCGGTCATTTGAATAGATCGGGATGCAGCGCGCGGGCCAACCATTCGAGTCCGTCCACCGTACGCGGGCCGGGGCGACTAAAGAGATTTTCGTCAATCAGCGGTACGATGCGTCCTGCTTTCACTGCGGTGAGGTTCGCCCAACCGGGGCGTGCCTTGACACTGTCCGGGGATTCGCCGAACAACATGTCGCCCAGGAAAATGATTTCCGGGTCGCGCGCGATAATCACTTCGGGCGTCAATTGGGCGTAGGCGCCCTTGGCGTCGGCGGCAATGTTCACTCCGCCCGCTTTGACGATCATATCGTCAATGAACGAACCCGGCCCGGGTGTGAACAAGGTCTTGTCAATCTCGTAGAACACGCGCGGTTTGCTCTTCGCTTTGGCGACTTGGGCCGTGACCGCGTCGACACGGCTCTTGAGCTGCGCCGCCAACTTGGCCGCCGGTTCGGTTGCGCCCGAGAGCTTGCCGACAATCGTGATCTTGTTGACGACGTCGTCCACGTTCTTGGGTTCGACCACGACGACGACGAGTCCGCGTTTTTCCAGCTCGGGCACGATGCTCTTCACGTGAATGTTCGTGGCGAGGATCAGGTCGGGTGTGAGTCCGACGACCTTTTCGAGGTCAATCTTGGAAAACCCGCCGACCTTGGGTTTTTGTTTTGCTTCGGGCGGGTAATCGCAATATTCGGTGACACCCACGACGAGCGCGCCTTGACCGAGCGCGTAGACCACTTCGGTGTTGCTCGGCGCGAGCGAGACGATGCGTTTGGGCGCGGCTTTGATCGTCACTTGGCGTCCGGCATCGTCGGTAATCGTCAACGGAAACGCGGCCGGGGTCGGTACGACAGGCGCAGCCGTGGGCGCGCTGGTCGGCGGGACGGCCGTGGCCATTGGCGCAGACGTGGGCGCGCTGGTCGGTGGGACGGCTGTGGCCATCGGCGCAGTCGTGGGCGCGCTAGTGGGCGGCACGGGCGTCGCGGTCGGCGCGGAAGCGCATGCGGTGGCAAGTGTGAGCAATATCGCTAGGACAACTAGTCCTTCGACTGATTTTCGGGCGTTCATGTTTCTCCTCTGCGGATTTGATGTTGGTTACCGACAAAACAAAAATCCCCCTGCCATTCGACAAGGGGATTAACTCGTGTCATTCATCGTCCGGCCCCCTTTCACGCGAAGGTTGCATGGAAGCAAACGCGACCGCGTAGACGATCGCGTCGTTCGGCAGAGGCAGGTATCCTGGCTTGTTAGTTAGATAGTTAGATAGTTAGATAGTTAGGTAGTCAGCCACTACTCAACTAAACAACTTTGCAACTATGCAACTAACCTACAGTTGCGGGACAGCGCCGGACTCGCACCGGTCTTCCCCTTTTCAGCCCGTCCTTTCGGATCGGGTCACCTCTGTCAGTTCGAATGTGAATGTTCGGTTGTGCTTCTACTCACATCTTACACGCTTTTCAAATTGATGTCAAATTACGGATTACGATCCTTCGGCGGCTCCCGCGGAGCCGACTACGCTCAAGACAAGATTACGAATTACGAATGAGCGCCTTGAGGAACTGCCCGGTATATGACTGTTTCAGCGCGGCGACTTGCTCCGGCGTGCCTTCGGCGATCACACGCCCGCCGTTGTCCCCACCTTCCGGCCCCAGGTCAACGAGCCAATCCGCCGTCTTGATCACGTCGAGGTTGTGCTCGATGACGACGACGGTGTTGCCCGCATCCACCAAACGGTTCAGCACTTCCAATAATTTTTCCACGTCCGCGATGTGCAAGCCGACCGTCGGCTCGTCGAGAATGTAGAGCGTCCGTCCGGTGGCGCGGCGCGACAATTCTTTGGAGAGCTTGACGCGCTGGGCTTCGCCACCGCTGAGCGTCGTCGCGGGCTGACCGAGATGGACATAGCCGAGTCCGACATCGCGCAGCGTTTCCAGTTTGCTTCTGACCTTGGGAATGTTTTCAAAGAACTGGAGCGCCTCTTCGACGGTCATATCGAGCACTTCTGAAATATTCTTCCCTTTATACAAAATCTCCAGGGCTTCGCGATTATAGCGCTTGCCGTGGCAGACCTCGCACGGGACGTACACGTCCGGCAGGAATTGCATTTCGATCTTGATGATCCCGTCGCCCTGGCAGGCCTCGCAGCGACCGCCCTTGACGTTGAACGAAAAGCGACCCGGCTTGTAGCCGCGCGTCTTGGCATCGTTCGTCGTCGCGTATAGATCACGAATATCGGTGAACAGCCCGACGTAGGTGGCGGGATTCGAGCGCGGCGTGCGGCCGATGGGCGATTGGTCAATATCAATGACCTTGTCGAGATTATCCGCGCCGGTGACTGCCGCGTGCTTGCCGGGTTTCTCCTTCGCGCCGTAAAAGACCTGCGCCAAACGGCGATAGAGAATGTCCACGATGAGGGACGACTTGCCCGAGCCGCTCACGCCGGTAATGCAGACGAATTTGCCAAGCGGGATTTTCACGTCAATGTGCTTGAGGTTGTTTTCGGCCGCGCCGCGGACGGTCAGGAATTTACCGTTGCCCGCGCGCCGCCGCTCCGGAACCGCGACCTCGCGCGAGCCATTGAGATACGCGCCCGTGATCGAGTCGGGGCAGGCCATCACGTCGGCCGGCGTACCCGCGCAGACGACGTGCCCACCGTGCTCGCCCGCGCCGGGCCCGAGGTCCACGATGTAATCCGCTTCGCGCATCGTTTCCTCGTCGTGCTCGACGACCAAGACCGTGTTGCCCAGGTTGCGGAGGCGCAGCAGCGTGTCAATCAGCCGCTTGTTATCGCGCGGGTGCAAGCCGATGGACGGCTCGTCGAGGATGTACAGCACGCCCATCAAGTGCGAGCCGATTTGGGTCGCGAGCCGGATGCGCTGCGCCTCGCCGCCGCTCAGCGATCCCGCGCTCCGGTCGAGCGTGAGATAGTCCAAACCGACGTTTGCCAGAAAGCCCAACCGCGCCTTGAGTTCTTTTAGAATCTGATGAGCGATGGTCTTTTGCTTCTCAGTAAATTTCTCCGGCAACACGTTGACGAAGGCGAGCGCTTCGGTGACCGACATCGCGGTCACCTGGACGATATTCTTGCCGGCGATCGTCACCGCGAGCGCTTCCGGCTTCAAACGTTGCCCCTTGCACACCGGGCAAGGCCGCGAGGTCATGAACTGTTCGATCTCTTGGCGGATATAATCCGAATCGGTCTCTTTAAACCGTCGGAGTTGGTTCGGAATCACGCCCTCGAACGTTGTCTCGTATTCGCGCATCCGCCCGAATTGATTTTCGTAGCGGACGCGGATTGTCTCGCCGCCCGTGCCGTATAGTACCTTGTCGAGTTGATCGCGCGTCAGTTCGCCGACCGGCACATCCATCTCGAAACCGAACTTGCGCGCGACGGCCTCGATCAATTTTGAAAAATACCCGTCGCCGCCGCTGTCAATACCGTTGGCGCGAATCGCGCCCTCGGCAAGCGCAAGTGTTTTATCGGGGATGATCAGGTCGGGGTCGAGTTCCATCTGCGTGCCGAGGCCGGTACACGCGGGGCACGCGCCGTGCGGCGTGTTGAACGAAAAAGTGCGCGGCTCGATCTCGCCGAGCGAGATGTTGTCAATCGGGCAGGAGAAATGCTCTGAAAACACGAGGTCTTGCGATTTCCTGTCGCCGTTTCCCTGAACCGAAACCAAAACGACGCCGCCGCCAAGTTTCAGCGCGGTCTCGATGGAGTCGGTCAGGCGGTTACGATCGCCGTTCGTTTCGGGCTTGATGACCAGGCGATCCACCACGGCTTCAATCGTATGCTGCTTGTAGCGGTCGAGCTTGACCTCTTCGTTCACGTCGAGCACGTCGCCGTTCACGCGCACGCGCACGTAGCCCGCCTTGCGCACGTCGTCGAAAATCTTTTTGTGCTCGCCCTTGCGATCTTTGATGAGGGGCGCAAGCACCATGATGCGCGCTCCGGCCGGCAACTGCTCGACTGCGTCCACGATCTGCTCGACCGTTTGGCGCTCGATGGGGCGACCGCACTTGGGGCAGTGGGGCTGCCCGGCGCGCGCAAAGAGCAGGCGCAGGTGATCGTAAATCTCGGTGACGGTGCCGACCGTCGAGCGCGGGTTGTGGCTGACGCCCCTTTGGTCAATCGAGATCGCGGGCGACAGTCCTTCGATCTGATCCACGTCGGGCTTTTCCATCTGCCCGAGGAATTGGCGTGCGTACGCGCTCAGGGATTCGACATAGCGCCGCTGGCCTTCGGCATAAATCGTATCGAACGCGAGCGATGATTTGCCCGAACCGGACAAGCCGGTGATGACGACAAACTTGTCACGGGGGATTTCCAGATCAATGTTCTTTAAATTGTGCTCGCGCGCGCCGCGAATAACCAGTTTGTCTTGTGACATGGTTTTATTCCGTGGGACAAATTGGCAATTTGTCCTACAAGATTGGTCTGACATTCTAGCACGAAAATGGGAAACGGGCAACGTTGTCTGGAAATTGGAGATTAGAGATTGGAGATTAGAGATTGGAGAACTTGATCTACACCGCGCAGTCGCGTTCGCAGCAGGGTTTGCGCGCGGGAGATGTCGAGCGTGCAGTCGCGCGGACGCGATGTTTCGGTGGGCGCGCTGAGGGCTGGCGCGAAGCGTGGTTCGACGCCGAGCGCGTGCGCAAGCTTGACGCCGAAATCGTATCGGCTCAGTCGTTGAGGACCAGCAACATTGAGGATGCCGGAATAGCCGGAGGTGGCAAGTTCGAGCAGCGCGTCGGCGAGGTCGTCCACGAGAATTGGGCAGCGGTATTCGTCGGTGAAAAGGCGCGGCATTTCGCCGTCGAGCGTTTGCCGCGTGCGCGGGTCGAGCGGGGCAAACCCGTAGATGAGCGACGTGCGGATGATGGCCGGTTGCGGATGCGCGTCCACTACCGCACGCTCCGCCAACGCTTTTGATTCGGCGTAGGGCGAGATGGGGTCGGGGAGGGCGCTCTCGTCGTAAGGCGCGTGCTCGCCGTCGAAAATCACATCGCTCGACAGATGGATGAGACGCGCATTCTCGCGTGCGGCCGCGCTGGCGATATGCTGCGAGCCGTCGGCGTTTACCGCGCGCATTTGCTCGCCGCGCTGATGCGCGGCGGTGTGAACGATGACGTCAGGTCGCCAGCCGGCAATAACGCGATCTACTTGACCGGCATCGCGCACGTCCAAACGAAACGCGGCCACGTTCTCCGCAGTCAACGGTTGCGTGAGATACGTCGCCGCCAGTGTCCAACCGCGCGGTGCGCGTTTGAGAATCGCCGAGCCGAGATAGCCGCTGCCACCCGTAACCAATAATCGGAGGGACGAAGGATGAAGGATGAAGGATGAAAAGTCTTGTATCATCCTTCATGCCTCATCCCTCATCCTTTCGGATCTGGATTGGTTGCTCCGGCTCAACAACTTTGCCCCGGAGTGCTACGAGCGCCGCGTGATCGTTCCGCGAGACCTCGTCGCGCAGGGTTTCGAGCGCGAGGCGCGCGGCTTCCTGCTCCGCGATCTGCTTGCTGCGCCCGGAGCCGCGGCCATAGACGCGGTCCTTCAAGACCACTTCGATGGTGAATTCCTTGGCATGATCAGGGCCGCGCGTCTCGACCAGGCGATAGAGCGGCGTCACCTGCAACTGTCCCTGGCTCATCTCTTGCAACATGCTCTTGGCGTCGCGGTCGAGTCGCTGATTGTGGATGCGCACCGCTTCGGGCGCGAGGAAACGCAAAACAAAGGGGCGCGCCATTTCTAGTCCCTGGTCCAGATACAGAGCGCCGATCATCGCCTCGAACGCGCCGGCGAGGAGCGGCACACGCGAGCGACCGCCCGCGGCATCCTCGCCGCGCGACATGAGGAGATGTGGCGGCAGGCCGAGTTCGCCGGCAAAGCGCGAGAGCGTCTCGCCTTTGACGAGCGCCGCGCGCAGCGACGTGAGGTCGCCTTCGCTCATCTCGGGAAAGTGCTGATAGAGAAACTCGGCGGCGACAAAATCTAGAACCGCATCGCCGAGAAACTCCAATCGTTCGTTGTCGAGATACGGCAGATCGGGATTCTCGTTAAGATACGAACGATGCGTCAGCGCCCGGGCGAGCAGTCCCTTGTCGGCGAAGGTGAAACCGAGAATGGATTCGAGGTCTTCAAGATTCATACTTTTTAAAGATGACAATCGCATTATGCCCGCCAAAGCCGAACGAATTCGACATGGCGACCCGAACGTTTGCCGCGCGCATCTCGTTAGGCACGTAATCGAGATCGCACGCGGGGTCGGGGAATTCATAGTTGATCGTCGGGTGAATCTTGCCGGTCTCGATCGTCTTGATCGCGGCAATCGCCTCGACCGCGCCGGCCGCGCCGAGCATGTGGCCGAGCATGGATTTCGACGAGCTAATGGGAAGCTGGTAGGCGCGTTCGCCGAAGACGGTTTTGATCGCCGCGGTTTCGGCGGCGTCATTCAGCACCGTGGAAGTGCCGTGCGCGTTGATGTAATCCACATCGTCGGGCGTTAGCCCGGCTTTCTTGAGCGCGCGCTGCATGGCCTTGACCGCGCCGCGCCCGCCCTCGACCGGCGCGCTGATGTGAAAGGCATCGTCAGTTGCGCCATAGCCCACGATTTCGGCGTAGATCCGCGCGCCGCGTGCCTTGGCGCTTTCGAGCGTTTCAAAAATCAGAATCCCCGCGCCGTCGCCGAAAACAAAACCGTCACGTTTCGCATCGAACGGACGTGAGGCGCGCGCGGGATCGTCGTTGCGCGTGGACATGGCCTGCGTGCGATGAAAGGCCGCGAGGCCAAGTTCGGTGAGCGAGGCCTCGACGCCGCCCGTGACCATCGCCTCCGCGTCGCCACGCTTGATGATTTCGTACGCCTCGCCGAGCGCGTGCGTGCCGGTCGCGCAGGCGGAGGCGACGGAAAAGTTAGGCCCGCGCGGCCCGAAAACGATCGCGATCTCGCCGGCGGCCATGTTAGGGATCATGTACGGACCGGTGAAGGGACTCACGCGCATGGGGCCTTTGTCAAACATCGTCCTGGCGCTTTCTTGCATCAATTGCAGGCCGCCAATGCCCGAGCCGACGATCGCGCCAACTTGGTCAGCATTCGATTCGTCAATTTTCAAGCCGGAATCTTTGAGCGCTTCGGCGGCCGCGGCGATGGCGTAGAGCAAAAACAAGTCCATGCGCCGCGCCTCTTTCTTGTCAACGTACTCGGAATAGTCTTCGATGTTAAAATCAGCCACCTCACACGCGAATTGCACGGCGTAACGTGAGGCGTCGAACCGGGTGACGGGACGCGCCACCGATTTGCCGGCGAGCAAATTCGCCCACAGGGTTTCGACCGAATTGCCCAGCGGCGAAATCGCGCCCATTCCGGTGACGACGACGCGACGATTGGTGTCCAACATTGGACGATTCCTCCATGAATCAGTAAACGGTAATTAGTAAACAGTAATTAGGGCTGTGTCCGTATCTGTTGTCTCTCCGATAACCCAATGCGGCGTATCGCGCGCATCTAACTCGCGCGTGAGTGAATCCAAATTCGCGACCGGAACGGCGATCAAGAGGCCGCCGGACGTCTGCGGGTCGAACAGGATTTCGTAGAGATCGTCGTCGAGCGGGCGCGCCAAGGCGACTTTGCCATCCAGGTACAATTTGTTCCGGCCCGCGCCGCCGGGGATCTGCTTTTGGCGCGCATATTCGCGCGCGCCGTCGAGGACCGGCAGCGCGTCGGCGCGGAAACGGAACGTGACGTTCGAGGCCTGCGCCATTTCGTACGCGTGGCCCAGTAGGCCATAGCCGGTCACGTCGGTCGCGCACTGGATGCCGGCGGCTTGCATCGCCTGCGCGGCCGCGCGGTTGAGCCGCGTCATCCACTGGATCCCATTTTCCAGATGTTGCTCGGACGCGACGCCGTTTTTGCCCGCGGTGGTCAGCAGTCCGGTCCCGAGCGGCTTGGTCAAAACCAAAACATCGCCGGCGCGCGCTCCGCCTTTGGTGATGATGCGGTCGGGATGGACCGTCCCGGTTACCGAGAGACCGAATTTCGGCTCATCGTCTATGATCGTGTGTCCGCCCGCGATGGCCGCGCCGCCTTCTGCGACCTTGTCGGCCGCGCCGCGAAACACGTCGCTGAGCAATTCGAGCGGCAGGTCGTCGCGCCACGCGGCGATGTTGAGCGCCAGCAGCACCTCGCCGCCCATCGCGTACACGTCACTCATCGCGTTCGCGGCGGCAATCGCGCCGAACGCGTACGCATCGTCCACGACGGGCGGGAAGAAATCCATCGTCTGGATGATGGCGGTGGTCGCGTTGATGCGATAGACCGCGGCATCGTCGGGATCGCCCAGGCCGACGAGGAGCGCGGGAAAATCCTGCGGGTTGAATTTATCGCGCAGGGGGCGCAAAACTTGCGCCAATTCGGCCGCGCCGATTTTGGACGCTCAACCCGCGCAGGCGGCGTATGCAGTTAGGCGGATCTTTTTCGCAATAGTCATGTTTCGTTATGAAGGTAGCACTACGCCGTTGTAGTGCTGACCCGTTTCGATTTTGCGCTTAGTATCCTGTACTTGCGCTCTCGGCCTTGTCTCCGCTGCACCAGTGCGAGTTCTGCATGGAGACGTTCGCCGTTTCCTCCGCGTCGTAACCGTCGCCGATGACGATGACTTGATCCATCGTCGCGCTGTCAGCCGGCGCGGCTGGCGCATCGAGGACGACGGCAGACGGTGCGGGGGCACCGATATTGACGGCGTAAACCGAGAATGCCAAGACCCCGAATACGACGAGCATTCCCGCTACGCAGATCGCGAGCAGGGCGATTCTTTTCTTCATCGCCGGACACCTCCTGGCCCGTTGGGCCGAATGACGACTCGCCCCAGTTGCAATGCTCTACGTGCGGGGCGCATGATGTCGGGCGGATTGGACCTCCTATTATGGCGCTTGGATAAATTCGCCTTTGGCAACCATCACCACACGGCCACCCACATGCACGTCAATCGCTTGGCCTTGGTCCTGCGCTTGCAGGAATAACAACGACGGCCGGTCAATTTCGTAACCCTGCTCCACGCGAACGTCAATCTGCGGCTTGGCAAAATAGCGATACTTGACCAGGTAACCGGCGAGACAGCCGTTCGCGCTGCCGGTCGCCGGGTCCTCGGGCACGCCCACCTCGTCCACGAACACGCGGGCGTGGAGTTGATTTGCGGTGTCGAGAGTCTCGGGCGAGAACAACAGGATCGCCCTCGGGGTTTCTGCCCTATTAGATACTACGTATTTGTCCCAATTCGGTTTTGCGCGCTGGACGGCGGCAAGTGATTTGAGCGGCGCGATCACGAACGGCAAGCCGGTCGAGACGACTTGAATCGGAAAGCGGTCGTCAATCCCTTCCGGGGGGACGCCTAAAGTCGCGGCGCAGACCTGAGCGTCGAGCGGCGCGCCGAACGTTGGCGGCTTTTGATGCATCCACACAATATCGCCGCGGAACGTCACTGGAATCTGCCCAACCTTTTCATTCAATAACACGACTGGGTCGGCAGTACGGATTATTTCATTCCGAATGACGAACGCGGTCCCCAACGTCGGATGACCGGCGAAGGACAGTTCCGTCGCGGGCGTAAAGATGCGGACCGCGTAGCCGCCATCGGGCTGGCGCTCCGGCACAACGAACGTCGTCTCCGAAAAGTGCATCTCGCGCGCGAGGTCTTGCATCTCGGCGTCGGACAGGTCGCCGCGATCCACAAAGACCGCCAGCTGGTTCCCCGCGTATTTCTTTTCGGCGAAAACGTCTACGATGTAGAATCGGTGGTTAGCCATGGTAGCTCTTTAACCCATACCTCCGCCGCGGCGCGCATACGCGGCAAGAATGCTCTCGCTTTGGCGTGGTACTGGTCACGTTGGTTAAGGAGGGCTTGGATGAAAACGGTGTCAAGTAAGAGGCGCTCGGCGCTCATGTCTTGCCCTCAGGATGTCGCTTAGGCGTGCCATAGAGATAATGATCGTGTTCGCCTGCCCAGTCTACGGGCGCATCAATCACTCCGGTGAGCGTGGACAAAACATCCCATGCGTCGCCTTCAGCGCCTGGAATGGCAAATTCTCGAATCGTAATCACGTACCGAGTATTCGGCTCCAGATCAAGCGGCGAATCTGGAAGCAACGTGTGTCCATCAAATACGGCGGTTAAAGTTTTCGTCATCCGACCTCCAATCACACAATTTCAACTGCCACCGAACGCGCTGGTGTTTCCTAAAACCCCGCTGGCGTGTCATCGTTGCGTGTACGCACGAAACGCGTCCTGCAGCTTGACGGTGATCGGCCCCGGCGTGCCAGCGCCGACCATCCACTCGTCCACTTGGACGACTGGCATCACTTCGGTCGTCGTGCCGAGGAGCACAAGCTCTTCCGCATCTCGCAAATCCTTCTCGAAAATCGGGGCTTCTTGGAATGGAATTCCCAGGTCGCGACAGAGATTCAGCACCACTGCACGCGTTATTCCTGCCAGGATATAGTTCGTCGCGGGGTGGGTGATAAAGACTCCGGAGAACACCGCGCCAAAATTGCTGTGCGATCCTTCGGCGACGACGCCGTCGCGAACAAACAACGCCTCTTCGGCTCCGTTCTCGACGGCGCGCTGACTGGCGAGCACGTTCGGCGTCAGCGAGACCGACTTGATGTCGCAGCGCGCCCAACGAAAGTCCGGGACGAGGATAACCTTGACTCCGGTCTGCGCTTTGATCGGCGACGGCTTGAACGGCGCGGCAGACACATAGACGGTCGGCGGAACGGTGTGATCGGGAAAGGCGTGCTTACGCGGCGCGACCCCGCGCGTCACTTGAATATAGACCGTCGCGTCGGCGTGCGTCAAGTCGTTGCGGGCGAGCAATTCTTCGGCGACCTGGCAGAGATTTTCCACGCCCGGATCAGCGATCTCTAATTCGCGGATGCTCCGTCGCAAGCGCGTCAGGTGCGCTTCGACTTGGAACAGCTTGCCGGTGTAGGTACGAATCACCTCGTACGCGCCATCGGCGAACAAAAAGCCGCGGTCGTCGGGGGAGATGCTGATTTCTGCTTTGGGAATGAAACGACCATTGAAGTACGCAATCATTGGCTCTCTGTCCGAGACGTTCGAGCTCTTTGGTCCTGCTCTGCTGGATCAATGACTGTCAATCCAGATGTTTGGGCTGCTTCTTTCAATTGCCGGTCAGAAGCCACGAACACTAGCTCATCGTCTTCTTCCAATTGCTCTTTTAGCAGAACCACCGATGCAAGATGAACAGCATCTGCTCCGCGAATGGCTAATTGCTTTGCAAGTTTCTTGGCACTCTCCACTGTTCCGAGGGTGAATTGTATCTGCGTGAAGCGTTTCCAGTCTTCTTCCAATTGCTGTGTCTTCTGATCAAACACGGAGACTTCCATCTCTCCTGCCTTGCGCTTTCGAGCGAGAGTCGCCATCACTTCCACCACGCCCAGAGAGGCACATGCCATTTTCGGATTCTGGGCAAACAAGCTTTGAATCCAGTCTGTGCCCTGTTCCTGAAAGTAACGTTTGACCCACACGCTGGCATCGAGGTAATAAAGGATCACCGGCGATCCCTCACCAAGAGTTCGGAGGCGGGGATTCCTTTGCTCTGGACTGGTTCGACCTTGGGAAAGGGACTTAATTGATCGGAAGGGACTTTGAACGCCGGATGGCTTGCCAAGCGTTTCATTGTCCCCGAAGTGTGATTCCATTCTCGCAGGTGTCGAGCAAATTCGAGGATTTGGCGCGCTTCTTCCTCGCTCAAAAGCTCAATAGTGTTACGCAGTGATTCTTTCACAGATTCCATAACTTTACTCCAGTTTGATCTCGCCGGACTTGCCGCCGCGCTTGAGCGCCAGCCGCACATTCTCGATATGCATCCCGCGATCCACTGCTTTCGCCATGTCGTAGACGGTCAGCGCGGCGATTGTGACCGCGACGAGCGCTTCCATCTCCACGCCGGTCTTGCCCACATTTTTCGCCGTGCCGATGATGCCGATCCGCGCGGGCTCCGTGTCGTTTCCTTCGGCGAGGGTCTCGAAATCAACGCTCACTTCGGTGATGAGCAGCGGGTGGCACATCGGGATGAGTTCGTGCGTGCGTTTGGCCGCCATGATGCCCGCGACGCGCGCGACCGAAAACACATCGCCTTTTTCGATCCCGCCGGCGCGGATGAGCGCAAGGGTCGCGGGCTGCATCGTCACCTCGCCTTTGGCGACCGCGACGCGTTCCGTGTCCGCTTTCGCGCCCACGTCCACCATTTTCGCGCGACCTTGTGCGTCAATGTGCGAGAGTGTCACAGAGTTTTCCCTCACTCATAATCACGCCATCATTATACTCTGTTCTGGCGGTGATTTCAAATAGAACGAGGGAGGTCAATTCACACCTCCCTCGTCAATGCACTGCCTGCAAAGCTAAGATGGCGATCCTGCTGGAACCATCGCTCTTTGAATCAAATAGAACCCGCCGATGGCAATCAGCACGTCGCCAATGCTGAACACATTGGCGAAGAGGATCGGGCTGGGGATGGCGAAAATGTCTGTGAGGAATGGCACGCGCGTATCGGGTCCCGCGCCAATCGAGTTATTGATGACCTGTCCCGGCGCGCGCGGGGATCGTCCGGCGAGCGCGACGGCTTCGGGAGAAGCCGGCATGTAGCCGCCATTCAGCGCGATCGCGATAAAATTGAGGGAAAAACCGAGGGCGAGGAGCGCGACGCCCGGTACGCGCAGATTTGCTAACAGCGCCAGTAGGAGCAGGATGAGCGAGACGAGGTAGGCGACTTGAGTCAGCGACCTCGTCAAAATCGTTTCTTGCCAAAACGGCTGGAACACGATGAGCTGAATCAGGAAACCAATCAGAATCAGCCACGACCAACGAATTTTCAGTTGAGCGAAATTGCCGAGTTTCCCTCCGCGTAACAGCGCAAGCAGAATCGAAGCGAGTAAAACGACGAGAAGCATCATGGG
>JACQYF010000065.1 GCA_016208315.1 Chloroflexota bacterium | reverse complement strand
ATCAGCGCACACGATGTCGTGATTATGGACAGCTAGTCTCTAACACGCATACGCAATCTGCAATCTATCCGCAATACTCTTGTTCATCGCGACGAGCGCATCGCTGCGACCTACCGGCAGAGTCGAATTGCCGATCGGGGCCATCAGTTTCTTTAGTTCCACGTCAACCGAGAGGAAATAGTCCACGATATTTTGCGCGGCCGCGTCCACGTCCAAGCGCGCGACGAGGCGCGGGTCTTGGGTCGTGATACCGACCGGACAGTGGCCCGTGTTGCACGCGTTGCAGCGACCCTGCTCGTTGCCGACGCAGCCCGCGAGTTGCAAGAAAATTTTCGCCGAGAAAACGCCGTTCGCGCCTAGACAAATCGCCTTGAACGCGTCCGCCGCCAAGTCGCCCGTATCGCCAAAACCGCCGCCCACAAAGAGCGGAATGTGTCCTTGTCGCCCTTGTGTAACCGCGTCGAGGTAGCAATCGCGCAGCTTGCTGAGGATCGGGTGGCCGGTGTGATCCATGCTCACTTCGTGCGCCGCGCCCGTGCCGCCTTGTATGCCGTCGAGGAAAAATCCGCCGACGATGTGGTACGGATCGCGCACGAGGTTATTAAAGACCGACACGCTTGTCGAACTCGCCGCGACTTTGATGGCGACCGGCACGCGGAATTTGAAAGCGGCGTTCATGCTGAGGAACATTTTCTGCACGCTTTCCTCGATGCTGTACAAGCCCTGATGGTTGGGCGGACTCAGCAGGTCGGCTTTCGGCACACCGCGAATGGCCGAGATGTGCGGCGCGACTTTTTCCGCGGGCAGCAAGCCGCCGTCGCCCGGTTTCGCGCCCTGCCCGATCTTGATGAGGATGGCCGCGGGATCGGCGACCATTTCGGGCATGGCCTTGATGATGCGGTTCCAGCCAAAGTGCCCGCTCGCGATCTGGATAATGAAATATTTCAAATATTCCGACTTGAGCAACCGTTCCGGCATGCCGCCTTCGCCCGACGACATGCGCACGGGCAGTCCACATTCTTCGTTCAGGTACGCGATCGCGAGCGCGAGCGCTTCCCACATGCGCCACGAGAGCGCGCCGACCGACATGTCGCCGATGATGATCGGATAAATCCAGCGCATCGGCGGCATCCAGCCACCCGCGACGAGTTTGCCATTTTCCATTTTGAGCGGCAGTTCGTCGGCGGGCAAGCCCCGTCCGAACGGCGTCAAGAGATCGAACGTGTGGCGCGCCGCGTCGAGCGAGGGATCGGTCATCTGGCTGATACGGCCCACCTTCACATAGTCGAGCACGCGAATCGGCATGTGATGACCGCGTCCGCCGCGTTTGATCGGCGAGCCGCCTTGCCGCGCGACGAGCGGAAAGCGGTTGTGCGGATTTTGGACGGGCCGGATGGAATTCGTGGGACACACTTTTTCGCACATCGTGCAGCCGCGGCAAAAGTGCTTGGGATCGTGGACTTGCTTGATGCCCATGATGACTTCGGAAACGTCCACGGGCTTTGGCAAGTTGCCAATGCTCAACGACTGAGCTTGTTTTTGCAAACGCGGCTGGATCGCGCCAAAGGTACACGTCGCCACGCACGAGCCGCACCGAATGCACGTATCGGCATTCCATTTGATCTTCCACGGAAAATCTATGGGATGCGGATCGCGCACGTAGGTGGGCTTGATCGTCATCGCGCGGCCGTTCGTTTTGCCACTGAGGCGCGGCGTTGCGGCTGCGCCGTTGGCTTTGCCGTTCGTCGTGCTGTGTCCGTTGCTGTTGATCTTGGCCGGCGAGATTATTGCAGCCATCGCTCCACCTCCAAATGGTTGTTGACCACTACGGTTTCGCGCTCGGCGGGATAAACGTCCTGCTCCGAATTTCGATCCGGGATGATCATGTTGATACCGCAAACTTCAGACGCGCCGACGACCATATCGTCCTGGCAACCGAGGACAAAGGGGCGCAGTTTTTTCGCGTCGGCGCAAATGCCCAAGCGGCTGTCGGGCGTCACAAAAACCACCGTATTCGGACCGTTAATTTCCAGGTGTTGGCAGGATTGGCGAATGCGCTCCAAGACCGGCGCATCGGGACGCCGGCGCATTTCCTCAAACGTCAGCGGAGTGATGACGTGCTTGTAATATTCGAGCGGCCAACCTAACTTTTCGACCACGTAGTGCAGCGTGTACAAAAAGCACTGGGTATCGGATTCAAAACCGACATAGCCCGGATGTAATTTCTGCTGAAACTCTTTGTTCTTTTGGTAAAAGGTATTTTCGCCGTTGCCCATCAGCGTATACCCTTCGAGGAAAAACGGATGCGCGGCGTAGCGCACGATCTTGTAGTTGGTATTCTGGCGGCACTGGGCGGAGATGACGCGCCCCTGGAGCCAGTGATCCTCGTTCCACAATTGAAAGTACGTGCCAATATCCCGCGGATCGCCGATCTCTTTCAGCGTAAGAACGTCGGGCCAAAAGGAATAGCAAAAGCCCAATTTGTCGCGCCCCAGCGATTCGCGCAGCTTGAGCCGCGTATCGAGCAGCACTTTCTTTTGCTCGGGCGTGGGCTGATCGTGATAGACGTTGAGCGGTTCCGGGTAGCGGTAATTTCGAAAGACATAGTGCGGCATCTTGCGAAAATCGAGTCCGGGCTTGTTATCCACGTCCGGCTGGTAATCGAATTTCGGCGAGAACCCCGCGTCCTCCAGAATGCGCTCGGCGCGTTCCAGCCCCTCCGAGTTGCAAGCCATCGAAAGCAGCGGGAACTGTTTGAATTTCTCAAACGCTCCGCCG
The DNA here is from genome assembly GCA_016208315.1 of Chloroflexota bacterium. GTDB lineage: Bacteria > Chloroflexota > Anaerolineae > UBA4142 > UBA4142 > JACQYF01. Next base: position 26,140 of record JACQYF010000065.1, on the reverse strand, counting down.
AGGTCTTGCATCACCATCGCAAAGCCCGAGTTATCGTGACCCTTTTGCATCGCCAGCATCATCCGCAGCACTAACACGGGCGATGTTGGCGTTTTCGATTTTATGGCGGCCATGCGGCACATCGTATGCCTCCTGTCCTCAATTAGATCTCGGCACGCGCGGCAAGGTCGGCGGGAGCAGAAAGACGCCGATGGCGCGATCGTTGCGAATCAAATCAGAGAGAGTATCAGAAAAGAGAGGAAAACCGGACCGGGGTGCGATGGGGGGCGACGAGCGGACAAAACGATACGGGACAAAAACGGCACGCCAAGTACGCGGCCGGCCCATGAGCATGGGCATCTGCGGATGCTGTCTCGTACATTCATGCTGGCGACCGGCAATGCGGCCAGTTTCTTTTTTCTTCATTTGACCGTCCAATAAACAAGAACCGCCTGGGTTCAGGCGGTTTCGTCTTGTCGTTTCGATTTCTCGACTTGAGCCGGAGCAACACTCCGCGTTCGCCTAACCCCTACTGAGGATGCAATATCGCACTACCCGCGCCACGCGAAGAACTTGCTCCAGCCACCGGGAGCCGCAGAGCGAACCAAGCCGCGCGAGAAACATGCGTAAACATCATTGGGTAGTATACCAAGAACGACCGCGAGTGTCTACGGACAAGTTATGCGAAAAAAGCCGTACTGCAATTGTGTATGTTGCACAATTGTAGGGGCGGGGTCTCCCCGCCCTGTGCGGCCTTGGGATGCTGCCGTCAACAGGGCGGGGCAATGGGCGGGGAGACCCCGCCCCTACAATTCGCCGATAATCGCGTCCCCCATCTCCCGCGTACTCATCGCGAGACCCGAAGGGTTTCCAAAACCCTTCGGGTCTAGGATGTCTGCGGTTCGGCCACCCGCGGCGATGACGCGGTCTACGGCGCCCTCGACGGCGTCCGCCTCGCGCGACAGGCCAAGCGAATAGCGCAGCAATAACGCGGCGCTCAAAATCGTGCCGATAGGGTTGGCGATCCTTTTTCCCGCGATATCCGGCGCGGAGCCGTGAATAGGTTCGTAGACGCCGAGCGTGCCCTCGCCCAACGATGCCGACGGCAACAGGCCCATCGAACCGACGAGGACCGCGGCTTCGTCGGTGAGGATGTCGCCGAACATATTCTCGGTCACGATCACGTCGAACGACGAAGGCGCGGCGACGAGGCGCATGGCGCAGGTGTCTACAAGCATGTGGAACAACTGGAGCTTGCGGTACCGCGCCGCGGTCTCGGTCGCGATCTCGCGCCAAAGCCGCGAGCTGGCTAGCACATTCGCTTTGTCTACCGAGGTGACGCGCCCGCGCCGCGTCTCGGCGAGGCGGCAGGCCAGATCAACCACACGGCGGATTTCGACGTCGGAGTAGTCGAGGGTATCTACGGCCCGCGTGCGACCGTCCTGCGTAAAGCGCCCTTGCGGCTTGCCGAAATACAGCCCGCCGGTCAATTCGCGGACGACGATGATGTCAACGCCCGCGAGATTTTCGGGCTTGAGCGGCGACGCGTACGCGAGCGCGGGATGCGGCTTGACCGGTCTCAAGTTGGCGAACAAGCCCAGCCCCTTGCGCAATCCAAGCAGCCCTTGTTCGGGCCGAGTGGCCGCGCGCGGATCGTCCCATTTGGGGCCGCCAACCGCGCCGAGCAAAACCGCGTCGGCCGCGCGGCATGCCTCGAGCGTATCGTCCGGCAGCGGCTTGCCGGTCGCGTCCATCGCGCAGCCGCCGATCAAGTGCTCTTGAAAATCAAAATGGTGACCGAACTTGGTCGCCACTTGATCCAGAACGCGTACGCCTTCCGCCACAACTTCCGGCCCGATACCGTCGCCGGGCAACGTCACGATTCTGGCTTGCATCCCACTCCTAATTGGATTTCAGATTTCAGATTGCAGATTGTAGATTGAGAACCCACATCTGAAATCTGAAATCTGAAATCTGAAATCATATTTTCGCCACGGTCAGCCCGTACTCCACCGAATCGTACAGCGCCAGCCAGCTTGCCTCGATGATGTTGGGCGACGCGCCGACGGTGCTCCAGCGCTGAATGTGGTTCGCCGTCTCGATTAGCACGCGCGCCGTCGCCGCCGTCCCCGCGTTGCCGTCGAGGATGCGGACCTTGTAATCGGCGAGATGGAACGTGCCGAGGGCGGGGTAGAACGGGAGCAGCGCCTTGCGCAGCGCGGTGTCGAGCGCATTGACCGGACCGTTGCCTTCGGCTGCGACGTGAACGATTTCGCCGTTGAGATTTAGCTTGATGTTCGCCTCGGCCAGCAGCCCGCGCCCCTGGCGATGTTCGACCATTACCCAAAAATCAATCATCTCGAAAATCGGGCGATAGTCGGGCCGCGTGCGCCGCAGCATCAACTCGACCGAGGCCTCGGCGCTTTCGAAATGGAACCCTTGCGCCTCCAGTTCCTTGATGCGCTGGAGGACCGCGTTTACCTCGGTCTGATTGCCTTCGACCGAGATGCCGAATTCTTCCGCCTTGCTCACCACGTTGCCGCGTCCCGCCAGCTCCGATACGACCACGCGCATCTCGTTGCCGACACACAAGGGATCAACGTGCTGATAGCTCAGAGCGTTGTGGCGCATCGCGGCGACGTGAATACCGCCCTTGTGCGCGAACGCGCTGCGACCGACATAAGCCATGTGATCGTCCGGCGCGAGATTGGCGATCTCGGATACGGCGTGCGAGACGCGCGTCAGTTTTTCGAGGTGTCCCGGGGGCAGGCAGGTCTTGCCCATTTTCAATTCGAGGTCGGGAATGATCGCGCAGAGGTTGGCGTTGCCGCACCGCTCGCCATAGCCGTTGATCGTGCCCTGCACCATTGCGCATCCGGCGCGCACGGCGGCGAGCGAATTGGCGACCGCGAGTTCGCTGTCGTTGTGAACGTGAATGCCGAGCACGGTCGCGGGAAATTCGCGGCGGATGTGCGCGACGATTTCTTCCAGTTCCCACGGCATCGTGCCGCCGTTCGTATCGCACAAGGTCAGCACCTCGGCGCCGCCTTCGCGCGCGGCGCGCAGGACTTGTACCGCGTACGCGGCATCGGCTTTGTAACCGTCAAAGAAATGCTCGGCGTCGAAAATGACCTCGCGGCCCTCGGCTTTGAAATACGCCATGGTGTCACGAATGATACGCAAGTTTTCGTCGGGCGTCGTCCGCAGCACATCGCTCACGTGCAGCGTCCACGTCTTGCCGACAATCGTCACCGTTGGCGTCTGCGATTCCAGCAGCGCGCGGCAGTTGGCGTCGTCACGCGGCTGGCTGCCCGGCCGGCAAGTCGCGCCGAACGCGGCCAGTTTCGCCGTCCGAAACTCGACTTGCTTGGCGCGCTCGAAAAACTCGGCATCCTTGGGATTCGAGCCGGGCCAACCGCCTTCGATGTACGCGACGCCGAACTCGTCGAGCAGTTGCGCGACGCGAATCTTGTCCTGGCAGGTGAGCGACAGTCCCGCGCGCTGGCTTCCATCGCGCAGCGTCGTGTCGTAGATTTGAATGTCCATCAGTCTCCACTGGACAATTACTATTTACCAATTACGATCTGGGATTCAGTAATTCGTAATTGGTAATTAGGTCTTGCCGCGCGAGCAAATAGCCCAAATCGTCCACGCCTTCGAGCAGGCAGGTCTTGGGGAATAGGTCGAGTGGGAAATGCACCGCGCGGCTGTCGGGTAGCGTCAGGGTTTGCGCGGCAACGTCAATTCTCAGTTCGACATTCGGAATTTCCTGGACAAGGTCGAAGAGATCGCGGTGGGTGGCCTGATCTACGATGATGGGCAGCAGGCCGTTCTTGAGCGCGTTGTTGCGAAAAATGTCGGCGAACGAAGTGCTGATGACGGCGCGGAAGCCGAACGCGGTCAGCGCCCAAACCGCGTGCTCGCGCGAACTGCCGCACCCAAAGTTGTCGCCCGCCAGCAAAATTTGCGCGCCCTTCGCCGCCGGCTGATTCAGAACGAAATCAGGTTTCGGTTTGCCGTCGGCGTCATAACGCCAATCGGCGAAGAGAAAACGATCCATGCCCGCCTTGTCGGTCACTTTGAGGTATCGCGCGGGTGTGATCTGATCGGTATCAATATTCTCATTTGGTAGCGCGACGACGCGCGCGGTTAGAGTTCTTAATGGATTCATAAACCATTCTCACCACCAAGCCACAAAGTTCGAAATTGCGATTGCTGGTACTCACCGAGTATTGTCCCGGCGCCAAGACATCACCATTCATCGCAATACACATGCTGCATCCCGGCTCGCGCCATTCCGCGCCGGCCGCGCGAAATATTTCGTGCAGCCCCTCTTGCTCGGCTTGGCGTTTGACAGCTTGCGAACCCGGAACGACGAGCACGCGCGTTTGCGGCGCGACCTTGCGATTTTTCAGGACCGACGCGGCCAACTCAAGATCCGACAGGCGGCCATTCGTGCAACTGCCGATAAAGACCACGTCCACCTTGTGACCGAGGAGCGGCTGCCCCGGCTGCAAGTCCATGTAGCCCAATGCCTTGGTCAGCGCGTTCCTTTGGCTCGTATCCGAGATGGTTTGGGGATTTGGGACGTGTCCCGTGATCGGAATGCCCATGCCCGGATTCGTGCCAAACGTAATCATCGGCTCCAACGCGCCCACGTCGAGCGAAACGGTCTTGTCGAAAATCGCGCTTTCGTCGCTGGGCAGCGTTTTCCAGCGCGCGACCGCCGCATCCCACGCCGCCCCTTGCGGCGAAAACTCCCGGCCCGCGAGATATTCGAACGTGGTATCGTCCGGCGCGATCATGCCCGCGCGCGCGCCCGCTTCAATCGTCATGTTGCACACGGTCATGCGCGCTTCCATTGCCAGCGCGCGAATCGCCGAGCCGGTGTATTCGATCACTTGTCCCGTGCCGCCGCCGATTCCGATTTTCGCAATGAGCGCAAGAATGATGTCTTTGCCGGTCACGCCGCGCGACAGAACTCCGTCTATTCGCACTTGACACGTTTTGGGGCGCGACTGCAAGAGACACTGCGTCGCCAGAACGTGCTCGACCTCGCTCGTGCCGACGCCGAACGCGAGCGCGCCGAACGCGCCGTGTGTCGCGGTGTGGCTGTCGCCGCAGACGATCGTCATGCCCGGCCGCGTCAACCCCAACTCGGGACCGATGACGTGGACGATGCCGCGCCGCGCGTCGTCCAGTCCGAATAGCGCCAAACCGAAATCACGGCTGTTCGCCTCGATCTGCTTGACCTGCTCGGCGGCTTGCGGGTCGGCAATTGGAAACGCGCGCGGGTCGGTCGGGACGATGTGATCAATCGTCGCAAAAGTCTTGTCCGGGCGCCGCAACTTGAGCCGACGCTCGCGCAGGCCTGAAAATGCTTGCGGCGAAGTGACTTCGTGGACCAGGTGCAGATCAATGTAGAGCACCGCCGGGCTGTCCGGCTCTTGCGTGACGACGTGGCCGTCCCAGATTTTATCGAATAGTGTCTTGATACTCGGCACTCCTTTCCACCGTGCTGGTCGCCAAGATGCGGTCCTCTTTCGCCAGCAATTTGTTTAACGCCGCCATGTACGCTTTCGCGCTCGCGACGATAATGTCCGTATCGGCGCCGTGTCCACCGACCGTGCGTGATTCCTGATCTTGCGACTGCAAACGCACCGTCACTTCGCCAAGCGCGTCAATCCCTTCCGTTACCGCGTGGACGTTGTACTCGACCAGCGTGTTCGGCGCTTGGACAATCGTATCAATCGCTTTGTACACGGCATCTACGGGGCCCGTGCCGACCGCTGCCTGTACGATGCTCTGCCTGTCCGGTCCGCGCAGGCGCACCGTCGCGGTCGGCATGCCGTGACGACCGCACGTCACCTGAATGTCTTCCATCGCAAAGATCTCGGGCGGCTGATAAAATTCGTCGGCGACGAGCGCGACGAGATCGGCATCAGTCACGACCTTTTTCTTGTCGGCCAGCTCCTTGAAACGCGCGAATGCCTGCGCGAGGTCCTTGTCGTTCATCTGATAACCGAGTTCGGTCAAGCGCGCCTGCAGCGCGTGCCGCCCCGAATGCTTGCCCAGCACCAGATTCGATTGCGCGACGCCGACCGTTTCGGGACGCATGATCTCGTAGGTGAGATGGTGCTTGAGCATCCCGTCCTGGTGAATGCCCGCTTCGTGCGCGAACGCGTTCGCGCCGACAATCGCCTTGTTCGGTTGAATCGGAATGCTGGTGTAGTTGGACACCAGGCGGCTCGTCCGCGCGATCTGGGTCGTATCAATCCCCGTCCGCAATCCAAAGAACGAGTTGCGCGTTTGCAGCGACATCACGACTTCTTCGAGCGACGTGTTGCCCGCGCGCTCGCCGATGCCGTTCATCGTGACTTCGGCCTGGCGCGCGCCGGCGCGGATTCCGGCGAGCGTGTTCGCGGTCGCGAGTCCGAGGTCGTTGTGGCAGTGGACCGAGATCGCGACGCGGTCGGCGCCCGGCGTATGCTTGACGATGCCCGCGATCAGCGCGCCAAATTCTTCCGGCATCGTATAGCCGACCGTATCGGGAATGTTGAGCGTGGTCGCGCCGGCCTTGATCGCCACCTCGAGCACTTGATACAGGAACTCGGGATCGGAGCGGCCCGCGTCTTCCGGCGAGAACTCGATATCGTCGCAGTACCGCTTGGCGTACGCGACCATCTCGCCGACGCGTTCGACGACCTGCTCGCGCGTCATTTTCAGTTTGTGCTTGAGGTGAATATCCGAGGTCGCGAGAAAGGTGTGGATGCGCGGGTGCGCGGCGTAGCGGACCGACTCCCAAGCGGTGTCAATGTCGTTGCGGTTCGCCCGCGCCAACCCGGCGATGACCGGCGCGCGCGTCCCATCGCGCGAATTGCCGACTTCCATCGCAATGCGGCGGACCGCCTCCGCGTCGCCGGGCGATGCCGCGGGAAAGCCCGCCTCCATAATGTCCACGCCCAACCGCGCCAGTTGCCGCGCGATTTCCAATTTCTCGGCGCTGTCCAGACTCGCCCCGGGCGACTGCTCCCCGTCGCGCAAGGTGGTGTCAAAAATGCGAACGTAGTTGTCCATGCTAATTCCTCTGTGTTTCCGGCTCGATAACTTGGCCGTCGTTGATGCGGAGTACGTGAGTAATTGTTTGCGGAAGTTCGTCGGCGCGATGGGTCACGTAAATCATGCTCGTCCGCGGCTGGCTGCCGATCCAATCAATCGCCTGCAGAACTCGGTCTCGGTTTTCAAGGTCCAGTCCCTGGCAAGGTTCGTCCAGCACCAGCAGCGCCGGACGTTTTACGAGCGCCCGCGCGAGCAGCGCCAAGCGTTGCTCGCCTTCAGAAAGTTGGGCGAATGTCGTGTCCGCGTGTTCGGCCAGACCGAAACGCCGCAGCCACGTCAAGGCGGCCTCGCGTTGATCCGGCGAACATTGGCGGTACAGCCCCACCGAATCGAACCAACCCGAGCAGACCACGTCGAGACAGGTCGCATTCCGCGGATAATACAATTGCAGCTCGGGCGCAACCCAACCGATGTTCTGCTTGATCTCCCAGATGCTCTCGCCCGATCCGCGGCGTTTGCCGAACAGCGTAATGTCGTTCGCATACGCCTGCGGGTTATCGGCGAGAATCAGACTCAAGAGAGTAGTCTTGCCCGCGCCGTTCGGCCCGAGCAGCGCCCACCTTTCATTCTCTCGAACCGTCCAGTTTACGTCTCGCAGAATTGGCGTTCCGTTGTACGCGACGGTCACGTTTTGCATTTGCACGAGGGCTACACTGCCGATGTCATTTCGAGGAGCGCCTTTTGCGACGAGAAATCTCTTCTGTGACGTTGAGATTTCTCGCTCCGCTCGAAATGACATCGCCTTGCGAGGCCCCCGCGCCTCCACGCAATTGTCCTTCACTGAAAGAACGTGCGTGATGCTGCGCGGCATTTCGTCGCGATCGGTCGCCACGATAATGACGCGCATTTCGGACTGCATCAAATTTTCAAGGTTCTGCGCCATCTTGGCACGAAAGCGTTCGTCTAATCCGGCGAGCGGGTTGTCCAGAATGAGCAGCCGCGGCCTTTTGAGCAGCGCCCGCGCAATCGTGACTTTGCGCCGTTCCCCATTCGACAACTGAACGACGTTCCGATCCAGCAGCTTGCTGATCTCTAGTTGCTCGACGACGTCTCGCAAGCGCGCTTGGTAGGTCTCGTCTGTATGCCTTGCGACAATGTGAAATGGACTGTTGCCCTTGACGCCCGGCTCTGAGAGAAACTCGGATACCGACAGGGTGTCTTCATTCACGCCGGCGTTCCAACGTTCTTGGTAGAATGCCTCATCGCCGAGCACCATCCTTTGGGATTCAAAGGTGACGTAGGCAATCCGGTCGTGCGCCGCACTCTGCCCGCCGTCCAAAAAGTGATAGACGATGCTCCCCTTGACGATAGGCAGCAAGCCGCACAGCGCTTTCATCAGCGTGGACTTGCCGGAACCGTTCGGCCCGATGACGGCCCAGTGCTGGTTGCCGAGCATTTCCCAGCACAGGCCCTCGAACAAAATCCGGTCGCGCCGGCGGATCGAGACATCGTTCAGCGAGATGAATGCAATCAAACTATGATTTCCAATTCTCCGGTCGCAGGGAACGGACGGCCGCGCCTGCTTGCCACAACTCCGACTCGCGCATCTCGCGCAGTTCAACCTCGAGCTTTTGCTTGTAATCGGGCGCGCTGTTGGCGGCGAGCACGATGCGCGTTTGTTCGCCCGAAAGGACGCTTTGGTACAGTTTCGCGTACACCGGTTCGACCGCTTTGCGGAACTCGTGCCGCCAGTCCAACGCGCCGCGCTGCGCCGTCGTGCTGCAATTGGCGTACATCCAGTCCATCCCATTCTGCGCGACGAGGCGGATTAGACTCTGCGTCAGTTCTTCGACCGTTTCGTTAAATGCTTCGCTGGGCGAATGGCCGTGTTTGCGAAGTTCGTTGTACTGCGCTTCCATCACGCCCGCGAGCGCGCCCATCAAGATACCGCGCTCGCCGGTGAGGTCGCTGTAAACTTCGTTCTCGAACGTGGTCGGGAACAAGTAACCCGCGCCGACCGCGATGCCAAGCGCGATGGTCCGCTCGGTCGCGTGCCCGGTCGCGTCCTGATGCACGGCATAGCTCGCGTTGATGCCGCTGCCGCTGAGGAAATTCGCGCGCACGCTCGTGCCCGAGCCCTTGGGCGCGACGAGGATCACGTCCACGAAATCGGGCGGTACGACGCCTGTTTGACCGTTATAAACAATCCCAAAGCCGTGCGAAAAATACAGCGCGTCGCCCTTTTTCAGGCGCGGCTGTAACTTGGGCCACGTAAGCATTTGGCCCGCGTCCGAAACGAGATACTGAATTACGGTGCCGCGCTCCGTGGCCTCTTCAAGTGAGAAAAGCGTTTTGCCCGGAACCCAGCCGTCCTTGAGCGCCTTGTCCCAGCTCGCGCTGCCGGATTTTTGACCGATGATGACGTGGATGCCGTTATCGCGCATATTGAGCGCCTGCGCGGGTCCTTGCACACCATAGCCCAAAACCGCGACGACCTCTTCCTTTAGCACCGCACGCGCTTTTTCCAGAGGAAACTCTTCGCGCGTGACAACATTTTCGACGACGCCCCCAAAGTTAATCTGTGCCATTTTCTCCCCAAAGAATGTGACCGGTGACGAGTGACGGGTGACAAGCAGCGATCCTACGCATGCTGTCCGTTGCCGTTCCCGCCAATTCGTTTATTCGTTTCATATTCGTTGACGCCGTTCGTGCCGCGCGCCATCGCGATCTGGCCCGTCCGCACCATCTCGACGATGCCCTTGTCGCGCAGCAGTTCCACCAAGCCGCCGATTTTCTCTTCGTCGCCGGTCACTTCGACGATCACCGAGTCCACGCCCACGTCCACGATCTTGGCGCGAAAGATTTCGGCTAGCTGCGCGATCTCGGCGCGGTCTGACGCGTCCGCGCGCACTTTGATGAGCGCGAGGTCGCGCATCACGGTCGGCGTGTGCGTCACGTCCTTGACGTCAATGACATTGATGAGCTTGGACAAGTTCGCTTCGACGAGCGACACGGGCGTATATTCCGTATCCACTAAAATCGTCATGCGTGACACATCCGGCTCGTGCGTCCGCCCGACCGTGAGACTTTCGATGTTGAACGCGCGGCGGCGAAAGAGACTGGCGACGCGGTTCAACACTCCGGGTTTGTCTTCGACCAATGCTACAAGCGTGTGTTTCATGGGAATCCTCTCAGACTAGTGAACAGCGAACAGTCAACGGTCAACAGTATTCATTGTTCACTGTTCACTGTTTACTGCTAACTGTTAACTGGCGCAGGGCGCCGTATCATCTCGTGCAAATCCGCGCCCGCCGGAACCATCGGGTAGACGGCTTCTTCGGCTTCGACGCGAAAATCAATCAGCATCGGACCGGGGGTTTGGCGCGCCATCTGAATCGTCGGGATCACGTCTGCGCGGCGGGTCACGCGGCAGGCCTCGATCCCGTACGCTTCGGCGATCTTGGTAAAGTCCGGGCTGAGGATCGGCGTGGCGGCATAGCGGCGCTCGTAGAAAAACTCTTGCCACTGGCGCACCATGCCGAGGAACCCGTTGTTGAGAATCGCGATGTTGATTTTGAGTTTTTCCTGCATCATCGTCGCCAGTTCGGGCATCGTCATCTGAAACCCGCCGTCGCCGACCGTTACCCAGACCTCGGCCTCGGGCCGCGCGAATTTCGCGCCAATGGCCGCGGGCAGCGCAAAGCCCATCGTGCCCAAACCGCCGGACGTGATCAGCGAACGCGGGCTATCGTGCCGGTAATACTGCGCCTCCCACATCTGATTCTGACCCACGTCGCTGACGATCAGCGCATCGCCTCCGGTCGCCGCCCACAAATCGTTAATCACGTGCGGGGCGAGCAGCTTGTCCGATTGATCGAACTGCTGAATATCGCGCGCCTCGGTCTCGGCGCGCCACTCCGCGATTTGCGCGCGCCACGCATCATATTTGCCCGGGACGACGCGCGGGTTCATCTGCTCGAGCACGGCTTTCAAGTCGGCCAAGATTGGCAAGTCCACGCGCACGTTCTTGGCAATTTCCGATGGATCAATTTCGATGTGGATTTTCTTGGCCTGTTTCGCGTACGTTTTGAGATTGCCCGTCACGCGGTCGTCAAAGCGCATCCCCATCGCGATCAACAGGTCCGCGCTCTGCACCGCGCGATTGGCGTACGCTTCGCCGTGCATGCCCATCATGCCCAAACAGAGTGGATGCTGCGCGGGAAAAACGCCGAGGCCGAGGAGCGTTAGCGCGACCGGGACTTGGGTCTTTTCGGCGAACTCGCGCAACTCGTCTATTGCGCCGCTAAGGAGGACGCCGTGCCCCGCAAGAATCACGGGCCGCTCGGCTTTGTGGATCCATTCGAGCGCGCGTTCCAACTGCTCGGTCAGCGGCTTGGCGGACCGATGGCGCGGCCGCGTGAACGGCGTATCGGGATAAACGAATTCGCAGCGCGCAATCTGGACGTCCTTGGGAATATCCACCAAGACCGGCCCGGGGCGGTCGCTCCGCGCGATGTGGAACGCCTCGCGGAGGATTCCAGCCAAATCCTCAACGCGTCGCACCAGGTAGTTGTGCTTGGTGATGGGCAGCGTGACGCCGGTCACGTCCACCTCTTGAAACGCATCGCTGCCGATGACGGACGTGCCGACCTGGCCCGTAATGCAGACGATGGGCGAGGAATCCAGCATCGCGTTCGCAATGCCGGTCGTCATATTCGTCGCGCCGGGACCGCTGGTCGCGACCGCCACGCCGACCTTGCCCGAGGCGCGCGCGTAACCGTCCGCCGCATGCGTCGCGCCCTGCTCGTGCCGCGTCAAGACGTGATGGATCGAAGGGTAACTCAGCATCGCGTCGTACGCGGGCAGGATCGTGCCGCCGGGATAGCCAAAGACCACCTCGACCCCTTCTTGCATCAACGATTCCCAAATGATTTGCGCACCGGAACGAATTGCCATGTCAACTCCTGACTAAATCGTAAAACGTAAAGCGTAAAAAACCTCCGCCACGTTTCACGTTTTACGTTTTACGTTTCACTCTTTACGGGTCTTTCAGCACCGCGCCCGTGCTCGCGCTCGTGACCATGCTGGCGTAGCGGCGCAGCCATTTGCTTTTGATCTCGCGCGATGTGGGCGGCTGCGCGGCGAGTCGCGCTTGAATCTCCGCGTCGCTCAATTCCACGTCGAGCCGATAATTCGCTAGGTCAATCGCGATCATGTCGCCGTTTTGCAGTGCGGCGATCGGCCCACCGGCCGCGGCTTCCGGCGAAACGTGGCCGATGCACGCGCCGCGCGTCCCGCCGCTAAAGCGTCCATCGGTAATGAGCGCGACCTGCTCGCCCAGGCCCATGCCCACAATCGCGGACGTGGGCGAGAGCATCTCTTGCATTCCTGGCCCGCCGCGCGGCCCCTCGTAGCGCACCACGACGACCTCGCCCGCTTTGACCTCGCCCGCGAGAATGCCACGCATCGAATCTTCTTCGGATTCGAAAATGTGCGCGGGGCCGCGGAATTTCTGCATTCCTTCGCTCACGCCGCCGGTCTTGACGACCGCGCCGTCGGGCGCGAGATTGCCAAAGAGGATCGCCAGACCGCCGGTCGCGCGATGCGGGTTGTCCAACGGGCGAATCACTTCTGAATCTTGCACGCGCGCCGGGGCGAGATTAGCCCGCATAGTTTGCCCAGTAACCGTCATTCGATCCAAGTGTAGGGGCGACCCTTGTGGTCGCCCGCCGTTCGAGGAGATTCGAGAGAGGATTGCGGGCACGCCGCCGGCGCGATGTACGTCTTCCATGTGCCACTGGCCGGCGGGCGACACTTTGCACACGTGCGGCACCTTGTCGGCCACGCGGTTGATGCGCGACAGCGGGTAGTCAATTCCGGCTTCGTGCGCGATCGCCAACGTATGGAGAACCGTATTCGTCGAGCCGCCCATCGCCATGTCGAGCGCGAATGCATCGTCAATCGCCTCCGCGGTGACGATTTGGCGCGGGGTCAGGTTCATCTCGATTAGTTTGAGGATTTGCGCCGCCGCGGTTTTCGCGAGAATTTCGCGCTCGGTCGTGTTTGCAAGAGCCGTGCCATTGTACGGCAGCGCAAGACCGAGCGCCTCCATCAAGCAGTTCATCGAGTTGGCGGTGAACAGGCCGGAACAGGACCCGCACGACGGGCACGCGAAATCCTCCAGCACCTTCAATTCCGCCGTGCCGATCTTGCCGGCCTGGTACGCGCCCACGCCTTCAAAGACGTTGATCAAATCAATGATCTTACCGTCCGGCGTGCGTCCCGCGGGCATCGGCCCGCCCGAAACAAAGATCGTCGGAACGTCGAGGCGCAAGGATGCCATCATCATCCCCGGCACGATCTTGTCGCAGTTGGGGATACACACCATGCCGTCGAACGCGTGCGCCGAAATCATCGTCTCGACGCAATCGGCGATGAGTTCGCGCGAGGGCAGCGAGAACTTCATGCCCGCGTGCCCCATCGCGATCCCGTCGTCCACGCCGATGGTGTTGAATTCGAATGGCACGCCGCCCGCGTCACGCACGGCTTGCTTGACGATCGCGCCGAACTTTTGCAAGTGAACATGCCCCGGCACAATGTCCACATAGGAATTGACGATCGCAATGAACGGTTTGGCGAAATCTTCGTCGCGCACGCCCACCGCTTTAAGCAGACTGCGGTGCGGCGCGCGTTCAAAGCCGCGTTTGATTTGGTCGGATCTCATTGATGGCCCTCGTGTTTAATCGTTGTATACTTCAGTCAGTCGCGCGCGCAGCCACTCGCCGCAGTCGTCGTCCGCGCCGGTTTGGCACGGGTTTTCGGCAAAGTCGTAACGATTCGCGATGCCCTGCGTATCATCCGGGTCGGCGACGACGTATTGAAATTGCCCAAAGGGTGAGTTGGGCTGTCTGGGTTGAAACATTCGGTCCTCCGCGTAGGACAAATTGTCGAAGATCCCCGAAATTCGTAGACCCTGAGCAAAGCGAATGGGGAAATGGAGGGGAGCAATTTGTCCTACAAAATCAAAACCGCCTGAGTGGTTCAGGCGGTTTCTGGTCTTTTTCTCTCTATCTCGACCTGCGTCGAGTGCGTACCTCGACTTTCGCCCAAACCAACTTACGCCTGCTGCTAAGAATGACAACAAGCGAAAGGACGAGCGAAATAATCGAGAGCGCGACGATTGAGTCAAAAAACATGGTACTCTATCTGTTCCTTTCTAGTATCAACAAAAAGTATAACAGGAACTCCGGCGAGTGTCTACGGACAAATTGCGAGAAAGCGTGCGGTTGGGGTTTGTATACATTGCACAAAACCCAGTGAACAGGCAACAGTCAACAGTCAACAGTGGCTGATTTCTGTTAACTGTTGACTGTTGCCTGTTCACTCCTCCCTTGCTGTCAGCAACCTGTGCGCTCTGAGCGCCAACTGGATGCTCAGGCGCGTCTCGGGATTGTCGAGGTCGAGGCCGCTGATCTCTTTAATGCGCTCCATGCGGTAAAGGAGCGTGTTGCGATGCACGAACATCGCTTCGGCGGTTTGGCTGAGATTGCCCTTGTGCGCGAAATACGCGGTGAGCGTCTCGACCAGATCGGTCCCTTGCGTGCGGTCGTATTCGATCAGCGAACCGATGATCTCATTGCAGAACGCGACGAGTTCGGGACTGTATTCCAATTGAAAGAGGAGACGGTAGACATTCAATTCGCCGAAATACAGCGGGTTGGGATCGGCGAGTCGCCGCGCCATGAACAACGCTTGCCGCGCTTCGCGATACGAATCGCGCAAGCCGATGAGCGCATCCACCGGTCGCCCGATGCCCATCGCGAGCGGGTCGCCCGTAAACTCACCATTTGCCTGCCGCCGAATGCTATCCGCAATCCGCCGCGCCGTCTCGATGCCTTGCCGCGGTTCGAGCCGGCTGAAGATGACGACTTCTGCTTCGCGGGCCTGCACGAGCGCGCCTTGCTCGAAACCGTGGACGAGTCCGTGGACGAGCGTTTCCAGGCGCCGATACGAGGGGTGATCTTTGTTGGCCCATTCGACGACGACCGCCGCGTGCCGCCCGTCGGGATCGTACTTGTTGCGCCGCGCCCACTGCGCGGCTTCGGGCGGCGCGAGCGTGCCGGCCAGCAGCGCATCCACAAATGAGCCGCGGATGCGCTTTTCGGCCTCACTGACTGCTTTGGCTTTAGCCATTTCGAGCGCGCACGCGGCCGCGCTGCGCTCCGCCGCCGCGCGATCAAACAAAGTCAGAGCATCGGCGGCGCCGATCAACGAAAAGAAACCGCGCGCCATGCCTTTGGCGATGATCGGCGCGACGAGCCGCGTCAGATTTTCGACGGCGAGCGGCTGTTCGATAATCGCCTCGCGCTGCGCAGCGCGGCGGCGGTCGCGAAACTCTTCGGGCAAGTTGGCCGGCGACGTGGTCCACGCTTCGATCTCCGCGCGGTGCGCGCTCCATTCCGGCGCAAGCCACGCGGCGAGTATCGCAAAGCGCTTGTCCTGAATCAACACGGTCTTGCCGGTCGTTTGCCCGATCGACGCGGCCATCGCTTCGAGGCCGGCGTTCTCGGCCGACAGAATGGTCAATTGCTGATACAATTGCGCGGCGCGCTGCTCCATTCCGGCGCCGCGATCCAGCAGCAGCGCGAGCGCCGTCCGCTCCAATCGCCGGATGTTGACGGACACCGGCAAGACCAGGAGCGGCTCTTGCGCCTTTTCCGCGGCTTCGACGACGGCCGGCGACGGCTGGCCGACCATCGCCACCGCGGCGATGCCTTTTTGCGCGAGCTGCGGAATCCGCTTGACCAACTCGTCCGAGTACGGCGGCAGCAGCAGCGCAAAATCGCCCGCGGTCAGGCGCGCCGCGCCATCGTCCGCGGCCGCGGAGACGACCCAGGTCACGGCGCGATTCAGCAGCGGCTCGCACGAAAGGACGCGCGTGTCGGAGGGGAAGGCGAGCGAAATAATTTCCTGAACGGTTATCGCTTTGGCTTCGGGCATAGGACGCCCCAACAAAAATGCCCGCCGGCTCTTCGCCGACAGGCACACCAGTGTACCCTGACTCAATCTGCGGTCTATTATACTATCAAATGCGGGGCCGTCAAAAGAGTGGGGCGATCAAAACAGATTGTACTTCACTTGCGGCGCGCGGCGCTCCACCAGTTGCTCCGCCGCGTTGGCGAGGCGCAAGAGCAAGTGCTCTTGCCACGCGCGACCTATCGCTTGTAATCCAACCGGCAAACCCTGCGGATCATAACCTGCCGGGATAGAAATCGCCGGCAGGCCGGTCAGATTTCCAAGCGTCGCAAAGCGCATGACCTCGGTAAGTGTCGTAAGGTCCGATTCGCCGTCCGGCAGCGCGTCGGGCGGAATGGGCGGCGCGGTGCAGCCGGTGGTGGGCGTGACGATGGCATCCACCTGTTCGAGCGCGCGATTAAAGTGGGCGATTGTCCGCGTGCGAACGCGCTGCGCCTGGATATAGTCGCGCGAAGTAAACTCGCGTGCCAGCGCAAGATTCGCCCGCACATCCAAGCCGTAATCCTTGGAGTGCTCCGCAGCATAGCGCTGCAAGGCCGCCATCATCTCCGATACAATCGTGACGACGTGCGCGACGCGCGCTGGCTCCAACTCTGGAATCTCGATCTCGCGCACCCGCGCGCCCATCCCCTCCAATCCTTTCAATAGCTCTTTGCACTTTTCGACCATCGCGGGCGAGGCGTGCTCGAACCACGGCGTGAATACTCCAAGCGTGACGCCGCTCAAGTCGAGATGGTCGAATCCTTCGAGCGTCGGCGCGGGTTGGCGGAGGGTGTTGGGGTCTTTGGGATCGGGTCCGGCGAGCACCGCGTACGCCAACGCGGCATCACGCGCCGTCCACGCCAGCGGGCCGAGATGTCCCATGCTCCACGTCAGCGGCGCCGCCCCGAATTCGCTGACGCGCGTGTACGTCGCCTTGATGCCAACCAGTCCGCAGAACGCCGACGGAATACGAATCGAGCCGCCGCCATCCGCGCCAATCGCCACGGGACACAGGCCCGCGGCGACCGCGGCCGCTGGCCCGCTCGAACTGCCGCCCGTGTAGTGATTGACATTGTAGGGATTGCGCGCCGCGCCGTGATGCGGATTCAGTCCCGTCACGCCGATCCCGATCTCGTGCATGTTCGCCTTGCCGATCAAGAGCGCGCCCGCCGCGCGCATTCGCGCGACGACGGTCGAATCCTCCCGCGCCGGCGCGCTGCCGAGAAACCGGGTGCCGACTGTCGTCGGATACGGAACCATGTCCACTTCGTCTTTGATCGCGACCGGCACGCCGTCGAAAATGCCGAGCGGCTTGCCTTCGCGGAAACGCCGCGCGGAGGCGCGCGCCTGCGCCAGCACGTCGTCGCGCTGACACGCGATGATGGCGCGCAGCGCGGGCGAGCGCGCGTTGCTCTCGTCAATCGCCTGGAGCACGCGCTCGGCGATTTGTTCGGGATTCGTCGCGTTGCACCGGTATGCTTCGGCGTAATCTTCGACCGTCGCAAACGCAAATCCTTTTTGCTTTTCGCCGCGCGGCGGCAGCGTCAAGTTGCCGGGCGCGAAAGACGCCGCGGCCAAAAAAGGCGCAAAGGTCGGCGGGTCGTCTATCTGCAATTCGCGCAGCGCGATGATGCCGCCATCCTTGAGCAGTTTGGCAACCAGCGGCCCGCGCGTCAGTGGATTTTCGAGCAGGCCCACAAACACCCGCAAGCCACTGCCGGCAAGCCGCGGCAGTTTCACGGATTTGAGATCGTAGGTTGTTGTCATGTTGACTCCTTGGTGATGGGACGCGGACGAGCGCGGACAAGTGCTGAGAAAAAACCAAGTTTTGTCCGCGTTAATCCGCGCTCGTCCGCGTCCAATTTCCTGTTCATACTGTTGCTTTCACATCACGTGTCACAGTCGGCATCTCTACCACCGTCTTGACCTGCGTCAGCGCGGCGGCGGAGAGGAGGAAGAGCGCGCCGTAAATCGCAAAGATGACGAGATAGCCCAAGCCGGGGCTGAGAAAGTTGAAGAAATCCGCCATGGGCCCGCCGATCCCCGCGCCGACAATCCCCGCGCCCGCGCCCGCCAGATTCGAAATGCCGAGATAACGCCCGGCTTGTTTCGGCGGAACGAGGTCCGTGCCAAGCGCCCAGTTCGACGCCATGAACGTACCCGTGCCAAGGCCGATGATGCAGCCGCTCACCAATACGAGCGGCACGTCGTTCGCAAGAAGCAAGAGAAATGTGCCCGCCGCCGCGACCAGTCCGGCCAGCCCAACCAAGCGCTTGCGCCCGATCCGGTCGGCGAGATAGCCGCCAAAAAGCGCGGACGGAACGAGGAACAACGCGACCACCGCGAGCAGCACCGTCGTCATCGTCGCGGCGTTGGGCAGGCGGAGCACATCGCGCATAAAGAATTGGGCGAATCCCTGGATCGAACCAACGGCGGCGAGAAAGAGCAAGCGGTTGATGACCCACCAGATGAACGATGTCTGCCCCCGCGCCTCGGCGCCAATTCCGATTCCCGCGCCGAAATAGACGCCGATGAAAATCGCGCCTGCCATGCCGATCAACCCGGCCGCGCCGACGACCGCGACTTGCATCGCGATGGCCGCGCCCTGCTGCTTCATCAGCCCGCCGCTCGTTCCGACCAACCACACCGCGGCTTGCGTCACCGCGACGAAAAGCACCGTGAGCGCGACCAGGCGCGCGATCGGCTCGCGCAAGCTTGCGGTGACTCGCTCTTTTAGCGGCTCTTCATGCACGAACCGCGCGGTGATCAACATGCAGATGAGATAGCCCGCGCCGACGACGCTCACCACCAAGCCGAACTGGCCCCGGTCCACCAGCGGGCCGATAAAGATGACGAGGAAAACCGGCAGCAACTCCATCACGGCCTTGACGCCCGACGAGCGCCCGCGCTGATTCTCGGGCATCACGTCGGGAATCAACGCTTGCAGCGGCCCTTGAACAAAATTCGACGAGATCTGCAAAAGGACGATCCCGGCGAGGAGCACGATATAAGCCGTCGTCACGCCAAACGTCGGTTGGAAGAAACTGTTGAACGTGGAGTTCAAAAACAGGGGCGACGCGCCGACGATGAGCAGGAAAGGTAGGTTGAAGACTGTGCCGCCGACGATGAAGGGTCGCCGCCGTCCCCAACGCGAGAGGTTGCGGTCGCTCAGCATCCCCGCCATCGGCTGGACGAGCATTGCCACCGCAAGGCCGATGACGCGCACGGTCGCGAGGTAAGTATTCTTTTGCTCGACCGGCGCGAAGAGCGCGACGAGGTACGGCAGCAGGACCGGCGTAATCGTGCCCGACGCAATGTTCAGGCCGAACCAATAAATGTTCGTGGTCACGTGGTCTACCCAATTGTAATGCCTTTTCATTTTCAACCCCCTGGATTGACTTGTCTACTGCGTTTGAGAGTTTGGCACTCACGATCACGGCGACGCCAACCGCAAGCGGAACGGCATTGGTATCGGCTTGATTGTAGCACAGACGACGCGTAGGAACAAATAAAAAAGCTGCAGGTCATTTTGACAAAATCAACTCCGCATTGGATAATGTATAGTGAGAGTTGTCGAATGAACAAAGGGTTACCGATCACCTTGACTCACTTGGATGGCAAACTGTGCGTTGTCGTCGGCGGCGGCGAGGTCGCGGAGCGCAAAGTCCGCGCGCTGTTAGAGGCGGGCGCCAAGGTTCGGCTCATCGCGCCGCGCGTGACCGCTGGCCTTTCCACACGTGCCCAATCGGGCGAGATAGAATGGTGGCCGCGCGAGTATTGCGCGGGGGACTTGGCAGATGCCTTCCTCGTCATCGCCACCACGGACGACGCGGGAACGAACGCGGCAATTGCGCGCGACGCGACCGCGCCCGGTTGCCTGCTCAATGTCGTTGATGACCCCACCCTCTGCAATTTCATCGCGCCGGCCGTTGTGCGGCGCGGCGATTTGACGATTGCGATTAGCACCGGCGGCGACGTGCCCGCGCTGGCCGCATATCTCCGCGCACATCTCGAAGCGCAGTTTGGAGACGAGTGGGGCGCATATGTCGCATTTCTGGCGCGGCTGCGACCGCAGATCGCCGCGCGCTATCCCGATCTCGACGCGCGCCGCGCGGCGTGGGCGCGCGTGCTCGCTTCCGATCTGCGGACGTACATTGGTACGCGGGATGCAAGCGAAATCGTGGCGCGGGTAGAGGAACTGCTGGCGGACCGAAAATAACCAAGAGTGTTTGACGGCGGCATCCCTATGCCGCTCATTCGGCGGCTCCCGCGGAGCCGACTCCGCTCAGGATGGCGGCATGGGGAAGCCGCCGTCAAACACTTGGCAGAATCGTTCTGAGACTCGGACTCGTGATGGGTTCTGGATGCGGCGCAACGCAGCGCAGCCCAAGCTCGTCACGAGTCCGAGTCGTTTTCATTTCTCAAGGCGGTGTGCGTATGCCCAAAACGGGAATCGTTTATCTCATCGGCGCGGGTCCCGGCGACCCCGGTCTCATCACGGTGCGCGGCTTGGAATTGCTCCGCTGCGCCGACGTGGTGGTTTATGACCGGCTCATCGCGCCGAGCTTGCTGCGGGAGGCGCGCCCCGACGCGGAGCAGGTTTACGTCGGCAAAGCGGTCTCGCATCACACGCTGCCCCAGTGCGAGATCAACGCGCTGTTGGTGGATCGCGCGCGGCGCGGCCAGAGCGTGGCGCGGCTCAAGGGCGGCGATCCGTTCGTCTTTGGTCGCGGCGGCGAAGAGGCGCTGGCGCTGGCTGCCGCGCGCATCCGGTTCGAAATCGTGCCCGGCGTAACGAGCGCCATCGCCGTACCCGCGTACGCCGGCATCCCCGTTACGCATCGCAGCACCGCGAGCACCGTCACGTTTATTACGGGCCACGAGGACACGCATCGCAGTGAGACGGGTGTGGATTGGGCGACGATTTCGGCCGTCAAAGGCACGCTCGTTTTTCTGATGGGCGTCACCAATTTGCCGACCATCGTCAAGGAACTGATCGAGAACGGCCGCCCTTCAGACACGCCCGTCGCTATCGTCGAGCGCGGCACGACGGCGCAGCAGCGCGTCATCGCCGGCACGTTGGCGGACATTCACGAGCGCGCCCGCGCCGCGCGGCTTTTGCCCCCCGCCATCACGATCGTCGGCGAGGTAGTCACGCTCGGCGCGATTTTGGGCGCGTGGAGCGCAACGCGGTTGCTTTCGCTCGGAAGCGAGGAATGAGATGGCTGGCTTTGCGAATTGGAAGAATGGCTGGATGCGTCTGTGGTCGCGGTTGTGGCTATGGCCCCGGGTCGGCCTCGGCGCCAAGATGACGGTCATCGTCATCATCGGCACAATCGCGTTGGTGAGCTTGTTCGCGTACATGGGCATTGACGCGCTGAACCGGACGATCCAGGCCTCGCTGCAAGCGCACGTGGTGGTCGCGCAGACGGCCGCGCGCCACATTGACTATGTGCTGGCGACCATCGAACACGACTTGGCCCAGGCGGCGGACGTCAGCGGACTGAGCGACCCGGCGCGGCGGGCGCGCGCGCTCGAACTGATCTACCCGCGCCTCAATTTTTTCGGACGACAGCTTTTGGTGGTGGATCGCAACAGCCAGGTGGTGGCGGCCTATCCGGCAGTGGACTCGGACATCACCGTCGCCGACAGCGCGTCCGTGCAAGCCGTTCTCGCCGGACAACCGTTTGCCATCTCGCGCCAGGCGCACACGATCCACGCCGGCGCCCGGTCGGTTCTGGCGGTGGCGGCCATTGAGGACGCGTCCGGGACGATCGCGGGCGCGCTCGTCTTGAGCGTTGACCTGGCGAATCCGCATATCGGTACGTTCAACAGTCCCTCCGGACTGAGCGGTAGCGGTTATATGGATTTGGTAGATGTGGGCGGCGTGATCTTGGCTAGTACCGAAGCGGAGCGCGTGGGACAGGCGAGCGATCACAACACGACGTTGGCGAAAATGATCCAGGCCCGCCAATCCTTTGTCTCGCGCTGTCACAAATGTCATACCGACGTGGCCCCCGATCCGCATCCTGAAGTCGTGGCATTCGCGGCGCTCACGCGCGCGCCGTGGGGCGTCACCGTGCGCCAAGACGAAGACGAGGTGCTGGCGCAAGCGCGCGAATTGCAGTGGCGCATTTTCGCGCTCGGCGCGCTCGCGCTCGTCGGCGCGCTCGTGCTCGTCTATCTCACGACCCACAGCGTCATCACGCCGGTTCAAGCGTTGACCGCCGCGACCGAGCGAATCGCGGCAGGCGATCTGGATACGCCGATGGAGCCGGGCGGGCGCGATGAAATCGGCGCGCTGGCGCGGTCGTTCGACTCGATGCGGTCCCAGTTGAGGGAATCCATCACCGAAATCCAGGCCTGGAATCGCGAACTCGACACGCGCGTCCAGGAGCGCACTGCCGCGCTGGCCGCCGCGCAGCGCGAGACGCAGGAATCGCGCGATTATTTGCAGACGATCATTGACAGTCTGAGCGATGACTTGCTGGTGATTGATCGCAATTTTCGGGTGACGCGCGTGAACGAGATCGTCCAACGGCGCCACGGCGGTGCCAGCGTGATCGGTTCCTATTGCCACGACTTGGAGCATGCCGATGGTCCTTGTCACTCGAACCATGAATGTCCGGTCCCCACGGTGGTCGAAACCGGCAAACCGGTGCGCGTCGTCCACTTGCACTGTCAACGCGGCGAACGGCGCTTTGTCCAAGTGACGGCCTCGCCGCTGAGGGATCGCGAAGGCCAGGTGAGCGCGGTGGTCGAACTGCTGCGCGACGTAACCGAAGAAAAAATCCTCGAGGAAACCATCCTCCGGCGCAATCGCGAACTATCGGTCGTCAACGCGATTGCGCGCGTGGTCGGTCAATCGCTGAAACTGGACGAATGTCTGGAACGCGCGCTGAACGAAGTGCAGCGCATCACGCAGATGGATGTCGGCTCGATTTTCTTGGTCGAGGGCGAGGGGCGGGTGCTGCAACTGCGCGCGTGTTACGGCATTTCGCCGGCCGCGGCGGAGGCGACCGGACGCTTCGCGCTCGGCGATACGGCCTGCGGCGGGGTGCTCGAAATTGGCGAACCGTCGGTCGTGCAAAATATGCCGCGCAGCACACGCGCCACCTACGGCGCGCTCCAGCGCGAGGGACTGGCTTCGCTCGTACATGTGCCGCTGATCGCGAAAGGCAAACCGCTCGGGACGCTCTGCCTGGGCACGCGCGAGGCGCGCACGTTCGACGCGGACCAGGTCGCGCTCCTGAGCGTGATCGGCAATCAGATCGCCGTCGCGGTCGAGAACGCGCAACTCTACGAGGAACTGCGCCGCCGCGAGCAGTGGCGCGGCGAGTTGCTGCGCCACGTGATCTCGGCGCAGGAAGAGGAGCGGAAACGGATCGCGCGCGAACTGCACGACGAAACGAGCCAGACCCTCACCGCGCTGTTATACGCGCTGGACAGCACGCCAACGCTGCCGCTGGTCGAAAAGATGCGCCGCTTGACGGTGAGCGCGATTGACGGCGTCCACAAGGTCATTTTTACGTTGCGCCCGACGATGCTGGATCAGTTGGGCTTGGTCGCGGCGCTGCGCTGGTACGCCGAATCGCGTTTCGGCGACAACGGCATGCGCCTCGAAGTCAGCGAACTCGGCGCGGCTCAGCGCCTGCCCGCGCTTGTGGAGACGGCGCTGTTCCGCACCGTCCAGGAGGCGATCAACAACGTCGCGCGGCACGCGGGGGCGCGGCATCTCAGGATCGTTTTCAATTTTAAGGCGGAGCAGGTGGAGATTCGCGTCGAGGACGATGGGATCGGGTTTGACGCGAGCCAGGTTGCCGCCTCGCCCGATCCGCGGCGCGGCTTGGGCTTGATGAGTATGCAAGAACGGATGAATACGATAGGCGGCGAATTCTTTTTGACGTCCGCGCCGGGACAGGGCACGACGATCTTGCTGCGCGTGCCGATGGCGGGAGGTAATCATGGATCCGACGGCAAGTCCCCATGGGATTCGAGTGCTGGTGGTTGACGATCACGCGGTCTTGCGCGAGGGCATTTGCATGTTGTTGGGTCAGCACGCGGACCTGCAGGTCGTGGGCGAGGCGCGCAATGGAGTCGAAGCGCTCGATCAGGTTGCCGCGCTCGCGCCGGACGTGGTGCTGATGGACATTACGATGCCGCAAATGGATGGGTTGGAGGCGACGCGGCAGATCAAAGCGCACCATCCTCAGGTACGCGTGCTGGTCTTGACGCAGCACGAGAATAAGGAATACGTCCTGCCATTGCTCCAGGCCGGCGCGGCAGGTTATGTGCTTAAAAAGGCGGGCGGGAACGAACTTGTCCAGGCGATTCGCGCGGTCGCGACCGAAGGCGCGTTCCTGCATCCCAGCGTGGCGCGCGCCGTGATGAACCAGGCCAGCCAAAGGGTCAACGGACAACCGCATCTCACCGAACGCGAAAAAGAGGTGCTCATCTTGGTCGCCGAGGGATTGAGCAGCCGCGAGATTGCAACCAAACTGTGTTTGAGCGAAAAGACGATCCTCGCGCACCGGACGAATATCATGGAAAAACTGAACATTCACAACCGCGCCGAGTTGGTGCGCTATGCGATTCGGGAGGGGTTGGTCAAACCCTGAAGGTATGGGAGTGTGGGAGCGAGGGAGTTAATATTCGGGTAGGACTTGTAGGCGCGTTGCTCGCCAAAGGTCGTGGTCGCCGCGCACAAGGTCAGCGCGGAGGCGTTGTCCAGGGACGACGACGGCATCTGGCAGATCGAGTTCCGTTTCGGCGGTGACGCTGAAAGCATGTCCGTCGGCGCGCCATTCACCGTAAATAGTGGATGGCGCGATTTCTATGGGCCCGCAGAGCGTAATGATGGAGCTGTCGGCTCCAGAGGCAGAGAGAGTTTGCGATAGCGGCGGTGGACACAGCCGCGGCGCCGCGCTGGCCGATTGAAACCAAGCGGGCAGAAGTAAAGCGATGACGGCAATGGTCAAACTAGCGCCGATAAGGATGGCGAGACTGCGGAGCGCATTGAAGACGCGTCCGAGGTGACGCGCGAGACTGACCGAGTCGCCCGCGGCGACCGACTGGGTGTGTTGCCAAGCCGCATAGAGGAAACCGGTTAACATCGTCCAGACCAACGCCTGAACGAATGCGTTCATCGCATCCACGTGTACCTCTCCAATCCTCAGAAGGTACGCTCATTCTAGCATGGAGAGTAGCTGCCGTCAACGACCTATTTCCCCCAACCCCCTTCCCTGGAAGGTCGAAGATCCCCGAAGCGGAGCGGAGGGGAGAAGGGGGCGAGGGGGATAGGTAGTTCTACCTACTCCGTTTAGGGCGTTCTATCCATTCACAGATGTCCCGCCAAACGCTATACTAACAACAAAGCAATTCTTGGCTTGAGGATATGATGGAGCATCATTGGCATCTTTGCGAACGAGACCTGTTTAGTGGTCTGGCGGTTGAGAAGCAGGATTTTATCGCTCACGCGGTGAAACGTTATGCCCCCGTAAATACCTTTATCTTCTTTCAGGGCGACCCCGCCGATAGCACCTATTACCTGGAGAGCGGCGAAGTGAGAATCTGCCGCATCAATTCTTGGGGAAAAGAGTCTATCATGTTTGCCCGGAAAGCGGGGGAAATGTTTGGCTTGGCGGAAATCGCCGGCGAAGGCGCTAACGAGCGAGAGTGCAATGCCCAGGCGCACACGCCTTGCTGCCTTTACGAGATCAAAAAAGAGGATTTTGACTTGTTGATGGCTCGCCACCCCGCGCTGGCGAAAAGAGTTATGGGGGTGCTGGGCCGGCGTCTCCGTTACCTCTGCGAGCAAATGGAAAACCTGATGCTGTGTGACGTGACCACGCGCCTGTTGAAACTTTTGACCTATCTGAACTATCAACGGCTGGTGGATACCGGGGGCTATGATGAGCCGATTTCGATCCCCATCAGTCTAACGCAGGAACAGATCGCCGCCATGATCGGTTCGTGCCAGCAAACCGTCAGTGAAGCTCTCAAACGCCTCGAAACGCAGAAAATGATCCAGGTCTCCAGAAAGGGCATCACCGTCCTCAAGCCCTACGACATCCTCGCGCGAGTT
>JACQYF010000064.1 GCA_016208315.1 Chloroflexota bacterium | reverse complement strand
TTGATTGGAAAAAGGCAAGCGTTATTACGGGCGGCGTGGATGTGGGTTCGGTGAGCACGCAAGCGGTCGTGATGGCGGACGATCAGATTTTCGCCTACGCCAACATGCGGACCGGCTCGGACAGTCCCGACAGCGCGCAAAAGGCGATGAACTGGGCGCTCAAGGATACCGACCTAACGCTCGACAAAATTCATTTCGTCGTCGGGACCGGCTACGGCCGCGTCAATGTTCCGTTCGCGCACAAAGCGATCACCGAAATCGCGTGCCACGCGCGGGGCGCGAATTTCATCTACGGGCCGAGCGTCCGCACCTTGCTCGATATGGGCGGCCAGGACTGCAAGGCGATCCGTTGCGACGAGCGCGGCAAAGTGACCGCATTCCTGATGAATGACAAGTGCGCGGCAGGCACGGGCCGCGGCATCGAAGTCTTCGCCGACCTGATGCAAGTGCCGATTGACGAACTCGGCGCGCTATCGCTTCAAGTCCAGAAAGAACCCGAGCCGGTTTCAAGCACTTGCGTGGTGTTCGCAAAATCCGAAGCCGTAGGTCTGCTCCGCAAGGGTTGGCCCAAAAACGACGTACTCGCCGCGTACTGCAAGGCCATGGCGCACCGGGTGTGCGCGCTGCTCGAACGCATCGAGGTGCAAAAGGATTTCGCGATCACGGGCGGCATCGCCAAGAACGTCGGCGTGGTTTCGCGACTGGAAAAAGAGTTGGGCGTTCAGGCGATCAAGCCAAACTATGACACGCAGATCGCCGGCGCGGTGGGCGCGGCGTTGGTTGGCAAGGAGTTGGTGGAGAAAGAAGGAGGAACTTGATGGGACCGATCACAGTTCGGATGATGAACGAAAAGGACGTTGCGGCTATTGCCGAGATTGACACGCGCGTGCTTGGGAGTCGCCGCCAAGACTATTGGACGATGAAAATGCAGTGCGAGCACGCGCGGTCGCCGGTGCCTGCGCTCGTGGCTGAAGCGGACGGACACGTTGTCGGCTTTATCATGGGTGCGGCGAGCGGCTGGGAGTACGGCGTGCCCGCCACGATCGGCTGGGTGGATACACTTGGCGTCCATCCCGAATATCAGGGGCAAGGCGTTGCCAGTCTATTAGCGCAAGAGTTGGTCGCGCACATGAAAAAAGTCGGCGTCAGCAAGGTCTACACCCTTGTTAATTGGCGCAACGGCGACATGCTGCGCTTTTTCGACAAGTTGGGCTTTACGCAGGGC
Organism: Chloroflexota bacterium; assembly: GCA_016208315.1. Classification (GTDB taxonomy): domain Bacteria; phylum Chloroflexota; class Anaerolineae; order UBA4142; family UBA4142; genus JACQYF01. The sequence continues at coordinate 10,238 of JACQYF010000064.1, read as the reverse complement.
GATATGATCAATCTGGAATTGGACATTTAGATAATCGAATGCAAGTCTTTGTACGCCTGGACGAGCCAGCATGGCGGCTGGCAGGGCAAAAGGAAGTTCCGGTTCGCCTTGAGGGGGAGACGCACACGGTCGCTGACGTGATCGGCGCGCTGACAAAGCGCTTCGCCGGTCTCGACGCAGAATTGCGCGGGCAGACCGGCGATTTCGTTCCCTACAGCTTGTTTCTCAACGACGACGCGGTGCGTTGGGCGGAGGTTGACCGCACCCCTGTTAAGGATGACGATTACTTGCGCGTGATCCTGCCACTTGCGGGCGGGTAGCCACATCGTCACACAATACGCAATACGAAATACGAAACTGGTTTTGCGCGAGAGGAGCCAACATGCACTATGTAGTTATCGGCAACAGCGCGACCGGCGTAGGCGCGGCGGAGTCTATCCGCGCCGCCGACCCGGACGCGCACATTACGATCATCGGCGACGAAGCCGAGCACGTCTATTCGCGGCCGCTGATTTCGCACTATATCGCGGGCGAGGTATCAGCGGACGAGATGCGGTATCGCCCCGCGGATTTCTACACGCGATTGAAGGTCGAGACGCGCCTGGGCATCCGCGCGGACGCGATTGACGTGAGCGCGCACGCGGTCACGCTCGCCGACGGCAAGTCCATTCACTACGACAAGCTTTTGATCGCGACCGGCTCGATCCAGAAATTCCCGCCGATCAAAGGGCGCGAGTACCCGGGCGTCTTTGATTTCTGGACGCGCGCCCACGCGGATGCGATCCGCGAGCGCACGAGCGGCTGCGATGTGCAATTGCCTTGCACCGCCATCGTCGTCGGCGCGGGACTGGTCGGCATTCAGGCGGCGTCGGGCTTGCGCGGCGCGGGCCTAAACGTCGTCCTCGTCGAGCTGCTGCCCTCGATTCTCAGCCGCATTCTCGATACACGCGCCGCGGCTTGCGCGCAAGCCATTTTCGAAAAACATGGCGTGCGCGTTCTGACCGAGCGTTCCGTCAAGGAAATTCTCGGCAGCGGCGAAGAGGGTGTGACCGGCGTCGTGCTCGAAAACGGCGAGCGCATTGATTGCGGCTTGATCGTCAAGGCCACCGGCGTCGCGCCGAATCTGTCGCTCGTCAAGGGCACGCCCATCGTGACGAACATGGGCATCGTCGTCAACGAATATTTCCAGACCAATATCCCCGACGTATTCGCCGCGGGCGATGTCGCGGAAACCTACGACGTGACCCGCAACAAGATGTTCGTCAACGCCAATTGGCCGAACGCGCACGCGCAGGGCCGCGTCGCGGGGCTGAACATGGCGGGCCGTGCGGCCGCGTACAACGGCTCTATCGGTATGACCTCAATGCCGCTCTTCGGCGTCCCGATTGTGTCGGTCGGCATCGTCGAGCCGGAAAAGGGCGACGAGGTACGCGTGCGCGAGTCGAGCCGGAAAAGGGCGACGAGGTACGCGTGCGCGAGTCGGCCGAGATTTATCAAAAGCTCGTCTTCCGCAAGGACCGCTTGATCGGCGCGGTGATGGTCGGCGACACCGGCATGGTCGGTCTCATCAATCATTGGATCCAGTCGCAAAAACCAGTCAACCTCGTCAAGGATGCGCTGCTCGGGGCGAAACTGCAGTACTATATCACGCGCCGGGATTCCGTCCGGAAGGAAATGGAAGGCACTCGTCTGCCGTGGCGCGAATCGCTCAGTTCGCCCGAGCACTATGAAAAAGTCTTCAACGATGCCAAGTGGGCCGAGCGGGAGCGCGACGAACGTCAATGGGGAGGAAAATCGAAATGAAGCATCAAGGCATGAAACGAAATCGTCCGCTTGCAACGCTGGCACATATAGATTTGACGACGCGCAAAGTTGAGATCAGCGAAACACCGCCGGAACTTGTCCGCAAGTTCGTCGGCGGGCGCGGGCTGAACATGTACTATCTCTACAAATATCTGAAACCGGGCACGGATGCCTTCGCGCCGGAGAACCCATTGATTCTCGGCACGGGCATTCTCACCGGCACGGGCGCGCCCAGCTCGAGCCGCCACAGCGTCACGACGAAATCGCCCGAGTCGGGCATTCTGGGCGATTCGAACATCGGCGGCTTTTTCGGACCCGAGATGCGGTACGCGGGCGTTGACCGGCTGCTCATCACCGGCAAGGCGGATAAACCGGTCTACTTGTATCTCGAAGATGGCCGCATCGAAATTCGCGACGCGCAGAAATATTGGGGCACGGATTGCACCGAAGCGACGCTGCGCTTTAAACACGATCACGGCGCAGACGCCGAAGTGGAATTGATCGGCACGGCCGGGGAGAACAAGGTGCGGTTCGCCGCGACGCGCTGGGGCCCAAAGGACGCCGCGGGGCGCTGCGGCACCGGCGCGGTCTGGGGCGCGAAGAATCTGAAAGCGGTCGTCGCGCGCGGCAATTACGGCGTGCCGATCGCGCAACCCGACAAGTTCTTCGCCAAGTCAGTCGAACTGCGCCACTATTTGCAACAGTCGAAAGTGATCCACGTGATGGGCCGTGTCGGCACGCCGCTCTTGTACGACGTGAGCAATTACCTCGGCGCGATTCGCACGCACAACAGCCAGGCGACGAGCTTTTACGATACGCTCAACGCGGAAGAAATCCACAAATACGTCGAAAAGATGTTGGGGTGCTCGGGCTGTGTCGTTCACTGTCGCCACCGCAACCGGCTCGGCGGCGAAGGCCCGGAGTACACGTCCGAAGCCCTCGTCGGCTCGAACATCGGCGTGGCCGACACGCGCCAAGTGATTGACCTGTGCAACATCGTCAACGAAGTCGGTCTCGACGTATCGTCCACCGGCACGTATATCGCCTGGGCGATTGAACTGTACGAGCGCGGCCTGCTCACCAAAGAGATGACGGGCGGAATTGACTTGAAATTCGGCGATTACGAAACCCTCAAGCAATTGATCTACGACATCGCCGCGCGGCGCGGCCTGGGCGATTGGCTCGCCGAGGGCAGCCGCCAGGCGAAGCAATTCCCCGGCTCGGAAGATTACCTCATCGCGATCAAGGGCTTGCCGCAATCCGACCCGCACGACGTGCGCTATCTCAAGGGCTTTGCGCTCGGCATCGCGACGAGTTCGCGCGGCGCAGACCATCTGCGCAGCCGCCCGACGTTGGAGATTTTCGATTTGCCGTCCGAGTTCACGGAGCAGGTGTACGGACAGCCGGTGGATCCGAATCCGACCTCGTACCGGAGCAAGGCCACCGTGGTGACTTTCAACGAAACCATTTTCGCGGCCGTGGATTGCGTCGGCATTTGCAAGTTCATCTGCCACGGCTTCAACAGCCCGCGCAATCTCAACTACGACCATTTCCGCGAATTGATCTATCACGGTACTGGGCTAGAGTTCACGAAAGAGGAACTCTATCAAGTGGGGCGGCGCGTGGTGGATTTGGAACGCGTCATCAACATGCGTGAAGGTGTAACGCGTGCGAGCGATACGCTGCCCGCGCGTTATTTCGACGAAAAGATGACGGGGCGCAAGACGGCGGGACATCACATTGACCGCGAGAAATTCGCCACGATGCTCGACGAATATTACGCGATCCACAATTGGGATAAGGAAGGGCGTCCGTCGAAAGAACGTGTGGCGGAGTTTGAAGCGCTACCATAATTGTCACCCTGAGCCGGGCTTGCGACTGCGAAGCGTCCCGTTAGGGAAGGGTCTCCCGTTCGACTCGCGAGATGCTTCGTCGCAAAGACCGCTCCTCAGCATGACAAACCGAGGAGAATCCTGAATGCCTAAACAGATATATGCGAATCCTGATTTATGCGCGGGCTGCAAGTCGTGCTCGATAGCGTGCGCGGTGACCAAACTGGGCGTAGCCAACCCGCGCAAGGGCGCGATCATCGTGCGCCAAAATTTGTACGAGGGTTATGAATTCCAATCGCTCTGCCGCCACTGCGACCCGGCGCCGTGTATGGGATTCGGCGCGCTGTGTGGGCTGTTGGATGTGCGTGATGGTCTGCCCGTTCGATGCCATTCAGCGCGATCTCGAAATTCAGGTCGCGCGCAAGTGCGATCTCTGCCCCGACCGTGAGATACCCGCCTGCGTGACCGTTTGTCCGACCGAAGCGTTGATGCTGGCGGAACGGTAGGTCTCAAGTCCCATGTCCCAGGCCGCATGAGGCACGTTGCAGGTCGCAAGTCTCAGGTCCAAGTCACACGTCTCGGGCATCATGTCGCCGGCGACTTGTGACCTGAGACCTGCCTATCTCGATGCGGCCGTGACCAGCACTTTGTCAACTCGCCGTTCGTCCATATCTACCACCTCAAAACGCAAGCCGCTCATTTCAAAGGAATCTCCTGTCGCGGGAATTCGTCCCAGAGAAGCCATCACTAATCCGCCCACGGTCTGGTATTGCTCTTCGTCAGGCAGTTTTTCGATCCCCTCAAGTTCCTTGAATTCGTCTATGGGCAACATGCCGTCTATCAGCCACGAGCCGTCGGGTCGCCGCGTGACTTCAGGCGCGGCTTGTTCGTCTGCCAACGGCATATCGCCAACGATGGATTCCATAATGTCCTCGAGAGTCACCAAACCTTGTATGCCGCTGTACTCGTCTATGACTAGGGCGGTGTGAGAGCGGCTATCTTTAAACCGCTCCAGCAGTTCCAACGCGGACATTCTCTCTGGAACAAACAAAGGTGGCTGCAATATGGTCTTAAAGTCTATGGGTTGGCCGGTCAAACTTTGCGCCAGCAGGTCTTTCGTTTGTATCATGCCCAAGATATTGTCGAGGTTGCCTTGGGCGACGGGGAACTGGGAATGGCCGCTGGTTGTGATTTTTTCCAGATTGACTTGGCGCGGGTCGCCGAGGTCGAGCCACGTGATCTCTGGTCTCGGCGTCATGAGCGCATTCACTTTTCGGTCATCCAAGCGAAATACGCGCTCTACCATTTCTTGTTCCGTGGCTTCAAACACGCCGACCTGCGCGCCCTGCGCGATCATTAACTTGACCTCCTCTTCGGTCACCAACGGCTCAGCGGATGGACGCGTCCCCAGAATTCGCAACAAGACATCGGTAGAAAAGTTGAGCAGATAGACCAGCGGAGACGTAACTCGCGACAATCCCCGCATGAACGGAGCAAGTGTAGAAGCGATTTGCTCGGGGTTGTTTAACGCGAGCCGCTTGGGCGCTAATTCTCCAATGACGAGCGATAGATACGTTATCACGGCGGCCACGATGGCGATGGCTATGCCTTCGCTGTATGGCGCGATGACCTCGATGCGATTCAACTCCGCGGCCAGTCTTTCCGCCAGAGTAGCGCCGCTGAACGCGCCGGCCAGGATGCCAATCAAGGTGATGCCAATTTGAACGGCGGATAGGAAATGGACGGGGGCGTTGGCGAGGTCAAGCGCTGTGCGCGCGCCCGTGTCACCTTCCTCCGCGCGTTGTTGGAGTCGCAGTTTGCGCGCGGAGACAATTGCAATCTCCGACATGGCGAACAGCCCATTGGCGATGATGAGCAGAAGAATAAACAGAATTTCAAGGGCCATCGAGTCCATATCCTCCTGACTTGATTATACACCGATTCTCCTTCATCCTACTCACCCCTTGGACGATCCTCACAACTCCTCTTGCGACGCCATCCCGGATCGGGCGCGCAGCACCGAGGCACCCACTGCGATGGCGAGCAGAATCGCGATCACCGCGAGCGAGACGCCAATCGGAATCTTGATAAAGTCCGCGATCAGCATCTTGACGCCGACGAAGGTCAAGATCGCGCCTAGCCCCAGCTTGAGATAGTACAGTTTGTTCGCCACGCCGGCAAACACAAAGTACAGCGCGCGCAAGCCGAGTATGGCAAACACGTTCGACGTATAGACGACGAAGGGGTCTTGCGTCACGCCGAAAATCGCGGGAATCGAGTCCACGGCAAAGACGAGGTCCGTGCTTTCGACGACGACCAACACGAGCAGCAGGGGCGTAGCGAGCAACTTGCCCCCATGGCGGACAAAGAAACGATCCTTTTCATAGTGCGTGCTTAACGGCAGAAATCGGCGCAAGAGCGCGAGCAGCGGGTTCTTTTCGGGATGCGGCTCGTCGTCGGGATGGATTGCAATGCGGATGCCGGTCAGGACCAGGAATGCGCCAAATAGGTACAAGATCCAATGAAACTGTTCGAGCAGAGCGGCTCCAACGAGAATCAGAGTCCCGCGCATCACCAGCGCGCCGAGGATGCCCCAGAAAAGGACGCGGTGTTGCGACGCCGCGGGCACACTAAAAGTCGAAAAAATCAGCACGAAAACAAACAGGTTATCTACGCTGAGCGATTTTTCGATCAGGTAGCCGGTGAAGAATTCCAGCGCCGTTTCGGATCCGCGAAAGTAATAGACGCCGGCGTTGAACAGCAGCGCCAGCGTGATCCACACCGCGCTCCACGCTAACGCCTCTTTCAGCGAGACGGCATGCGCGTGGCGATGAAACACGCCCAGATCAATCGCCAGCAAGAGGAGCACGAACAAGTTAAACCCAACCCACAGCGCAATCGTGTCGAAACTCATCAATAGTTCCTCCCTAGGATTTGCCGGTACCGGGGAAAACAAAACGAGACCTCCACGGCATCGGGTGTCGTGTTGGTCTCGCCAATCGTGTAAAACACGTCTTGTGTTAGAACACTATCGAACAACCGACCCCACAGGGGGTGTCTTGACGATTGCTCGAAACCGCTTGGGCTGGCTACTCCCCAACTTACGAGCGTATTGTACCCAGAAGTGCGCTGGCCGTCAAGGGCAGGGCTGTCGAAATGCCGGCTATCCCACGTTGATCTCTTCCAATCTCCCGGTCGCCATATAGATCACGCGCTCGGCGATGTTCGTGATGCGGTCGCCGATGCGCTCTAAATTGTGCGCGGCGAAAAGGAGATTCAAGGCCCGCTGTACGGTCTTGGGATCCTCGAGAGCATAGGTGAGGAGTTCGCGAAAGACCTGCACGTAGAGCGCGTCAATCTCGTCGTCGCGGCGCGCAACCGCCAGCGCGAGATCGGGGTCATTGCGGGCAAAGGCGTCGAGCGCTTGGGCGAGCATTTGCTGGCTGATTTCGGCCATGCGCGGAATGTCAATCAGCGGCTTGAGGAGCGGCTCGTTGCCCATGTGGATGAGCCGGCCAACGGCTGCTGCGTGGCGATGAGCGTATAGCAGCGTTCCTCGATGTCGTAGCGCGTGCGATTCAGCTCGCGGTCGTGCTCGATCATGGCGCGCGCGACGACCTGATCGCGTACCTTGAGCGCGTCCACACCCGTTGCGATGGTGCGTGACGCCTCCACGCCGAGCTGCAGCACCTCTTGTTTCAATTGCGCCAATTGCTCCACAAACGTATCGCGTGGCATTTGTATCTCCTCTATCCAAACCGGCCCGTGATGTAATCTTCGGTGCGTTTGTCGCTGGGTCGCGTAAAGATCTGCGCGGTCGGCGCAAACTCGACCAACGTGCCGGAGCGTTTCTCATTCATCATCATAAAGGCCGTGTAATCGGACACGCGGGCGGCTTGCTGCATGTTGTGCGTGACGATCACGATGGTGAACTGCTCGCGCAAGCTGCGCATCAACTCTTCGATCTTGAAGGTCGCAATCGGATCGAGCGCCGAGGCGGGTTCGTCCATCAAAAGCACTTGTGGCTGGACGGCGAGGGCGCGGGCGATGCAGAGGCGCTGCTGCTGCCCGCCGGAGAGCGCCAGCGCCGACCCCTGAACCTTGTCCTTCACTTCGTCCCAGAGCGCCGCGTTTCGCAGGGCCTGTTCCACGATCTCGTCCAACTGGCCGCGGTTGCCGACGCCGTACAGTCGCGGGCCAAACGCGACATTATCGTAGATGGACTTGGGGAAGGGATTCGGTCGCTGAAAGACCATGCCGACGCGGCGGCGCACGTCAATCACGTCCACGTGCGACGCAAGGATGTTCTGGCCGTCCAAAAGGATTTTGCCTTCGGTGCGCGAGTTGGGGATCAGGTCGCCCATGCGATTGAGGGTGCGGATCAGCGTAGACTTGCCGCAGCCGGAAGGACCGATGATGGCGGTGATGCGGTGTTCGGAGATTTGCAGGTCAATGCCGGTCAGCGCCTGAAACTTGCCGTACCAAAAGTTCAGGCGACTGATCTCCATCTTGGAACCGGTGGTCTCGCCCTGATCCTCATTCGGATTGCTTTCCAATGCGCGCGTGAAACCGCGTAGTTGCTCTGTCGGTTGCGTCATGGTATCGGTCATCGTTTCCATCTTCTCCAGCGTGTAGGGGCGGGGTCTCCCCGCCCTGTCCGCCGGCAGGGCGGGGAGCCCCCGCCCCTACACTCCCACACTTCGCCGCCGCCACCACAAGAACAGGCGCGCGGTGAGATTCAACCCCAGCACGAGCGCGATCAGGACCAGCGCGGTCGTCCACGCTTTGGCGTGCCAGTCCTTGTACGGCGAGATCGCGTAGACGAAAATCGTGTGGGGCAGCGTGGCCGTCGGTTGGTTTGGATCGAAATTAAAATAGGGATTGCCGAACGCCGTGAAAATCATCGGCGCGGCTTCGCCGGCGGCGCGCGCCACGGCCAGCATCACGCCCGTGATCACGCCGCTCGCCGCGGCCGGGAACATGACTTGCAACGTCGTCTTCCAGCGCGGCGCGCCGAGGGCGAGCGCCCCTTCGCGCAGATCGTTGGGCACGAGCCGCAGCATCTCTTCGGTCGTGCGCGTCACGATCGGAATCATAATGATCGCGAGCGCGAATCCGCCGGCGAGCGCGGAGAAATGGCGCTGCGTGAGCACGATCACCGTGTACGCGAAAATCCCCATCACGATGGACGGCACGCCCGCGAGCACGTCGGTTCCGAAACGGACCGCGATGCCGAGCGGCGTATTCGGATTCTCCGCCGTGTAGAACGCCGCGACGACGCTCACCGGAATCGCAATCAAGCACGCGATGCCGACGACGAGCGCCGAGCCGACGATTGCGTTCGCGATGCCGCCGCCGGGCACGCCGACCGGCGTGGGCAGTTCCGTAAAGAAATCGAGCATGAGGAAGCGCCCGCCTTCTTGGACGACATAGTACAGAATCCACGCCAGCGGCACAATCGCCATCAAGGTTGCGACGCCGGTAAGGCCGAGCATGATCGCGTTCGTCGCTTTGCGCCGCCAATAACGCGAGCCAAATGGGCCAAATATGCCAAATGAGCCAAATCTGCCAAAAGGTCTCTTTGGCACGCTTGGCAAATTTGATTGACTGGTCATACGCGCGCCTCCGTCGGCAAACGCCGCGCCACGCGCCAAACCAGGAATCGCGCGAGCAGGTTGAGCAGCAGCGTCAGCACGAACAGGACGAGGGCGATTTCGATCAGTGCCTGCAAGTACAGCGGAGAGGTCGCCTCGGTGAATTCGTTCGCGATAATGCTCGCCATCGTATATCCGGGGTGCAAGAGCGACGCGGTCAGGTCGAGGTTGTTGCCGATGACCATCGTTACTGCAATCGTCTCGCCGAGCGCGCGGCCCAGGCCGAGGATCACCGCGCCGAGCAAGCCCGACAAACCGTACGGAATCAGTACCTGCGAAATCATCTCCCAGCGCGTCGAGCCGAGCGCCAGCGCCGCTTCACGTTGCGCGCGCGGGATGGCGAGAAACACGTCGCGGCTCACCGCGCTGATTGTGGGCAGAATCATGATCGCGAGGATGAACGACGCCGCGAGCCGGCTCGGTCCGAATACGGGGCCGCTAAAGAGCGGTAGGAATCCCAGCGCGCCGTTCAGTGCCTCCGCGGTGGGCCGGACGAACGTTGGAATAAAGACGAGCAAGCCCCACAATCCATAAACGACACTCGGCACCGCCGCCAGCAGTTCGACGATGTACCCGAGCGGTTGGCTGAGCCAGCGCGGCGCGAGTTCGGCGAGGAACAGCGCGATGCCCAAGCCGATGGGGACGGCAAGCAGCAGGGCCAACAGCGAGGTTTGCAGCGTGCCGTACAGAAACGGCAGCGCGCCGAAATTTTCCGTGACCGGGTTCCAATCAATGACGGTCAGAAAAGCCAATCCAAATCGCGCGCGCGGCAGCGCCGAATTCTGCCACAACTCGTAGCCGATCGCGGCGACGGCGAGCAAAATCAGCAGCGACGCGAGCACGGTCAAGCCGCGAAAAATCGCATCGCCGTCTTCCAGACGGCGCGCGACGCCTTTGGAGAGGGTGAGGGGTGGGGCGGTGACAGTCATCGGTTTTGCTCCGTGTGGGA
>JACQYF010000063.1 GCA_016208315.1 Chloroflexota bacterium | reverse complement strand
TTCCATCACCGACATGCCGCTCTCGGCGTAGTTCAGCAGTTCGTCGCGCGCGCGCTCCAATACGATCTGCGGCAGAACGGCCGGGCCGGCGTTGAAGTTGTGGGTTCGTGTCATTTATGACCTCGTAAGTTTCGGTTTGTGTTAGAAAGCCAGATGCGGACGTCTCTCTGTTCGATACGAATTTCGCCCGGGCATCCGGCCTCGGCTCAACCTTACTTCATTCCCACCCAATCGATCTCCACGCCCGCCCGCGTTCCGAGCCGGTCCATCAATTCGCCAGCATGTTGTTGAATGTGGCGGATAGTGTAGAACTGCAGCTCCAACTTGCCGAAGGGCAGCCAGTCAAAGCCCGACGCGGCTTCCAGATTCAGGTCAGGCACTCTTTCCGCAACTTGTCGCTGACACAAGGCAAGATATTCGAGAACGCTGTCCTTATCGTAAGGTTCACCGATTTTCGGTGGCGCATGGGGCGGCCAGGGGAGTTGTCCGATGTACTGGTATTCTTTTCGATGCTTGTTCCAGGGCGTGAATGCTTGCTCTGAGTCTTGCAAATAAAGATGGGTATAGAAAAGCGCGTGGTAAGCGATGTGCCAGAACTTCGTCTTGTCGCCTGGGCTATTCCAAATCGGCTCGGGGCATCTGGCGATAGTCTGTTTGAGCATTTCAAGAGACGCTTGATATTGGGAAATGATAGCCCCTGAGTAATTCATCTCTTCCTGCCTTCTCCTATCACAGCCTCACCGGCTCCCTAAACTCCCCAAACACGCTCTTCAGCGTTTTCGTAATCTCCCCCAGCGTGGCATACGCCTTCACCGCCTCCATCATTGCCGGCATCACGTTTCCCCCGCCCGCCGCCGCGTCGCGCACTTTTTCCAGCGCGGCGGATACGGCGTTCGAGTCGCGGTTAGCGCGCGCGGCGCGGAGCCGGCGGATGGCGTCCTCGGCCTGCTCCGGTTTGTATTCATGCAGTTCAACGTCGCGCTCTTCCTCTTCCATGCGGAATCGATTCACGCCGACCTTCGGAATCGTTCCGTCCTGAATTCCCTTTTCGAACTGCCAGGCCTGGCGCGCCACTTCGCGCTGAACCACGCCATCGCTGACGGCGCGCACGATGCCGCCCATCTCGCCGTCCACGCGCCTAATCTCTTCGACGATCCGCCTCTCCATCTCCGCCGTCAGCCATTCGACGTAATACGACCCGCCCAGCGGATCGGCGGTGTCGCACAGTCCCATTTCTTCCACAAGAATTTGCATCGTGCGCAAAGAGATGAGCGCGGCCTTTTCGGTGGGGATAGTGTAGGCCTCGTCGTATGAGCATAAGGCCATCGTCTGCGCGCCGGACAGGGCCGAGATGAGGGCGTAGTATGCGCCGCGCACGATGTTATTTTCGGGCTGCTCCACGGTGAGGCCGCCCCCGCCGCCCCCGGCAATCATCTTCATCTGCAGGGCGCCGGATTTCCGCGCCCCGAACTCGTCGCGCAAAATTTTCGCCCACAACTTGCGCGCCGCGCGGAACTTTGCCACTTGCTCGAACAAGTTGCCGAAGATGTCGAAGTTGAACGAGAGCCGCTCGGCGAAGTCGTCAACCGTCAATCCGCGATTCAACGCCTCGCGAATGTAGGCGCGGGCGATGCAGTAGGCATAGGCAATCTCCTGCACCGGGTTCGCGCCGGACTCGCGGATGTGATAACCGCATACGCTCACCGGATAATATTTCGGCGCGTGCCGCGCGCAGAATTCAACCGTGTCCGTGACGAGCCGGATGCCGTGTTCGACCGGAAAAATCCACGCGCCGCGTCCGATGTATTCTTTCAAAATGTCATTCTGTGCCGTGCCGCGCACGTCAGCCAGCGGGACGCCGTGCCGCTCGGCCACGACGAAATACATCGCCATGATCGGCGCGGCGACGGCGTTGATGGTGAGCGACACGCTGATCTTGTCTATCGGGATGCCGTCGAACGCGGTTTCCATGTCGGCCAGCGTGTCCACCGCCATGCCCACCCGCCCCACTTCGCCTTCGGCCAACGGGTCGTCGGAGTCCAACCCCATCTGTGTCGGCAGATCGAAGGCGACGTTGAGCGCGTTCTGTCCGTTAGCGATCAGGAACTTGAATCGTTCGTTGGTTTCTGCCGGCGCGCCGAATCCGGCGTACTGGCGCATCGTCCACGGGCGAGCGCGGTACATCAGCGGATGAATACCGCGGGTGAACGGGTACTCGCCCGGCTGGCCGATTTCCTTCGATAGATCGATCCCGTTCAGATCATCCGCGCCGTAAACGGGCTTGACGGGGATGCCGGATTCCAGAATCACTTCACGAATTTTGTCGGGCATACGGTTTTTGAATCGCTGAGACGCTGAGAACTCTGAGAACGCTGATCGGCAGTCTCAGCCGCCACAGCGCTTCAGCGATTCACACTCGCCTCGCTCGCTCAATCACCCCATAAGTGCTGTTTTCCAAAAACGCAAACATCCTCAAATACGCATACGGATCGTCCGCGCACGCGGCTTCTTCGTCCACCGAAACCGCGACAATACGCGCCAGCACGATCAACTCGTCACCGTAAGTCAAAGATTGATCCAGCACACACTCCAGATGCGCCCGGCACTCCTCGACGCGCGGCGGCCTCACCTTGAGAGATGGGATCGGCGTCAGCCCGGCGACCTCCACCGGGCGCGGGTGCGGAAGTGTGTGCGACTTCCACACAACTTCGGCCAAATCGTCGCCGGGCACATTGACCACGAATTCTCCTCGCTCCAGAATGTTCCGCCCCGTCCAGTGCTGCGCATTGCAGCCCAACGCCAGCACCGGCGGGTCGAGAGCCATCATCGAAATCCAACTCTTCGGCGCGATGTTGGACGTGCCGTCTTCGTTGAGCGTTGTGACGAGCACAATCTG
>JACQYF010000013.1 GCA_016208315.1 Chloroflexota bacterium | reverse complement strand
TTTGTACTCGCGCAGCAGCGCCGCGAATTTCTCAATCGCCTTTTGCTGCCAATTCGGCACGCGCGCGAGCGGCAGCGCGATCCATTTCAGGTCTTTATCTTTCGCCGGATGGCAAGCCACGTTCGCCGTCGCGTCTTCTTGGATGTCAGGAATCGGAATGATTGAAGGCATAGTTCTTTTGAAGGATGAGGGATGAAGGCGGAAGGATGAAGCGCAACTTGGATGCGGGTTCATCCTTTTTCCCTCATCCTTCATCCTTTGTCAGGTTCCAGGGATTAACGTATCGTCGTTCTAACGTGCGATAGGGCTGGTAGCGGGTGGGACTGAAAAAGATGCCGCCGGCGTGCATCAGCTTGCTGAATGGAAAATAGAGCATCAACGCCAGCACGAGCATCAAGTGAACGATGAAGACGGGATGCGCGGGCGGCGCAACCGGCTGAAACGTGAGCAGGCCGACGACGAACGCTTTCACGTCCACGAGGTACACGTGCGCGGCGTATTTCATCAGAATGCCCGAACCCGCAATTGCCGCGAGCAGGATCAGCACGCCGAGATCGGGCACGCCGGACACGTAGAGCACGCGCTTGAACGCGAACCGCCGCCACAAGAGATACAGCGCGGGGAGGGGAAACAAGAATCCGGCATATACGCCAAGCGTTTGCAGGTCAATGATCCAATTCGGAATCGGGTAGACGAAATAACGCAAGTGCCGCAGCAGAATCAAGAGCAGTCCGACGTGAAAGAGCCACGCGCCAATCCACAGCGGCTTGTCGTATTTGAGCAGATTCTGGAACAGGACGACATCGCCCGCGACGCGGAGCGCGGATCCGGGAATAGTTCGCGGGGCCGGAGTCGTCGGAATGGGCAGCGGCGCAGGTGTAGCAGCGTAGAGATAGATACGGTAGACGAAAGCGACGATGAACGTGAATCCGACAAGGTAACAGAGTCCAATGAGCAAGCCCGCCGTCATGCTCCACAAGGCAGTGACAGTATCCATATCTCTCTCCATACTCCCACACTCCTACACTCTGCGTATGCGAGTGTGGGAGTGTGGGAGTATGCGGGTCTACACGCACCCCGTTGGCTTGGGCAAGCCCGCGATCTTGCACGCGCCTTTTGCCGGACCGCCTGGAAAGAGTTGATAGATGTATTTCAACTCAAAGCCGGTGTCCTTGCACAGTTTGCGAATCATCGGCGCGATGCCGAATTGCTTGTAATAGCTGCGTAGATAATTGATGATTTTCCAATGTTCCGTAGTCAGTTCGGCGACTTCTTCTTCGGTCTTGGCAAGCGCGCGCGCCAATTCCTCACTCCATTGATCCGGCTCTTGAATGAAGCCGTCCTCGTCCACTTCGACTTGCTGATTGTCCCATTTGTACATGCTCATAATTGCCTCCTCTTTCGGTGGTTCGGTGGTTGGGTAGTTCGGTGGTTCGGAGCTTTCCAACCACCGAACCACCTAACCACCTAACTACCATCCGGTAGTTTAATGAATGTCGCGCCGCCGAAGGATGTGAATTCCAGCGCGCCGCTCTTGACCAATTCCGAGCAGACTTTTTTCGCGGTGGCGTGGTCCAGTCCGAATGCCGTGCCTACGTCGCGGCTGGTCAACATCTTTTTCTTTTGCTTGAAGAACTCGAGCACCTTGGCTTTCAGCTCCTCGGTAATTTCATCAGCCATAATCGCTCCATTTTAGATTTCAGATTGCAGATTTCAGATTGGCGCCGAGAAATCTGAAATCATAAATCTGAAATCTGAAATTCCCCTTACCATCGGAACGCCGGCGTCGTGCGGTAGGTTTCCGTCGCGAGCGTAAAGTCGTCAATGTGCTGCTCGGTGAACGGAATGTGGGTCAGTTCGAAGAAACGGTCCCAGCCGACGCGCTCGATCCATTCGCCCATGCGCTCGTGCTTGCGCGCGTGCTCGGCCCAAGTCTCGACGATGTTCTTGACCGCGTCCGTCACTTCGGGCCAGCGCGGCGGATTGTTCGGCAGATACGGGATCGCGAGGCGCGACATGGTGGGCGGCGTCCGCGCGGACGAGAGCTTGCCGCCGACCCAAATCGAAACGCCGTCACCCTCCGCGTCGGCGAGCGGCAGGCCGGGGCACATGGTGTAGCAGTTGCCGCAGTACATGCACTTGGTCTCATTCACCGTCAGACTCTTGTTCGGCGGATCGGGACGGATCGCGCCGGTCGGGCACGCGGCGACGACATTGGGGATTTCGCATTTCGCGCGCACGACGTCGTGGTTGACGTGCGGCGGCTTGCGGTGCATGCCCAGAATCGCGATATCGGAGCAGTGGACCGCGCCGCACATGTTGAGGCAGCACGCGAGCGAGATGCGGCAGTACGCGGGCAGCTTCCAACTTCCAAAGTATTCGAACAGATCGTCCATGACCGCTTTGACGACGCCCGACGCGTCGGTCGCGGGCGTGTGGCAGTGAATCCAGCCCTGCGTGTGAACAATGTTCGTGATCGCAGGGCCGGTGCCGCCGACCGGATAGCCCTTCACCTGCAGCTCGGCGATCAATGGCTCGACTTGCGCGCCGTCCGAAACAAGAAACTCGAGGTTGTGGCGGCTCGTAAATCGGAGATAGCCGTCGCAGTATTTCTCCGCGAGGTCGCAAATCTCGCGCAGCCGGTCGGTGCTGAGCAACCGCTCCGAGCCGACGCGGACTGTGTACAGTTCGTCGCCGGACTCGCCGACGTTCTTGAGCAAGCCGGGTTCGACGCGCCCGTGATATCTCCATTGCCCGTAATTCTTTTGAATGACGGGCGGGAGCATGGTACGAAAATCGGGTGGTCCAAAATCAGTTCGCGCGGCCATGTTATTTCACCTCCCCCTCGCGCCAGAAAAAGTACGGGTTTGCGCGCGGGCGCACGATCATCTGCGGCGCGGGTTTCAGATCGAGCGCGCGTAGGAACTCGCCCATGCCTTGCCGTTTGATGAGTTCGCCCAGGCGCTCGCGCATTTTGGCGTTTTCATCCCACCAGGCAAAGGTTTTTTCGATCAAGTCTTTAAGCTCGGCGTAGGGCGGTTCCATCTTCATGAACGGCACCACCACCCAGCCGAGCAGCGCGCCGTGAACGATGGGCGCTTTGCCGCCGACCAGGATCGTCGCGCCGTGCTCGACGCCGGGCCGCAGCGCTTTGGGCATCAGGTTGATACAGTGCATGCAGCGATTGCACTCGGCGTCGTCAATCGTGAGCGATTTTGCCGCCGCGTCGTACCGCATCGCTTTGGTGGGGCAGAGGTCAACCACTTCGGCCTGAATGTCGAGCGAGTCGCCGGCGTACGCGCGGACGGCGTCGGCGTCAATGCGGATGTTGCCCTTCCACGTGCCGATGATCGAGAGATCGGAACGCGCGATGGAGGCGATGCAGTCGTTCGGGCAGCCCGCGATCTTGATCTTGAACTTGTACGGAAACTGCGGACGGTGCAATTGCTCTTGGTACGCGCACGTGATTGTGTGGCAGATGTCGAGCGAGTCGAGACACGCGTACTCGCAGCGCGCCGGCCCCACGCACGCGCTCGGCGTCCGCAGGTCAGAGCCGGAGCCGCCGAGGTCAAAACCGTTTGCGGAGAGATCGTCGAACGTGGCTTGCAGCTCGCCGGTCGGCGCGCCCAGCAGGATAATGTCCCCGGTCGCGCCGTGAAAGTTCGTCAAGCCGCTGCCGTGCTTGTCCCAGACATCACACAGGGTGCGGAGCGCCTTGGTCGTGTAGAACCAGCCGCTCGGTTGATTGACGCGGAAGGTGTGAAATTCCGCGACGTTCGGAAAATCCTCGGGACGATCCGAATAGCGACCGATCACGCCGCCGCCGTAACCTCTGACCCCGACAATGCCCCCGTGCTTCCAGTGCCCGATCTTCTCCTTGTACGAGAGCTCGAGTTGGCGCAGTAGGTCGCGGGCGGCGGGCTTTTTCGCCGCCGCTTGCTTCATGTCTTTGACGAACGAAGGCCAGGGACCTTTTTCGAGATCGTCCAGAAGAGGCGTATCCGATTGAGACATGCTGTTCACCTCCAAATCTGAAATCGTCCGATCTATTTCTTGATCTCGTGCGGCGTGTGACACAGGACGCAGTCTTCTTCGCCGCGCGTGTATTGTCCGAGCTTATAGTCTTTGCCTAGCGAGTGACAAGGGACACATTCGGCGCTCGCCGGAGATGCCGTCACCGCTTTGAAATTCTTGTCGGCAAATTGATTCAGCAGAACCACGGCCTGCGCGGCCACATCGGCGGTCAGTCTGCCGCAGCGTTCCGAGCGCTCGTCGCTGCCGGACGCATACCCGGACGCTTTGCACCACTTGGTGACCGAAACGTGGCACAAGGTAGAGCGCGAGACGCTCGACACAAATACCTTGTCGGACTTGTACTTTTCCACCAGGAACTTGTGATCCTTGGCGTACTGGTTGCTAATGTCGCTGGGGAAGGGAGTCTTGGTGTACCAATTGACCAATTCCTTGACGATCTTTTTCCAATCGTCTTTGCCCAGGACAAGCGTCATGGCGGCCGCGGCGCCGTTGATGGCTCCACATAGACTAGCCGTGTCAGCCAGCCCGCCCACTCCATAGGTCATGAAATCGGTGGGCATTTGCGTGTAGGGGAAGCCGATC
Source organism: Chloroflexota bacterium (assembly GCA_016208315.1). GTDB lineage: Bacteria > Chloroflexota > Anaerolineae > UBA4142 > UBA4142 > JACQYF01. The sequence goes on along the minus strand of JACQYF010000013.1, from coordinate 11,140 downwards.
TTTTCGCGCAAAGAATCCACTACGGCCCAGAACGACCCGTAGCAGCACGCCGCTTGGTAGTACCCGAAATGCGCCTTTTTCCGCACTTGCTCGACCCGTAGCAGCACGCCGCTTGGTAGTACCCGAAATGCGCCTTTTTCCGCACTTGCTCGACATCGAGTTTTGCGTAGGGCCAAGGCCATTTCGGTACCTCCTTGACCACTTCTTTGATGACCTCTTTGGGCACCTCTTTGATGACTTCCTTAATGACCTCTTTGGGCACCTCTTTGGTCACCTGCACCTGGCGCGTCACTTCTTTGGGGACCTCTTTGATGAGTTCTTGCGGCGCGCACCCGGCGAGACCCAAAAGCCCCGCGCTCGTGAACAAACCGGTTGTCAGCAGGAATTGCCGACGGGAAACTATTTTCTCATCCATTTCGAATTATCTCCTTGAGCCAAGTGGCTATGATTGAAATCTGCCGATCCTTGCGAAGGTTGAACAATTCAACCTTCGCAAGGTTACTCATGACTCTACAGCTTGACAGGGAACAGCCATCCGAAGATGACGTAGGAAACGCCCAAGGCCAGGAGTGTGTTAAAGACCGTCACGATCAAGTACACCGCGACGGGCGCCCAGCCCATCTTCCTCAGTTCACCCACCGACAGTTCCAAGCCCATGCAGACGAACGCCGCGCAAAAGAACCAGTCCTTCATCGCCAAAATCGCATTGGTGGCATTAAAGGGCGCTTTGGACGCCGCCGCCGGGAGAACGCCAAAGGTGAACAACAGCGAAACGATGATGAACCCCAATACGAACTTGGGGAAACGCTGCCAAATCACGGCGGCGCTGGGCCGCTCGCCTTTGCGCTCGATCACGGTCGTAAAGTACAGCGCCAGCAGGAACGCCACTACGCCGATAAACGCATTTTGCGTGGATTTGACGATGGTCGCGATCTGCTGCGCGACCTTGCCATAGATCGTCCCCGCGCCCACGACCGCCGCGGTCGTATCCACGTTGCCGCCGAACCACGCGCCCGCGATCGGCTCGGGCAGCGCCATCGCGCCCGCCAGCATCGGCGCGATCACCATCAACGGCAGCGCCGTGACGATGACGAGCGCGGTAACGTACGTGATCTCTTCCTTCTTCGCCAGGACCGAGCCGGCGGCGGCGATCGCGGCCGAGACGCCGCAGACCGCAATGGCAGTGGACATGACCGCGCGCAGGGTGTCCGGCAGACCGAATTTGCCCGCCAGCCACCAGCAGAACAGGTATACGCTCGCGATCATGATGATGCCTTGGATGACCGCGCCGCCCGCGGCGGTCAGAATGGTCGAAAAGCTAACGGTCGCGCCTAACAGGACGAGGCCGATCTTGAGAAACAATTCGGTGCGAAAGCCGCCCCGGACGGCCTCGTAGGTCTTGGTCGCTTTGAGAATGAAATTGACCACCAACCCCACGATCGCGGCCCACAGCGGAAATTCGAGCGCCTTGCCCGGAATGCCCAACCCGATGTCTTTGATATTGTAGACTTGGATCTTGAGCTCGCGGGCGACGAACGCCAATCCGACGACGATGGCAAGACCGATCAGGGCGCCCCAGGGCACTGCTGCAATCGCCGCAGCAGGTTTTTCGGCAGTTTGAGCACTTGCGCTGCTACTCATTGGTGTGTTCTCCTTTCGAGGATTCTGCGTGCTTCTCTAGAAAACCATCCAGCTTCCGCCGATGACGCCGACGAGCGCCATGATCAGCAGCGCAAAAGCTAGAATAACCGAGAGCCAATCTTCGTTGATCTTCATACGATCCTCCTCAGGGGTTCGAACGGTTAGACTCCACGTACGCGATAGATCCGCCACACCGTGTTGCATTCTCTGGCGAGCGCCTCCCTTCCCTGGCAACTTGCTTGCCGGCCCGGTGAGTTTTCGACTGCGGCTCACTGGTATGCGGGGCGCTCTCACTTGCGATTCCTTCGCGTATCGGAGACTGCGCGCCTGACACACCGCGTTCATTCTAGCCCAGGATGCGCCCTCCGTAAATTGATAGATTGCCGTATCGTGTCTAGGCAAAACAATCTAAAAGATGTTAAGGTGCTTTATGGACGGAGAACCTGAAATCAACCTAGAATCAATCCCAAGAGTCCGCCGGCGAGAATCAGTACCCACGCCTCCATCTTGAACACGAGCAGAATGAACAAGCTGATTCCCGCGAACGCCACTCCAACCGGTTCTGGCAGCATGGTCATCGCCAGCCGCAGTGAGACCGCCAGCAGAATTCCCACCGTCGCCGGTTTGATCCCGCTCAGAAAAGCGCGTGCCCAGACCGAATTCTGGATGCGGTTCAAGTAGCGGGTCGTCAAAATGACCAGCGCGATGCCGGGAGTGTAGATGCCCAGGGTGGCGACCAGCGCCCCGGTCAGCCCCGCCACTTTGTAACCGACAAACGTCGCCATGATCGTGATGGGTCCCGGCGTCACCTGCCCCAGCGCGAGACCATCCAGAAATTCTTTGTGTGTCAGCCACCCCTGCCCGGTGACCACTTCAGTTTCGATGAGCGCGATAATGGCAAACCCTCCGCCGAAGATCAGCGCGCCCATCTTGAGAAACGCGATGGCTAGCTCGAGATGGCTGGTTAACTCGTTTGGCATTTCAGTCGCTCCCAGCCGATTCCCACTGCGCCGGCGAGCAGCAACACGAACACGATATTGGCGTCGAGCCACACGACGAAAGCAAAAGCCAGAATCGCGACGATAACGTGGAAGCGTTCAGTGATCGCCGTGCGCCCCAGCCGGTAGCAGGCCACGGCAATCAGCGCGATCACAACTGGATTCATGCCGCGCAGCATACCGGCCACCTGCGGCGTGCTGCCAAATTGAAAATAGAGCTGGCTCAAAATTAACAGGATCGCAAAAGCCGGAAAAAGAAACCCCACGGCGGCGATCAGCGCGCCCCGGACTCCCAATAGCCGGTAGCCGCAGTAGACCGCGACCATCGTGGCGGTTGGACCCGGCAGCATCTGGCACATGCTCAACCCGGCGAGAAAATCCTCACGCGTCAGCCACCTGCGTCGCTCGACCAGTTCGTTCTGAATATTGGCGATGTGCGCGACCATGCCGCCGAAACTCGTCGCGCCGAGCTTGAATATCGTCCGCGCCAATTCGCCCGAGGTCACCATTGGTTTCCGCCGAAAGCTCGCTCTAGCAATTGAGTAAAGTACAAAACGTTGATGCCGTAGCGCGTACGGAGGCGATTCTCGATCGTGCGCTGTTTGCCCTGCAAACTCAGGTGACACAGCGGACACGCGACGAGGATGCACTCCGCCTCCAACTCGCGCGCTTCATCCAGCAGCCGCTTGGCGGCGACCATCGCGGAGTCGGGATGCGTCAACTGTAGGGACCCACCGCAGCAGCGCGTCTTGCTCGAAAACGGGAGAGCGACCGCGCCCACTGTTTCCGCCAGGCGATCCAGCCAAACAGGATTGCAATCGGATTCGGGAATCGAAATGTGCCGCGGACGTGTCAGCAAACAACCATAGTAAGATACAACTTTCAGACCATCCAGCGGACGTTGGACCTTCGTGGCGATACCTTCCAGTCCAATCTCGCGCATCAAGATTTCGAGTGGGTGCGTCACCGAAATCTCGCCAGAGTACGATAGATCGAGACGCCGCAGCGTCGAGTTCACGCGTTTCCTGAGCGCATCGTCGCGCAGCGCGTGCTGAGCGGTGGCGAGGTTGTTGTAGCACATGCTGCACGGCGCCAAGAGCGCACCCGCGCCTTTCTCGGCTATTGCCAGATTGCGAGCCGACAAGACTAACGGCAAGAATTCATTCAGCGATCGGGCCGCCGTCGCGCCGCAGCAGTTCCAACCCTGCAACTCGGTCAGCTCCAAATCCAAATGCCGGGCAACCTTCTCAAATGAAACCGCATAATCACGCGCCGTGCCGTGCAGCGAGCAGCCCGGCAGGTACTGGTACACGTTGCTCATTTCGTCGCGCTGCCTTGTAGAATCTCTGCAATGACCGAGGACAAGACCTCTTGTTCGTTCAAGCGCGGCGGCGGCGGAGTGAGTTTTCTGCGCTGCGCCATTTCCAGTCCCATCCTGACATGGGGGAGCAGCACTTGCCAACCCACGCGACGCGCGTACCCCAACATCAACTCCGGTTCGTACACCAGCCCGCGTTTGCCAATATTCCTCACAAACTCGCGATAGAACCAAATGTTATCGTTGACGATACCTCTTGTCACGGCCATCTGCTTGAGCCGATACATCAACCCTGCCAGGTCTACGCCGCGTGGACAAGAGACGGAGCAACTGTGACAACTCGCGCAGAGCCAGATCGTGTTGGAACTCTGCGCGTCTTGGATTCGTCCCAACTGCAGCAGCCGGACGAGCAGCCGCGGCGTGTGCTCCATGGCGAAGGCGAATGGGCATCCACCGCCGCACCTTCCGCATTGGTAGCACGCTTGCGCGGCGCGGGTTATTCCTACTTCGTCAATCATTTGAAAGGACTCGGGCCCAGGCGTTGAAGATCGGCAACGAATTCCTGTATGCATTGCGCGTACGGCTGAGCATCCGTAATGCCCAGGTTCACGATTTTCACGCGCTCCGGTTCAACCATCATCCGCTTTAACGTTTCCTGCATGTTGCTCAATCGCGTCTGGGCGAGATCGCTGCCGCGAGCATAGTGGCATTGGTCGGATTTGCAGCCCGCGATCATCACACCGTCAATACCGTTGCTCAGCGCGTCGGTGACCCAGGCGACATTGATCGAACCCGCGCAGGGCGCCGCGATGTTTACAACATTGGCCGGGTACGTGTATCGCTTTTGCCCCGCCAGATCGGCGGCCGGGTAAGCGTCATTCGCACAAAGGAATGCCAGGATCGTCGGCTGACCCTTGCCCGCAAAGGAAGAATTAATCGCCTGAATCATCGCCGCGCCCTGCTTGATCGTGAAATTCTTGAGCGAGATCACGCGCATCGGGCAACCGCCCTGGCACGTGCCGCACTGCCGGCATTTCAGCAGGTCGGGCGCGGGGTATCCGGTATCGTCCCAATACCAGGCGTCGAAGGGACATTCTTCCATGCAGCGCTTGCACTTGTCGCATTTGTTCTTGTCCACCACCGGGATCGTCGGCGAAATCTCGATCTCTTGTCGCAGCACCGCCATCGCTTTCATCGCCGCGCCGCCCGCGCTCTTGACCGCGGTCTGTACGTCCGTCGGTCCCTGGCAACTCCCTGCCGCGTAGATACCGGTGCGCCGCAACTCGTAAGGAGAACACTGCGCGTGACCTGCCGTGCCTTCCAGCCCTGACACCAACGCCTCCAGACTGGCATTGGGTTTCAAACCGGTCGCAAGCACCACCAAGTCTACGTTTACTTCCACCGGTCGCGCCGACAAAGTATCTTCGGCGCGTACGACCAGTTCTTTCGACAGCGGCTTTTCAACTACCTCGAACGGATTGCCGCGCACAAAGATGGCGCCGTGTTTTTCTTGCGCCTCTTTGTACATCAACTCGTACTCGCCGATGGCGCGCATATCCATATAAAAGACCCAGACCTGCGCGTCGGCATCTGCCTCACGCACATAGCCGATCTGTTTGAGGGTGACCGTACAGCAAATCTGCGAACAGTGTGGCAGATGCTCGATATCGCGGCTGCCGACGCATTGGATAAACGCGATGCGCTTGATCGGTTTGCCGTCGGAAAGACGAACGAGTTGTCCGCCCGTAGGTCCGTTCCGGGACGCGAGCCGCTCAAACTCCAGGTTGGTCACCACGTTGGCATGGCGTCCGTACCCATATCGCTCGATCCGAGAGGCATCGTACTGCTCCGCACCCGTTGCCGCGATGATGCTGCCTACGTGGACGCTGAATCGCTCCTCCTTCTGATCGAGACGGACTGCGCCGATTGGGCAATGCTTGGCGCACAGCTCGCAATCGGCGGGGCAGCGCGCGCGATCCACGACGTAAGCGCGCGGGTATGCCAGATCGAAAGGCAAATAGATCGCCTTCGTCATTGCTTCGTCGCATCGTCTCCTATCGGAGACGCGACCGCTCCTCGCAATGACAGACTGTGTCGCGCTCTTGCTCAAGCCAAGATCGAACGTATTCTCGCGCTCAACCGGACAAACCGCCGCGCACTCTCCGCAGGCGGTACAGCGTTCGAGGTCCACGTACCGGGGGCGCTTGACCAGATTCACTTTGAAATTCCCTGGCGATCCGGCGATGGACTCGACCTCGGTTTCTGTATGAATGTCCACGCGGGAATTTTGCAGGCGCGTGGTCATGAAATCCACGCCGCATTGCGGCGGGCACAGCCGCGGAAAATACTTGTGGAACCCGATCACTTTGCCGCCGAGGTACGCCTGCTTTTCCGCAATGACGACCTCGACCCCCGCCGCAGCCAAATCTTGCGCGGCGCTCAATCCCGCGATACCCCCCCCGATGACTAACACGCGGTTGACCGCGGGATACTTTATCGGCGCGAGCGGCTCCAACCCGCGCGTGCGGGCGAGCGACATGCCGATCAGCGTTTTCGCTTTCTGCGTGGCCCTTGCCGCATCGTCGGCGTGTACCCACGCGCACTGTTCGCGAAGGTTGCAGAACTCGACGAGGTAGCGATTCAAGCCGGCTTCTTCCAGCGCCCGCGCCATCGTTTCGCCGTGCGCGCGCGGCGAGCAGCCGGCGATCACCACGCGGTCAATCACACCGTCCTGGATGTTTTGTCGAATCCGCGCGATTCCTTCCGCGCTGCACCAGGCGGAATGCTCGGCGCAAACCGCCATGCCTTTCGCCTTCGCAAAAGCGCCGGTCAACGCGGCAGTGTCTATGGTCTTGGAGACCTGTCCGTTACACTGACAGATGTAGAGACCTAGCAGCATCTAATTTCCTTCAAGACCTGTGAGGTCTTCGAGACCTCACAGGTCTACACTCGCGTTATTCGTCGTTGCGCACTTGGACGACAAAGCGTTCCACGTTGCCATTGATGTCAATACTCGTCCAGGTGATCTTGTTCGTGCCCATCAGCGGGATCAGCTTGGCGGGATAGTAGCCCAACTGGTACGGCAAGCGCGTCTCGATGGCGCCTTGCGGGCAAATCTTGACGCACGACATACAGTCCCAACAATCGCGCGTGAACCGGCAGTACGCTTTACTCGTCTGGGCGTTGAGCGTCATCAGGTCGCCGGGACATACCTGCTCGCACAGCGGCTCGTGTTCCGCCTTGCATCCGTCGCATTTTTCCTTATTTATTCGGGGTGGCATAATCATCTCCATGTGGGACAAGATGGCAGCTTGTCCTACGGTTTGTACCGATCGCCGGGCACGATCTGCTCGTAGGGCCGCGTAAACATTTCAACTTGACCGGTGGCCGGATCGCGCCGCGAGTTGACAAAGCAATCGAATTTCGCGTCGTTCTTTTCCGGGAAATCCGTGCGCGTTTGCCAGCCCGGCCAGCGCGTCTCTTCGCGGAACAGCAGGTGGTGGAGCAGTACCTCGGCCACGTCGAGCCGATCCACGACCTCGTGCGCTTCCATCAGTTCGTGCAAATCGTTGGCGATCAAGTACTTGGACTGGTCCTTGAGGATCCGAATGTGTTTGAGCGCGTACTCCAAGCCCTCGCGATTCATGCGGAAGAATTGATGGATGCCGCCGGCGTATTCGTCCATCAGGCGCTGCATCCGTTCTTCCATCTCTTTGGGCGTGACGCCATCCCCTTCCGCCGCTTGCCGCATCGCGGGCGCGAACACGCGGGCTTTTTCCTGCGCGATCCGTTTCGTATCCGCATCCGCCATTTGCCGCTGAACGAGGTACTCGACCGCGCCGCGCGCCGCCAGCATCCCTTCCGCCGCCGCGCCGCTGACGAACTTGTTGGGCGACCCACCCGCAACGTCGCCCGAAGCGTAGAGGCCCTTGAGCGTCGTGGAGCGTTTCACGTCTACCCAGTAGCCGCTCGCGGTGTGGCCGCCGACGATGTACGGATCGTTGCCGTAGATCTCGAGGGGTTCTTTACTGACATCCTGACCGCGCGCCGCGAGGAAGAGGACCATACTCGGCCGCTCGTTCAGATAGTCTGTTTTCATGTCCTTGATCTGTTCCGGCGTCATGCCGCGCGTGTCCACGTAGCAAGGGCCGCGACCGTTCAACCACTCTTCCATCGGCACGTTCGCGCGGATATAGCGCGGCGCGGCATCGCCGCCGAGATGCGCGTACCGTTCCTCCAGAACCTTCTCCCCTTTGGCATTGATCATCGGCGTCTTGTAGCCGACCGAGATCGTATCAATCGGACCGTTAAAGTCTTTGGTGCGGGTCGCGCACCAGCGCATCTCGAACGTCGTCATCTCCGCGCCGGCGCGAATCCCCATCGCATAACCGGCGCCGGTGTTAAAGGGGCAGTACCATAATTGATGGTGGCTGTCCACGCCGTCGGCTTGGTAGGGTTTGTAGATTCCGGACGCGCCGCCGGTGGAAACCAGAACGGCTTTGGCTTTGACGACATAGAACTTGGCGTCGCGCACGCCGAACCCCATCGCGCCGACCACGCGGTCGCCATCCACGAGAAAGTTGGTCGCGACGACGCGGTTCAATACCTGGCAGCCGAACTCGCGCACTTTTTCCGCGAGGATCACTTTCATTTCCGCGCCGTGAATCGTAATGTCCCACTTGCCGCGCGTATGATAGTCGTCCGTGTCTTCGTCGTGCTTGATCGGCAAACCCCACTTTTCCCATTCATGCGCCGGTTCGTTCAAAACTTCGGCGAGCGTTTTCGTCAGATCCTCGCGGATGATGCCGCCGGCTTGGCTGCGGCTCCAGCGCACGAATTGCTCGATCGTGCGGTCCTTTTTGATGTACGTGTTGATCGCGTCCATCCCTGCCGCGAGGCAGCCGCTGCGATCAATGTGCGCTTTTTCCATCAACGTCACGACGAGTTTGGGATTCTGTTTCTTGGCCTCGATGGCGGCAAAGCAGCCGGAATTCCCCGCGCCGATGACCAGCAGATCGGTCTCGAGCACGACGTCTTGAACGTCTTCTAACTGAGTTGGCAATTTACTAGCCATATTCAATCTCCTGGTTATGATGACGGGTGACGGGTGTCGGGTGACGGGCACCCTCGTCACTCACCTCCCGTCACTCGACACGTCCTTCCGTCACCCGTCACTTTAGCGGAAACCCCAACATCGCCAGCCACGCGCTTTGCGTCAGAATGACGTAGATGTTGGCGATGATCGAAAGCGGCACGCCGAACTTTATCACTTTCCAGCCCGATTCGCCTGACGCGCCCCAGGCGATCATGAACGCGGTGATCGAAATCGGCAGGAAGAACGCGTAACTCAGACAGTTAGTGACGATCAAGGTGAACGCCAGCGTGTTCATCCCCAACTGCTGCGCGACGCCGGTCGCCAACGGGATAAAGACCGCGCCCATCGCCACCGCGCTGACGATCCCCGCGCGCGCGATGTGAAAGCCAAAGACCAAGATCAACAACACGACGATCGGACTCAGACCCACTGCGCCTTTGATCGGAGAGACGATGATGTCCGCCAGCCACTTGCCGACGCCGCTCGTTTCGAGCGCGCCGCTCAGCGAGATCGCGCCGCCGAGCAATACCCAAACATCCCACATGATGTGCTGGCTGATGTTCTTAAAGGCCACCTTGCCAAAGGGCAGGAACAACAACAAAACGACGAGGAGCGACACCATGCCCGCGCTAATGGTGTGCAGCGTGCCTTCGGTCACCCACATGACGAGACCGAGCAGGATGCACACAAGCGCCCAGATTTCGGGCCGCGTGATCTTGCCCAGCTCCTGGCGCAGTTTGGGCAGTTCCTCGTCTGCGTTCGGAATTTCCAGCTTGTTCAGCTTGAAATACCAGACCACGTACGCGAACAGGATCGGCAGCAAGCCCCACAGCGGGAGGTTGTAGACGAACCAGTCCATCCAGGTGATGCTGATTTTCAGCGCCTGCTGAAAGTGCGCGACGAGCTGCAGATTCGGGAAATGGCTCGTGAGAATCAACGGACCGGTGAACAGCGGGAACAAACCGGTGATCATCAACAAGATCGCAGTGTTAATGCGCTTGCTTTCCGGCAAATGCTCTCTGCCGCGCATCAAGCCCGAAACGCCTTTGGCGATGGGCAGAAAGAGCGCGGTCTCGCTGACCGTCGGCAGAACACCGCCGATGGCGAGATCGGCGAACGAGAGTCCCAGCAAAATGCGTGTCACCCGCGCCGACTTTAGCGCAGTGGTAATGTTCAGCGCGATGCGTTTGCCCAACGGCGTGCCCATCATGATCGCCGCGTAGATAAAAGCGCCGCTCGCGAGAAAGAACGCGTCGGTCGTAAAGGCCTTGAACGCGTCGGGAATTTTGTACCCGGCCAGCACGAAGACGAGCGTCGGACCGACCAAGCCGACGACGGCTTTCGGCAGCGCGTCGGTGATCATGCAGATGATGAACCACAGAAAGATCGCGAGGATCGTCTGAGATTGCGGCTTGAGACCGACCAGCGTCATGCCGGTGAACCCGGGCGCCAAGTGCAAGACAAAGAGCACCGCAAACGCGAGGATGAGCGCGACGGATTGTTTTCGGATCGCGACCTGTTCTTCGGCGTCTGCTTTGGTTAATGCTTGTACGACAGTTTGCGCGGTCATCGCATTTACCTCTCACGCAAAAAATTTTGGCTCAGGGGGGTTCCGTTGGCGAAAGGTCACACGCCGCGCGTGACCTCGAGGCCTCTTCGCCTTGGGACCCACATGAGCCAATGATTCCAATGACCCGACATTCAAACTAATAAACGAATCTATTGCTTGGCGAGCACCACCTCCTCTCGACGTGGCGAGAATGGGCTGTCTTCCAAGCATTGATTTTACAGCCAAGCGCGGAAAAGTTCTATCGTCTAGCCGATAAAAGTATGAATGGAATTCGGACGCAGGCAAGTACGCGGGGTGGGCAAACGCGGCGGTTCGGACCTTCGCGGTCGCGGCTCCGAAGGAACCGACGTTCCCTCGAAGGTCTTGCGCGACTAGTTAACTCGCGCGAGGATGTCGTAGGGCTTGAGGACGGTGATGCCCTTTCTGGAGACCTGGATCATTTTCTGCGTTTCGAGGCGTTTGAGAGCTTCACTGACGGTTTGCTGGCACGAACCGATCATGGCGGCGATCTGTTCCTG
>JACQYF010000009.1 GCA_016208315.1 Chloroflexota bacterium | reverse complement strand
GAGCGCGCGCCGGGCGCGTTCGATTTTGCCGGTTGGCATCCGTACGGGTTGGCCGTCGAAGGGTATCCGGCCGAGGTTTGGGGCTTTGGCAAATTGCGCGAGTCCATCATCGCCGCGCGCGCGATTGCGGGCAAGCCGCTGTGGCTGACGGAAATCGGCGCAAACTTTGGTTACGATTGGGTGCCGGGCGTCACGCCGCAAGACGCCGTCGCCGAATATTTGAAACGCGACTACACCCTCTTCCGCGAATTGGGGGCCGATACCGTCGCGCACGCGTTTTGGTTTACGTGGCGGGAACCCGGCGGCGAGTGGGGCATGGTGGACAATGCAGGCAGTCGCAGCTCTGTGTGGCACGCGTTTCAGCGGCAAGCGCAAATCCCTGTAACGCCGGCGATCACGCAAGCGAGCATCGCGCCCGCGGCGCTCGCCGTCGGCGAACTGCTCGACGTCAACATCACCGTCAAGAACAATTCGAGCGAAACGTTGACGACGCAGGGACCCGAACCCGGCTTTGTTTACCTCGAGGGCGAAACATTCAACTCGCGCGGCTTTCCCGATATTCCCGGCGCGCTGCGCGTCGCGATTGATTTCGATGGGCGCGTGGGCGTGGATCACCCCTATCGCTGGGGACTGGGCGCGCCGCTCGCGCCCGGCGAGACACGCACCATTACCGGCGCAATTCGGCTGCGGAGCGCGCAATCGAAAAACTATTGGGCGGGATTGGTGCAGGAGCAAGTCGCGTGGCATCAGGACCGCGTGGGGACGCAGCTTGTGACGACGCAACCCGGATTGCAAATTACCAACGTGACCCTCACTCCGGCCATGCTCACCGTGGGCGAGTTGCTGACGGTGAGCGCGACGGTGGTGAATAACACGACGAGCACACTTCCGACCCAAGGCCCGGAGCCGGGTTTCGTCTACGACGAAGGGGACACGTTCGTCAGCGAGGGTTTCGTAGACGAGACCGGCAACGCGCGCGTCGGCGTGGATTTCAAGGATCGCGTCGGGATTGATCATCCGTATCGCTGGGGACTGGGCGCGCCGCTCGCGCCCGGCGAGTCGCGCGTCATCACTGGCGCGATTCGGATGAAGCATCCGCAAGTCCAAGATTATTGGGCAGGCATCGTGCAAGAGCATATTGCGTGGGTTCAAGATTTGCAGGGGACGCAGGCCGTTATGGTCGCCGCGCTGCCAACCGGCGGCCCGCCGGCCATTGTGGACGTCAAGCTGACTCCGCTCACGCTCGAACCCGGCCAGCTTCTTATGGCGACTATAACCGTCAAGAACAATTCCACTTCGCCGCTCACAACGCAAGGGCCTGATCCCGATTTCGTTTACGAAGAAGGCGAATCGTTCTACACGCGCGGTTTTCCCGACGTTCACGGCGCGTTTCGCGTCGGCATTGATTTCGAGGGACGGACGGGCGTGGATCACCCGTATCGTTGGGGACTGGGTTCGCCGCTAGCGCCCGGCGAAACGCGCGTCATCTCCGGCGCGATCCGCCTGAACACGACGCGCACGATCAAGTATTGGGCGGGTCTCGTTCAGGAACGCGTCGCGTGGCTGCAAGACCAACAAGGCACGCAAAATATCCACGTCGAACTTGCTTCGGTCGAGCCGCGCATTGTCGCGGTGACGCTTGCGCCGCTGTCGCTGACCGCGGGCGATCTGCTCAACGTGAGTATCACGGTCAAGAACAACTCCAACGCGCCGTTGGCTACCCAAGACCCTCAGCCCGGATTCGTTTACGACGAGGGCGAGTCGTTTTACACGCGCGGCTTTCCCGATGTGGCGGGCGCTTTCCGCGTCGGCATTGATTATGACGCGCGCACGGGCGTGGATCATCCATATCGGTGGGGACTAGGCGCGCCGCTCGCGCCCGGCGAAACCCGCACGATCGCGGGAGCGATTCGGATGCGGCGCGCGCAATCGCGCCGCTACTGGGCCGGATTGGTCCAAGAGCAGGTGGCCTGGCTGCAAGACAACGAAGGCGCGCACGAGGTGACGGTTGCTTCGTCCCACGCGATTCCGCGCGTCATCCAGATTCATAATCTCCAAGCGACCACCTGGAACGGCGAGCCGGATTATTGGAATTACGTGAATCAAGATGTCGTCAACGGCATGGTCGAACGCGGGATGATGGCCCTGACCGACGCGGCAACCGCCGCGGACGCGTGGCGCGCGTTGCTGCCGCGCTATCAGCCGGGGCAGGGGATCGCGATCAAAGTGAATTTCGCGAACGGCGGCAACGGCCGGATTGACGCCTCGATCCAAACGCTGAATGCCATCGTCGCGGGCTTGAAAAGCATCGGCGTCGTCGAGGGCGATGTGTGGGTGTTTGACGCTTCGCAAAAAATCCCCGACCGTTTTATCGAGATGTGCCAATTCCCCGGCGTGAAATTCTACGACAATGGCGCGCACACGCGCGCCGGGTTCGAGAGCGGCGATCCGCACGCGTACATCGCTTGGTCGCCTCCGCCCGCGGGCGTGCCGCCGCAGCCGCCAATCCGCATTACCGATCTGATCGTGAACGCGACCTACTTTATCAACCTGCCGATTTTCAAAGGGCACATCAGCGGCGCGGGCGTGACCCTCGGTTTCAAAAATCATCTCGGCTCAACCAACTACCCGAGCGGCTTTCACACCTATATCTTTCCCGCGAGCGAAAACTACCGGCTGGACTATAACGCGCTCGTTGACCTCTACAACAACCCGCACATTCGCTACAAGACGATTTTGACGATTGGCGACGGTTTGTTTACCGGTTGGGATTGGGGCGCGCCGCCGATGACAATGGCGAGATTCGGGAACAAGACGCCGAATACGCTGTTCTTCGCGACCGATCCCGTGGCGATTGACAGCGTCATGGCCGATCTGCTGGCCGCGGAATGGCCCATCCAACCGGAGGCGCCGAATTATTTGCGGTTGGCAGAGCAAGCGGGCATCGGCGTCTACGAGCACGGCGACCCATGGGGCACAGGTTATCAGAAAATTGACTTTCGACGGTATGAGGAACAATGAAGATTACGATTCTATTTCTCGTCGCGATGATCGTCGCCGGTTGCAGCGTTCAAGCCGCGCCGGTCGCCATTTCCGAAACTCCCGCGGTTCCGATCGTGGCAAGTCCAACGCCGATTATTCCTACACTGCCGGCACTGCCTACACTGCTCACACTGCCTACAGAAGTGCCGACTCTTTCGATTCCATCGCCGGCGGTCCAGCCCACTCCCACACCGGCCGAAACACCTTCGCCGACTCCCACACCTCAAGCGACGAAGAAAGAGTACAAAAAGCGCAATGCGCTTGAAATGTTTATGAGTCCGATTCAAGCGCACGCGCAACAAGTTCGTCGCCGCGAGATGGCGCGAAATCCAGAGCAGTATAATCGTCAGGTTGACCCGGAGCTTGCGCGTCTGGGGACAACGCTTTTACTCGAGGTCTGCGGCATTGACCACGAACCGCCGCTGGTCGAAGCCGTCCTCATCTGCTCCAATTCCCTTTTCCTCGTTCGGCCCCAAGGCAGCATAGACACGATCACTTTTACGCACGATACGCGCTTTCCCGAAGTGGAAATCGCCGAGGGGATTTTGGGCAAACCCCGCAGCGCGCGACGCAGCGACCAATTGGTGCTTAGTCCCAAAAGTAATTTTGGGTTAATTCGTGAGGGATTTCAGAACGCCACCGGATTGCCAATTGATTTCATCGTCATCGTTAGGAGCGATACGCTGATCCAAAACCTGGTGGAGAAAAGCTTCGGCAAGCTGACCGTGGACGTGCCGGTCGGGTTCACCGCCCAGCCCATCTATCTTGACGAGAAGACGAAATTGCCTGGGAGAGTGTTCGGGGCTGGACGGCAAGAGATGGATGGCACGACGGCGCTGCAGTACATCAAGGCCGTGCCCAACGCCGAGACGTATCCGCCCGAGTTGGAGAACAACGAGCGCAAGCACGTCCTCTTTCGCGCCATCTTCGCCGAACTCGAGCGGCAAAAGACCAACCCGTTGTACTGGCCGCCGTTCTTGGTGAATACCGCCGGTTTCTTGCGCTACCAGGCCGATTCACAAAACCTCGCCGCCGATTTCGATGTTACTGAGCTGGTGATCGGCAACCTCGGAACGAGCGCGCAAAAAGCAACTGACTTGCTGCTCTCCGGGCAGACGCTGGAAATCGGCGCGCCGACCTTTGCGCGTGACCGGTACTATGTAGACCGCTCCACCGCCACGTACAAAAATCAGCCGTTGCGTTGGGGAGACGGAGACGCGGACGATCCGTTCATCAAAGCCGACGTGGAAAACGGTGTCTACGATTCCTTCTACGTCGAAGTCCCGCTAAACGCCAACCCATACACTGGCGATCTGGTTACCGATTACTGGAAACCCGTGCGCGAGGACGTGAGAGCGTTTTTGCTGGCGGAGTAAGTGACACAAAAGATCAAGCCGACCTCGCGAGGGGTCGGCTTGGTGGTTCGAGTAACACTCAGCAAACAAGGGCTTGGTTACTTTACCAATCCTAGTCTAACTCGTGCTTCTGCGGCTGAAACGGTCTTGGTTTGTTTCGCGCGTTTCTCGAAAAAGTCCATCAGTTTCTTGTTCTTGCGTGTTAACTCAATCTCGCGATCAAAATCATCTACCTCGGCGAGAATGAACTCCAAGCCGTCGGCGGTTTGCAAAATCAGGTTGTCACGTTTGGCCTGCCGAAAAAGCGCATTGAGTGTTTTTGAACGCGGGGAAACACGAATTGTCTTCATAACTTAAATACCTTTCAACCTCGTGCCTAGCCCGCTTCGAGCGGGCTTTGTGCTTTTGTAGACGGCGGTTTTCAACCGCTGGCGTTCGCCGCGGTCAGCAGCCGCCATCGGTTAGAAACCCGACGGCTATTAATGCGCGAAACCCGCTTTGCGGGTTCGGGTTCGGGTTGGCTCACGGCGGATTCGAATTCCGCGCTTGCCGCCACCGCGCCGCCAGCGTGCTCAGCGCGTCGTCCACCGGATTGCCGTCCATGTCCACCAGACTGAATTCGTTCACCAAGAGGCGGAGCGGGTCGTAGGGGTTGGGCGCTTGCGGATTTGGTTGGTCGGGCCCGAAAACGTACACGAAACCGCCGTTCAGCGAGAACTGGTAAACATCATCCCAATTCATCGCATAATGGATCGCGCGGTCCGCGCGCGGCAGACCGAACGGCGCGTACTCGCCGACGACCATGGCGACCCGCAGCCGTTCCTCCGCGTTGCGTTTTGCCTGCTTGATCGCCGCCGCGACGTCGTCGGGATGGCCGTAGACGTTGAGACCAAAAACCCAATAGAGGGTGGGGTCGGGCTGCTGCGGTTGAGTGCGCACGTTCTTGAGCGCCTCGTCGAAATACTGGATGTACCAATCGCGCGGCTCTTTCACGATACTCACGTGATTGGGGTCGAGCGCATAGGCCAGCGCAGCTAACTCGGTCAGCAAATCCGCGGCGATCTGCAACTTGTCGGTCGTGCGGTGCTCCTCCGTATCCATCCGGTGCAAGAGTTCATCGCCGCCGGGATTCCAGGCCCACACGGCGGGAAATCCACGGAACCGCAGCACAAAATCTCGAAAGTTCTCTTTGACCTGCGTGCGATAGCCCTCGTGTTCATAAGGCCCCTTGGGATCGAGTTCGAACGGCATGACCACTCCAATCCCATACTCGCGCGCCAGCTCGAGCGTGACCTCGTCGTAGACGCCCCAGCCAATGATCGCGTTAATGCCGGCATCGCGCATGATATTGAAATCGCGCCGATGGAGCGCGCGCTTGGTGGCGTCCGGCAGCCCGGTGTAGTTGACGTTATAGTTCATGCCGGTGACGATACGCGGTTGACCATTGACGGTCATCGCCAACCCGCGGTCCGTCTGCTGGATTTGGACTTTGGCGGGCCCGGCAGGAGTGGGGGATACGGTAGGCGCGAGCGCTAGCGTGGGAGTTGGCGACGCAACCGAAGAGGGCGCGAGGGTGGCAATCCCGACCGGGAACGCGGTCGGCCGTGCCAGCGCGACGAAAGAGACGGTTGGTGTTGCCTGTACGATTTGAGTGGGCGCCGTCAGCGTTGGCGGTGTGACGACCAGGATGGCGGGCGGAGTTGGAGCATCGGGCGTGACATTCGCCGATGTTGGCGCGACGCGGAGCGGGAGTTTTTTGCGCGTTATCACCGCGGTTTTCGACGTACCGAAGAAACCTTGCAGGAAAGGCGTAACCGCAATCAGCGGAACGAGGACGGCCAGAAACATCGCGCGTTCAACCGGCGAGACAGCGCCAAGACCTCTGCGGGGCCGGCCAGTGAACCTGGAGACGGGCGCCTCGACGACGTCGAACAGTTTGCCCACCAACCAGACTCCGACGAGGCCGATGGCTGCCAGAACCACGGGGATAAAAACCGGCAGGAATCCGTCCATGAGCCAATTATATACCAGAGGGTCGAGACGCAGCAAGAGGGAGAGCGCGACTCCGATGCCCGTATCGCGCAAGGCCCACATCTGGGGCAAGCGGGTCAGATTGAAAATCGCCCAAATCGCTTGGGCTTGCATAAAAAAGCCGAGCACGACATACAGCAAGTGCCGGCGTTTGCCCTTCTTGATTACCACGGAAACGGGCCTGCCGCGCAACCCAAGGCGGATGACCGCCGCGCCAATCGCCATCAAGAGTATCTCGACCAGCGCGAGGGCCGCGAAGCGTCCCAAGACGGTGCCGTTCCGGTCAATGGCGGCGCTCACCCACGCGCCGGGCGCGACAAATTCCGAAGTCAGAAAGAAGGAGGGAACCGCGCGATAAAGCGCATCTCCTACGCCCCCGCCGACGGCAATCCCCTGCGCTTTGGCGCCGCCGAGCGTATTCAACATTAACTCGGCGTGAACC
Source organism: Chloroflexota bacterium (assembly GCA_016208315.1). GTDB lineage: Bacteria > Chloroflexota > Anaerolineae > UBA4142 > UBA4142 > JACQYF01. Next base: position 7,704 of record JACQYF010000009.1, on the reverse strand, counting down.
GGACTGGAGAAAAACAACCGGGCCGACCGCCGCAAGAGTTCCGCGTTGGCGAGCCATTCGAGCAGTCCCGCAATCGCCAGTATAAGGATTTCGTGTAGGGTACCAAGGATGGGTTGGGCAATGACGAATCCAACAAGGGCCTTTAACTCTCTCGTCGGGAATCCCCGCATGCGCTGTTCCTCGTCGAACAAGCTAGACTCCATAGACCCTAAGGGTTTCCAAAAACCCTTAGGGTCTATCTTTCAACTCTCTGCGAGCACGATCACCTTGTCGCCCGGCTCGAACGTGAGCTTGGACGACTCGTCGGGCTTGACGACCACGCCCCACGATTCGTTTATTCGTCGAGTATTCGTTGACGCCTAAACAAAAACGCCGGCTGCCGTACGCGCTCTGCGCCCGACGTCAGGCGTAATTCCAATATATAAAGCAATGCCCGAAAAGTCAAAAACGCCTCCTCAAGCATTGATCCTCTTTCGACTCATCGTGTAAATGGCGATTCCAATCCAGACGAGGTTGACCAGCGAGGAAGGATACGCGCCGTAATACACCGTATTGACGACGAGGCACGCGCCGCCCACGAGATTGAGACGCTGATACCCGCTCGCATCGCCTTCGATCCGGCGCAAGGAGACCAAGCCATACGCCGTGAGCAGCGCAAGCGCGCCGATCCAGCCGATGACGTCTACCAGAATTTTCAGCTCCATGGATTAGGGGCCCCCCATTTTTTCGTGCGGCGATGACTTGTCTAGCGGCGTCACCAGCAGCAGCGTCGAGGGCTGACCTTCGGGATAGGCAAACGTAATTTCCGCGTTGATCAATTCCGCGCCGCTGCGCTCCATCAAGATGACCCCGTCGGGCGTTTTGACTTGATACGTAACGTCCGGCAGCGCGTGCCTCAGTCGCACGCGGCGCTCCGACCACGGCACAGCCCCTTTGAACAGGAAAATAACTTCCTCGGTGGTCTGGGGGTCAAAGAACTCGATCGCATCCGGTTCGCTGGGCGGCGCGATCTGCGGCGCCATGAGGTTGGCTTGCGGCAGCAGATGATGGTGATGGCCCTGCGCGATGATCGGGCGATACCGCTTGTACTGTGCGATTTCGGTCGCCACGACCGCGCGCATCTGCGGCGTCCAATCCAAAGTGCTTACCGAAAGCCCAAAGGCGCCCATCATCCGGCTTTGCAGCCAAGCGCGCAAGAGGGCCGAGTTATCCCGCGTGTCGGCCAGGTGCTCCCACCACGACTCGACCAGCCAACTGTTGAGGTATTCGGGTGGAAAGGGATAGCTCGCGCCAAACAGGTGGTAACGCACGCGGTAACTGGGGTCGGTCTCGTCGCTGAGCCAGGCGACATGCGTCCGGCGCAACAGGCCATAATCCATGCGGTTGCCGCCGCTCGCGCAGTTTTCAATAATCAGATTCGGAAATTCTTGCCGCAAATAATCCAAGACCTCGTACAGCCCGAGGACGTGTTCGTAATTGCCGCGGCCCGGCTCTCCCGGCGGATCGCACGCCATCCCGTAATTGAAATCCCACTTGAGCCAATCCAAGTCGTAATCGCGGACCAACCGCGCCAGCCAATCTTTCATCCATTCACGCGCTTGCCGATTTCCAAGACAAATCAGCGCGACCTGCGGCTGGTCCGGCGGAGGCGGCACATCGAACGCGACTCCGGGTTGGAGCCAATCGCGCGAAATCTCCTTGTCCGGTCCGACGAAACGCAAATCCACGCGCTCTGGCTCGACCCACAAACCGAATTTCAGGCCCCGGCTGTGAGCATAGTCGGACAAGGTGGCCAGGCCGCGTGGGAATTTGTCGGGGTCCTCACGCCACGAGCCGAGGCCCCAGCTAAAATCGCCGTGCGTGACCGAACCGTCGTACCAGCCCGCGTCCACGACGAAAGCTTCCAGGCCAAGCTGCGCCGCCGAATCCACTTCGCGCATCAGTTGCTCTTCGTCGAGATTGGTGTAATACGCGAACCAGGTATTGTATTGTGTCCACGGAAAGTTGGCGGGACGCGGGGGCATCAAATAGTCCCGCGCGAATTGGTGGGTGACGTGCGCGGCCTGGTCGAGATCGCCGGTATAAAATCCCATAAAGCGGCGCGGCGAAGCAAAGGTCTCACCGGGCGCGAGGTCTTGGCGGATGCCTTGCAGCCCGGCTTGGAGCGAGGTTTGGGCCTGGTCGCGCGCCGCGCGCAATTGCCACGCGCCCGACCATTCGATCCCGCCGAACAGCCCTTCTTGCAGCGCCGGCGACGCGAGCGCAAACCAGCCCATGCTATCCTCGGACGAGCGGCCGCTTGAGCCAATGGTTTCCGCGACGCCGCTTTCCAGCACGGTCGAGCGCAGCTTGAGGGTCGGGACTTGGCGCTCTTGGCTTTTATCCGAGTCAGGTGGATTTAGCCCTTGGACCCAATACAGTGTTAGCGGCTCGTTTGACGGGCGGAGGGCAACCGAGACCGAGTCCAGCGCGGTCAGGTCGCGCATCGGACTGCTGCCGCTATTCTCCACTTGGGCCCACTGCTCAAAGACGCTCAGCCCCGGGTAAACGACATAGTGCAAGTGGGCCAAGAGCGCGCCGCGCATCAGCACCACTTCAAGTTCGAGCGAACCGTCAGCATGTTTTTGGGTCGTGTACCCGCGCAGCACGAAATCACGCGCCGAGCCGGTGACGATTTGCCCGTCCAGCCCGAGCCGCAATTCGGCGCTCGTGCCGCTGTTGGGCGCCAGCCATTCGCGTCCGGTCAACTTGTTCTTGAGACTGATGAGCCGATAGCCACCGCCCGCGTCGTAATCCATTCGGCGGCTGATGCCAACTGAACCAATTTCAAAAGTTTGCGTTCGATCGTCGTAGGCAACGTACGCATCGCCGGACTGCGCGATGATCTTGCCGGTGACGGCTTGCTGGGCAGTTACCACATTCACATTAAGGTACACCGCGCTGAGAACGAACACAGTGACGACAAGGCGTCGAAGGAGTCGTGCGAACATTTTTCACCAAACCTTTTTTATCGTACCTATTGGTTGATTCGCTGCATCGCTTCCTTTTCTTCTTCGGTCGCGCGTCCCCGCAGGCGTTTGACGAGCGAGCGGAAGAAATAGGTGCGGGGACGCAGCCGCGCAAAGCGCGCCATGTGCGCGCTGGCTTCGACCGTGATTTCGTCTCCGTCTCGCAGTTCGACGTCCGTCTGCCCATCAATCGTCAGGATCGAGTGATGGTCGGTTTCAAGCCGGAAGAGCACGCGCGATCCTTCCGGCAAAACGAGCGATTTGATCTGACTCAAATACGGCGCAATCGGCACGAGGGCGAGCGTCTTGACCTCCGGCGCGAGGATGGGGCCGCCCGCCGCAAAGACGTACGCGGTCGAGCCGGTGGCCGTCGCGACGATCGCGCCGTCGGCGACGAAGGTGGCGAGATAGTCGCCGTCAATAAACGTGGCGAGCCGGATCACGCGCGCCAGCGCGCCGCGGCCGACGACCACATCGTTCAGCGCCTCGAACTCGCCAACCGTCTTGCCGTCCCGTGCGCAGCCGGCGTGCAGCATCGTGCGCTCTTCGATCCAATATGCGCCGTCCACGAGCACGCGCGCGTCGAATTGTTCCGGTTCGATCTCGGACAAAAAGCCGACGCGGCCCATTTTCACGCCGAGGATGGGGACGCGCATGGGCGCGCACAAGCGCGCCGCGCGCAGGATGGTGCCATCGCCGCCGAGCGTGATCGCCAGATCGGTCTGCGGAATGCAGCGCGAGATCTCGGGATCATGCCAGGCGGAAACGATGGTGGCGTTCGCCCCCTGCTGCTCAAATTGAGCCGCCCATTGTTGCGCGAGCGCGAGCGAGCGCGGCAGTTTGGGGTGGTGCAAGAGGAGAAAATTCTTCAACCGTTGGGGACCTCGATTACAGTTTAACGTCCACCCTCCATTATATCACAATCCGGTCTTTTTTTTCTGCCGTCGAACCTATGTTATAATTGCGGGGATGAACGCTCTAGACCGCCGGTCTTTTGGCCTGCTCTTACTCATTCTGCTCGCCGCCGCGCTGCGTTTCTACCGGCTCGACGCGCAGGACATCTGGGGTGACGAAGCGTTCAGCATTTCGCTCAGCCAACAATCGTTAGAGTACGTGATCGCAGGCGGGGCGGACACTCATCCGCCGTTTTATCCGGCGCTCCTCTTTTTCTGGCTAAAGCTGATGGGCACGAGCGCGTTTGCGACCCGCGCGCTCTCGGCGTTGATCGGCATCTTGGCCGTGCCACTCATTTTTGTTTTTGCCAGGCGAGTTGCTCCGGCCCGCCCGCGCGTCGCGTGGCTTGCCGCGATCCTCGCCGCGGTTTCGCCGCTCTTAATCTATTACAGCCAAGAGACGCGGATGTATGAATTGGTCGCCGTATTGTCACTTGCAAGTCTCACCCTACTTGCCAAGGAAATGAAGAGCGAGGTCAAGTATCTGCTAGTTACGTTACTCGCGCTCTACACCCACTATTCGGCGTTCTTTGTGCTTGCGGCGCAGAACGTTTTTGTGTTTGCGAATTGGCTGCGAAATCGCGGCGGCATCAAGCGTTGGATTTTGCTCCAGCTCGCGCTGGCGGCCGCCTACGTCCCGTGGATCGTCGTACAAACGTCATTCTTACGCGGCAAGGCGAGCACGCGGTTCGACGAGTGGGGCTGGCGCGGCATCGAGATGATCTTCGGCAAAACGTTTCTGGCGTTTGGCGTGGGGCTAACGACTGATTTTCCAATCGCGCAAATCGCGGCGGCGGTGTTTTTGGGGTTGGCGGTGATCGGCGTGTTTGTTGGGGCGAGAGGTTCGCCCGTAGGACAACCTTGTGCTGAGCGAAGCCGAAGCATTGCCAAGTTGTCCTACATGTCGTTCATCGTGCCGGTTGTCATCGCGTGGCTCGTGAATCCGGTGATGCCGTTTTTTTTCGAGCGGTATGTGCTCGTCGCTCTGCCGGGGTTTTACGTGACGGTCGCGTTGGGGCTGGATTATTTCGCGCGGCGGTCGGCGCCAGGGACTGTGGGAGTTATGGCGGCCCTCGTTCTCGTCAGCGCGTTTTCCTTGTCGAATCACTTTTACGACGACGCGTATGTCAAAGGGAAATACGGGCGGATGATGGCGTACATTGCGAGCCAGCAACAGCCGGGCGATGCGCTGATCCTGAACAATCCGCTGCAAAAGCCACTTTTCGATTATTACCAGCCGCGCGGCTTGCCGGCTTTTTACTTGCCCGACGGCGTGCCACTCGAGGACCCGCGCACGCGCCAACAACTGGCGGACATCGCGCGCGAGCATCCCCGGTTGTGGCTCGTCATGTTCGGCAATCCCGCCGAGTACGACCCGACGGGCTATCTCGAACGCTGGCTCGGCGCGCACGCGTTCAAAAGTTGGTCACGCGGCTTTGTGGACGCCAGCGCAGTGCTGTACGTGATGCCGAACACATCGCCGGCAATTCGCAGTACGATGCAAGCGACTCTCGGCGAGAATATTAGATTCGTGGGCTACGAAGTGGACCGCGCTGAAATTGCGCCCGGCCAAACGCTGCAACTCACGCTGCATTGGAATCTCCAATCCCTAATCTCTAGTCGTCTTAAAGTCTTTACGCACTTGATTGGCGGAATCAATCCCGCGACGGAGTCGTCCGTGTGGGCGCAGATGGACGGCGAGCCGGTCGGCGGGTCGCGTCCGACAAGCACTTGGCAAGTGGACGAAACGATTGACGATCTGTACGGCCTGCAACTGCCTTTGAACATTCCGCCAGGTGAATACACGCTCGAAATCGGCATGTACGATCCGGTCACTCTCGCGCGCCTACCCGTGCAGGACGCGAGCGGCGCGCGGATGGCGGAAGACCGGGTGGTGCTTGGGACAATCGTAGTGAAAGCAAGATAGAGGGCGGCGTGGGGGCGTATGGGAGTATGGGAGTACGCCCACACGCCCACACTCAAATATGCGTACCAAACTCTTTCCACTCATAACGCTCCTTTTCGTCGGCTTCACGGCGGGGGCAATACTTGGGCGGCGATGGCGCGGTGAGGTTGCCGACACCGTGTTGACGTTCGCCGTGTTGGCGACCGGCGTCCTGCTCATTTTTATCGCCGCCAATTATTTGCGCGCCTCCTCATTGCCCACTTCCTATCTTTCCGCCTCTTTTCGCGATGGCAAATGGGTCTTGCGTTTGCAGGCGGTTGGACGTTTGCAATTCTTTGAGCTTGCCATCGCGCTGCCGCACGGATGGAGTGCTAGGCCAACGGAGGCTACCGTACCGCATGTGCGCGGTTTCGTCCTCAACCGAACGGAAGCGTTTGCGGTCGTCCTGTTCGCGCTCTCGCTGGCTGTGTACGCGGTCACGCGATTGGTCGCGCTGGACCAGTTCCCAATCTACTTTTTCGCCGATGAAGCGATTGAAGGCGTGCTCGCCAGCCAATTGATTCAGCGCGGCTGGCGCGATTATCAAGACAAATTGCTGCCGCTCTTTTTCAACACGTATGGTTTTTTCAATCCGCTCATCTCGGTCTACTTTCACGCGGCGGGCCTGTTGCTGTTTGGCAAGTCCATCGTCGTCACGCGCGGTGTGTCGGCGGTCATGACGCTGGTCGGCGCAGCGGCGGTCGGCTTGATACTCAAGAGCGGTTTCCGCGTGCGGTATTGGTGGGCGGGCGTGTTGTTCCTCGCGGCGACGCCCGTTTGGTTTCTGCATTCGCGCACCGCGTTCGAGACCGCGATGATGGTTTCGTTCTACGCGTGTTTTCTGCTGTGCTATGTGCTCTACCGGTATCGCTCGCCGCGCTTTATTTTTCCCGCTCTGGTTTTCGCCGCCGCGACATTCTATTCTTACGGCAACGGTCAATTGGTCATTGGGCTGACCGGCCTCTTACTGCTGTTCTCGGATTTGCGTTATCATCTTCGAAACTGGCGGACGGCATTGCTGGGCGCGATCTTGTTGGTGGTTCTGGCGCTGCCCTACGTTCAGTTCGGGCGCGACCGTCCGACTGAGGCCGCATACCATCTCCGCACTCTGAACACCTATCTGATGCAGCAGATTCCGCTCGAACAAAAACTCGTCCAGTTTCTCGGCCAATACGTCTATGGTTTCAGTCCGCAGTATTGGTTTGTTCCCAACGAGAACGACCTCGCGCGGCACCGGATGAAGGACTATGGCAACATTGCGCTGTGGGCGCTGCCCTTCTTTTTGATCGGCGTGGGCATCTGTTTGCGACGAATCAAATCCTCGGCGCATCGTCTCGCGCTCATCGCCGCGCTGGCTGCGCCGATTGGCGGCGCGATCACGCAGGTCGCGATCACGCGCATCTTGACGTTTGTCGTTCCCGCCAGCATTTTTGCGACCCTCGGTCTCGATTTTCTGCTCGCGCGCCTGCGCCCGCGTTGGCGCTCGGTTGCGACGGCGATTGTGTTTGTCGGCATCTCGGGCGCGAGTCTCGGCATGTTGAGCGATGCCCTGAGCAATGGGCCGTTGTGGTATCGCGATTACGGGCTGTATGGCATGCAATGGGGCGCAAAACAGCTCTTCGAGGTTATCCCGAGATACGTGCGGCAATCGCCGGATACCGTCGTCAATGTCACGCCGACTTGGGCGAATGGCACCGATGTTTTCCTCGACTATTTCATGCCCAAGGAACCGCGCGTCAAGTTCGCGAACGTAGATGCGCTGATCGCCGAAAGGCAGCCGCTCAGCCCGAACATGGTT
>JACQYF010000026.1 GCA_016208315.1 Chloroflexota bacterium | reverse complement strand
CGTTCGAGTCGGGGTACATGGCGCTCAAGACCTCCAAGAACCCCGACATCGCCAAAGACATCCTCAAGTTCGCGGCGCAGCCCAAGTACGGCGCGCTGTGGACCGCGCTCACCCAAATCCCCAGCGCCATCAAGTACGATCCGGTCAAAGACTGGCCCAAGGATCTCAAGGGCGTTGACCAGTGGAAGTGGTACTGGGAGGAGATGGACCGGGTCTACGCGGGAATGGAACGCGCCGTCGGACCCGGAGTCAGTTGCGGCGATTTTGTTGATGCGCGCACCGCGGCGATCAACGAAGGCCTGCCGCAGGGTCTGATCACCGTAGACGAAGCCATCAAGAAAGTAGATGCCAAGCTGTGCGTCAAAAAGTAGTTGCCGTTGGTGCAGGAGTTGCGCTCCTGCACCAACACTCGGAATCGAGACAATGACCGCACAATCGGACGCGTTGGCGCGCGCCCAGCCGCTTGCCAAACGGCGCGCCAGCCGCAAGCCCTGGGGCGCGATTATCTTGTTTCTGACGCCGGCCCTGGTATTCTATACGGTCTTTATCCTCTATCCCATTGCCGCGACCTTTTTCTACTCGTTCCACAACATCGCGCCTTATCAGGGCAAGATCGTCTTGACATTCGTGGGGCTGGACAACTTTGTAAAACTCTTCGAGGACGACATCTTCTACACGGCGGTGCAAAACACTCTGACGTGGGGAATCGTGGGCCCGATTCTCGAGATGCTGACCGCGACCGTGCTCGCTTTCTTCGTCTACTTCAAAGTCCCGCTGCACCGTTTCTTTCGCGTCGCCTGGTTCACGCCGATCCTCGTCTCGGGTGTGATCATCGGCTTGGTGTTTCGCTGGATTTTCAATTACGACTGGGGCTTGCTCGACGTGGGCTTGCGCGCGATCGGCCTCGATCAATTCGCGCTCAACTGGCTGGGCCGCCGAGATACCCCATTGTGGGTCGTCATCTTTGTCCACTATTGGGCGACCTTTGGCTATTCCTTCGTTTTGCTGCTCGCCGGTCTTTCCGCGATTCCCACCGACCTCATCGAAGCCGCGTACATTGACGGCGCGTCGCGCGCCCAGGCGATCTGGCGCGTAATGCTCCCCCTCTTGCGACCGACCGCGGTCACTGTTTTGATTCTCTCGTTCATGGGCAAGATGAACGCCTTTCACGTCGTCTGGGTGCTCACCAACGGCGGCCCGATGCACTTTTCCGAGACGGTCGCGACCTACGTGCAGAAACGCGCCTTCGGTTGGAGTTCGTTCGATCTGGGCTATCCCTCCGCGATTGCCGTGATTTGGTTTGGGGTCACCATCATCGGCGTGACCCTGATCACCCGCTGGCTGCGAAAGCAAGTCGAAATCTAAAGAGGAAATATGCGTCCAGCCACAGTACCTGCCCGAGATGGAATCACACTTTGGGGCCGCCGAATTCGGATCGGTCTGATCACGGTGGTTCTGCTCGCCTTCACGGCGATAGTGATAATTCCGTTCGTCTGGATGATCCTGATGTCAGTGCGGACCACCGGCGAAATTCTCAACGACCCCTATGGGCTGCCTGTAGACATCCGTTGGCAAAACTATGCCAAGCTGCTGTTCGACCCGCAGATCAGTTTCTATCGCTATTTTTATAACAGCATCTTTGTGACGTTCTTTGCCGTGCTCCTCACCGCGGTCTTGTCCACGATGGCGGGCTATGGCTTCGGTCGCCAGCGGTACAATTTCAAATTTCGCGGCGGCCTCTTTGCGCTTTTGCTCTTCGCCTTGATTCTGCCGCCCCAGATTCTCTACATCCCGCAATTCACGATGATGGCGAATTATGGTTTGATCAACACGCAATGGGCGCTGGTTCTGTTGTACGCGGCGCTGGGCATGCCGGTCAGCACTTATTTGATGTCCACTTATTTTTCGCAACTGCCTTCGGAGATCGAGGACGCGGCGCGGATTGACGGCTGCTCGGACTTGCGCATGTTCTGGCAGGTGATGCTGCCGCTCGCGCGACCCGCGCTTGCCACCGTCCTCTTGGTTAACTCGCTGGCTTTCTGGAACGAACTCTTGCTCTCGCTCACCATGCTCACCAAACCCGAACTTCGCACTCTGCCCTCGGCCATGATGATGTTCGTCGGCGAAAACGCGGCGGACTATGCGATGGCGGCGGCGAGTCTGGTCACCGCGATGCTGCCCATTCTGATTCTCTACCTCGCGCTCTCCGACCGTTTCATCGAGGGCATGACCGCGGGTGCGCTGAAGGGTTAGGACATTCATGGTGATTGGGTACTCACAGCAAGATGGAATTTGTTGGGACGCGTCGCCTTCGAAAGAAGGCGCTGAACGCGGACAAGCGCGGATAATTTCCTATTTTTTCTCCGCCTTCAGCGCCTTCTTTCGAAGGCGACGCGTCCCATTATGGAGCACCGATAAATGCCTCTCGAATTGATCGCGAAATCTCCCCGCACAATCGGCTACGCCGAATACGCTGACCGCGATCCAGTTGGCGATGAGGTGCTAGTACAGACATTGGTCAGCGGCATCAAACACGGCACCGAACTCAACACCTATCGCGGCACGCTCCCCTTTGCCGCCGAAGTCTGGGATCCCGCCCTGCGTCTCTTTCGACCGCCGCGCGAGGACGAGCACATCGCGCCGTATTATCCGCACACGTTGGGCTCGTGGGCCGCGGGCGTCGTGCGCGCGGTGGGCCCCGCCGTCCGCGCTTTCAAGCCGCGCGATTTCGTTCACGGCGAGTGGAAGCATCGCGAAACCGCGATCCTGCCGCAAGCCAAACTGTATTCGGTCCCCCAGAATGTAGATTGCGAAACGATGGTGTTCTCAGACCCCGCGCGCTTCGCGCTCGCCGCGATTCACGATGCCGAAATCAAACTGGGCGACCGCGTCGCGATTTTCGGACTCGGCGCGATCGGCATGATGGCGCTGCAAATGGCGCGGCTCGACGGCGCGGTTCAAGTATTCGCCATTGATCCTATCGCGGAGCGCCTCGCTTTGGCGAGAGAACTCGGCGCGAATGCGACGTTCAATCCCGCCGAGTGCGACGCGGGTATGGCGATCAAAGAAGCGACTGGCAGCGCCGGCGTGGATGTCGCGATTGAAATCTCGGGCGTTTACGCGGCGCTGCAAGCGGCCATTCGAAGCGTCCACAAGGAAGGCATCGTCGTCACCTCGGGTTTTTACGGCGATACCAAGGGCCGCGTGGATTTGGCGCGCGAGTGGCATCACAACCGCATCACGCTGCGGTCGAGTATGCCGGTTTGGGATTGCGCGCATCGCAATCAGCCGATGTGGGACTTGGAACGCGTCGAGCGCGCCGCCGTCAATTTGCTCGGCGCACAGCAACTTCAGGTCAAGCCGCTGATTGGCGCGCGCGTGCCGTTCGCCTGCGCGGCAGAAGCGTACGCGATGATTGATCAGGCGCCGGGCGGCAAAATCAAAATCCTGCTCACGTACACCCCAGGCGATTCAAATCGCGGTAACGAACACACAAAGCTTGCCTCCGCAAGCTAAAAGCCAGTCGGCGAAGGCCGACTTTGTGTCGTTGTTGCAGCGACCTCGGTCGCCCGGTATCTCAACCTCTGAGGGGAAGACATGCATCCCAGACAACAACTCGATCTCTCCGGCGCTTGGCAAATCGCCTTCGATCCCGAGAACCGCGGGCTGGCGAGTGGTTGGGCCAGCGGTCAATTTCCACGCGATTCATTAGGGATACAAGTGCCCGCGATATGGAACATCGAATACCCGGATGCTGAGGGCGTGGGATTCTATCGCACGCTGTTTTTGGTTCCCGGCGACTGGCGCGATCAAGTCGTACAGTTGCACTTTCAAGGCGCGAGTTATCGCGTCGAGGCGTGGCTGAACCAAAACTACGTCGGCAGCCACGAGGGCGCGTACACACCCTTCTGGTTCGACGTCACCCCGTTCGTTCGATGCGACTCGGAGAATGAACTCATCGTGCGAGTGGCGGCGCTATCGCGGACGAAAGCCGTGGACGGGATGATCCTGCAACACGCGCCAGCGTCGAAGCAGAGTTGGTATTACGCCTACGGCGGGCTGTGGGGCAACGTGCGGCTGGAGACGCGTCCCTGGGTCGCGTGCCAATCGTTGGCCGTCGAACCGGACCTTGCGCGCGAGTCGGCGCTTGTCGAAGTGGCGCTCAACAACCGGCTCGCCGAATGCCGCGCGGTTGATTTGCGGCTAGAGATTACGGCTCCCGATAACCGTCTGGCATTCGAACAGGCCAGCGCCGTGATGGCGGTTCCCGGCGTATCGCGTTTTTCCTTTCGTGTTCTTCTTTCGCGTCCTTTCGCGTGGAGTTGCGAGCATCCACAACTGTATCGCGTGCGAGCCACAACAAGTGACGATGAGGTGGCCGCGCAATTTGGGATGCGCGATTTCACGGTGCAGGATGGTGAATTCTTTCTGAACGGCGAGCCAGTTTTCCTGCGCGGCATTCTCTTGCAGCCGAACTACCCGATCAACCTCGTCACGCCGCCCAACCGCGAAATGATGGTTCGAGAGATCACTCTGGCGAAAGAAGCCGGCTTCAATCTGATCCGCGCGCACATTCGACCCGCGCCGCCCGGCTTTTTGGATTTGACCGACCAGATGGGGATGCTGGTCTACGCCGAGAATTGTTTGGCGTGGATCAAGGACAGTCCGCGCATAACCGATCACGGGCGACGCCAAGTCCAGGCGCTGATCGAGCGCGACCGCAATCATCCTTCGGTCGTCTTTTGGGGCATCTATAACGAGAATCGCCAATCCAACGCGATCAACGGCGAGGCGTTGGTTCACTTGGCGCGCGCCCTGGATCCCACGCGGGTTATCGTGGATAATTCCGGCGGCACGATGGCGATTGATCAGGATTTCGGCTGGATTGATCGCGCGACGATGGTCCCGAACAGAGAAAATGAACGGCAAAAAATCCTCGACGTTCACCTTTACCTCGGCGGCTTGCTGCCCGGGCCGGTGTACGAATGGATGCGCGCGCTGGGCAGCGGCGCGCCGTCGGCGGTTCTCGCGACGCAGGACTTTGGCTCGACCGCGCTCTTTGAGGAATTTGACCGCGAGCAGCGTTCGTATCGCGGCAAGGTCTTTGTTTCCGAGTTGGGCTACGGCGGCATGGCCGACCTCGACGACCTGGTAGCGGGATTTCAAGGTCGTGAAAATCTGCTCGACGCGCGCGAGCTCAAGATTTTCCGCGATGATCTGCATAACGGATTTGAAGCGCGTCATCTGGATCGCGTCTTTGGCTCCGTTCACAATTTGGCATTGGCAGCGCAAGAACTGCACGCGGACGCCAACACGCGGCAGATACAGGCGCTCTTGACCAACCCGCGCATCTCGGGCTATGTGCTCACCCAACTTAACGACGTCGCCTGGGAATTTCACGCCGGCCTGCTCGATCTCTGGCGCAACCCCAAGCCCGCTTACTACGCGGCCAAGCGACTGAACCTGCCGCACTGCCTCGTCCTGAAAGCCGCATCCCCGGTTGCGACGCTTGGCGAGACGATCAATGTGAGCTGCACCGTGGTTAGTCGCTTGCCGCTCGGCGGCAACGAGCAGGTCGTCGTGACCGTTTACGATCCAACGGGAGCGCGAATCGCATCCGAAGTCCGCCGTGTTGCCGCCGGTATGGGCATCAAAGAACTCGGCGCCATTTCTTTCAAGACGACCGACACTGCCGGTGAGTATCGCGTGTCGGCGCGATGGATGCAAGGCGAACAGATCCTCGCCCAATCGTCGGAAACTGTTTTGGCGCTGCCCTTGGAACCAACTGAAGAAAACGACGAGCGCTTGTTGATCGCCGCAAATCCGGCGGCGCTTTTCGAGAAAGATTGGGAAGCATTATTCACTCATGTTGAGACAGGCGGAGCGGCTATCGTTGGACCGCTTCACAAGCGCGACGAGATTGCGTTGCGCGCGCTCGCGAGTCATGGCCTCGACATCAAATTGAATCTCGCGATCGGGAGCTGGATGGGCTGTAATCATTGGCAACACAAGTCCCCGTTGTTTGAGGGCTTGCCCTGCGGCGGACTCGCGGGCGAGCCGTACGTGGATGTGCTGCCTTGGTATGGCCTGTCCGAACTGGGCGGCGAGGTTTTGGCCGGCTCGCTCCGCAATACGCAAACGCGATTAGAAGCGCCGGCCATCGTCTGGTATAGCGATATTGAACGCGTCCGCGTCGGCAAAGGGTCGGTCGTCTTTTGTCAGTATCGCGTTTTCGACAAGATGAAGATAAATCCCCTCGCGGCTCGCCTCGTGCGCAATCTGGTTCGTGAGGCGCGCGGCGATGGGGAAGCGAGGATATGATGACAGCGCAGTTTGACGGATTGAATCTCGGGCTGGGCAACTTGTCACGGCTCGCGCGCGCCCAGACGCGTTCCATCAGCGCGGAGAATCCAAACGGCGAAAAAGGCCAAGGCGGCATGGCGACCGCGGGCGCGGGCGCGAAGGCGGCGGCGCAGTTGGGACCAGGATGGAAGGTCTCGCCCTGCGTGTACATTGCGCCGCACACAAATTTCACGATGGCGCAGATTCACGGTTCCGGCGCGATCCAACAAATCTGGCTCACCACGAAACCCGAGTTCTGGCGCGCGAGCGTCCTACGCATGTACTGGGACGGCGAAGACAATCCGTCGGTCGAAACGCCGCTGGGCGATTTCTTTTGCAGCGGTTGGGCCGAGCGCGGCAACGTGAGTTCGCTCGCGGTGTGCGTCAATCCGGCGGGCGGATTCAATTCCTATTGGGAGATGCCCTTTCGAAAATCCGCGCGAATGTTGATGGAGAACTTGGGCGACGAGCCGATGGTGTTGTATTACCAAGTAAATTACACCTTGACCGACGTGCCCGACGACGCCGCGTATTTTCACGCGCAATGGCGGCGCAGCAATCCCTTGCCCTACAAAACCGCGCATACCCTTCTCGACAAAGTGAAAGGACAAGGGCATTATGTTGGCACTTACCTCGCTTGGGGCGTAAATAATAACGGCTGGTGGGGCGAGGGCGAGATCAAATTCTTTCTCGACGGCGACCAGGATTTTCCGACCATTTGCGGGACAGGCACGGAAGATTATTTCGGCGGCGCATGGGATTTCGAGCAACCGAAGGGAGAATACTGCGCGTTTTCGTCGCCGTATTCCGGCTTGCCGCAGGTCATCAAACCCGACGGGCTGTACCGCGCGCAGCAGCGGTTTGGCCTGTATCGCTGGCACATCATGGATCCGATCCGGTTTGAGCAAGACCTGCGCGTAACGATTCAGGCGCTCGGGTGGCGCAAAGGCGGAACCTATTTGCCGCTCCAGGACGACATCGCCTCGACCGCGTTTTGGTATCAAGACGAACCGCACGCGCCGTTTCCGAGTTTGCCGGGTCGAGACGGGCTAGAAGTGGTTTGATATGCCTAAGCCGATTCCAAACCCACTCGATTTCTTCTCGACCTACATGCGCTTGACCGGCGCGGCCCATCTGGGACCGGAGCAGCACGGCGACCCCCGTCTGCTCGGCAAGCGGCTCGGCCTCTTGAACGGCTCGTCCTGGGTCACGGCATGGAGCAACTACTTTGGACGATTGCTGCTGCCTGGCGTCACGTTGGTCAATGCGGGTAACGATGCGGTTCAACTCAATTTCATGCAGGCATACGCCGATCACGCACCCTGCCCGCCTGGCGCGAACATTGAACGATTTGTAGCGTACGCGCGCGATCTAGTCGAATTGGCGAACGTGGATGCCGTGCTCATCACTTGCTCGACGATGAACCGCAGCTACGTCCACGTCGCCGACGCCCTCGCACCGTTCAATGTCCCGGTCGTACAGATTGACATGCCGATGATGGAAGCGGCGGTCACGCGCGGCGGTAAGGTGCTCGTCATCGCAACGCACGGGCCGACGGTCACGAGCACCCAGGCGCTGTTGGATGAGACGGCCACTCGCTTGGGGATGAGCGTCGCCTACGATGGCGCGACCGTCGAAAGCGCGTGGCATAGGTTGGCCGAAGGCGACATCGCCGGGCACAATCAACTTTTGGCCGATGCCATCCGCGACCAACTCGGTCGAAACAGCTATTCGAGTGTCGTGCTCGCCCAGCTTTCCATGTCCGCGTTCCTCTTTTCGTATCCCGACCCCGCGAGCATTCTTGGCTTGCCCGTTTTCACGAGCGGGCAATGCGGGTTCGAGCGAATGCGCGACGTCTTGTTGAGTTGAAATGGAATCGCTCACGCCGGTCTCCAAATCCGAACTCTTTGTCGCGCTCCCGCCGGAATGGAACGACCCGCGGCTATTCTCCGCGCTCCAAGCCGAAATCCGCGCGTCGGGTCGCAAGGTGGTCGTGCTCGACGACGATCCCACCGGTACTCAAACCGTTCACGACATTTCCGTGCTCACGCAGTGGCCGGTCGACGCGCTGCGCGATGCGCTCGCCGACGACGACGATTCGGTCTTTTACATCCTGACAAACTCGCGCAGCGTGCCCGCCGACCGCGCGGCGGCGATGAATGTCGAGATCGCGCGAAACCTGGCCCATGCCGCCCGTCAAGTCAAACGCGATTTCGTCGTCGTCAGTCGCAGCGACTCGACTTTGCGCGGCCATTATCCGGTAGAACTCGACGCGCTGCGCGAGACGCTAGAACGCGAACTCGGTTATCCGTTCGACGGGCACGTCATTGTTCCGTTCTTTCTGGAAGGCGGCAGGTTCACGATTGGCGACTCGCATTGGGTGCAGGAAGGTGAGCGGCTGATTCCCGCGGCGCAGACCGAATACGCGCGCGATGCGACGTTCGGCTATGCTCATTCCAACTTGCGCGAATGGATCGAAGAGAAGACCGATTCGCGTTATCGCGCCGACGAGGTCGTGTCCATCTCACTGGATGCCATCCGGCGCGAAGGCCCCGCGGGCGTCGCCGAAATCCTCGGCGCAATTAACGGCTATCGCCCGATTATCGTCAACGCCGCGAGTGATGGCGATATGCAAGTGTTCGTCGCCGGTCTGCTGCGCGCCGAGGCGAACGGGAAACGCTTTCTCTTTCGCACCGCGGCGTCCTTCGTGCGAGCGCGCGGCGCATTTACGCCGCGGGAAATGCTCAAGCCGTCCGACCTCTATCAGAAGGATGCCAAGGGAATCGGCGGTCTTGTCGTCGTCGGCTCGTACATTCAAAAATCAAGCGAGCAACTGCGCGCCCTACAGGCGCTCGACATCATATCGAGTGTGGAGCTGAACGTCATGCGCGTGCTCTATCCTTCGATGCGGGAGCACGAAATCACGCACGCGGCCGGCGAATTGGACTCGGCAATTCAGGCGGGTCGAACCGCCCTCATCTTCACAAGCCGCGAGTTGGTGACGGGCGCAACCAGGGCGCAATCCTTACTCATTGGGCAAAGTGTTTCGGGAGCGCTGATCGAGGTCGTGCGCCGCCTCGCCATCCCGCCGCGTTTTGTCATCGCGAAAGGCGGAATTACTTGTAGCGATGTCGCGACGCGGGCCTTGGGCGTTGTGAACGCGCGGGTGCTGGGACAGATCGCGCCGGGTGTGCCCGTGTGGCGCCTGGGCGACGAGAGCCGCTTCCCCGGAATGCCCTATGTTGTCTTTCCAGGAAACGTGGGCGCGCGCGACACACTGGCGCAAGTCGTCGAGGAGTTGAGAAAGTAATGCTGACGCCGTGGAACGCGCTTTTGCGCCGCGCACAAGAACGCGGGTACGCGCTGGGCGCGTTCAATACTTACAATTTGGAAATCACGCAGGCGATTCTACGCGCCGCTGAAGCCAAGCATGCGCCCGTGCTCATTGCCACCGGATCGGGCGCGCTGAAATATGCGGGTAGCGAAGCGCTGGCTTCGATTGCCCTTGGACATGCTCGAGCGGCTACGACCAGCGTGGCGGTGCATCTCGATCACTGTACCAGCATCGAAGAGATCGTCGCTTGCCTGCGCCTGGGGTACACGGGCGTGATGGTGGACGGTTCCGCGCTCCCGTTTGGCGAAAACGTTGATCTCACGCGTCGAGCCGTTCAAGCCGCACGCGCATATGGCGCGTCCATCGAAGCGGAACTGGGCGCAATCGTCGGCGACGAAGACCGCGCCCGCACACACGAAACGAACGCGGCGATGACGGACCCCGCGCAGGCGGAAGAGTTCGTGCGCGCGACCGGCGTGGATGCGCTGGCTGTCGCGGTCGGCAACGTACACGGTTTTTATCGCGGCGAACCGCGTTTGGATTTCGACCGGCTGCGCGAGATTCGCGCGCTCGTAGATGTGCCATTGGTGCTGCACGGCGCATCCGGTTTGCCGCCCGAGACGATCAAGCAAGCGATTGTGCTCGGCGTCTGCAAGTTCAATGTCAACACCGAAATCCGCGTCGCTCTGTTCGACTCGCTGCGTGCGCAACTTCTCGAATCCGGCGACTATGATCTGCCCAAGGTGTTTGGCACGGCTGTGACGGCGATGCAGCGCGTGATAGAAGAGAAGATCGAGGTATTCGCCCATGGACAAATTCTCGCCCCTTGACCTGTCCGCGTATTTCAACGCTACGCGCGAAAATTTTCCGCTCGCCCCCGGATACGCCGCGCCCTGGCACGCGGGCATCGAAAAAGACATTCGCGCTTTGCCGCACGGCGAGCAGACGTTTTGGGGAATTCCTTTTTCGCTGGCAGAGGAATCTTGGTTGGTTTTAGGCGCGGGCACAGAGACGACCGAGATCAACCTGGCATCTCAGCCCGCGCCCACGTACATTCTGTTCGCCCACTCTTGCAACAGCTCGTACGACCCGAATGTCGGCACCAACTGGCGCGGCAATATCAACTTTGTCATGCGTCCCGGCGAACATCTCGCCGATTACATCCTGCGCTACGCCGATGGTTCGGAACATCGCCAGCCCATCCGCCGCCGGTTCGAAATTAGCGAGCCGACGAATGGCTGGGGACAATTGGCTTTTGCCGCGCGTTCGCACGAACAAGATCGGCCGTTGGACTGGAATGGCGCGCATGAACGAGGATGCTGGGGCGCGAATCAGACGGGCGTCGCGCAAGGATACGACCTCTTGAGCCAGCGCTATTGGATCTACGCTCTGCCGAATCCGAATCCTGAGCGACCGCTGGCAATGCTTTCTTTGCGCTCCACTGGCGCTGACACAATCGCGATCGCGGGCATCACGCTTTACTACGGTCGTGAGCATCCCTTGCGCTACCGGCGATTGGAGACGCTGCGCGTGACATTGCCTGATCAAGGAGCTGCTCATCGTGTCATTTCGAGGAGCGGTTTTGGCGACGAGAAATCTCCAATTGCGACGACGGAGATTTCTCGCTCCGCTCGAAATGACAGCATGGCTCAGCAGCAATTCGGTCAAGAAGAATTACGCGCGGATATTGATTTGGGAATTGTCGCTGGCGCATACGCGCTCACTTCGTTCGATCCAGACAAATGGCTCGACGCCGAACCGAAGGGATTAGGCGAAGCGCCGACCGCGCCGGATCAGCACATGATTGATGTGACGGCTTGTCCCGATGCTACACTGCGCGTCGGACGACACCCCGTCGAGATGCGCGACGTTTATGATTCGGGAAACGCGCGGAGTGGGGATGGGCAAGTCCATGTCGAGGTTCTCACGCCGCGCAAAACCTGGTTGCAACTGGTTCGAGGATTACGGCGGCGACCTGCTTCTCGGCTCGACCGCGTACGCCTACGTGAATGGCAAGTTTCAGATTGAGCTTCCGGTGGGCGAATGTTACGTGGAAATCGCCAAGGGTTTTGAATATGAACCGGTACGCGCCAAACTGATGATCGAGCCAGGGCAGTCGCAGCTTGCTTTGCCGATCCACCGTCGCTACGCTCTGCGAAAACAAGGTTGGGTAACTGCCGACACGCACGTTCATTTTCTTTCGCCGCAGACCGCGTGGCTGGAAGCGCAAGCCGAAGGACTCAATCTCGTCAACCTGCTCGCATCGCAATGGGGCAACCTGTTCACGAGTATTTGCGACATCACTGGCGACCAATCGAACGTCAGCCGCGACGATACCATCGTTTGGGTTGGGACCGAAAATCGGCAACATCTTCTTGGGCACATTAGCTTGTTGGGCGGCAATGGGTCGCCTGTTTTTCCAATGTGCGCTTCGGGACCAGGCGAGAGTTACTTTGGCGACCCCGCTTGGTCGAGTCTCGCCGAATGGGCGGATCGCTGCCGAGAACGCGAAGGCGTGGTCATCATTCCGCATTTCCCCAACCCCTACGCGGAAGTCGTCGCCGACATTATTTTGGGCAAAGTAGACGGCGTGGAGATTCGTGATTTCCATTCACCGACGCTCAACACCTATGGCGTCGCCGAGTGGTACCGTTTTCTCAATCTGGGTTATCGCGTCGCGGCGGTCGGTGGCACCGACAAGATGTCGGCGGGAATGCCGGTGGGCGGCGTGCGGACATATGCGCAACTCGGCGAAAACGAATTCACCTTTGCGAATTGGGGACGCGCCGTGCGCGCGGGACGCACCTTTACCACGAGCGGACCGCTCATCGGTTTGCAAGTCGAGGACAAGAGTCTCGGAGACCACATCGAGTTGCCGCGCGGCGGTGGGACGTTGGAGTTACACGCGTGGGCGCATTCGGTCCATGCATTTGATCGTTTGCAAGTCGTCTTGAATGGTCAGGTGATCGCGGAGGAGAAATCCGAGAACGGCACGCGCGCCGCGTCCATCAAGACGCGTGTCAACGTGGATCGCAGCAGTTGGCTCGCCGCGCGCTGCCTGGGTAGCCACAAGGCGTGGCACTGCTGGCCCATTCACATCGCCGCGCATACTTCGCCAATCTACATTGCGGTTGACGCTCGACACCAATTCAATTCCACCGACGCCGGATACATGCTGAGCTTGCTCGAAGGCGGAATGACTTGGCTTGACACACTGGCAATTCCGGTTGACGCAAATCGGCATGCGACGATTCGAAGAGTATTCGAAAACGCGAGCGAACAACTGCGCCAACGAATAAACGAATAGGGACACACACGATGCGCGCCAAGGAGAATGCGTTACGGATTATTCGCTTTGATCGTCCAGAGCGCGTGATAACAGAGCCACCGGCCCACCGGCTTTGCTATCATGGCTGCAATCATGAGGGCTTTGACGAAGAGTTAGGAGATGATCATCCGCTTGGCGGTAAGTGGCGCGATATTTGGGGCGTCGAGTGGCACAAGGTTCACGAAGGCGTCATGGGCTTGCCGAAAGGCAACCCTCTCGCCGAACCAGGGAAGCTGACGGATTACGAGTGGCCCGATCCTAACGACGAGCGCATTTGCGGCAAGATTTACCGGATGGCTCGCGACTTTAACGGACGGGATCAATTCCTCGGTGGGTTTCATCGCGATACACTCTGGGAAAAGGCCTACATGCTGGTCGGCATGGAAAACATGATGATCTATTTCCATA
The DNA here is from genome assembly GCA_016208315.1 of Chloroflexota bacterium. Lineage (GTDB taxonomy): Bacteria > Chloroflexota > Anaerolineae > UBA4142 > UBA4142 > JACQYF01. The sequence goes on along the minus strand of JACQYF010000026.1, from coordinate 28,451 downwards.
CCGAACCGGCGTTCGCGCGAGAGGTTTTGCGCCGAATAATGGATTTTCAACTCGGGATCGCGGAACACTATGCGCGGCTTGGCGTCGAGTTGGCCTATTTGGGCGATGATCTGGGGACGCAGCGAGGGCCACTCCTCGGGCCCAGGATCGTTAACGAGTTCCTCGTGCCCGAATACGAGCGGTTATTCCGGTTCTATAAGCAGCGAAATGTGCTGGTATCGTTTCACTCCTGCGGCAACGTCGAATCGGTCATAGACACACTTGTCGGCCTGGGAGTTGACATCCTCAATCCACTCCAGTCCACAGCCAATGATCTCGAAAACGTCCGCGCGATGACCGAGGGCAAGATGGCGCTACATGGCGGCGTCAGCTCGGCAACGCTCATGGACGAGCCGGTCGAACGAATCTTCGCGGAGGTGCGGGAGCGGATCGGACAATTGGGCCGAAACGGCGGCTATTTCTGTTGGATGGATCAACGCTTGCCTTTCCCAGAAGTACACTTGGACGCGCTGCGTATGGCGGTCGAAAAGTATGGCTGCTACCCACTTTAGGATAGCCGATGACCACCGCCATTGTGTTCGACATCCGCGAGTTTGCGGTTCACGATGGACCCGGCATCCGAACGAGCATTTTTCTCAAGGGCTGCCTGCTGTCTTGCTCTTGGTGCCACAACCCGGAAGGACGCGCGCAGCAGCCGCAAATAATCCGCGCGCCGGGTGGCGAACGCGTCGTGGGCAAAGAATATAGTCCGCTCGAACTGGCAACGATCTTGAACAAGCAAGCCCGCATCCTTCAAGCGAACGAAGGCGGCGTGACGTTCTCGGGCGGCGAGCCGCTCCTGCAAGCCGAGTTTGTGGCCCAAGTGGTCGAGCTGCTCGATGGTGTTCATGTGCTGCTGGATACATCGGGTTATGCGAGCGAGCCGGCTTTTGTGCGCGTCGTCGAGCGATGCGATCTTGTCTTCTACGATCTCAAGCTAATGGATCGAGAAGCGCATCGGCGCTATACCGGTGTTTACAACGATTCCATTCTGCGCAACCTGCGCGTGATGAGTTCGATGGATGTGCCGTTCGTGATCCGCGTGCCGCACGTACCCGGCGTCACGGATACGGATGCGAACCTCGCCGCTATTGCCGAGACCGTGTGCGGGTTGCCGAACCTTATCCGTGTGGACCTCCTGCCGTACAACAGAGCCGCGGGTGGCAAATACCAGTATGCCGGAATGCAATGGAATCCCGAGTTTGACGAAACGCGCGAGTTGAACATCAATCCTCTTCCGTTTCAAAAAATGGGCGTACCCGTGAGAGTCGTATGAACGACCGTTTAGAACGGCTGAAGCAGCGCGTGCGCGATGGCGCATACAAACGATTTCGCCAAACCGCGCCAATTGATATTTTGTACGAGTGCGAACGCGAGCACCTCTCGTGGATACAGCGTAACGCGCGGCTGACGCGGCGGCAGTGCGAAGCTGAACGCGCGGTCGTGGAACCGGATGAGCGTATCGTCTTTACACGCACCTTGCCCGCCGTACCGAGTGTATACGCGCCTGAAGACTTGGCTGCGCTCACCACTGGGCGAACGCTCCACGAACTAGGGCCCATCAGCAACATATGTGCGGATTGGGATCGGGTGTTGTCGCAAGGATTATTGGGCCGCAAGCAAGTTGCGCTCGCAACGCGCGCACGGTGTGTCAGCGACCCGCAGCAAATCGAATTCCTGGATTGCGCGATTGAGACGATTGACGCCGTGCTCGCGCTGGCCGCATGCTACGCGCAAGCCGCGCGTGAGATGGGCCGCGCCGATGTTGCCGCGACGCTTGACCATGTCCCTGCGCATCGCCCGCGCACATTGCGCGAAGCACTGCAATCGCTGCGGCTGTTGCATGCCGTTGTCTGGTTGAGCGGACACTATCACGTCGGGCTGGGTCGTTTCGATCAATACATGCTGCCTTACCTGCAAAGCGATCTCGACGCGGGGCAACTCGACATTGCGGGCGCGGAAGAGCTGCTCGCCGAGTTTTTCATCTCGCTGAACAAGGACAGCGACCTGTACCCCGGCATCCAACAAGGCGATAACGGGCAGAGCATGATGCTCGGCGGCGTTTCGCGCGACGGGCGCGACGCGGTGAACGAATTCACGCGCATATGTCTGCGAGTCTCGCGGCAAGTCAGGATGATTGATCCGAAAATCCATCTGCGAATTTCGAGCAAAACCGACCTCGAATTGTTGGAACTGGCTACGGAATTGACGCGCGAGGGCCTCGGCTTTCCGCAATACTCGAACGCAGCAAATATCCCGACATCGCCTGGGAACTGATGCGCTATCAACTGAGCGATCCGGAAGGCGTGCAATTCGGATATGACGACGGCGGGGGCACGGCGAAAGTGGACTTTTTCCTCAAGTACTATGCGCCGACCGGCGAGGTCGCGGCGATGGTACCCGAATGGAAAACCGTATCCGTGGATCAACCGCTCCAGTACGGCGTGTTCGTGCGTTACTCCAAGATCGGAACGCAATTCAGCCCCATGGTAGCCGCTGAATCCGCTCCGCTCGCCGATTGCAGCAAGTCGGCCGCGGAGGTGGTCAAGACCATTACCGACAAAGCAAACCAGATGATCAAGGATTTCAAGATGTAGTCCTGGCATTGCTGCGCCGACAGTTGGAAAGACGCTGGTCTTTCCAACTGTCGGCCTTGAGGCGACGATGGGTATTTCAGTTTCTCAACGCGTGACTTGGTTGACCAGAGCGAATCTCTGGCAGCGGTTCCAGCGCGCCGGTGGACTGCGCCGGCAGGAAATCATTTGGGGCTTGTTGCTGATCACGCCCAACGCTTTGGGCTTTCTCCTTTTCAATCTGGGGCCGATGGTCGCCTCGCTCGGAATGATCTTTACCGATTGGACGGTCGTGCGCCCGCCCGAGTTTGTCGGCCTCGAAAATTTCCAGCGCCTCATTTCGGACGATCTGTTCGCCACGGCGCTCCTCAATACGTTCTATTACGTCGGCGGCTATGTTCCATTGGTGACGATTTTCGCTTTCCTGCTCGCCAATCTCCTCGATCGCAAACTGCGCGGCATCGCGATCTATCGCACGGTCTTCTTTATGCCGTCGGTCTGCATGTTCGTTTCGATTGCAGTTTTATGGCAGTGGCTCTACAGCCCGACGTCGGGTTTGATCAATTACTTTCTAAGTTTGTTCGGAATTCAAGGCCCCGGATGGTTGAGTGAGACGCGCTGGGCCATGCCGGCGATGATCGTCATGGGCGTTTGGCGGCACGTGGGATACTATAGTCTGATATTTCTTGCGGGCTTGCAGGGCGTGCCTCAAGAGTTTTACGAGGCGGCGGAAATTGACGGCGCGGGCGCGTGGGCCAAGATGCGCGGCATCACGGTCCCGCTGGTTTTCCCCAGCACGTTCTTTGTTTTGGTGATGGCTTTTATCGAGGCGTTTCAACTCTTTGGCGAGCCGTACATCATGACCGGCGGCGGCCCGGGTTACGCGACGACGACCCTCGTCTTTCTCATCTACCGCAATGCCTTCGAAGGATTCAAAATGGGTTATGCCGCTTTGCAGGCGTGGGTACTCTTCGTGGTAGTTTTCGTCGTGACGCTCGTCCAGTGGCGATTGGGGCAGGAGCGTGGCCATGGCTTTGCATGAGCGCCGACTTTATCCGAGCAAGAAATGGAGCAAACGCCTGGGCGATGCGGCGGCGTATGCCCTTCTCACCGCAGTCGGCTTCACGATGTTGTTGCCGTTCATTTGGATGGTCGGAACGTCGTTGAAGTCACATAACGAACTCTTTGTCTGGCCGCCCCAGTTTTTCCCAGAGGTTCCGTTGTGGGACAACTATCCCAAAGCGTGGAACTATTCCGAGATGGTCCCGTTCGCGCGTTTCTTCGTGAACAGCGCCTTCGTCAGCATCAGCATAACTATCGGGCAACTAATTACGTGCTCGACCGCGGGTTATGCCTTCGCCCGTCTGCGCTTCCCCGGTCGTGACAAACTGTTCCTGCTCTATCTCGCGACGCTCATGGTGCCCTTTCAGGTCACTCTGGTTCCGCTCTATCTGTTGATGAAGGAGCTTCATTGGATCAACGATTTCAAGTCGCTCATCATTCCCGGCTTGGTCAGCGCCTACGGCACTTTTCTCATGCGCCAGTTCATGTCTACGTTGCCATCCGAATTGGAAGATGCCGCGCGGATTGACGGCGCCAGCCCGCCGCAGATTTTTTTGCGCGTCATTCTGCCCTTGTGTACGCCCGCGCTCACCACTTTGACGATCCTCGCGTTCATGGGCAGTTGGAACGCATTTCTCTGGCCGCTGATTATGATCTCGGACACTGAACTGCGCACGCTGCCGATCGGTTTGGCTTTCTTCACCGCCATCCCTGAGACAGTGGGCTTTCCGCAATATCAACTCTTGATGGCCGCCGCAACCTTTTCGATGATACCGACGCTGGTCGTTTTCCTCATCGGTCAGCGGTATTTTATCAAAGGCATCGCGTTGTCCGGATTGAAAGGTTGATATGTCTGGTCGCCTACAACTAGAGCCACATGCCACCGAGGTCGGACGCTACGAAACTCTGCAACTGACCGTGACTGTGACCACTTCTGGTATAGCCAACCCCTTTGCCGACGCTCGACTTATCGGCACATTCACTTGTAATTCTGGAACGACGAAAAACGTTCATGGCTTTTGCGATTCCGGCGATGGCACGCTCTGGCGAGTCCGCTTCTGCCCGTCCGAAATCGGCGCGTACCGTTTTGCTCTGCAATATCAAGACGCTTGCATGGGTGAGTACGTCGTCGGAAATTTCGTCTGTCACGCTAGTCGCGCGCCGGGATTTGTCAGGATTGATCCCGAGCACCCTTATCACTTTATCCACGACGACGGCACGCATCCGTTCCTGGCAGGCAAGACCGCGTGGAGACTGGGATGCAGTCCGTATTGGCGCGAGTTCATCAATCAAGCCGTCGCGTATCGGATGAACGTATTGCGCGTCGGCGTTGAGTTTCCGCCCGCCTTTGGCGATTTGCCCGGCGGCGACTGTTGGCCGTGGGCCGGGACGCGCGCATCGCCCGATTTCTCTCGTTTCAATCTGGCGCCGTGGCAGCATTGGGATGAGGTGATCCAATACGCCGCGGAGCAGGGACGATTAATCGAGCCATGTGTTTTCACCGAGATTGCGCGCGTGCGTCCCTCGCCGCCGATTCCCGATACTGAGATGGAGCGCTATTGGGACTATCTCATCGCGCGTTGGGCCGCGTATCCGAATGTGCTTCTCTGGGAATTGTTTAACGAGTTCACCGACCTGCCCGACTATCAGGCCTACATGGCGCGCTATTTCAAGAGACACGATCCTTATGGCCGGCTCGTCACCACATCCGGACTGCAAGTCGGAGAGATTCCTTTTCCCAAAGAGAACTGGAACGAACTGATCGTTCCACATTTCTGCGTCGGCAGTTGGCATCATTTGCACGGTTTCTATCACGATTGGGCGCGCAAGCTTCACACGTTCGGCAAGCCGGTCTATGTGGATGAAACGGGGCGCGCGATCGTGGGCCAGAGCAACACTGACGGCAGCCATCGCCGCAAGCAGTATTGGATTTGGGCGATGGCGGGCGATTATTGCAATTACCATTCCGAGGGCGGCTGCTATGTGAATCTCACGTTGGAACCGGGCGAAGAGTTTTGGCCCCCGTTTGTGAATTTCTGGGAAACGACGCGCTGGTGGGAAATGATTCCTGCCGACGAAAGAATCAGCGCCGCGCCGCCCGGAGTTTTGGCCGCGTACTGTTTGTGGTCGCCCGCCGAAACGATCGTTCACGTGTACACCAAGGCGAGCGGCGCCGACGTTCCGCCGGGTGCGCTCGCGTTGCGACTGGATGGCGGGCATTATCGTCTTCGATTCTACCGCCCCGCGTCCGGTTGCTGGGACGACGGCTCGATAGTCGAACACACCGGCGATACGTTGACGATTGCGTGTCCTGCGTTCCGCGATGACTTGGTCATTCATTTCGATAAGGTTTGAATTGTAGATGACATCCTTCAACCCACGCGCGCGCAAGATTTACCACGGCGAATCGCTCCGCGCCGTCGCGATGCCGCTCGGTGGCATCGGCGCCGGCACGATTGCTCTCTGCGGCGACGGTTCGCTGCGCCAGTGGCAAATTCACAATCAGATCAACCATCTGGCCTGCATTCCGCATTCATTCTTTGCGATTTGGACGCATCCAGACCGCTCGTCCGAACCACCGGTCGCGCGCGTCCTGCAATCGAGCGCGCTGTACGATAGCGAGGTCGTCGCGCCGCCCACGTCCAACGATCACGTCGTCCCGCTCCCGCATCGTCAACTGTTGAAGAAACTTCCGGGCGTCCCATCCACCGAGTTCATCGGCGAGTATCCGATTGCCGAATTGCGCTACCACGATCCCGCGCTGCCAATCGAAGTTCACATGGAAGCGTTCAGTCCGTTTATCCCGCTCGACAGCAAGAATTCGGGTTTGCCCGCAATCCTATTCAATTTGACCGTGACCAATCCCACTGCTCACATCATTCATACCGGGTTGCTCGCGACTATGCAAAACGCCGTGGGATGGGACGGCGCGACGCCGATTTTCGGCAACAGAAGTTTTTGCTATGGCGGCAATTCCAATTCGCTCGCGCGCCTGGATGGGATGACTGCCATCAACATGAGTACGACGCGGCTGCCAGAAGATGACGATGGTTACGGAAGTATGACGCTGGCGGCGCTTGCGCCCGATGCAACTTGTCTACCTCAATGGGGCGATTTGTCTGCGCTCTGGGACGACTTTGCCGATGGCAATCTGAGCAACATCGCCGACAGCACGCCCAGCCCGGCAGGTCGCACCTGGAACGGCGCGCTCGCGCAGCGCATGGCGCTTGAGCCGGGCGAATCGCGCACCGTCGCGTTCATCATCGCTTGGCATTTCCCGAATCGCTACGTCAACTATGCCCAAGATTGGTTAGGCATTCAAGACAGCAAAAGTAAATTCTGGCTGGGAAATCAATACAATAACTGGTTCCATTCCGCGCTCGACGTTGCGGCGTATGTCAAAGGCAACTTTGATTATCTTGCAACACAGACTCGCCTTGCCCGCGATACTTTTTACGACACGATGCTGCCCTATGCGCTGATTGATGCGGTGACGTCGCAGATGAGCATTATTCGCTCGCCCACTTGCTTTTGGGCCGAAGATGGTCGCTTTTTCGGCTTTGAGGGTTGCTGCGGCGCTTCGACCACGCACAGCGGATCCGTTGGCGGCTGCTGTCCGCTCAATTGCACGCACGTATGGAATTACGAAATGGCGCTCGCGCGTCTATTTCCCGCGCTCGAGCGCACCATGCGCGAAACCGAGTGGAACGTTCAGCAGCACCCAACGGGCTATTTGCCGCACCGCGTCGTCGTCCCGCTGTACTTGCCGCGCGCTTGGGATCGCGAGATCGGTGGCCCGCGGCATCCCGCGCTGGATGGACTGTTGGGCGCGATCCTCAAGACCTATCGCGAATACCGCGCCTGCGGCGATAGCGAGTGGCTCGCCGGCGTTTGGCATTCGGTGAAACAAGCGCTCGGATACATCTGGGCCAAGCATGACGCGAATCGAGCCGGGGTCATCGAAGGGGAACAGCCAAATACATTCGATTGCTCCATCTACGGCGCGAACACGTTTATCGGGACGCTCTATCTTGCAGCGCTGCGTGCCACGGAAGTGATGGCGAATCAGCGCGACGATGCCGAGTTTGCCGCCGAGTGCCGCGCGGCTTACGCGCGCGGTCGAACTGCATTGGAGAAACGATTGTGGAATGGAGAATACTATATTCAAGATGTTGACTTGAACCAGTTTCCTGAACTTAACTGGGGCACCGGTTGTCATTCCGACCAATTGCTGGGACAATGGTGGGCGTACGTTCTCGGATTGGGCGACTTGCTCGATCACGACCACATCCGTATGGCGGCCAGTTCAATCATGCGATATAACTTGCGTGGGAATTTCCGTGCGTTTGAACAAAAGCCGCGCGCGTTCGTGACCGAAGACGATCAAGGTCTACTCGTGTGTACCTGGCCGAGAGGTGGTCGTCCCGCAAAACCGACATTGTACTCCGACGAAGTGTGGACAGGAATCGAATACGAGGTCGCCGCGTTGCTTCTGTATCTCGGCGAAACGGATGCCGCACTGCACGTCGTCGCGGCGACACGCAAACGATACGACGGGCGGAAGCAGAACCCGTGGAACGACATCGAGTGCGGCGATCATTACGTGCGCGCAATGTCGTCTTGGGCCTTGCTTGAGGCCGCGTCCGGCTATTCGTACGATGCGAGCGTGGCTGAGATCGGCTTTGCGCCCAACCTTACGCCACACGACTACCGCGCGCCCTTTGTCGCCTGCGACGGCTGGGGAACGTTCAGCCAAGAGGCGCAAGACGGCGAGCAAGTGGAGTTGCTCTCGTTGGCGTATGGTTCTCTTGCGATCAAGACACTGCGCTTTGCAGTCCACAACACGGTCCAGACCGTTGTCGTTTCAGTGGATGGGCAGCCCGTGGAAGCAACGTGCTCGCAATCAGGCGACAAGGTGAGTGTCATTCTGAGCAAGGCAATTACGCTCCAGCACGGTTCCGCATTGACGGCGCGCCTGAGCAATCAGGATTAATGGGACGCGGATGAACGCGGATGAACGCGGATAAAACAAAAAATCCGCGTTCATCCGCGTTAGTCCGCGTCCCAACGAGGAGACCATCGTGTCACAGTTCAAACAGAACTACCTCTACGTCAACAACGACGACTTGTTGATCGAGCGCCAGCAATTCTTGGACGAAGGCCGCGATCTCGCCGAGGTCGCCGAGGAGTTTGCGGCGCTGGCGCGGACGGATTTAGAGACGGACGCACAAGGCCAAACACGCGCCAACGCACTTTTAGATCGCACGATTGAATTGCCCATGCGCGACGATTATGGGTTCGCCGAGCCATCCGACCTCGACGGCATTCGGCGCGCGCGTCCTCATAACCGCTGGCGCGCGCCGCGACCTCTGGACGATGACGTTTTGTTCGACAAGGTGGTCGGCGCGTGGCTGGGACGATGCGCCGGATGCCTCTTGGGCAAGCCGGTCGAGGGCTGGCACTCGGCAAAGATATGGGGCTACCTTCAAGCCACGGGCCGCTTTCCGCTCGCCGACTACATCCGTTCAGACGCGCCTGACGAGATCATCGCCAAGTATCAGATTCCGCGCGAGCGCGCCTACATTGACCGCGTCAGCCACATGGTCGAAGACGACGATCTGAACTATACCGTCATCGGCTTTGCAATAATGAAGCAGCATGGCGTTACTTTTACTCCTCTCGACGTGGCGACGTTCTGGATGCAGAATTTGCCGCTGTTACGCACCTTCACGGCCGAGCGCGTCGCCTATCGCAATTTCTGCCGGTTGATCTCGCCGCCGGAATCGGCATCCTTCCGCAATCCTTATCGCGAGTGGATCGGCGCGCAGATTCGCGCGGACTTTTGGGGCTATGCCGCGTTAGGAAACCCGGAGTTGGCCGCCGAGTTCGCATGGCGCGATGCCAGCGTCAGCCACGTCAAGAACGGCATCTATGGCGAGATGTGGGTCGCGGCGATGCTGGCCGCCGCGCCCTTTATCGAAAACCCGCGCAAGGTGATCGAAATCGGCCTGGGAGAAATTCCGACCAGTTCGCGGCTGGCGTCCGACATTCGTCAAGTCATCGCGTGGCACGCCGCGGGAGTGAGTTACGATCAAGCGGTCGAGCGCATTCACGCGCGCTGGGACGAGACGAACACGCATCACTGGTGTCACACGAACAGCAACGCGCAAATCGTCGCGGTCGGATTATTATGGGGCGACCGCGATTACGAAAAATCCATTTGCCGCGCGGTGCAGGCGTGCTTCGACACGGACTGCAACGGGGCGACGGTCGGTTCGATTGTGGGGATGATGCACGGCGCGCACGCGCTCCCCGCCAAGTGGATTCGTCCCCTGAACGATACGCTCGAAACGGGGGTGCGCGGCTACGGCCGGCGACATATTTCGGATCTAGCGCGCGAAGGATTTCAACTTGTTCAGGCGCTGAAGGAGCCGCGCGCATGACCATTACGCAACGCGAACGCGTCATCGCTCAAATCAACCACGTAGAGACCGACTATCTCCCTTACACGATTCGGTTCGACAATGATCTGATCGAGGGGTTGGACTGTTATGGTTCAGACGTCGCGCTGCGGTTGGATCGTCACTATGGCAGCCCGGCGTGGCGCGGGCTGGTGGACAATGCGATCCCGCACATCGTCACGCACATGCTCGGCGTTGATCTGGCCGCCGTCCCCATCTACACCGATGTTTACGGCTCGCGCTGGCGCGTAGACCGCCGCCCTTTTCATCTGTGCGAGCCGGCGCTCAAAACTTGCTCCCTCGACGGCTATCAATTTCCTGAGGTGGATGCGCTTTTCGGTGCCGCATGGAACGAGAGAACCTTGCGCGCCATCGCACAACACCCCGACCACTTTATCGTCATGGGCTTTGGCCTGGGGCTTTGGGAGCGCACGTGGGCCTTGCGCGGCTTTGAGCAAGCGCTGATGGATGCGGCCGCCGAGCCGGACGCGTTTGAAGAGTTGATCGAGCAGGTGGCGAACCATCAGTTGGCGATCATCGCGCGATTGGCGGAATTGCCGATTGACGGCATCATGTTTGCCGACGATTGGGGCTATCAACAGGGCGTCTTGCTCGGGCCCGCGCGCTGGCGCCGCATCCTCAAGCCGCGTTTGGCGCGCCTCTACGCGTGCGCGCATCAAGCCGGCAAATACACGCTGAGCCACTGCTGCGGCAGCGTCGCCGACATCCTGCCCGATATTATCGAGATCGGATTGGATGTGCTCGAAAGCGTCCAGCCCGAAGCAGCCAAAATGAATCCGTACGAACTCAAGCGACGCTTTGGAAATCACATTACCTTTTGGGGCGGGCTTGGCTCGCAATCGGTGATTCCGTTTGGCAAGCCGGAAGAAATTCGAGCACAAGTCGAAAACTTGTGCCGCGAGATGGGCAAGGGCGGCGGCTATATCTTGTCGCCAGCCAAGCCGCTGCAACCCGAGACGCCGACCGAAAATGCCGCAGCCATCGTCGAGAGCTTTCTGCGTCAAGCGGGCGTCACCTTTCCGTGAGACGAATCGCATGTACTGGCAACTGGCCCTCGCCCAACATCCGATGTATCTGCTCATAAAAGAGGATACGCAGTGCGCGGAACGCACGCCGCCGTGGGGCGCGCCCGATATCGAAACGTACATCGCGCGCCTGCGCCAGAACTTGACGACTCTTCGCCAGTATCCCCAACTCAAGATCGGCTACGAATGGTCCGCGCTCGAGTTGGAACAGCTTGCGCAAGACGCTCCAGACGTTTTTTCCGAAATGCTCGCACTGGTAAAAGCGGGCAAAAGCACTTTTTACAACGGCACGTACTCGCAGCCGCACCTTCAGACCCTCAGCTCGGAATCCAATTATCGCCAATTTGAGTGGGGCGCGAAGGTGTACCGCGAGTTGTGCGGCAAGCAAGTATTGGTCTACGCTCACCAGGAAAGCAGCGTCAACGAACAAACGCCGCAACTGCTGCAAGCGTTTGGAATTCGATATGCCGTCCTGCCGCGCTTTCTCTCGACGCTCACGGTGCTCGACGGCGGCGAATTCCTTTTTCACAGCCGTTACGGATTGATGTTCACGCATGGGGAAGAGTTCGCCGCGTGGCGCGGGTTGGATGGTACGGCGATCCCTCTCTTTTTGGTCGAACCTAACCACATGCCGATCAAGGACTGGCTCAACTTTCAGGAAATCCTCGGCTTGTCCCACGCGCCGCCGGTCATGATCGAGATGCCCGACCTGATTGACGTGGACGACCATTGGATGAGTGATCGTTCCCGAGCAGAATTCTCGCTGCTCGACGGTGCGCTCGCCGAACGTTGCCGCGCGTTTCCGCCGCGCGTTAAAGTGCGCTTGCATACCCACTGGAGTTACGTCGAAGGCATCCGCGCGGAAGAACTCGCGCGCGCGAATTGGCGAGCCGAAGCGAACGCGCTGCGCGCCGAAGCGCTCGACGCGCTCGCCTGTGCGCTGCTTGCACGGACCGCCGAATCGTCCGACCCGATCTGGAAAAAGATTCTAACGACTCAGCATCACGACGCGTATTGTTTCTGCGCGCCCGGACTGCGCGACAAGAGCATCGCACTGTTGCGCGCGGCAGAAGCCGAAGCCGCGCGCTTGGTGAATTCTGCCGCGCGGGCAATCGTCGCGCAAGTGGATACGCAAGTCCCGGAGGGTCAGCCGCTCGTCGTCTTCAACACGGTTCCACATTCGCAGCACGGCGTGGTCATCGTTCAAATAGATGGCTCGAGTTCGGTCGTCCGCGACTTGGATGGAAATTCACTTCCGTGTGAGGTTACGCCGCTGACTGGGGGAATGTCCCAGGCGCGCTTCGTCGCCGAGTTGTCCGGGCTGGGGTACAAAACGTTTCGAGTGAAAGCGGGCGATGAGAGACCCGTCACGGAAAGCATCTGCGACGAGTTCAAGTTTGAAAATCACTTTTACCGCGCGACCATCCAGCCCGATGGCACGTTCACCTCGTTGGTCGTCAAACCGTCGGGCGAAGAACTGATTTCAGGTGCAGGAAACATGCTCGCGGCGCTCGATAGCACCGGCTTGGGTCCCAGGCACGAAGGCACCTTTGACATTACGCGTCCTCAAAAGTGGGAACCTTCCGCGCGCGGTCCCGAGTTGCATTTCCAGCGCACACGCGAGATGTATGTCCGCCAAAGCCCACTCGGCGCTACACTTTGCGTCGAGGGTGAGATGTCTCCCACGGTCAAGGCCATGTTAGAGGTCCACCTTTACCACACGCTGCCGCGCATTGACCTCGATTGGACGTTTACGTTCGACGATGCCAGCGTCGGCCATTTCTACGACGATGAAACCAAGCTACGGGTCCAATGGCCACTCGCGTTCTCCGGCGCGATTCAACACGACATCGCTTTTGGCGTGGTGGAAACGCGCGCTGAGCGACACTTTCTGCCCGCTTCGTGGGTGGATATTTCAGATGGGCGGAAAGGGCTTGCTTATTTTCATCAGGGCACGCTCAAGCATTGGGTGAGCAATCGCACGTTGGTGAATCTTTTTGCTTGGGGCGAGGACACCGATGCGATTGGCAACCGGGTGGACATGACGCGATGGCTCAAGTCTTTCGCTCAACGGCTGCGCGGCACACACGCGATCCATACCGCGATTTATCCGCATCTCGGCGACTGGCGCGCGGCGGACGTGATCGGCGCGGCGCGCAGTTACCGGATGCCGCCACTCGCGTTCGTCGCCGATAGGCATCCTGGCAAACTGCCCGCCGCACTAAATCTTATCGAGTTGACCGATCCTGAGATGGTCGCGACGGCTATCCGAATGGACGACGCTCGAATACTCTGTCGCTTGTACTCGACCAAGCCAACCGAGGCGGCTGTCGAAATGGTGGTAAATGGCGTTCAGCAAGACGAACTCTCGTCTCTAGTCGGTGAGCCAATGGAGTCGCTCCGACCGTTTGAGATCGCGCACGTGTACCTAAAACGAATCTGACGTAAGCGAATTTCTACGGCGTTGGATCGGCGTACGAGCCGCCAAAGATGTCCGAGTTACCAAACGTCGCGGGGCAATCTTGTTGCGGCGCCGGTTTCGTCGGAACCGTGGTCCCGTTCTGGATGGCTACTTGGGCAGCGTGCCGATCATCTTTGATCTCCTCGTCGAACGAGCAGAAAATTATTCTGCTCTTGGTACCTTACTGACAATGGGATTCACACGGCGACCTGTTCCATTCCTTTCAGCCATTCTAGCGTTGCCGTCGTTCGCCGTAACCAGTTCTGCGCGATATTGGCGCCGGCGGGGAATTCCTGTGCCTCGGCGGCGTAGAACTCGTTCCACGCGTGCGCTTCGGCCTTTAGCGCGCCCAGCAAATTCGAAACGCGCTCATATTCCCCTGCCGCGCGGAACAAGCTTGTCAGCATCAAGGCGCGATCTCCAAAACCGAGTGGGAGGTTTACATCCCGCGCGATCCGCGCCAAGTCCGCTTTGCTCAAAAACAGCCCCGTGCGCGAGGGCGTGATCAGGCGAGCCACCACCGCGTCGAGATCGTCCGCCTCAAGCGGATCGGGGGCGAGCGTCCAGTCGCTCGGGCCGGTTTGTGCCATCAGCCACGCGTGCGCCTCGCGTGCGGCCTCGCGATAATACTCTTCGTGCGCGTTTCTTTCGACCGCGTGCAAGAAAATTCCGGCCCACGGCAGCACCTCGGCATTCAGAAATTCATCTGCCGCGCGTCCGGTCTCCCACAGATGCGTGACGAACAGCAACTCGACGCCAAAGTGATCGGGCGCGCCAATCGCAAGCGCCGGGTCCGGCTCAAATGCCGTGCGCGCGTAGGCAACTTGGACGCGTGCAGTGGTCTGCGTATTGAGCAATGCTTCGGCATCGAGATAGACAGACGCGTACGGAAAGACATTGAGCGTGAACAGCCGCGTAAACTCGACGCGCAAATCCTGCGCCTGCGGCTCGAACAAAAACAATCGCGCGAACCCTTTCAGTCGCGCGATGTCCGTTTCATTCAGAGGATTCATTCTCTGCCCAGCTTTACCAGCGTCTTGACGAGCGGATCGAGATTCAGTTCTTCGGGCAGCAAGCCCGATTTCGCCATGCGCGCGATTCGCTCGTTTAATGCGTCAGTTTCCAACGGCGCGCCCGTCAACATCTGCGCGACAATCTGCCAGATCATCCCGCCGAATCCCGATTTTGAGGCAATACTCAGTTCGGCGATTTTGCCATCACTCGCGCGCAGCGCTACGTCCAGCGCGCCATCCGCGCCGCCGACGAGGAGATAGCAGGTTGTTGTTTTGAGTTCATCAGTCTTTGTGTTCATGTGTGAAATTTGTTTGACACCGAGAACGCTCCAACGTACTCCCAGATGGGAATAATACCCGATATCATAACTCGCGATGCCAAGTGTCGCCCCCTTTGCACTGCCGGTGTCCGTGTCATTGGCGTCCGTGCTATTGTAACACTCGCCTATTCAATGCAAGCCAATCAACCACGCGCAAAAAGAACCAGTAGAGTATTCCGCCTGCAATTAGTGGAATTCCGCCGCAAAAGGAGAGGCGAAACAATATGTAACTTAGCGTTTCTATATCGTATTGTTGGATGAATTCTAGTCTCTGTAAATTGCCCGTGACTAACATTAGCATAACAGCGAAACCCAAGAATACGACGATCATAGCCCCGATGAGAAGAGCAGTCGCTGTAACTAGCGAACGCTTGCTCGTACCTCTTTTGGCTAGGAGTTTCTCCAATCCCGCCGTTAGCGGCAAGAGCATAGCTGCCGTAAAGACGAAGGCTATCCCGCAATTACCACATGGAATCAATATAAGATTTAGTGGACCGCCTGCATCGCCTGTAACCAGAATGAGAGTGAGATACATGCAGGTTGGAACGACTGCTAGAATGACCGCGTTGCCAAACAACGCCAAAGCGTGTCTCGTTAGGAACTCGTTTCTTGTATTCAACCCATTCATTCCAACAATGCGTCCTGTAACGACTGGAAAAGGAACGCCACTGAAGAATTGGCGTACCATTCACGCTGGAGTACCGCTGATTTGCAAGGTTAAAAGGTCAAGAGCGCACCTCTCACGAATCAATCTTATAAGCGTTTGCATCTGGCTTGATCGGACGCGGCATCCACAACGGACGGCGAAGGTTGTCGGGGCCGGGCGCGGGGCGCGTCATCGCCAGCCATTCTTTGTAGACTTGATGTGCCTTGTGCGTGTCCACGAAAATGTCGCCGTACTGATCGCCGGCTTGCGCTTTGGCGATGGTGACTTTTTGATGCCAGCAGTGCATGCCGCTGATCGGGTCGGGATGCACGGGGAACGTGAGATTCTGATGCACGCCAACCTCGCTCCACCAAATCCGCATCGAGTCGGGATCGTCGCTCTTGAACGGCTTGACGCCTACGAGTTGCCGCATCTTCCATTGACCATCGTTGCGTTCAAGCTTGACGTGCGCGGAGAGCCAGCTCGACCCGCCGGACGCGTCGAGACGCCAGCGGCCCATGTGGTGCGAGCAGGCGATCACGCCCGGGCGGATGGATTCGGTGACCCAGACCTTGTCCACAAAAAAGCCAATGTCCGTCGTCACGCGAATCAGATCGCCGTTCTGCAAGCCGAGTTTGCGCGCATCGCTCGTGTGCATCCACGCGGGGTTCTTGTGCGAAATCTCGACGAGCCATTTCGCATTCGCGCTGCGGGTGTGAATCATGGTCGGCAAGCGAAAAGTTGAGAGCAGGACGAATTCGTTCTGCGCGCGATTCACCTGGTCGGGGTGGACGTGGCTTTTGATGTATGCCGGAAGCGTGTACTCGTTCCACTTCCAATCCTTCATCGTGCGCGAGTAGATTTCCAACTTGCGCGACGGCGTCGGGAAACCGGTGTACGCTTGGCCGTCAATCTCGACGCCAACTGCCGCACCGTTCTTCTTGACGACGCCGTTGTTCGGATCTACGTGGGCATCTTCTGTCTTGGGTAACTGTGTTTCATAGGGCCGGTAAATGGCATCTTTGATCGTGAACGCGGCGTATTTTCGCATGTACTCCAGTGGCGAGCATCGTTCTTTCGCGGCGGCTTCGGGCAAGCCGGGGATACTGTTCTCGAAAATCCACTGGTAGTATTCGGTAATCGTCATCTTTTCGCCGGGGCGATACGGCGATTCGAAGAACTTGCGGATGCCGAGCGCGCCGTCGGGGTCAATCCGCCACGACAATTCGATCCAGAACTCGTCTTCTTCCCATACCTGCCCTGGATTCGCCTCGTAGGTGAAATTGACCTTCTTGCCTTGCTTTTCCATCGCGACGCGGCGCACGGGTTGGCGGAACGCGATCCACTGCGCGGCGTGCGTCTCGTAGCTCATCAGGTCGTGCCGTTCCGGCCCGTGTCCCATCGGCAGCACGTAATCGGCGAACCACGCAGTCTCGCTCCACGTTGGCGTCAGCGCGGCATGGCAGCCAACCAGACTCTCGTCGGACAAAACCTCCATCCACGACGCGCCGTCGGGATTCGTCCACACGGGATTGTAGACGCGCGTAAAGTAGGTGTCGAGTTTGCCGCGGCCGTCTTTGAGAAAATGCGGCAGCAGAAAACTCATTTCGAAAAAGGCGAGCGGATACTCTTTGGGCATCAAGAGTTCGTTCCACACTTTTTGCGGCGGCGGCTTGAGCGGCGGGTTCGCGACGAATTTATTGTAGCCATTCGGCGTCGTCCCGCCCGGGGTGGCGACCGCGCCGACCAGCACGTTCAAAAATTCCAAGCACCGCGCGACCTGCCACCCACCCAGGTTACCGGTCGCCGCGCTGCGCCACACGTGCGTCGCAAATGCCGACCCCGCGCGCCCGATCTCGCGCGCGATCTCGACAATCGTCTGCGCCGGAATGCCCGATTCCTTTTCCGCGAACTCGGGCGTGAACGGCGCGTAATGTTGCTTCAGGCGTTCTATAAAATCATCAAATTGGTAATTAGTAATTGGGGATTGGAGATTTGGCATATTTGGCACATCTGGCACATTTGGCTCATTTGCCATGAACTCTTGCCAGTTGGTCCAACGTCGGAGAAATTCGCGGTCGTACAAATTCTCTTTGAGAATGACGAGCGCCATCGCAAGCAGGACCGCGGCTTCGGAGCCGGGCCACGAGGGCAGCCAATAATCGGCCATCGAAGCGGTATTCGACAGGCGTGTGTCCATCACCGCGAGTTTCGCGCCGCGCATTTTTGCCTCGATAATGCGCTGGGCGTGCGGGTTGAAATAGTGTCCGGTTTCGAGGTGCGAGGAAATCAGCAGGATAAAGCGCGCGTTCGCGTAATCGGGCGAGGGGCGGTCGTAGCCGTGCCAGAGCGAGTAGCCGAGGCGCGCCGCGGCGGAGCAGACGTTGGTGTGTGAGTTGTGCGCGTCAACGCCCCACGCTTGCAAGACGCGGTCCATATAGCCATCCGCGCCGGGTCGCCCCACGTGGTACATGATCTCGTTACGGCGTCCCTCGGCGATCGCCTTGCGGATGCGCCCGCCGATGTCGTCGAGGACTGCGTCCCACGTCACGCGTTCCCATTTGCCCTCGCCGCGCTTGCCCGCGCGTTTCAGCGGATACAGAATGCGTTCGGGGTCGGTGACCTGATTGTAAGTCGCGGGCCCTTTGGCGCAGTTGCGGCCGCGCGAGCCGGGGTGCGTGGGGTTGCCTTCGAACTTGCGAATTTGCAGCGTCTCCTTGTCGAGGTACGCCAGCAAGCCGCAACCAGCCTCGCAATTGAAACACACCGTCGGAACGAGCATGTAATGCTTTTCGACGCGCTTGGGCCACTCCGTGGAATCGTACTCCATCCAATCGTCCCACTGCTCCACGGGCGGATACGCGCGCAATTCCTGTTTAGGCGAAACAAAATCCAAAGCAACACGCGCCATGAGTCACCTCCGCTGATTGCGGATTTCAAATTGCAGATTGCAGATTAGAATGCTATAATTGAGGCGTGGCTCCCAAAGTCCGTGAACGGAAAACGCGAAAGGACACGAAACGTGCAAGCGGGTATCGCTACGGCTTGACGCCGCGCCAGTGGCGCACCGTCCAGCGCGTCCGCGCGCGCCTGCGCTCGATTTTGCCCAATGGCGAACTCAAAAGCTTGATTCTCTACGGTTCCAGAGTGTACGGCAAGCCGCGCCCCGAGTCAGATATTGACCTCTTCCTCATCTACGACGACGTGACGCCCGAGCAGGAAAAGTCAATTGAAGAATTGACGGTTGACGGTGAGTTCCCGCTCGTCCATCTCTTCGAATACCGCGCTGATAAACTCGCGACGGAAATCGAAACTAACCCGCTCGTCTACAACGTCGCGCATCACGGCATTCTGCTGGAAGGAGCCCCCGTGCCCAAACTGGACATTGATCGCCACCACGTGGCAGAAGTGAACATCATCGCTGCGAAAGAGAGGCTGGAGGCAGCACGCGTGCTGCTCAGCGTAAATCTGTACCCCGATTCAATTTCACGCTCTTACTACGCGGTCCTTTGTGCCGCCGATGCCGCACTCGCCACCAAAGGGTTTGTCGCCAAATCACACGAAGGCACCAACAATCTCTTCGGATATCATTTCTTCAGAAAAGGTCTCGTGGACGCCAAGTTCAAAGGACTGATCGGACGGGCCGCCAAAGCCCGATTGAAAGCCGACTATTACAAGGAAGTAATCTTCAACCGCGAGGACGCGGAATACTGGTTCGGACGCGCGCAGGAATTCGTCACGGCCATCGAGTCCGCCATTCCGCAGTGGCTTGGCGAGGAAGGATGATGCGCCGCCTTCGACGGCGATTCATCCCTCATCCTTCACGACAAACACCTGTCCCCCATCCATCTCCACGCGATACGTCTCGATTCCCAAATCCGCCGGCCCGCGCACGCGCTCGCCGGTTCGCACGTCGAATTGGCTGCCGTGCCGCGGGCAAGTGATGATCGCGCCGCTCAGCTCCCCTTGCGATAATTGCGCTCCCGCGTGCGGGCAAACATCTTGCGCCGCAAATACCTCGCCGCCGATGTGATAAACGGCCACCGGCCCCATCGGCAAATCGCTCAACCGCGCGACCACGCCCAAACGTCCTGCGAGATCGGCGACATCGCACACGCGTACGCGTTGCTTTGATCGGCCTTGCCAATCGCTCAGCTTTTCATTCAACTGCGCGGCGAGCGCGCCGCGTGTCGTCACGAGATCGAAACCGGCTGCTTCCGCCGATTCCCACAACTTGCGATTTGGGTACGAGAGAAATCCGGCAATAAGAGTATTCGCCCAGCGCGCCTTGACCTGCGCGGCAACGGGTAGAGCATCTTTTATATCGAGGTCAATCACAACCGCGCTGGGCAATTCATCTATTTGCGGCAATCCAGCGAAAGATTTCGCGCTTGTCACATTGCCAGCCCGCGCGAGATTCCGTAATACCAAACTGTCTTCGGTAATAGCAACAAACATCGCGCCGTATTCCAGTCCTCGCTAATCGTCCGTTTCGGCTTTTCTGTTCTTCCAGAAATCTTGCCACGCCGCGATCCATTCCATTTCCGTCAAGTCGTCTTTCCCGCCCAGTCGTTTCACGATTTGTAATACCCACTCTTTGAATGCGGCGAGCGATTCGTCGCGCGGGCGAGAATAGGGTGTTGCGTCAGGCATACGTAGCCCACTTTTGCTTTTTAACTTTTGCCTTTTCACTTTAGCTATTTGGAACGAGCTGCCCCGCCTGCACCCACGCGTGCTCGACCGCGAGCAATCCGGCAAGCGCGAAAATTCCACCGAGCGCGCCGACGGGCAGAGACGCGAAAGTAATCCCGATCACGGCGAACGCGAGTCCCACCACTTGGGCCAGCGTCCCGCCCCAGAAGAATCGTCCGTAATGCCCGTGCGTCATCAGATGATGCCCCTGGTGCGCGTTCGTCGTGGAATGCATCACCGCAAAATCGCCGAGGAGTTGCGTGGCGAGCAGCGCGACGAGACCTACCGCGAGGATCGGCATGAGCACGGGGATCGCCGTATTCATGGCTGCCGATACGCTCAAGAGCAGTCCAGTCCCCGCTATCGTCGCGTGCAGGAACAAGTTGAGCGGCAACAGCGGCGATTGCCACAGATCGCGACCCTCGGCTTGCGAGAAGAGAAACGCCGAGTAGATCGCGGAAAAGATCGCGAGTAGCGCAACGGGGAAATTCAGAACCGTTTGCGCGGCGCGTAACCCATCTTGCGGCGCGACGACTTGGGCCGCGCTCGCGAGGAACCACAAGCCGCCCAGCGCGGAAAAGCCCATCAGGATGAATGCGCCGATTGCGAGCCAGGAGCGTTTCTGCGGACGGAAAACTATTTTCAGAAATCGTTCTGGACGTTTCAAATCCCAGACGAGGAAAAAGGTCGTTATCGCCACGAACACGAGCGCCAAAAACGCGGCGACGGTCGCAAACACACTCGGCAGTTGTCCGCCAAATCCGAGGAACAGCGCGGGAACAAAGAACGCGCCCGCGCCGATGGATTTCGTCCACAGATACGTCGAGACTTTCCAACCCCACGGCACTTGATGCGGCACGTCGTACACCGTTTGCACGAATCCGCTGACGAACGATCCCGTGCGCTGAATCTGCCTGTCGTGCCCATTGTTCGGCGTGTAGCTCGAATCGCCCACGTCGGCCCACAGCCACGATTCCGGCCGCGCGGCCGCGAGCGGATCGAGCGCGGCGCTCTCGCCTTCGATGTAGAATAGTTTGGGACGCGTCCCCTGCTCGGATTTGCGAACCGCGACCTGTTGGCGCGCAAGGAGCTGCGACACTTGCGAATTGGGATCGTCCATATCGCCGACAATGATCGCGCGTTCGGGGCAGACGATCACGCAGGCGGGTTCCAGCCCGCGATCCACGCGGTGCGCGCAAAAGTGGCATTTCGCCGCGGTGTGCGATTCGGGGTCAACGTAGATTGAGTCGTACGGGCACGCCTCCAAACACGCCTTGCAGCCGATGCACTGGTCTTTATCGAACTCGACAATGCCGTCCGGACGCTGGTACATCGCCGCGGTCGGACAGATGCGGACGCACGGCGGATTCTCGCATTGATTACAGCGCGTCACTTGGAAATGTCGCCGCGTGTTTGGAAACTTGCCTTTTTCGACGTACTTGACCCACGTGCGAAAAACGCCGAGGGGAACCTGGTTTTCTTCCTTGCACGCGACGCTGCACGCGTGGCAGCCAATGCATTTGCGATTATCAATGATCTTGGCGTACTTCATCGGCCCTCCGTCAACCGCGAGCAGTCCGAGTAGTGTTTGTGCATTCTTGATCCAAAAGCTCAATCGCACGGTCGAGCGCGGCGCGCGTAGATTTAAAAATGGTCGCGTCAGAAAAGAAAATGTTCTCCATCCCAATCAACTGGTCAACGCCCGATTGGCGGAACACGGTCGCAATCTCTGGCGTCGCGCCCGAGATGAGGAGCACCTTGCGCTGCCGACGCAGGTCCTCGTATAGTTTCATCAGAGTTAGTACGAAGGTCGCATCCACGTGATAGGCACGTTTCAATCGCAAGATGAGCACCTGCAGTTGATCGCGCCGCGCAATCTTGCCGATTTCTTCTTCGAGCGAGTCCGCCGCGCCGAAGAACACGTCTCCCTCGACATGAACGATTGAAATCTCCGGAATGGGACGCGCCTCAGTCCGGCTCCGTTCACGAAAACCGGCGCCGTTGTAAACCAATTCGCTCAACCGCGGCGTTTGCACGCGTCGCAGGAACAGGATCAGCGAAATCCCGACGCCGATATAGATGGCAATGTCGAGCGGATAAACAAGCGCGGCGACAAAGGTTGCGAGCATCGCGACTGCGTCCGCACGCGTAGCGCGCAGCGAGATCCGCGCATGCTCCCAGTTCACCATATTCACCGCGATCAGAACCAGCATGCCCGCCAGTGCCGCAACCGGTATGTAGCGCACCACAGGGCTGAAAACGAAAACGATGATCGCGAGAAACACACCGGATGCGATATTCGCGAGCCGCGTGACCGCGCCGGCCCGATAACTCAATATGCTGCGCGTCAGCGAACCGGAAACCGGAATGCCGCTGAAAAATGCCACTCCGATCTTCGCCAACCCCTGTCCGACAAACTCGCGGTCCACGGCGATGCGACTGCTCGAAAACGATGCCACCGATTTCGCAGACGAGATGGATTCCATGACCCCAATCAGCATCACCGCGAGCGCGCCGGGCACCAGGGATTGCCACAAATTGAAATCGAACAGTGGCAAACTAAAAGGCGGGAGCGATGCCGGAATGTCGCCCACGAGGCGTACGCCCCGCCGATCTAATCCCAAGAACCAAACAATCGCACCCGCGAACAGAATTGACAGCAGATGGGACGGAAGAATGGGAACGCCGGTTTTCGAGCGTGGGCTGTATTTGTGAAGGAGCAGACCCGTTGCGACCGTGGTCAATCCCAGCGCAAGCGACTCGACGCGCAGCGCGCCCAAATTTGCGACCACGTGCAGAAGAACGTCCGTTGCGCGGATACTCGTGAACGCTCGAATGCCGAGTAGATTTGGCAGTTGATTGACCACGATCAGCAATCCCGCCGCCGCGATGAATCCGGTCAACACCGAACGCGAAATGAATTGGGTTAGATTTCCCAGCCGCAACATCCCCGCGCCAAATTGAAATAGCCCGGCGAGCAACGTCAATGTGAAAACCACCGCCATAAAATCGCCGCGGCTTGCGTATACGGCAAGCGCGCTCGCGGCGACGATCGAAGTGGCGTTCGTCGGGCCCGTTTGCAAGTGACGCGACGACCCGAACGCCGATCCAATCACTGCGCCGACGATATACGCGTACAAACCATAGCGGGGCTCGACACCGGCCAGAAGCGCGTATGCCATGGATTGAGGCAGGGCGAATAGCGCAACCGTCAATCCAGCCAAAACGTCTCGGCGTAGCGTTTCGGCGTCGTACTCTATGGTTTGCCACCACGTGAGCAATATTTCTCCCATCGGAAGTACCAATTACCATTGGGCAAAACCGCACGTGGCAATTGGCGATTGGTTTAATCCATGCAGCGCATGCAGTTGATTTTCAGTTCTTCGATCTTTTTCTGGTACTCGACGAACGCGGACGCCGCGTCCAGCAGAAAACCGCGCTCGGCGTCGAGATTCGTCGGACGCACCTTTACGAGCCAGCCGGCGTCGTATGGCTCGCGATTCGCCATGAGAATATCGCGCTTGTACGTCGCCTCATTCGTCGCGACGATTTCGCCCGTCAGCGGCGCGGGAAACGCGCCCACCCATTTGGCCGACTCGATCGTCGCGAGCGCCTTGCCGCGTCCGACAATTTTCCCGATGGCTCTAAATTGCACCGCGACGAATTTGCCGCACCGCGTCTGCGCGGGATCGGTCATGCCGCAAACGGCGAGGCCATCTTCGAGACGCACCCACACATCCTGGGCGACATCGAACAGCAAATCTTCTGGGAAAACGCACCCTCGGTAAACTTGCATGCTCAATCCTAAAACGTAAAACGCAAAACGTAAATTTACGCATCACGTTTTGCGTTTTACGCACACTTTATTCCTTCCCCATCCAAAAACTTTTGATACGCCGCGACGCCGTCCGCGCCGGTCGCCAGCGCGGCTTTGTCCGCGTCCCAGTCCTTTGGTTTAATGCGCGCGATCCAGCCCGTGCCATACGGGTCGTCGTTAATCATCGCCGGCGTTTTGGCGGCGGCATCATTCGTCGCGACGATTTCGCCCGCGACCGGCAGCGGCACCGGTCCCACCCACTTGCCGCTTTCGACGGTGGCAACGCTCTTGCCCTTTTCCAGCGGCTTGGCTGTTTTCTTGATCGTGCAGGAGATAAAGCGCTTGGCGAGGTTCTGGGCGACATCGGTGATGCCGACCGTAATTGTGCCATCGCCTTCAGGGCGCGCCCAGACATGCTTTTCGGGCCAGTAGAACAGGTCTTCGGGAATGTTGCAGCCATTGACGGTGCTCATGATGCTGGACTCCTTCAAGGATGACGGCTGTCATTCTGAGGGGCGGTTTGTGCCCCGAAGAATCTTGTACGCGATGACGAGACCCTTCGTTCTGCTCAGGGTGACAGCGGTCAATCTTTCGTTGTTTGAATTGGACCACCTGCGTGCTCCGCGTGTTCGCCTTGCATATGGTACAACAACATATCGAAAGCCACAAGTTTTATCTCGTGGTCGAATTCTTGAAGGAAGCCCGGATCATAGTTGCGCGGCTTGACCTGATGTTCGTAAGGCGCGCTGCAAACAGGGCACGTGACGCCGTAAAAACGTTTGCCCTTTTCATCGTCTATTCGAACAATAACCTTCTCGGCATGTGTGTCCGCGAGATGGCGATGCACCGCGCCGCGCGCGGCTTGGAAGTCGCAATAAGGACAGGTCATATTGGAAGTTGGAAGTTGGAAATTGGACGATGGAATTTGGGCGGCGGGTTGTCTTTGGTCAGGCCGGCGCGGGCGCGTTCTGCAATCTGTTCCCGCAGGGCTTCGATCCACGCGACCATGCCTTCCGCCGCGCGCGTCCCTTGCACCGCATCCGTCTCCAACGTTTGTGCGATAAACCCAACTTGCGCGAGGTCTTTGACGCGTTCCGTCAGCTCGACGCGCGACAATCCCGTCACCGCCATCAATTGGGCAATCGTCATTTCATCCGATGGCTGAAAGGCGCGCAGAATCTGGTAATTCAGCGGATCGGACGCGAGCCGAACCGCGCGCAGCACCCAATCGCGTGTCGTCGTTTCGATTTGCGCGTCGTCGCGCTGAAACGATTCAACCCAGCCGACAAAATCGCTGGCGGTCTCCAGGCGATCCATACGGTCGAGCGCGATCAACACATTCCGCAGCCGCGCCCACAACCCATCGGCGAGTTCGTCCATCTTTACGCCGTGACCTTCGCACTTTGCGACTTGGGACTTGCGACCTGCGGCTTGGCAAGCGGCATTGCTTCCGCCACCAATTCGATTATATCCTTGACGACAATCTCACCCTCGCAGCCGGAAGTTTTCACCGCGTCCGAGTACATCGCCACGTCCTTTGGACACGCGACGATAAACAGCGGTTTGTCTTTGCGCTCCGCGCCGTTCAGAACCGCCAACGCCTCGTGAATGCGATTCTCGGCGGGCTTTTGCCCCGGCACGCCTTCGCCCTTCCAAAGCTGTCCGCCGCCTGCGCCGCAGCAAAACGAATTCTCGCGATTGCGCGGCATCTCGACCAATTGAATGCCTGTCTTCTGAATCACTTGGCGCGGGTCGCCGAAGACACGATTATAGCGCCCGAGATAGCATGGGTCGTGATACGTGCCGCGATATTTCAGCGGGCGCGTGAGTTTTATTTTGCCGTGCTCGATTAAATACGCGAGCACCTGCGAATAGTGCGCGACCTTGTAGCTCTGGCTGAGCTTGGCGTATTCAAAGCGCAGCGCATTCATCGTGTGCGGGTCGGTCGTAATGATGCCCTCACGGAATTTCGCTTTGCCAATCGCCTCGATGTTGTGCTCGGCCAGCATTTCGAACAAGCCCTCTTCGCCCGCGCGGCGCACGTCGTTGCCCGAATTCCATTCCGCCTCGTACAAGATGCCGTAATCCACGCCGGCCTCGCGCAATACGCGCGCAACCATCCGCGTCAACTCCTGCCCGCGCGGGTCGAACGACGCGTAATCGCCTACGAACCAGAGATAGTCCACCTCTTCCTTGCGCGCATCCTTGATCTTGAAATCGAGTCCCTGCGTCCACTTGGCGCGCATCCGCGCCGATTGCCCGAACGAGTTCCCCTGTTTGGCAAAATTCTCCAGCGACTTTTGGAGATTCGCGTCAATCGGGTCGGCTTCGTTGATCAAGCCGCGCCGAATATCAATAATGTCTACCATCGGCGCGTTGCCGACCGGGCACACCTCGACGCACGCGCCGCATGTCGTACAAGCCCACACCGCCTCTTTCGAAATGACCGTATCGAGCAGCAAGGGCGATTCCATGCCGCTTGCAAATTTGGCGAGATTCTGATTCAGGTAATAACGCTTGTTGATTTCGAGCGCGGCCGGCGACAGCGGCGTGCCGGCGGCATACGCGGGACACGCGTCCTGGCAGCGATTGCACATGATGCACGCGTACGCGTCCATCACCTGATGCCACGTCAGGTCATCCAACTTTTTCGCCGCGACGCCGTTCGGGTCTTCGGTCGTCGCCACCGGCCGATCGCGATAGAAGAACCAGTTGAGCGGCGCGAAGAAAATGTGGACGTGTTTCGAGTAGGCGAAATAGGGGAAGAAGGCGATAATCAAACCGATAGCCGTCCACCACGTCAGATGAATTCCAAAATCCAAAACGGGCGCAGGCAGGAACGCGAGCGGGACCGCCAGAATGCTCGCGGTCGGTTCGAACCAATTGCCCTGGCCGCTCGCCGCAAGCTGCATCCCCTGTCCGATCCAGCGTGAACCGACATGGACCAGAATGAATCCGCCGACGATCAACGAATCGCGCCGAATCGCCCCGGCTTTGACTTTAGGGTTGAGCAAAACGTTTTCACGGAAATTGAACGCGGGGTCTCTACGAATAAAGCGGCGCACGAGAAAGAATATCATGCCCGCCAGCACCGAGATGCTCAAGAGGTCGGCGGCCAGGTTGTAGAGGTTGATCACCGGCGCGAGCGCGTTGGTCGGGTCGGGGTGTAGCGTGTCCCATGTGGTGTACCCAGCCAGCCCGTCGGAGATATTAACGAGCAAATAAAACGAAAAGCCCGCAAAAACCATGAAATGGAAAATGCCCACGAGCGGGCGGTTAAAATAGACCGGGAGATTCGTCCCAATGACGAGCAACTGCGCCAGCAGGCGCTCCTTGATCGTCTTGCCGATGTGCTCCCAATCGGGCCGCCCGCGCCCGCGCGCGATGGCGCGCACGATGCGATACGCGCGCAAGCCCGTCCAGGCAAACATTGCGATGGCAAAGATAATAAAGGCGATTTTTTCAGGCAGAGTAAGCATGGTTCACCGTTTACGAATCCAATAGTTCGTGTTATAATTTCGACGAATGGAAGAAATGAAAATGACTAAAGTATTTTTCGACAATGACCCTGATGTTAGTATCTTGGATCTCGTCATTAATGCCGACAAACCGATGCCTGCCATCCATGTGCCCGTCAATGATGACACCGACGAAAACTACCATGTGGACTTGCGTGTTGATCCAGAAACCAACAAGATTGTGGGCGCGATGATCATGTACTCAGACAACCTCTTTGAAGAACTCGCGCAGGCGTTCGCGAACAAAGACCTCAACAATCCCAACGTGCGCTTTTTCCTCGAAAAGAAACTCGAGGCCTACGCGCAAGCCCATGCCGACGAACTCAAGGTTTCCGAAGAGCCGATTCACCCAGACCCGAAGGGTTTCTAAAAACCCTTCGGGTCTTTTCTTCTATCCGCCCTTTATCTTTTCCGTCAACGCGGGCACCACGTCGAACAAGTCCGCGGCGATACCATAGTGCGCCACGTCGAAGATCGGCGCGTTCGGGTCGGAGTTGATGGCAATGATGAGCGGCGCATCGCGCATGCCTTCTAGGTGCTCGGGCGCGCCGCTGATGCCAACGGCGAAATACAGTTTCGGTTTCACGGTCGAGCCAGACTTGCCGACCTGGCGCGCTTTCGGCAGCCAGCCGTTGTCCACTATCGGGCGGGACGCCGAGACCGCGCCGCCGAGCGCGTTCGCGAGTTCCTCGACCAGTTCGAGATTGTCCGCCGATTGAATTCCGCGCCCCACGCTCACGAGAATATCCTGTTTGGTAATGTCTACATCCGCGGCTTCCGGCTCGATCAGTTGCTTGAACTGC
>JACQYF010000025.1 GCA_016208315.1 Chloroflexota bacterium | reverse complement strand
TCGTCCAACCGCGAGTTTAGCCCTTTGATGTCGCTGGCGTAGCGTTCGCGCCAACCGTACTGCCGCAGCAGTCTTACGCGCTCCGCGAGTTGGGCATCGTTCGTGAGGATTGCGCCGCCGTCGCCGTACGCGCCGAGGTTCTTGGTGGGATAAAAGCTGAACGCGGCGATGTCGCCCCAACGACCCACGCGCTGGCCGCGATAGGTCCCGCCGTGCGCCTGCGCGCAATCTTCGAGCACGAAAATATTCCTGGCGCGCGCCAGTTCGAGGATCGGCGCGAGGTCGGCGCTCTGCCCGAAGAGGTGAACGGGGATGATCGCCCGCGTGCGCGGCGTGATCGCGCCGGCGAGTTTTTCCACGTCCATCAGCATCGTGTCCGGGCGCACGTCGCACAAGACCGCGTGCGCGCCCGTCAGTTCAATCGCGGCGACGGTCGCAACGGCCGTATTCGGCACGGTAATTACTTCATCGCCCGCGCCAACGCCGAGCGCGAGCAGCGCAATGTGCAGCGCCTCCGTGCCCGAGCCGACGCCGATCGCGTGCGCCACGCCATTGTACGCCGCGAATTCCTTTTCAAACGCGTCCACTTCGGAGCCGAGAATGTACCAGCCGCTCCGCATCACGCGCAGCGCGGCCTCGTCCAATTCCGCGCGGATGCTGTCGTATTGCGCTTTCAAGTCGAAAAAAGGAATCGCCATCGCGTCCTCAGGTGGACAGGTACACACGTAGACAGGTACACAGGATGCGTGTCTACCTGTTTACATGTGTACCTGTCTACCAATAGTGTTCTCTATACTTGCGGTAATATTCCAGCGTCCGCGTCAGTCCCTCGCGCAGCGTTACGCGCGGCTGCCAGCCAAGTTTGCCACGAATCAGGCGATAGTCAGCATAGTAATCGCCGATGTCAATCTGCCTGCGGTCAGGCGGAAACGGGATGACGCGATAGCTGCCGCCGCAATTCGCTTCGACGCACAGCGCGGCCAGATCGCACAAATTGATCGTCTCGTCGCTGCCGAGGTTGAAGATGCGCCCGTTCACATCGTCGGTCGTCGCGGAAATCAGCATCGCCTCAACCACATCGTCCACATAGTTGAAATCGCGAATCTGCGTGCCCTCGCCCCAAATCTCGATCGGCTCGCCTTCGATCAATTTCTTGATCCAGATGCCGAGAAAAGTTTGACGGCTATCTTTGACGCGCATCCGCGGCCCGTAGGTGTTCGTCAAGCGCAGCGACACGGCGCGGACGCCGTAGACGTTGTTGTAGAGAATGTGGTACCACTCGCCTGCCATCTTGTTGATGCCGTTCACGTCGGTGGGGTGCAGTAAGTGGCGCTCGTCCACCGGCAAATAGTCCGGCTTGCCGTAGATTTGGCGCGTGCTGGCGTAGACGACTTTGACGCGCGGATTTTGCTTGCGGCACGCTTCGAGAATCGAAAGCTGCGCGCGGCAGTTGATGTCGAGGTCCTCGTAGGGATTCTGCATCGAGTCGAGGTGCGAAGTTTGGCCCGCGAGGTTGAACAGGTAATCGCGTCCCTGGACGAGATAGTCCATCGAGTATTCATCGCGTACGTCGGCGATGTTCACGCGCACGCGGTCTTCGATCCCCGTGATGTTGAACAGGTTGCCGCCGTACTCGGGGATGAGCGAATCCACCAGCGTCACCCGCGCGCCGAGTTGCGCCAGCCGCCGCGCGAGGTTCGAGCCGATAAAGCCCAGCCCGCCGGTGATGAGGCAGTCTTTGTTTTCAAGTGCAGATTGATAATGGTTCATGGTCTCATGTCTCAGGTCGCAGGTCGCAGGTCTCAATTGGTAGGAGTCGCTGGGACAACTTGTGGCTTGCGGCGCGCCACCTGCATCTCCCGCTTCGGGCGGTACTCGCGCGCCGCTTCCTGCTTGACGACGAGACGCCACCACCAGTACCAGAGTTCGGTCAGGGCGCGAGCCACGCGGCGGAAATTAAAGAATTGCGATTCGCCGTACTGGCGATAAAAGTGATGCACCGGCACTTCGGTCAGGCGATAGCCGGCGTCTTGAATCTTTTTCATCATCTCGAACGTGATCGAGCCGTCGCGCGATTTTAGTTTTACGACGTCGAAAATTTCGCGCCGTATCAAGCGAAAGTCACAGTCCACGTCTTTGAGTTTCAAGCCAAACATCAGCTTGACGAAATACTGATACATGACTCCGATCACGATGCGGTGGCCCGGATCGCGGCGTTTGATCTTCCAACCGTTGATCAAATCCACATCGTCGGAAATCCGGTCGGCGAGCAGCTTGATTTCGCGCGCGTCGTACTGCGCGTCGCCGTCGGTGTAAAAGACCCAGTCCTTTTGCGCTGCCGCGATGCCGGCGCGGATCGCGCCTCCGTAGCCCGTATTCTTTTCGTGGTTGACCAGTCGAAATTCCGGCGGCAGAACGCACCAGAGTTCGCTCAGGATCTTGAGGGAATCGTCCTGGCTGCCGTCGTTGACGACGATGACTTCGTAATCGTCCGTGATCTCGCGCAGGGTTTGCAGCGCGCGGATCACCATCGCGGCGATGGTGCCCGCGTCGTTATAGCAAGGGAAAAAGACACTAATGCTCGGTTTGCCCATTTCGATACTCTTTACGCAATCAATCAACTGTGCTAAAATATTGTCAGAATGACAAAGTAATTCCGAAGGTCGGCCGGACTACCTTCGCGGCTGTTCACCTGGAACTGAGTGCACAGAGGTTCCTAAAGTAGCCCCTTCGGTGTTTGTCATTCTTTTTGTTTCCTCTTTATTGTCCAATCGTCACAGCCGTCTTCAGAATCACATGATCCGCGCCCGCCACGCCATCCTCACCCAACACTTGTAGCCGCGCGAACGCGGGGTCCTTTGCATCGTACCAGCCAATTTCGATCTGATAATTGCCGGGCGCGGCGCTCGCGGGAATGGGTAATTCGTAATGGTCTGTGAGATACTCGTTCGCAACCCAGCCGGTCGTGGGGCGCGCGCCGTTCTGCGGCTGCGCGTCTTTTTGCGCCACCACCTTGCCGTCCTTGTCGAGCAAATGCACGAACACGGTATACGGCTTGTCCATCTTGCCGCGTGCCTGCCAGGCCAGATCGAGTTTCAAATTCTCGCCCGGCCTGACTGCGGCGCTGACGCTGTAACCGACAAGCGCAAGATAGTTG
The DNA here is from genome assembly GCA_016208315.1 of Chloroflexota bacterium. GTDB lineage: Bacteria > Chloroflexota > Anaerolineae > UBA4142 > UBA4142 > JACQYF01. Next base: position 55,955 of record JACQYF010000025.1, on the reverse strand, counting down.
TCGCCAAAAATCGCGGTCTGCGCGAATTGAACGGTCGGCTTGACGAATACGCGGTCGGTCTTTTCGATAGTGAACGGCGCCAGCGCAAGCGAATTGCCATCGCTCAATGCAACTTGGAGGTTTACCGCGCCCGCCTTCGCCTCTGCGGGAATCGGCACTGCATATTGGCCGCGCACGATTTCGCCTGAGCGCCAGGTGGAAGTTGGAAATTGGAGGTTGGAGATTGGAAATGGCTCGCCGACGAAATCGCCAAATTGCAGGCGGAATGAATAATCCGTATCGGGTTTCGCGTCGGCGCGCCAAAAGAGGGTGAGTGGAATCGTTTCGCCCGCGCTCGCCTTGTCGCGACCGAACTGATAGCCGAGCAGCGTGAAGGGCCCAAGCGGTTGGCTGATCGTGTTCTGAATATTGAGCGCGGCGTAGGTCGCGGGTTTCGTCGCGGGCAAAACTGGAATCGGCCCAACCTTGACCGACTTGCCAACCGGCGCGCCGTTGGGCGCGAGCACGTCCAAGCCGGATGGATTGCTAGCGGTGTAGAAGGTGACTTGCACAAAATAATCGCCAGCAGGCGCGCCGGCAACCAATGGCACAGTGTACGCGCCGAAAAGGTTCTCGCCCTTTTTCCAGCGCGTCGTCGGATAGTTGTAACCGGCGGGGCGGCGGTCCTGCTTGCCCCACAAGCTGCCCGCCGCGTCGAGCACGCGCAGCGCGACCTGATAATCGTCGCCGAGCGTTTCGCGCGCTTGCCAGTACAAATTGAATGATGCGCCCTGGTCGCTGGGCGTGGGGTTTGGCGTATCAAAACCGAGCAGCGCGACCCGATCCTTGAAATTCGCCGGGCGCGCGATGCCGGGTTGCGGCGCCGGCTCAAAGCGCGCGTCCGGCGCTAACGTCCAATGGCGCAGGCGCACTTGATAGAAACTCGTGCCCTCGATCTTTTGCTCCTTGCCGCGCGACGAGAGCAGCATCGAAACGAATCCATTTGGGTCAACCACTTCGTCCTGCCATTGCACCACCCACACGCCGGGCGCGCCCGCCAGCGTTTGGTTCATAACATTCGCCGCGTCGTAGCCAATGACGTGTTCGGCGTTGAGGGTCGGATCGTCGGGCAGGCGGATTTGCGGCGCTTCGCCGCGATAGTAATAGTTGAACGCGGGGAAGAGGTGACCGCTCGTCAGGATGATCGCTTCGCCGGGCGCGAGGTGTTCGTCCACATACCGCGCGACATCGCGGAAGCTGGCCTTGCTGAACGCGGGATCAAAGTAAGCGTTGGAGTCGGCATACGCGGAAGTAAAGCCCAGGAACACGAAAGCCGCGAAAGATACGAAAACCGCGAAGATCCACTGCGCCTGTTGCTCCAGCACCGATTCGCCTGTCGTAAAGTTGATAAAGATATGCCGCACGGCCTCGTCGAGCTTGAGCGCGCCTTGCCAGTAACTGGCGTCCTGCCCAAAGCGGGCGATGACGAACGGCGTCCAGGGGAGGAAGGCGAGGAGGATGGCGGCGAAACAAATCGCAATTCGTAATTCGTAATTCGTAACTGCGAAGCGTCCCTGTGGGATTCGCAATTTGGATCGCGCCACGACCGTCAACAAAGCATGTAGGAATTGGAAAGCAATGACGGCGAAGGCAAAGTAGTGAGTATAGACGGCGGCGATGTTGGCAAGGGTAAATAACCCCCACCCCGGCCCTCCCCCGTCCCCGACAGGGGAGGGAGAAAGCGCGCGCGACAGCGCATAGCTCGACAGGAGCAAGAGGAACGTGATGAGCGTGTACATTCGCGCTTCTTGCGAGTACCAGAGGTAGAGCGGTGAAAGCGTTGCGAGCACGCCAACAATGACCGCGGCGGAACGGTCGAACAGTCGCCGCGCAGTCACATACATCAGTGGAATAGTTAGCACGCCGAAGAAAAGCGAAAAAAAGCGCACGGCAAATTCACTGTCGCCGGCAATCGAAATCCAAAAATGCAAAAGATAATAGTAAAGCGGCGGCTGAATATCGGCCGCCGTGCGGGCCGTAATATCGCCCAGGGCGAATTGCGCGAGATAAACGCTGAACGCTTCGTCGTACCAGAGGGATTGGAAATCGAGACGAAAGACGCGCAGCGCAAAGGCAGCGAGGATGATAACCAGGAGCGGAATTATCGCATGAATGCGGCGCAAACTAAACTCCCGAACTGTGCTAGCCGCATCTTAGCATAGGAAACGCTTTAGGGCAAAATTTGGTATTTCTTGCCAACGCGCGCGAGATTCCCAATCCAGACCCATTCGGACGAAATGGGCGCGGCCGTATGCGGCTCGAGGCGCCGTTCCGCCGTTTCCCACGTCGCGCCAAAGAAAACGCCGAGGCCGATCTTGGCGCGCGTCCCCAGATCAACCGGCAGCGTATCCGCGACGACGACTTCGCCGTCCAGCCAACGCATCGTCGGATACCAGAATTGGACGAGCAGCGGCGGGATGACCGCATCTTCACGCAGCGCGCCGGATTCGTCGGCGAAGAACGGGTAGAACGCATAATTGTTCGCGTCCATCCCCGGCAAACGCGTCCAATACGTTCGCAGATACACGCGCTGCCAATCGTCTTGCCGGACGTCATAGCCGAGGAATCGAATCTTGTCCTCAAAGTCTATCTGCACCCGGTTCTGAATTAGAGCGCACGGACACGCGCGCAGAAACGTGTAAAAGCCATCCGGGAGTTCGTTCTGCGCCAAACCGCGCTCCAGCAGGACATACCCGTCCAGTGCATCGCGAACGCCAAACCCCTGCTGCAACGCCTCGAGATAATTCACTCGGAAATCTACCGCGTTCGTCGCGACCGATTGCGACACGTCGAGCAAGATATAGTCGGCGTCCTGAATCGTCGGAAAGCGGTACACATAGCGGCGATGGCTGACGTGAGGGAAAAGGGTCTTGGTCGTCGAGACGCGCGCGTCCAGCGGAATTTGCTTCACAAACCGAGCGAGTTGTTGTTGATGCGGCGTAGACTCGGGCCAAAAATACTCCCCGCCAATTGGCGTATAGCCGGCCAGCACATGATAGCCCAGCGCGACCAGAAATGCCGGAACTATGACGACGGCAGGCGCGAGCGACTTGAATGTTTGAATTACGAATTTAGAATTTCGAATTACCCCTGCCCCCCCAATCGCCGCCAGGACGAAATACGGCGCGACCGGCGCGGAATAGTGATACGTGCCGGAATACTGCGCGGGATAACTGCTGAGCAGATTCAGCACGAGCGAAGGCGCGCCAACCAGCAGCGCCACCGGATCGAGGAGCGCGATAAAGCCCCCCGACGCGAGCAGCCCGACGACGTATCCTAGTTTCTCTGGAATAAACAATCCGGCGAGTATCGCGAGCGGCGACTGCGGATACCGCCCGATGTACACCGATTCATTCCGAGGGCTAAACGACGGAACGATGACGTACAGCGCGATGGCGAACCAAGCCACGGAGACGAGGGCGATAATGAGAGGAGCGAGTGAAACGTAAAACGTGAAACGTAAAACGTGAATCCTAATCCGTTTGTCTGTTGACGCGCCATCGAAGATGGCGAGTTGACTGTTGACTGTTGACTGTACCGCTGCCCACACCGCCATCGCGAACACCAAGAGCGCCATATCCTCTTTGACCGCAAGCGCGAGGAGCGCGAACAGCGCATAGCGCTTCCACGCGCGCTCCTCGGCATAGTTATACGCCAAGAGCAGCGGGGCGGGCGCGAACGTCACGGCGTGGAATTCCGCGAGATTGGCGGCTTGCAGAGCGGGGAAGAGCAGATACATCGCCGCGAACAGGGTGGCCGCCCAATCGCTCTTCAAGCGCCGCCGCGCGATCCAGAAAATCGGCAGCGCGCCGAGCGCGACGGCGATGGACTGGACGACAAACAGAGATTCGATGCCGTCGTAAACCAGAAAGACGAGTGAAACCGCCAGAAAGATCGGCTCGACGTGATCGGTCAGCCGTGGCGCTTGGCGCGCGGTCCGGTCGCCGTTGTCGCGCGTATCTTCGAGCAGATTGCCGTGCAGCGTATTCCAGAGCGCCTGGTCCATCTGCCCCATGTCGGACGCGTAGGTACGAAACGTGTTGTGGCGCTGGATCGAGAGCGCGGAGAAATACGCGCTATAAGCCACCATCAGCGCGATGACGATCAGTAGACCGTACTGCTCTTGGATTGTCATTGCGAGGAGAGGTTTGTGCGACGAAGCAATCTCCAACGTTGATGGTGGGGATTGCTTCGCAAAAAGCGCTCGCAATGACAACATCCCGCGTTTTTCTAGTAGACTCATTTTGATGCTATAATGCCGTCCGATGAACGCTTCCGTGCTCCGGCGCCGCTGGCAATGGATCGTCCTCTCGCTCGTCGTCCTCGCCTCGCGCCTCTATCTGCTCCGCATTTACGATGTCGAACTTTCGCAGGATGGGTTCGAGGCCGTTCGCACCCTAACCATTTTGCAGACGCAAGGCCTTGACGCCATCCCGCGCGATCTGCTCGACCGCTTTATTCTGCACCCGCTTTACATGCTCTTGCTGCTATTGTGGCGAATCGCGATTCCCGCGCCCGTTGACTTTTACTTGGCCGCGCGATTCCTTTCTACCCTGCTGGCGTGCGTCGCCGTGATTCTGATGTTCGAGTTCACGCGCCGCGCGTTCGGCGAAATTGCGGCGTGGGTCGCGGCGTTGTTGCTGGCGTTCGCGCCGTCATTTCTTTGGGAAAGCGTGACGATTCTCAGCTCGACACTCTTTCTCGCCCTCTATCTCGCGGTGCTCCTCGCGCTCGTCCAATCGCGATTTCGACTGGCCGCGCTGCTCGCCTATCTCGCGGCCATCACGCGCTACGAGGGCATCGTGCTTGTCGCCCTCGTGTTTCTCGCGCTATGGAGACCCAAAGGGTTAGGCAGCTCCGCAGGAGCCGGCAAACCCTTCGGGTCTAGGCCGCTTGCCGAGTGGCTCACCGCGGTCGCGTTCGCCCTCGCGTTCCCGTTGACGCTGATGGCGACCGGCTGGCTTGCGGCCGGCAACGCGCTCGAATTTCTCGGCGCGCAGTCTATGGCGGGGATTTGGCTGCGGTTTCTCGCGCCCGGAGATTTATTGTTTATCTCGGCCTGCTCGGAGCGGCAATCGCGATCCTTCGTCGCCGGACGCGCGCTATAGCGCTTTTGTTCGCGACCTCCGCGCTTTACTTGCTGTTTTTCGCAATCCTCGTCTGGTTCAATTATACAACACTCGAAGTGCGCTTCCTAATGTACCCGGGGCTGCCGCTGCTCGTGTTCGCCAGTTGGGCGATTGAAATCGCGGCAACAACAACACGAAACCTGCCGCGGCTTGCAAGCAAGCCGACGCAGGTTCACTCAGTCGGCGGAGGCCGACTTGGTGAGCTTGTTGCTGCGGTTTCCGCTAAAGCGCGCCTCCGGGGCAACCGCCCGGTGGTTCGCGCGATAATCGCCCTCATCGTTGTCGCGCTCCTCGTCGCAAGTTACCAGCAAGGCATCGCCGGGATGCAGTTTGTTTACAACATGATGGCGTCGCAGCGCGAGATGGCGGACGAATTAGCGCGCGTCGTACCGGCGAACCAAACCACGAACCTCCTCGCGTACACCGGCAACTCCGGCGCGCTCGATATGTTCGGCCGGCAGCGCGGCCTGCATTTCACGTTCACCGACTTTCGTTTCGCGCCCGACGATAACCCCGACCAATTCTTGCTCGACCGCAATATTCAGTTGATCGTGTATCCGGTCGGCAATGCGTTTGCCAAAGCCAAGTACCCTTACCTCGCGCGCTTTGAGACGCAGACGCACGGCGGCGTGACCTTCCAGCCGCTCACGCAATTCGCCACGTCTACGGACAATCAACTTTACAGTATTTGGGCAATTAGTCATTCAGGCAATCAGTAATCAGTCAATTGGTCAATCGGTCAATTAGTCAATTAGTCAATTAGTAACTGGATGACTGATTGACTGATTGCCTAATCGCCTGATTGCCTAATCGCCTGATTGCCTGATTTCAATCCCCCCCAACGCGAACGCGACGCGATCTCCCGCCACGTTCTTGCCGACTGCGACACTCGCGGGCCTGCGCCCATCCACTTGTTCGAGCGCCTGGCCCGGCTGCGCGCCTTTGACGCCGATGAACGCGTGGCCCGCGCGAAATTGGAATTGCAGATCGCTGTCCACTCCCAATTGACGCAGCGCATCCACGGCGGATGGCTGCAATTGGCGTGACACCTCGTCCACCGCAACCCCCGCGACAATTTCACCCGTTGGCAATTGCTCGACGAATTGCGCCAGCCGCGCGGATTCAGCCGGCCCGCTAAATGTGTCGAACGAACCAACACGATCTACGGCCCCGCTCTGGGGATTGACTGCGACCAGATGGTAGCCGCGTTGGCTGGGAACCACATTCCGCCCTGCGACGAACAACTCCCCGAAGCGGCCCGCGTCGAATCCCGCGCCGGTCGCCGCAATGTCCACCGGCGAAGTCACGCCGGTATTGCCGATCGCGTAATCGTCTTGCTGCGCGCCGCCGATAGGAAAGGTTGCGCTCGAAAACGTGAACGTGTTCAAGCCATCGCGCACGACCGCCGCCGGCACGCGGACCGCGTAATCGCGCCACTGGGGCGCCGCCGTCAGTTCGGCGACCACCTGCCCATTCACGCGGACCGCGATCGCTTGTCCCGCGCGCGCGCCCATGATTCGGAACGAGATTTGCTGATCGGCTTTGGCAAGCGGCAGCCACATTTCGGCGTCGCCGCGCCTGGCCCAGCGATAGCCGTTCTGCCCCCGGCCCCAACCATCGTCGAAATACAGTCGCGCGGTTTCGCCGTTTAGTTCGATTTTCCGCATCGGCTCAAACGGCTGCGCGACGCGATAGACGAGGCGAGTTTCATCGCGAAAGATTTCGGTGAGCGGCAAAACGTCTTGTGCGTATTCTAGCAACTGCGGACTGGCGAGCGCCCGGTTCGCGGCGACATAGCGAATGTTGAAGAACCGCAGAACGTCGAGCGCGACGGCGCGGTCTTGGGCCCGGCGGGTGTCGTCCACCTCGCGTTCCGTTTCCAACGCGATGAGCGAATTGATGACCGGCGCTTCTAGAAAATATTGGAACTTCCATTGCGGCGTGCGCGACGTAATGCCGCCCAAGATTCGTTTCTGATGAAACGTCTGATAGAACTGCGCCTTGTCGTCCATCCGACCTTGCAGCGAGATGCTCCCGCGCCAACCGAGCGGCAGATCGAGCACCGCGAAATCTCCCGGCGTGTCGCGAATCGCCTGCAGGCCCGACGGAGCGCGCAAATCCGCGAGCGGAATCGGGAGCACGAGTTGCTCAAAGGCGAGCAAGCCAATCAGGCCGACCAGCGGAATCGTCCTACGTGTTCGCAACAAGGTCACCACGCCTAACGCGATCAACGGCACGAGCGCGAGCATCAGCATCGCGTTGAAGCGCACGGGATAGCGGTTGGCGTTGACGAATGGGATCACACGCAAAGCCGCGAACGGCAGCGGGACGCCCGTGGATTCGCCGCCGACGATCAATGTGGGGCCAAGCATCAGCACGGCGAAGAAAACCGCGGCCGCGGCCCAGAAACGCGCCTCGCGCGAGGCGCGATAGAAATAGACGCCGAGTCCGGCGAGAATCAACACGGCGTAACCGACGAACGCGTAACTCGTGTTCGCTTGCGTCACGCCGTTCGCCCAATCGCCGAGGATGGGATGCTGCGCGGACGGAAAGAAGAAGGAAACCAGTTCGGCGGAGAATACTTGGATGCGGCCTACGCCGGACGTGAGATAATAGCCATAGCGCTGTACGTCCAAGAACAGGTTGACCGCGAGCGGGCTGATGCCGATCGCCGCAATGCTAATCAAAGCGACAAGATTCGATATTATGGGACGCGGACGAGCGCGGACGAGCGCGGATATTTTTTTATTCTCTGCGTTCATCCGCGTAAATCCGCGTCCTAATAGGTAGAGCACATAAAGCCCGGTGAGAATCGCGAGGAACGGGGCGAAGGTGAGTTCGGTCCACGTCGCTAGAACGAAAAACAGGCCGGCCAGACCGCCATTGCGCCACGGTGCTTTCTCCAGTCGAATCAGATAGAGCGCAAAGAACGGCAGCCACTCGTTGCTGAGCAGCATGAAATGCCCGGCGACGACATAGTTGAGGTGCCACGCGCCGAACGCGTAAACCACGCCGGCCACCGCCGCGGGAATCGCGGCCGATTCGGATGAGACGCCGAGACGGGCCAACACCTCGCGCGCCAAGAGCCGCGCGCCCCAGCCGCTCGCGACGAGCGAGAACAGGACGACGACGTTCTGCGCGATGATCACGCTCGTCGCCATTTGCAGCGGAATCGAAATCAGCCCGTTGAGAAAGGTCGGGGTGTACGCGACGAGGTTGATCCCCAGCGGGTAAAAGACATAGTCGCTGTACAGCGGACTCGTCCCGAGATTGAAAATCGCGTGCTTGAACCACCAGATGCTCCAAGTCTGCGCGGGATCGTCAACCCCGTGGCCGGGGCCGTGCGTATCGAAATGCAGAATGAGGGGATACGTCAGCGCGAGGGCGAGGACCAGATAGAGCGCGAGGGTCATGGCATCGCGGCTCGCCAGCGGTCGTCGAGTAGGGCGCAAAGCCCTGCCTCCTCCAAGAATCATTCGGGAGTTTTATAACACAACGCGGGACAATCGTCAAAATCCCGCCGCGGCAAAATAAAACGCGACAAGAGCAGAAACTCTCGTCGCGTTTCGCGCTGGCGCGCAAGCCGCTGGACCTAGGGTATCGAATGGTCCCATTCGGGGCTAGGGGGCCCACCCTGCTGGTAGAACCAATTCAAATCCTGACACCACGACGAGCCATCGGCATTCCGGCACTGATCAAACATCAGATCGCCCAACGCCTTGTGGCATTGGTCGCACGTGTTACCGATGCTCGGAGTCGTGCGGGTATATTTGAGCGAGTACCAGATGGGAAATGGATTGTTGTTGATCACCCGGACCTTCCAAATGCCGCCCGCCGCGGTGCGCCCCGAATAGAATAGATCGGCGGGACGATAGGAGGTATTCAACGATCCTCGCCCCACCGGTTTGCCGTACAGGTCATGCTGGTCCGGCGCGTAGACGTCGAACGCCATTCCGCCTTGTTCGTTGGCAAACAGCCAGATTTTGACTTGGAGACTGCGCCCGTCGTCCATCTGGTACCAGGTGCTCGAATTGGCATTGATCCACGTCCACTCACCGTCGCCATTCCACGCCGGCGAGTTGTTTGCCCCGGGACACATCAACTCGATACAGTAATCCGGCTTGACAAACAGGGGCGTGCGCGCGGTCTCGGGCGTGTTACCGGTCGGCGTCGGCCTGGGGACCGCCAATACGACCGGGGCCGGGGCCTTGGTTGGCACGGCCGTGGGCAGAGGAATGAACTTGATTTGGGGGAACTTGCCGCACCCCGGCGCGGAATCTTCATCCGGCGTGCAGCCAAATGCGTACGATGCGGTCAATCCCATCAACGCCAGCAGGATAAATCCTGCGATGAATAGCTTGAGCTTCATTGGTCCTCCTGTGTAGCAACGACGTGCTTGAATGGGCGCAAATGTAGAATACCGCGCGCATCTCCAAAAGTCAAGCGGGTGAGTAGCCGATCAGTACCCGGTCAAGAATGGACGGATGTCGCTCTGCGGCAGACTAAGCGTTCCGGGCTGATGCTGCAAGCGCGCAAATTCCAGATAGGGATGGTCGTCCGTCAGAATCGGGCCCGCGCCGACGTAACGCCGAATATCTTCCGGTCCCATGACGAACGATCCCAGAAACGTGTCCAGGTCGTAAAAGCCGCTCTCCAGCAGGGCCTTGGCAAGTTTGCGATCGGCGAAACGCGCGCGCAAAAGGTCTTGGTCAATCCGAATGCCGCTCGGCATGGCGACGGCATAGTTGCCGGACCGCCATAGGGTCGTATTAGGAAAAACGCTGATAAAGGTACGCAGCAGGAGTTTGTACTCTTCGGCGGGCAGCCCGGTATCGAGCCACTGCGCGACAATGCCGTTCGGTTTCAAGCGCGCCGCGACCAGCCGGTAGTATTCGGCGGCGTAAAGGTTGTTGGCCCCGACGTGCCACGGGAGGATCAGGTCGGCTTCGATCACGTCGAATTTATCGCGGGTGAGCAGCAGATGATTGCGACCATCGTCCACCCGGAGGTTAACGCGCGGATCGTTCAAAATATCATAGTTGCTCTCGGCAAAATACGCCGCGCCTTGATACATCCCGGGCACCAGCTCGACGACGCGAATTTCCTTGACCGGCTGCTGCGTCGCCGCGCCCGCCGTCGTGCCGGACCCCAAACCCACGACCAGGATACGTTCAGGATTCGGGTGCAGCAACAGGGGCAAATGCGCGAGGCCCCGGTGGACGTCCAAGAGTCCGGGCCGGTCGTTCGATTCTTGCGAGCCGTTTAGATAGATGGTGCGATGAATGCCTTGCTGCGTAACGGTGACGATCCCCTCGACGTCCTCCTGGTGAAAAAGAATCTCCTCCTCGCCGAAAATGCCGCGCCGGATTCCATCGAAGAGAAACTGCGGCTGAAGGAGAAAAAAGACGACGGCGAGCGCGCTCGCGCCCACGCCAACCCAGGCCCACGTGCGCGAGCCGGACTCAGCATAGCGATAGAAGAGCAGCGCGACAAACCCGTTCAGCACGGCCAGAAAGACGACCGTGTATTGCGAACCCAACAGCGTGAGCAAGACAAAGCCGGTCGCAAAAGAACCCAGCACGCCGCCGAGCACATTCGCCGAATACAAGTCGCCGACGCTTTGCGCGATGTGTTTGAATTCCGCTTGATACACGCGAATCGCCAGCGGCAGCGTCGCCCCTAACAACGCGTTGGGAATGACGAGGATCACGCCGAGACTGACCGGCAGCCCCCAGTCGGTCTGATTGGGCACGGCCTGGCTGATCACGCCAATCGAGAGTAGACTCAGCGCGGCCACCGCGAGCTCGAGCAACGCCAGCACGCGCACCGGTCGCCGAATCCACGGGCTGGCATATCGCAACAGCCAACTGCCCACCGCGATGCCCAACAGCGCGCTGCACAAGATGGTCGTGTAGGCAAAGACCGTGCGGCCCATAAACAAGCTGAGCACGCGCGTCCAGACCACTTCGTACCCCAAAGCGGCAAAGCCCGATAAGAACAAGCCCAGCAGCAGTGCCTTGTAACGCGGGCTAAATTCCCGCCGCGTTTCGGGCTGCGGTTTCGATGGCTGGGGCGCGACCGCTCCCAATCGCCGCGCGATGATCACCGCGCCCAAGGCGGCCAGCCAGTTGCCCGCGACCGCGAGCAGCGTCGTCTCGAACATCCCGAACTCGCGGATCGCATAAAACCCGCTAAAGGATGCGCCGAGTAGCGCGCCCAACGTGTTGACCGCGTACAAGCCGCTCACGTTGACGGTGACATTCTTGACGCGTTCGGCGAGCGCTTCGGTCAGCAAGGGCAGGGTTGCGCCCATGAGGGTCGTCGGAATAATGAGGACGAGCGCCGAGAAGAACAATCGCAAAAGCGAAAGGAGGTAGAATGAATTCTCAAGCAGTGGAAAGACCGCCGCGTAAACGATATTCAAGCTGTCGAGCAAAAAGGGAATCGCCAGGGCATAGGCGCCGACGCCGACCTCGAGGAAAGCGTAGAGTTTCAAGGGGTGGACGCGCCAGCGGCTCAAACGCCGGCCAGCCAGCCAACTACCCAAAGCCAATCCGGCAAAGTATGCGGAGAGGACCGCCGAGGTTGCAAATGCGGTGACGCCGAAGATGAGACCGAACCTACGAATCCAAACCACCTGATAAGCAAGTCCGCTAAAGCCCGAGAGCAGGAAAACCACGTACAGAAAAATCGGCCACGCGCCTGCTCTCTGTTTTAGAACGGTCAAATTCACCTCCAAGTGCCAGTTCGAATTGTCTGCTTGGAATGTACTCGCGATTGGCGTACAAGTCAAAAATTGACGCTCGCGCCAGCCGCGGGATTTAGGGCGGGTCGGGCGTCGCGTAAAGGACTAGGTGGACGCCATCTTGGAAACTACGCTCGTCCAGTATTTCGAGCGATTGATCGAGCCATTCCCGCGTCGGATCGGGCAGATCGCCCGCCGAGTCGTCGCACGCGAGCCAAACGCGCGCATTGGACCGCGCGAGACGCGTCAGCAGCGCGCGGGTCGCTTCATCCCATTGTTTTGGATCGCGACTCAAACCGTACCACCGGAGCCGCGCGCGGTTCTCGTTCAAAAAGAACGGCGTGAATACGTCATTGTTCAAGATGAGCACGTCGCGCGGCTGCGCCTCCCGTTCGACCGCTTGCAGCAGCGCGCGATATCCGTCGCCGCCGCCAAACCGCGCGTCGTCGCCGTAACGATAGAGGGAAAAGAGGGCCAGTGCGACTGCAAGAACAGTAATTAGTAACTGGTAATTAGTAGTTGGGCGAAGGCGACCAGCGACCTGTGACCAGATCATCGCTCCGCAAGAGACAATGAGTGCGAGCGTCAACCCGATCACGAGCCAATCTATGTTCACCGCGTTATCCGTTACGCGCAGCCAGGCGAAATCAATTAACTTGGGCTTGAACTGATCGAGCGAGCCGACGAGGGGCGAAAACTGCGGGATGAAAATCGCGTCCCAATCGGGACTGGTCGAGACACGCAGCATTTTGAGACGGTATGCGAGCGAAGGAATACTGACGCCGACAAGTTCAAAGGTAAAAGCTAAAAGGCAAAAGAAGGAAAAGAGGATGGTGAACGCCGCCTGCTTTTTCGAGACGGCAAGTTCGACCGCAGGCGCGACGGCGAGGACGAGAAACGGCAGCGTGGGCACGAGAAATCGGGGGCCCCAATTTGTTCCGCCCCACCAATAGTACCATAAGGAGAAGGTCAAAAGATAAAAGGCAAAAGCGAAAAGAAACAGAACCGCCTCGCGGCGCGCACGTTGGAAGAATACGGCGAAAGAGAATGGCAGGGCGGCGAGGAAGGGGACGTAGATGAATAGACCTTTGCCGGGGCTGAAGAGCAAGCCGTATAGCCCGAGCAGAATCGGATTGTCGAATGTTTCGTCGGCGCGATAGCCGGTTGCGAAAGGACCGCCGTACCGCGCCCAATCGTACAAACCGATGGAGAGCATGACGAGGGCGAGCGAGACGGTAAAGAGCGCGAACGGGCGGTTGCAAACCACCGCAACAAGTACACCAAGTCGGCCTTCGCCGACTGGTGTAGCCGACGGAGGTCGGCTTTGCGCTTGTGTTGCCGCGACCTCGGTCGCCCCAAACCCATACCACGCGAACACCGGCACGAGCGCGGCGTTCGTCACGCGCGTCGCCACGGCGAGTCCCAGCGCGATGCCGGCGATGAGCGCATCGCGCGAGGACGCAGTGTCCCGATAGCGCAGCAAAAAGTAGAACGCGGCGAGCAGCGTGAACAGCCCGTACGGCTCGCTCCAGAATTGCTTCGCGTACACCCACGCGGGCGTCGCCAGACCGAACAGCAGCGCGACGAGAACGCTCACACCGCGCGAATAGTTCAATCGCCGCGCCGCGAGGAAAAGGAGCGCGCCGGATAACGCGATGACCACCGAACTCGTCTGCACCGTCGTCTGCACCAAGCCCAAGCCGGGCAGCGCGAGCGCGAGCGCGTACAGCGGCACGGCGACGAGCGAGATGCCGTAACCGTATTTGGCGTAGGATTCCCCGTCGCTCGCGAGTTCATTCCGCGCCTTGAACAGCGTCCACATTTGGTCAGTGTTCAACTCGCCGCGCTTGACAAAGCTCTCGGCGACGGAGAACATGGACTGGCTGTCTTGCGAATAAAGCATTCCGCTGAACGAAAGCAGGTAAATCCCAAAGAGGAACAGCGCGAGCCAGGCCGCAATGGAGGAATCAGAGCGCGCGTTCATCTATTTTCTTTCGCTCCGGCACGCTCCACACAAGCACGACGCCCAGCAATTCACCCGCGGTAGACCACAGCCGCGTGATGAGCGATAGCGCGACCGCAAGCGGCGCGGGAAAGAAACTCGCCAGCATCCACGCGAGCGCGCCCTCGCGAAAACCCAAGCCGCTCGGCGTGATGAGTGACGCGTAGCCGATCCAATACGCGCCCGCATTCATCGCGATGAACGCGGGCAGTTGCGCGAGCGGCAACTCGGTCATCGAGCCCACGAAGAGGTAGAACGCGAGGCCGTTCGTCACCCACATCGCCAGCGAAAAGAACGGCGGGATGAGGCCGCGGGCGAACGTCGGCGTCGGCGCGCTGATCGCGCGGCGCATGAGGCGCGCCGTGATGCGGACGAGGAGGCGATTCACGGGCGGGAGCGCGAAAACAATCACCAGCGCGACAAAGGTCGCGAAAAACACGAAAGGCGCGTACGCGGCGCTTTCGGACGGGACGATGCCACTCAATGCGTCGGGCCGGACGAAGAGAAACATGACGCCGAGCAGTCCCGCGATGGCGAGCGCCAGGGCCGTGTAGACCACCTGGCTTAGGAGCGCGTTCGTTTTACTCACACCCTTTTGCTCGACGAGGACCATCATCGTCGCGACTTGCCACACGTTGCCGGGAATGTACCGCGTCAAATTTGAAAGGAACCACACGCGCGCGCCAAAGCCAAAACTGAAATACTCGGCGAGGGAAATCAGAATGCGCCGCCACGCTTCGACCGCAAAGCCGCGCGCGACCACGAGGAGGGCCAGCGAAACGACTAGGCGCGGCGGATCGAAATCGAAATGAAATCCCGATTTGGCGAGGTCGCCCCACGTACGATAGAGCAGGTCGCCCATCGAAATGAGAATGGCGACGGCGAGGATTGCGCCCGCGATTCTTCGCAAGTTGGGATTAGAGATTAGAGATTTGAGATTTGAGATTGCCGACATCGGAGTAGATTTGCGTAAATTGGGTCGCCACTCGCTTGGGTGTGAACCGCTCGCGCACCCACACGCGCCCGTTCGCGGCGAGCCGTTTCGCAAGCGCAGGGTCATTCAGCAGTTTGGAGATCGCCGCCGCGAGAGCAGCCGCGTCGCCTTCCGGGAACAGCAGCCCGGTCTCGCCATCCTTGACAATATCGGTCACGCCGCCGGAATTGGCGGCGACGACGGGCGCGCCGCACAGCAGGGCTTCGGCAAGCACGAGGCCCATTCCTTCGCGAATCGAAGGCAGGACGAAGCCCGAGCATCGAGCGTAATAGTTCGGCAACTCGCTCTGCGGCAACGCGCCCAGAAATTTCACGCGGTCTTGCAGATTCGCGTCGTGCGTTTGCTCTTCCAATGCCGCGCGTTCGGGCCCATCGCCGATGATGGTAAGCCGCGCGTCCGGCAAGTGCGCCATCGCCTCAATCAGCGTGTCAATGCTCTTCTGTTTGGTGAGACGAGCGACGGTAAGAAGTGAATTCGTAATTCGTAATTCGTAATTCGCCAATTGAGTTTCGAATTCTGAATTCACCGGCATGGGAACAACGGATACCCGCGCCGCGTCTGCCGCTCCCAGTTCCAACAATTGCTCGCGCAAGTACGTTGAGCCGCACGTGATGGCGCGGGCGCGGGAGAAGGTAAAGCGCGCAAGCGGCGTCGCCCAGCGCGTGCGGCGCAGCATTTCGATGTCGGTGCCGTGCGTGGTGATTACGAGTGGCGTGCGCGTGAGCAAGGCGGCCAGCGCACCGACCAAGCCACCGGGCAGCCACCAATGCGCGTGAATGATTTGCGGGCGAGCCGCCCGCACCACGACATGCGTTTTTAGGAGGAATGCCGCGATGAAGAGAGCAAATAGGAATTGGTAATGGATACCGCGGGCGACGAACTCGTGCATTGTGCCCGCATACGCCAATCGCTCCCAGCGCGCGGGCGCGTAGTGAAAGCGGTGGACGCGGGCGGCGCCAATGGTTTCTTCGTCCGCCAGTCCTGAGGCGTGTGGCGCGACCACGTCGGCGGAAATGCCGCAATCGGCCAGCGTGTCGGCCAGGTGCAAAAGAAACGCGCCCATCGTGTCGTCGGGGGTGCGGGGGAACACGTGCGCGAGCACAAGCAAGCGCAATTTATGGGACGCGGACGAGCGCGGACGAGCGCGGATATTTTTATTCTCCGCGTTCATCCGCGTTTATCCGCGTCCCATTTTCCAATTCGCCAAGACGGGCTTCCAATTCTTCCATGCGCTCGTTCTGATTCACGATCAATTCGGCGAGAAAGCCGACGACGAAGAAGAGCACGCCGACGAGGAGCAACACTCCGGCGAAATCGAAAATCGGACGGCGCTGGCCGAGGTTGACGAGGTACATGACCGCGAGTAGCGCAAAGGTCGCGAGCGATGTGCCGACAAGCGCCAAGCCCGCGCCGCCGAAAAAGAGCATCGGCTTGCGGGAAAAAGTGATGAGAAAGCGCACGACGAGCACGTCAAGGAACGAAACCGGCAAGCGGCCGAGTCCGTAATGCGACTTGCCTTTTTTGCGCGGGTAATAGTTGACCTCTACCTCGCCGATCTTGTACCCTTGCGCGGCGGCGAGCATCATGATAAAGCGGTGCCAATCGGAGCGGAGGTGAATGCTCTCGACGACCTCACGGCGAAAGGCCTTGATCCAGTTCATATCGTGAACAGTCAAGCCAAACACGCGGCGCGAGACCACGTTCGCAATCGCCGACGCGAACACCTTGCCGTCGCGCCGGCCCTGCCGCCAGCCCGCGACCACATCGTATCCTTCGTTCATTTTGGTAATGAGCTTGGGAATATCTTCTTCGGGGTCGGATTCGAGATCGCTGGGGAGAAATATGACGATCTCGCCGCGACAGTGGCGGAAACCGGTGCGCATCGCCTCGGTCAGTCCGAATGATTTGCGGTGGCGATACAATTGCGCGCAGGGGTATTTCGCGGCCGCGGCGGTCGCTTCGGCCCACGTCGCGTCGGTCGAGCCATCGTCCACAAAGACGATTTCGCCGGACGCGTGGAGCGCGTTGAACGCGCGGCTGATTTTATCGAAGAGCGGTTGGATGTTTCCGGCTTCGTTGCGGGCGGGGATGAAAACGGAAACGGAGGGCGCCGAGTTATTCACTATCAGGAGCGCTTTCGGGACGTTTCAGCGTTGCAAGGAATTCCGCGGGAGTGTACACGGGAATCAGATTCAAGACTTGCTGGAAATCATGATCGAAGGTGATGATGGCATCGCATTTCTTGAAAATTGCTGTTGCCGCGTGACGAACATCATCAGGGTCGGAGATTGTGAATTGTTGCCGTAAATTCTTGAGGTCGCTTCGATCCAAAAATGGCGCAATGACTAGAGGTAAACTGAATAGTTCTACAAGACTGCTCCGAAAATACGCATTGACCTGGGTTGCATCTTGATACTGCTCAACGTGAGCATATAACTCGGGAAGCGCATAGAATGAGACCACCCCTTCGACCATGCCTTGTCGAATGGCGTCAAAAAGCGAGCGCGCCTCTTCGTATTTCCGTGGTTGTGATTGCTCTTCGTACAAATAGGCAATCAGGACGGAACTATCGAGGTAGACCAGCGTCACCGTCAACGACCTTTCGTTCCCTTGCTGGTTACATGCTCAATCCAGTCTGCATTGTCCTCAAGCAATTGTCCGGCGCGTCGTTTCGCTTGGTGTACAGCAGCATCGAAATCAACCACTGGTTTCTTGTACTTGGCCAGTTCGCGCAATTTGCGCCGCGCTTCGGACACCTGCGGGCCGCCATCTTCCGCGAGCAGCTTGTCTACGGCCTTTTCCACCAACTTTTCTGGCTCGATTCCTTTTTGTTTGGCAGCGCGCACAATGCGCTCTTCGAGGACAGGCGATAATTGAATCATCTCGCGCTCCTTTCCCACGCCGCAAATTATAGCATGAAGCGCGGATTTGGACAAAACAAAAAGGCGACCCGCTGGGCCGCCCCACAACGTATCACTTGACTTCCTTGATCGCATCCACAATCTGCCGTACTTGCTCGTCCGTCAGTTCCGGATACATCGGCAGCGAGAGGATTTCGCTCGCGGCTTGCTCCGTGTGCGGGAAATCGCCGATCTTGTAGCCGAGGTTCTGGTATACCGGCTGGAGGTGGAGCGGAATCGGATAGTGGATGCCCGTGTCAATGCCGTGGGCTTTCAATTGCTTTTGCAGCGCATCGCGGTTCTTGTGGCGGATGCAGTAGATGTGATAGACCGGTGTAACGTGAGGCGGCACATAGGGCGTGATCACATCGCTGTTGGTGAGCAGTTCGTCGTAGCACTCGGCAATCGCGCGCCGCCGCGCGTTCCACGCGTCGAGGTGCGGCAGCTTCGCGCCGAGGATGGCAGCTTGGAGCGCGTCAAGCCGGTAGCCGTAGCCGACTAGTTTGTGCGCGTACTTTTCGCTGCGCCCGTGGTCGCGCAGCATCCGCGCGTGGTCGGCGAGCGCGGCGTCGTTTGTCACCAGCGCGCCGGCGTCCCCGTACGCGCCGAGGTTCTTGCCGGGGTAGAACGAAAAGCACGCGATATCGCCCATCGTCCCCGCGCGCCGGCCGCGGTATTCTGCGCCATGCGCCTGCGCTGCGTCCTCGATGACGCGGAGATCGTGCCTGCGCGCGATTTCGAGAATCGGGTCCATCTCCGCGGGCTGGCCGTAGAGGTGGACGGGGATGATCGCGCGGGTGCGCGGCGTAATCGCGCGCTCGATCAGGTTGGGATCGAGGTTGTAGGTGCGCGGGTCAATGTCCACAAAGACCGGTTTCGCGCCGATCAGCGAGATCACTTCCGATGTTGCGATAAAAGTGTGCGTGGTCGTAATCACCTCATCGCCCGGCTTGACGCCAAGGACCAGGAGCGCGAGGTGCAGCGCGGCGGTGCCGCTGTCTGTGCCGACGCAGTGCGGCACGCGGCAGAACGCGGCGAAATTCTTTTCGAACTCGGCAACCTCTTTGCCGAGAATGAACGCCGTATTGTTCACGACGCGCTGTATCGCCGCGTCAATTTCCGGTTGGATGCCGGCGTACTGGGCTTTCAAGTCTACGAGAGGAATCGTCATCTGAACTCCGTTTAACGGTATTCTTCAATCTCCGTGATGCGCTTGATCACCCGCGCGGGATTGCCTGCGACCACCGCGCCGTCGGGCACGTCGCGCGTGACGACCGCGCCCGCGCCCACGAGCGCGTTTTCGCCGATAGTCACTCCGGGCAGCAGGGTCGCGTTCGCGCCGATTTTCGCGCCGCGCTTGATGTGCGCGCCGCGCAATTGTTCCTTGACGTTGTGCGCGCGCGGATAGCGCGCGTTCGTCACGACGACGTTGGGCCCGAGCCAGCAGTCGTCTTCGAGAATCGAGAATTCGGGGACGAAGACGTTCGAGTGCAGCCGGACGTTGTTGCCGATCGTGACGTGGTGTTCGACGATCGTGTGCGAGCCGATGCTGACGTTATCGCCGATCCGATTCTCCTCGCGCACGAGCGCGCCGTGACCGGTCTGGAAATCGTCGCCGATCACGTTGCCCGCGTAGATCACGGTATGCGAGCGAATCACCGCGCGCGCGCCGATGCGCGTCTCCACTTCGCCCGGCGCTTTGCCGCGCGGCGGTTCGCCCACAATCGCAAATTCGCCGATGGTCGCGTCCGCGCCGAGATGAACGTTGGGGAAAATTCGGAATTCGGAATTCGGAATTCGCGGCTTTTTTTCTTTGCTCTTGGTCTCGGCTTTCATGCCATAACTATTCAACGATTTTCAGAAACTCCGATGGCGTCACGATTTGGAATTTCAAACGCCGACGTTCCTCAATGGTAAGTTCCAGCAGACCGCGGTCAAGTGTGACGAGGTAATCTACTTTCGCCGCATCCGCCGTAGAGAGAATAATCTGATCTTCCGGATCGCGTCCAAGTCGCAACCGACGGCCGAGATTTACGCGTGTTACTGTCTCTCCGGCAAGCCGTCTGCTAAAATTTTCAACCCGTCCGCGCTCGATGCCCAAGCGATCGAGCACCTCGGCATACTCTTCGGCTACTGCCGTAGACACCGCCAGTTGAATCCTTCGTTGCAGCCATGTCTGCCAGACGCGCGCTTGCGGACTTGGCACTCGGGTTCGCCAGAGCACGCACGAGCACATTGGTATCGAGGAGAACGACGACGCGCTCCTTGCGCTTGACCATCAGCCGGTTTTCCGACTGGTGAGCTGCGCGCGTTTTTCGCGGCGATGACGATGCACAAATTCTACGGATTCGGAGTCGGTCATCTCACGTCCGCGCAGATCGCGGCGCATATCACGAAAGAGCGCCTTGTCCTCTTCGACCTGGAGATACTCGCGAATCAATTGATTCACGAGGGCTTGGGGATTCCTGCCCTTTTTGGCTGCGAGATTGGTCAATGTATCCCACAGTTGCCGATCAATACGGATCGTCTGTTGAGTCATTCGTACTCCATTCTATCGAACCCTTTCGCTCTATTCTATCCTTATGACCTTGCCCTGGCAAGCGAGGGATGCCTGGGCTGCCTCCAGCACGCGGACGACGCGCAGGCCATTCTCGCCGTCGGTCCGCGGGCATTTATTGTCGCGCACGCACTCGATAAAATGGGCGCACTCGTTGCGCAGCGGCTCGCTCATGTCAATCTTGGGGATGTAAATATCGCCGCTGTGGATTTTCAACTGCGATTCGCCGAAAGCCGAGCCGTGCTTGTAGACGCCTTTGTCGTAGATGCGGAGCTTGGCTTCAGCATCCACGTCGTCGTATACGATCATCTTTTCCGAGCCGACAATCGTCATCTGGCGCGTCTTGGACGGGTCGAGCCACGACGCATGCACGTGCGCGAGGATTTTGTTGGGAAACGTCAGCGTCACGAAAACCACGTCTTCCACCTTTTCGCTGATGTAGGTCGCGCCGCGCGCGCTCACGTCGAGCGGCATTGCGCCGAGGACGTAGAGCAAGATCGAAATATCGTGCGGCGCGATAGACCAGAGCGCGTTGATATCGCGCTGCACGCGTCCGAGGTTTACGCGGTTCGCGTAAATATAGTACACGTCGCCAATCGCGCGCTGCTGAACCAATTCACGCATTTTCCAAACCGCGGGATTGTGCTCGAACGTATGCCCCGTCATCAGCACGCGCCCTTTGCGTTCCGCGAGCGCGATCAACTGCCGCGCCTCATCCGACGACACGGCGAGCGGCTTTTCGACAAGGACGTGCTTGCCGTGTTCCAGAGCCGCCGAGGCGATTTCGAAATGCGTGCGCGCGGGGGTCGAAATCGCGATAGCGTCGAGGGTGAGGTCGGCGAGGAGCTCGCGGTAATCGGTGTAGGTGCGCGCGTGGTACAGCCGCGCGGGTTCTTCCAGCCGCTTGGCGTCGAGATCCGCAATCGCGACGAGGTTCGCTTGCGGCAGTTGATGGAAATTGCGCGCCAGATTCGGTCCCCAGTAGCCGTAACCGATGAGACCGACGCGAGTAGGTTCAAGCATACGAATACTCCAACGGAATCGCACGGAATGCAGGATGAGATTTTTTGCTGGGCGTCGTGGTGCCCATCAAGAACTCGCGCAAAGCGGAAATTGGTACGGGACGCATCGTCGCGTCTTCGCGACCTTCTTCAAGCATGTATTGGACGTATGTCTCTACCGCATCGCGTAGTGCTGTGATTGCCTTTTCGAGTGTGCCTCCAAAGGAAGATACGTCTAGCTCCAAACAGAGTGCGGTGTATTGATTTCCTTCTCTTTTGATAATACCCGTCAGAATCAGCGCGCGTTTTCTCATGGGGCCTCCTTCATGTAAATATACCCCAACTCTTCCAGTTTTGCTATCACCTTCACCGCGCTCTGCTGTGGCGTTTCCTCATTACTTTCGATCACGACTTCGGGGCTGAGCGGCGGTTCGTAGGGGTCGTCTACGCCGGTAAAGTTTTTGATTTCGCCGCGCAGCGCTTTTTTGTACAACCCTTTCACGTCGCGCTCGGCGAGCACGTCAATCGGACATTCGCAGTACACCTCGACAAGGCGTCCGCCGACGCGGGCGCGGTTCTCGTCGCGGATCGCGCGGTAGGGCGAGATGGCCGCGGCGATGGCGACCACATCATTGCGCGTCAGCAATTCGCACACAAAACCGATGCGGCGGATATTCGTATCGCGGTCTTCCTTGCTAAAGCCCAACCCTTTCGATAAATTCTCGCGCACCACATCGCCGTCCAGCACCTCGACTTTGTAGCCGCGGGCGCGCAACTCCTTTTCGACTAGACGCGAAACGGTCGTCTTCCCCGCGCCCGAAAGGCCCGTGAACCAAATGGTGAACCCTTTTGTCAATTCGTCTCCTATTTTCCACGAATTACGCAAATCTCCGCCAAATTCTTTTCTAATTCGCGAGATTCGTGAGATTCGCGGATGAATTGCTTTGCCAACAACCACATTGTTGCGATCACCGCTGTGTACTGCAAACGCGCGACGTGCGTGCGGTAACGTTCGTTGTCGCCAAAGTTGAACGCGGACGAAAAGAGCGCGGCATAGAATACCGTCGCGATCGCGAACCAAATCCACACGGTCGCAGATGTGTCGGCGCGGCGCGCGAGCTGCAGAAACGCGAGCGCGATGGGTGTCAGAAAGAACAGCGCCATCCATGCCTGGTGAACGCGCGTGTCGAGAAACCACTTGACCCAGTCAAAAGAGATTGGTAATTGGTAATTTTGCCTGCCGAGTCCGAATTTCCAGAATTGCTGAAACGAGTCCCACGCGACGCGTAGATAACCGAGCGGGTGCTCGCGAATCATTTGCAGACTCATCGCGGTTAGCATCTGCGACAGTCCGGCCCAGGTCGTCTCCCGCTCGGCGAGCATATCGCGATAGACGAAAAAGATGGTGCCCGAGTGACTGCCGCGCGCGGCAATTCGTTCCACGCGAAAGCCCAGGTAGATTTCGGCGAGGTCGCGATACTCGGCCGGCGCTTGCTCCATGAAGGCGCCAACCATCTGCGTGAGATTATAGCCGCTAATCGTCGAGGGCGTGAAATAGCCGTCGGCGATATAGTTGCGCGCGCTCCAGGCGACAATGAAGAACGCGGGGATGAGGAGCACTAATGCGCTGGGTGGGCGTGTGGGACGCCCGAAGGGCGGGGAGTGTCCTTTGAGCCATAGAAACGCTACGGGTATGATCGCGTAGAGCAAATAGACCGAGTGGGCGAGCGCGAGCGCGGCAAGCACGACGCCGAGCGCGATGTGGAGCGCAAGCCGATGCCGCGTCGCCTTTGCCGCGAGCAGCGTCAGCACGACGGCGAGCATCAACAGAAAAGTTGTTAATGTGTCGGTGAGGATGCTGATTTCCCAGTAACCGGTCGAGAGATCAATGGGATAGGTGAGCGCGGAGAGCGCCGCAACCCACGCGTTGCGCGCGACCTGCCACGCGAATCCGTACACAAGCGCAATCGTCAACAGGCCCAGAACGATTTGGGCGGCGACAATCGCGCGCAAATTCGCTTCCGCGCCCGGTTCCTTTTGCGCTTCGCCCAGACACGCGGGGATGCGCGCCTCGCGGCAGCTCGACAAATCGTCATGGCTAAAGGGAGCGACGATCGCGGCGATGAAGAGTGGATAGGTCGGCGTGCGAAACCCGTTCTCTTGCGAACCGTAACCCAGCCCGTCGAGCAAACGCAGCGCGGGCGCGACATAGCCCAACGAATCGGGAAACGTTTGCGGCGTCTGAATCCAAAGTGTCATCTTGACGGCGACGTTCAAGAGCAGGAGAACAGCGAGCAAAACGACATGAATCCGGTGTTCACGTTTCACGATTTGCGCTTTACTCGACGCTAATCACTTTCCCAATCATTTCCGCAGGCACAGCCAGTCCGAATTCGTGGAGCATCGTCGGCGCGATGTCGTAGAGCTGCAAGCCCTTGAGTTCGCGACCGCCGAGCTTCCGCTTGGGATCGTAATAAATGTACATGCCCATTTGCGCGTGGTTCGCGTCGTCGGGTCCGGTGTCGTTCTCGAACGTGTGGAGCGTGTTCAGCCCCAGCGAACCGACGCCGCGCCAGTACAAATCGCCCCAGACCACAATCAAGTCCGGCGCGACGTTTTTGGTGGCGCGATAGATTTGCTGCGGCTTGAGCACGCGCGTCGCGAGCGGCCGCCCCTCGTCGTCGCAGATCGCCGAAAGCTTGGCGACGAGTTCGTCGCGAACGCGCTCGTAATCGCTCGGCGGAATGGCGCCGTTCGGCTCGCGGCCCTGCACGTTGAGAAAGACGCGCGAGTAATAGCCGCCTTCGCCCCACGCGCGCGTCTTGGGCCAGTTGATTTTCGCTTTCGTCAGCGGTATCACGCCGCTCGGCTTTTCGTCGAGGACGAGATAGCCCTCGTTGACGAACCACTCGTTGATCGCGATACCGCCGTCCATCTTTTTCGCGCCGTGGTCGCTGTAGACGATCACGGTCGTATCGTCGTCAATCAATTCGAGCAGCGTGCCGATCTGTTTGTCGAGCCAGACGTAGTAATCGTGAATCGAGTTAACGAGCGCGTTGCCCGGCTCGTGCTTGGGGTGGGTCGCATCGTGGTATTTCCAGAACCCGTGATGGAGACGGTCCACGCCGATCTCGACCGACATCAGGAAATCCCACGGCTTTTCCTTCATCAAGTGCCGAATGACCTTGAAATGATCGTCGGTCATCTCGTAGATTTTGCCGAGCAGCCACTGTTTGTCCTCGGTGCGAAAGTTTGGCACGTCCACCATGTAATTGGGCGCGACGCGCAAAACCTCTTCCCGTAAATTTTCGGGATAGGTGAATTTCGACTGGGCATTCGGCGAGAGAAAGCAGCCGATGCTGCCGCCGCTCAACGGTTTCGGCGGGAACGACGGCGGCACGCCGATGAGGTACGACTGCTTGCCCGCGCGGCCGACATAGTCCCACACCGCCGGCTCGTTCATCGAGCGCGCGTTCGCCATCGTCATCTTTTCGTAAGAATAGTCCGCGCGATTGCGGAACCCGTACACGCCAAGTTGCCCCGGGTCTTTCGACGTGAGCGAGCACATCCACGCGGGTACGGTGATGGGCGGCGTGATACTTTCGATCTCGGCCCATACGCCATTAGTAATTAGTAATTGGAGATTGGGGAGTTCGACGCGGTATTTGTCGAAAATGAGGGATGGCTCGCCGCAATCGAGGCCGATAACTAGAACGCGGCGTTTGGGAGTATGGGAGTGTGGGAGTGGTGTTTGCTTCTCGCGTACGCCTTCCATCAAGACCTTCGCCACTTCCGGGCGCGTGAACTCCGGTGGCAGCATCTCGCCGCGCTGGAGCATGTCGCGCACCTGCGTACCGCTCAGAATGAGATGATCCTCGTCGCCGTGCGGGCAGGTTTTGGCTGAAACGATCTGGCCGCATTTTTTGCAGTAAAACGTGTGCTCGAACAACAGCGGCGTGATGCCGATCTCTTCCGGCTTAAAGTCATCGAAAATCTTTTGCGCGTCGTACGTGCCGTAATACTTGCCCACGCCCGCATGATCGCGTCCGATGATGATGTGCGTACAGCCGTAATTCTTGCGGCAGATCGCGTGAAAGATCGCTTCGCGCGGACCGGCGTAGCGCATCGCCGCGGGAAAGACGCCGAGGACAACGCGATCGGGTGGGTAGTAATCGCGCAGCAGTTCTTGGTACGAGGCCATGCGCACATCGGCGGGAATGTCGTCCGATTTAGTTTCGCCGACGAGGGGATGTAGGAATAATCCGTCCACGATTTCGAGCGCGGTTTTCTGGATGTACTCGTGGGCGCGGTGGATGGGATTGCGCGTCTGGAAGGCGACGATGCGCTTCCAGCCGCGGGCGGCAAACATCTTGCGCGTGGCGAGGGGCGAGTGGCGAAACTCTGGAAACTCCAAGTTGTGGGGCAGGTCAATGACGGAAATGTCGCCTGCGATGTAGACCTCACCTTGTTTGTAGAGGCGCGCGACGCCGGGATGTTTGTCGTCGGTGGTGCGGTAGACCATTTCGGCTTCGCGCGTCTTGTCGTACTCGAATTTCTCGGCGACCGTCATCAGCGCGAGCAAATGCCCATCAAGTTCGGTCAGCGCGACCTCTTCACCCACGCGAAAGGTTTCCGCGAAAGGCCGCAAAACGGGGAGCGTGATGGGGATGCTCCAGACGAGACCGTTGGACAGCCGCATCGTCTCGACGACCGACACATAGTCGCGCCGGCCCATGAAACCCGTGAGCGGGGAGAGAACCCCAACCGCGAGCAGTTCCAAATCGGACACATTGACCGGGTTGAGCGCGATGCGCTTGAGGCGCGCGGCGCGCTCAATCGCCTGCTCCCGTTCCGCGCCGCGCAGCATGCGATCCGCCAAGACGCCGCCGTGCGGCGCAATTTCGCCGATGTAGTCCAACCCTTGTGTCATTTCTTTCTCTTTTTCCGAAGAATTGCTCTGACTTGGCGTTTCAGTTTTGGCAAATCATCTATGACTACCGCCCATACAATGTCGCTGTCAATCCCAAAATAGTTGTGAACAAGAATATTGCGCATGCCAATGATTTCTGACCATCCGACTTCAGGATGCTGATCGCGCAACTCATCGGACAAAGCCGAAGCCGCTTCGCCTATGATCTGAATGTGGTGGATGATCCAATTTTGGACCAGTTCGTCCTGCTTAAAGACCTTCTCACCACGCGTCGAGTATTTTTCGATCTTCCCGATAGCTTCGAGAATGTCATGCAGCCGTTCGCGTTCGTCTCTCATAGCGGCACCGCTTCCTTGAGCACTCGTCTACGAATGCGCTGCCTGAGTCCCTTTTCAGTTACAACGTCTACACGCCGACCAAGTAGGCCCTGAAGGTCCATCAGCAACCCACCCAAGTCAAGGAGACTCCGACCCGGTTCGAGTTCGACGAGAAAATCAATATCGCTTTGAGCATCCGCGTCGCCTCTCGCCACCGACCCAAAGACGCGAATCTTGCGCGCTCCGCGCCGGGCCGCAATGCCGAGAATTTTTTCGCGGTTCGTCATCAACCCGCCAAGCGACAAAGGCGCAACTTTTCTTGTCTTGCGCGTGGACTTTTTGTTGGGCATTGTCTTACCATCCTAACCAGCAGAGCGCCATCAATCTACAGCGCGACGGCGCCGACTTGTCATCGCAAAGCCGATTATAACACAATGGAACAAGAGCAACAAAAAGCCGTGAATCACCGCCAGCATTTTGTGCTATAATTCGCCTAGTCGCTTGATTGTCAGAGGCACCGTGATGGATACCCAAGCCACCAACCTTGAACTCGCCCACAATTTCGACTATCTCCAACTGCCCATCGGCGTCTATTTCGTCGCGCCCGATGGGCGCTTCCTTACCTGCAATCGCCGTGTGCGCCAGATGCTCGGCCTGCCGCTCGAAGGCGCGGTGAACGCGAGTCTGGCGGATTTTTACGCCGACCCGCAGCAGCGTCCCGAACTTTTGCAGAAAACTATTCAGGCGGACGAGCGCGGCGAACACCTCGAAAAAGAGATCATTCGCCTGCGCGTCAACGGACGCGAGATGTATGTCGAGGACTATTGCAAGCCGCTGCGGAACCCTGCGTCCGGCGAGATCGTCGGTTACGTTGGCTGTTTGGTGAACGTGACGAAAGAGCACGAAATCGAAAAGAAGGAAGAAGCGCTCCAGTCCAAGGTCGAAGAACTCACCTACGATATCGGCCGCGTGCTGCATGCCAACACCAGCACGCTGTTGATGGCGCAGCAAACACTCGACGGCGTGGCAGAGGCGTTGGGACAGCGCAAGTTGAGAGACCTAATCGCGCTGCACGAAGACGAACTGGACGAACAACTCGTCGAACAAGCGGCCCAACTGGCGAGCGTCATCGAGAAATTCATTCAAGGCAGCGACCCGGCGCGGCGCGGGCAGGCGCTGCCCGAGTACAAGTGGGAAGACCTGTCCGCCAAAATCGAGCCGCTGCGCCAGGCGCGCGAAAATATTCCGGTCGAACTGCGCGCCGCGGCGCTGCGGAGCGCCGCGCACCAGGTGACGCTCATCGCGCAGGAGATCGCGCCGGGCGTATTGCCGCGCGAGCGCGCCCGCGATTTGTTGCACGCCGCCGCGCAATTGGAACGCTCGGGCTGTTTGATTGACGTGCTGACCACGCGGGCCGCGGTGATCCAGATGGATGCGTCGCTGCGCTCGCTCCGCGACTTTATCACTTCGGACGTGCGGGAGCACGAACTGCCGGCCTCCCTCGCGCTCAAACATCTCGCCGAGCACGCCATCGCCCACGTGGCCGAATTCGCGCACAGCGCCAAAGTGGAAATCGTCTGGCGCGAACGCGACACCGACGCGCAGATCGCGGGCAACGAGCGCGATCTCACGCGCGCGTTCTCCAACCTGCTCCACAACGCGATCAAGTACTCGTGGCGGCGCGACCGCGCGCGCGCGCCCTGGGTCACCGTTCGCACGTACACTCGCGATCAATGGGTTTGTATCGAATTCGAAAATTGGGGCGTCCCGATTGCGCGCGAGGAGATCGAACAGGGCTTGATTTTCCAATTGGGCTATCGCGGCAAATGGTCCAAAGATCGCGGCCGGCTCGGGACGGGGATCGGGCTGACCGACGCCAAGCGCGTAGCCGAAGCGCACGGGGGCACGCTCGCGGTCGAGAGCCGGCCCGCGACGCCTGGCGGTCACCGCCCCGACAGCGAGAAATATTATCAACAACCGTTTCTCACCACCGTGCGTATGTGCCTGCCGCGAACCAGTCCGGCAGGGTGATCGGAAAAGTGTGATATAATTCGCCGCCGAGGAGAACCCTGAGAATCGTATGCCGACAAAAAAGCCCTGCGTTCTTTGGATCGAAGACAGCGCGCGTTTTGAATTGCGAAACCTGGTCGGCCCGCTGCTGTTCAGCGGCAAGTTCGAATTCAGTTTGGCCGAGGACGTGACGACTGCGGTTCATTTCTTGCGCGTCAAGGAATACGCGGGGGTGATCGTAGACGTTCGTTTGCCGCCGGGCATTGACGCTGGGTGGCGCAAGCTCTATCAGCAGACCGGCTCGGACCGCGTTCACGCGCAACTCGGCATCAAATTGCTTTACTGGCTTTTGGCGCACGACCCTTCGATCCACCCCGAGTCGCCGCCCACCTGGATCAGGCCGCACAACATTGGCGTGTTCACCGTCGAGAGCAAAGGCGAAATCCAAAAGCATCTCGACGCGCTGGGCATCACCGTCTTTAAGCAAAAATCCGCGGGCCTGCGCGACACGACGCTGCTCGAGCTAATTGACCAAATCCTCGAACAAGCAAAGTAGGACAATGCGGCACCTTCGGTGCCGAGGCAAATTGTCCTACCGAATTTCGATCCACTCCACCGCCGCGGCGACGTTCGGCTCCGTTGCGCCGATGCCGACGACCACTTGCGCGGGCGCACTCTCGCTCGCCATTTCGAGCGCGGTGCCCGGCGCAGCGCCCTTCACCCCGATAATCGCGTGCGACCAGCGCCACTTGCCGCGCAAATCCTCACTTGCTCCGATCGAACGCAGCGCATTCACCGCGTCTTGCGTTAGATAGCGCGATCCCTCGTCTCGCACGGCGACCGCGACAATTCGCCCGTTCGGAATTTCGGCGATAAAGCGCGCCAGCCGCGCGGATTCATCTACCGACGCGAACGTATCGAATGCCGCGCTCGTTTCGACCGCGCCCGTCCTGTCGTTGACGACGACGTTATAGCCGCGCGTGTTTTGCGCCGCGTCTACACCATTGACATAGATGTGCGCGAAATCACCCACCTCGCTCCCCGCGCTCGATACGACGATGGATGCTGGCGCGGTGTGTCCCGTCGTACCGATGGCGAAATCACCCGCTCGCACCGACGCCACCGGCGCGAGCACGTCGAATTGTAAGACAATTTCGTTCATTCCGGCGCGCCACACCTCTGGTCCTGGGTGGATGCTATAGACGCTCAAGCCCCGTTGGGATACCAGCGTACTGACTACGTTTCCGTTGACATTCACTTTCACGGTCTGACTGGACATCGGCACGTAGAAGCGCAGGGTCAGGGTCGCATCGTCTGGCCTATCGCGTCGCGCGAACAGCTTGGCCTCGCGACGTGTGGCCCACACGTTCTTGCCACGCAGCATCCCCCACCCCTCGGCGAAATGCAGCCGCGCAAGCGCATCAGCCGGACGAATCATCGCGCCCGGCGCCTGCTTTTCAAACACCCGATACGCGATTGTCTCACCCATCTCATCCGTCGCGTCGTAGAATTTGGTCACGGGCAAGACCCGCTCGATATACGCGCGCGCGGCGTCTAGCGCGGCGCGGTTCTGTGGGTCGCGCGGCGAATGCCACACGACGTAGCGCACGCCGAAAAAGCGCAGTACGTCGGGCGCGAGCTGCTTGTCGCGCTCCAGGGCCGCGTCGTCCAATTTGTGACTGGTCTCGACCGCGATGAGAGATTGGATGATTGGAGATTCGGTGAAATATTGGAACTTGAATTCCGGATTGCGCGACGTGTTGCCGCCGAGGATGGGATGGCGATGCGCGGTCTGATACCACTGCGCGAACATCATCGCGGTGTCCAGCGTGCCCGTCATGCGATACCCGTTGCGCCACGCGAGGGGAATCTCCAACACGGTGAAATTGCCCTGGTCTTGCGCGATGGTTTCATAGACAGGTGGAGATTGGAGATTGGAGATTGGAAGCGGAACGCTCAAGTGCTCGAGCAAAGCTAAGAGTAAAAAACTAAAAGCTAAGAGTGCCTTTTGCCTTTTGCCTTTTAGCTTTTGACTTGTCCACAGAATGCCGTACCCGACCATCACCGCGAGCGCGAGCGTTACCATCACGCTCCAGCGGCTCGGGTAGCGGTTGCCTTTGACGAACGGGATTTCGAGTAAGAGGTTGAACGGGAGAAATGTCGCGGGGAATGCGTTGCCGTTCACGCGCAAATCGGGGCCGAGTGAAATCAATATGAAAATCGCGGCAAAGGTGCCCCAGACGCGCGCCGCGGGTACTTTCCACAGCGCGAGGACAGCCAGCGCGAGCGCGGCGTAGCCGAGGTACGCAAAGTTGGTGTACGCAAAATTAAACTGCGCCTCGAGTCCGCCCAAGATCGGATTCAGCCGGCTCGGCACGAAAAAGCCGAGCACATCGCTGGAAAACACATTCGCAAAGCCAAGCCCCTGCTGGATAAAGTCGCCTTCGGCCAGCATATCCTGAACCATCGCGGCGAGGATGGGGAGCATAGGGAGGGTGAAGGTGAGCGCGGCAACCAAGAAAGTAATGAGTAATTGGAGACTGCGAAGCGTCCCTTTGGGATTGGAGATTAGGCGGAATCGAGTGCGGAGCAGTAAATACAAGAGATAGATGACGGTAAAGAGGATGAGGAAGGAGGCGAAGATGAATTCGCTCAACGCTTGGAAGAGGAGGAAGAGGCCGAGGAGAAAGCCGTCACAAATCGTAATTCGTCCCGCAAAGGGCGCGGGATCTCCGCTTCGCTCCGATAATTCGTAATTCGTAATTCGCTTTGTGGTGAGTTTTAGGAGAATGAGAAAATAGAATGGAATCCAGTGCGAGGAGGCGATGTTAAATTGGCCGAGAGACGCGTACAGCAACTTGTTCGACGAGAACGCGTAAAGCGCGCCCGCCACAAATGCCGCAGGGGGAAGGAAAGTCTCTTGAATTACGAATTCCGATCCTTCGGCGGCTCCTGCGGAGCCGACTGCGCTCAGGACATGATTACGAATTACGAATTTCGTCAGCAGATACGCCCCGAACCCGCTCAGCGCGAACGAGAACAACAAATTGACGTTCGCCGCGACGACGAGGTTGAAGGCAAATTGGACCGGGATCGAGAGGAATGCGTTAAGGTAAGTCAGCGTGTAGAACGCAAGATTCAAGCCGATCGGGTAGAACATATAGTTGGTGTAGATCGGGTTGGAGTTGAGGTGGAGGATCGAGTAGGGAACCCACCACAGGTTCCACGCGAGCGCAGGATCGTCGCTGCCGTCGCCGGGAATGTGCGTGGTGAAACGCAGAATCAGGGGATACGTCAAAACAATCGCGAGGACCAAGTACGCGACGAGGGCGAGAATATCGGCTCGATATTTTCGAGGGCTGGGAGTCAACTTGTTCGTCCACTCCGGTTCAGGTGCGCGGCACCTGGTGGCAATGGCGGCAGCGCGCTTCATATACCTCGTTCGCGCCGACTAAAATGATCGGGTCGTCGTATTTTGCGGGCGCGCCGTCAATCAGGCGCTGGGTGCGCGACGCCGGCGCGCCGCAGACGACGCAAATCGCCGAAAGCTTGTCCACGTGCTCGGCATTCGCCATCAAGAGCGGCATCGGGCCAAACGGCTCGCCGCGAAAATCCATGTCGAGCCCGGCGACGATGACGCGCACGCCGCGCTCGGCGAGCGCATTCGCGATCTCCGCGATCTTCCAGTCGAAAAACTGCGCCTCGTCAATCGCGACGACGGTCGCACCGGGGTCGAGGCGCTCGAGGATTTGCTCGGCCTGCTGCACCGGGATCGCGCTCCAATTCGCGCCGCTGTGCGACGCGACTTTACTCTCGCCATAGCGCGTGTCGAGGTTGTGAGAGAATACCTGAACGCGCTGCTTGGCAATCTCGGCGCGCTTTAAACGGCGAATCAGTTCCTCGGTCTTGCCCGAAAACATCGAACCGCAGATCAGTTCGATGTGGCCGCGCGCGCGTTCGCGTTCCCGGGTTGCATCGTCCATGAATCCTCCAGCGACGAAAAAGAGACAGAGGAGTCCTCTGTCTCTCAAATTTCGTGTGAACCCCTCGGCAGCGGCTCAGCTTTCTTCGGGCTTCTCCGGCCCACTCGGTTTGGGTTTGCGCGGCGGACGATTTCCGGCCGACTTGCGCTCGGATTGCGATTGGGCCGCCGGGCCGCCCGGCATTTCCACATCGCGAACGCGATCCGCGACTTCGGCGACGCCGGCTTCGTAGGTCTCGCTGCCATGCGGCGCCTCGTCCGGTTCGACGATCTTGTCAATGCTCGCGCCTTGGGCAACCTCGCCCGCGGGGGCCGGGACAATGTCCTCCTCGGCCCTGACCTGTTCCATCTCGGCGACCGGAGCAATATCGGTGGCCGCGAGCGGCAATTCGGCGGGCGGCAGGGGCGCGGCGAAGCCCGTCTTCCGTTCGCGTCGCTTGTCCTTCTTTGACTTTTTCTCTTCCGGGGCGGGCTGGCTCGCCGCGATTTGCTCTTTGGCCGAGATGCGCTTCATAAAGCGCTCGACCTGTCCGGCGGTGTCTACGATGCGCTGCTCACCCGTGAAGAACGGATGGCAATTGGAGCAGACATCGGTATGGATTTCTTTTTTAGTGGAGCCGGTCACCCAGGTGTTGCCACAGGCGCAGGTGACGACCGCTTCGGGGTACCAAGTGGGATGAATACCTGGTTTCACAATACACGACCTCTCTGAGGTGGCAAGAGACAAGGGACAAGTGACAAAAATCCTGTCACGTGTCGCCTGTCACCTGTCACACCGCTTCTGGATATACGCTCACTTGCTTTTTGTCTTGGCTAAACGGTTCGAATTTCACGTGGCCGTTCACGAGCGCAAACAGCGTGTCATCCTTGCCTAAACCGACATTCAAGCCGGGACGAATGCGCGTGCCGCGCTGGCGTACGATAATGGTTCCGGAATGGACCCATTCGCCGTCATAGCGCTTGACGCCCAAGCGCTGGGCATTACTATCGCGACCATTACGCGATGATCCGCCACCTTTTTTGTGTGCCATGTCAAACTCCAAGTTGGAAGTGTGAAGTGCCTAAAGTGCCTAAAGTTAAAAGTGGTTCACTTTAGACACTTTCAACTTTAGACACTTCAAACTTTGATTTCCGAAATCTCCAGACGCGTAAACTGTTGGCGGTGACCAATCGTCTTGCGCCGGCGATGCTTGTTGCGATAATCGAAATGGGTGACTTTTTTGCCGAGACCTTCGCCGATGACCTTGGCAATAACTTGCGCGCCCGAAATCATGGGCGAACCGGTTTTAACATTGCCATCCTGCTCGACCATCAGGACGCTCTGCAACGTCACCTGGTCGCCGACCGCATTCGGCAACCTCTCGACCTCGATCTTGTCGCCCACGGCGACGCGAAATTGTTTTCCACCCGTTTTCACGACAGCGTACACGGAGACCTCCAAGTCTTTCAATCAACGGCGTGCTATTATACTTACGAACCGTCGTTTTGTCAAAACGCTCGCGCAAAAAGCCAAAAAGCAACCCCAGAGCGATTTGCTCTGGGGTGAAAGTGCCGAGCCGGGGAGTTGAACCCCGATGGACTTTCGTCCACTCGCCCCTGAAACGAGCGCGTCTGCCATTCCGCCAGCTCGGCATGATCTACAAATCTGTTTCTAGAAATTTCTCTGCGATTGTCCACTTGCGCCCAAGACAGGGAAGGCCGGGCGCGTAGTAGATGGCCCGTAGCAGCACAATTGATTCGCGCTGCCATGTTTCGGCGCCGGCCCCCGCTTGCCCATACATCATCCTAGCCATATTGTATGCGAGTTGGGCGATTTGTCAAACAGGTGAACGGATTTGGTAACGGATTGCCTTCGGCGAAACGGATAACCGGATAAAGACAGCGCCTGTATCCGCTTATCCGTTTCGCCGAAGGCAATCCGTTACCCCATCCGTTACTGGTTGGCCACGTTTACACGAATTTGGCACGGCGTGCCAAAGTTGCCGGTGTTGTCTACGACGAGCAGTTGTAGCCAGTACACGCCGTTGGGCACGGTCTTGGTTGACCACAGACTAAGGACGCCATCTGTGACCGGCAATTCGGAGCGATAAAGCTGCGTGAAACTAGGCACGCTGTCGGCGCGATACTCGAGCTTCCAATACGTCATGTTCGGGCGCGTAGCCGTGCCGCGAATTTCCACCAGCCCCGAGATCGCGTCGTCCATCGCCGGGAATTTGATGCTCGCGCTCGTGTTGACGCATTGCGCGGACGGCTGCTCCGTCGGCGCCGTGACGATGGGCGCGGTGGCCGTCGGTTGAACCGGCGCGGGGGGCGGCGAAGCGGTGGGCGCGACAACCGTCGGCGGAAGCGTTGTCGGAAAAGGCGATGGACGCCGCGTGGGCGGTGGGGCCGCGGTAATGTCGAGTTCCGCGGTGGGCACGCTCGCGACCTCGAGCGGCGCCATGCTCGATGCCACCCGCTTGGTTTTCAAGTACCAAAGCGCGATATTCCGAAAGCGATCGCTCGGCGCGAGCATCGGCGCAACCTGAACGCCTTGCACGCGCGCATCTACACCATAACTATAGACCGGATAAAAGAGCAAGAGCGCCGGAATTCGATCTGCGAATAGTTCTTGGAAGCGGCGATAAAGCTCGGCGCGCTTGCCCTGATCGCTCGTCCGGCGCGCCGCTTCCAGCGCTTCGCTGATCTCGCGGTCGTTCAACCCGCTGTAGTTCTGTCCGAGATTGGTCGTGCTGGGAATCTGCGTCTGGTGCCAGTTCTCGTACTGGTCGGGATCGCTGGTCAAGTTTCGCCATTCGTAAAGCACGGCGTCGAACTGGCGTGGACGGAGGACGTTCTGGACGAGCAGCGACGCGGGGACCGGCTGCACCGCGGCCTTGACGCCAACCGCTTCCCATCCTTTGGCGATTTCGTTCGCGATCGCGACGCGCGCCGGATCATCGCTCGTCACGAACGTGAATTCGAGCGCCTGCCGGTCCTTTTCCCGAACGCCGTCGCCGTTCGCGTCCCGCCAACCCGCGCTCTCTAACAATCCCTTGGCTTTCTCGACGTCGAACGGGTATTGGCTCGACGTCGAATCAAAGGCCCAGGAACCCGGCTCGATGGGGCTGGAGGCGACGACGCCTTGCCCCTGCAAAAATTCGTCAATCGTGTGCTGGCGATCTATGGCGTACATGAGGGCTTGGCGAACTTGCTTGTCCTGAAAAGGCGCTTTAGTCAGATTCAACAGAATCAGCGAATAGCCGCCCAGGCGCGCGTTGTAGAGTCTGAGATTCGTCGTCGTCCGCGCCTTGGGCAAATAGCCGGGCAGAATGCGCGAAATCCCCTCGACCTCGCCGCGGTTAAAGGCCGCGAAGATGGATTCGTAATCGGAATAGAATTTGAACTGTATGCGTGAGAGGTAGGGCCGCGGGCCGTAATAGTTCTTGTTCACGTCGAGGTTCAGACTATCGCTCGTGACATCGGCGATCTGGAACGGGCCGGTGCCCACCGGGCGGCGATTGAACGGATTCTGGAGCAACTCGGCGGGCGGCACGTCCCTCAGCAGGTGCGCGGGCAGGAGGCCGATCGCCGTATAGTTGAGGAAAGGCGCGTAGGGCTGGGTCAACTGAAACCGAATCGTCACGTCGTCCACTTGGGTGATGGCGACGGTCCGCCAGAACGTGGACAGGTTGGGAGGCCCCTTGTAGCCGGGGTCCTGCATCGCGTTGATCGTGTAGAGCACGTCGTCGGCCGCGAAGCCGACGCCGTCGTGCCAGCGCACATTCGTGCGTAGCGTGAACGTGTAGACGAGGCCGTCCGGGGAAATCGTCCATTGAGTCGCGAGGTCGGGCGTGATTGCGCCGGTCTCGTCCACGCGCGTCAGCCCGGTAAAGACGAGCGCGGCGATATCGCGGTCCACGTCGTTGTACTGGCTGAAAAGGGGATTGATGGCGCTCGGTCGCCCGGCAATGCCTTCGATGTAGGTGCCGCCGAAATCGGGCCGCTCGATGGTGGTCGAACTGAGCGCCAGCAACGCCAAGACCGCGCTGAGGAAGGCAATGCCCACCAGCGCGATCAGCGCTTGCCAGCGGATGTGTTTCACTGAGACGCGACCTCGGTCATCCCGGTCTTGCGGTACGGCTAGGCGCGGACGCCAAAAAATGCGCTGAGGAACGAAATGAGGAGAAAGATCGCGGCGAGCACGATCGTGGCATTGAACAGGGTGCGCTCCAGACCGCGGCGGGTGCGCGCCACACCGCTATCGCCGCCAAAGACGCCACCCATGCCTTCGCCTTTGACCTGGATGAGGATAATGACCATCAGCGTGATGGAGATAATAATCTGAATGATGTTGAGATACGGACCCACGGAACCTCTTTCGTTGGATTGGACTGGGGGCATTATAGCGAAATCAGTCAATTAGTCAATTAGTTCCTGATCGCCTGATTGCCTGATTACTGCTTGCCTGATTGCCTAATCGCCTGATTGCCTAGTTGACTACTTGCCCGACACTTGTCACACCCGCGTTTCGGATCCCGAATCTCGATGCGGTGCTCGCGGCACGAGGCGGTCACCTCGACCTTTTGGAGCAAGCCCAGCATCCCTTTGGCGACCCGCGCGCGCAGGACCAGGTTGACCGAACCGTTCGCCTGCAAAATATCCGGCACTGGGCACGCTTGGCACAGCGCCGGCTTCCACGCGTCGGAGGCGGGATTCGCCGCGATCAAGCGACACTCTTGCGTGGTCTTGCCTCGAAAATAATCGGCGTAATAGTATTTACAATCTTTCCCGTAAGGTGTTTTCATTCTATCTTCTTCTAACCTTTGGCCCATTGGTCGAACGGCTCGCTCTGACCTTTGGTTCGCCAACTTCGCGCTCGCCGATCAGCCAGCGCGCGTCAATGTACCGCGTATAGCCCATCGCCTGCAGTTCGCGCACCGCTTGATCCACCGCGGTGCGATCCGCGCCTTCCCAAACCTCCAGGAACGCGCCCGGCGTCGCAGTCAGGCGATAGCCCGTCTGCGGCTCCAGCCCCGCCGCGTCAGCGATCTTGCCGACGCGCGCGACGAAATCCGACTGGGCGACCGGCGCCAAGCCAAACCAATCCTGTTTGAACGTTCCGATGACGATCAAAGCGACCCGCGTGCTCATGCTCTCCCCAGACCCGAAGGGTTTTGGGAAAGCCATCGGGTCTACAGTCATATTCTACCATATTCGCGGACGGTTCGCCAATAGCCATTTCAGGAAAAGGTGACCGTCAGATTTTTGTGGGAGGGTGCTGCCATCAATGCCTGGTCGTTTGGATGTCGCAGAACCCCTGGCGCAACGAAAGCCGATGTAGTTGAACCTGAAGTCTGGCTCGAACCCAGTGCGGTAGGCGCCGCTCGCGATCCGTAGGTAGAAGTTCCACGACCCGCCGCGCAGCACCTTGGACTGCCCGGAATCGGGACCCTTTGCATTCTCTCTCGGCGAATTCTTGTAATAGTTTTCATCGTACCAGTCCGCGCACCATTCCAAAACATTGCCCGCCATCTCTGCCGCGGTGTAGAAACTGTCACCCGCCGGAGAATATTTCCCAACCGGCGTCGTCGCGCCCGCGCCGCCTTCTGCTGTGTTGCACTTGGACGCATCCCAGTCATTGCCCCACGACGAGCGGCCCAGCAGTCTGTGGATCACGGATAATGTCGAGAAGTGTCTGCGTGTACGGCGCGAAATCGAGCAAATCGCGTTCGGCTTCGCGATCGTTCAAGAGGGGTGTTGATTGCTTCGGTTCGTCCATGCGCGCCTCCCGTAGGGGCAGTGCCTTGTGCCTGCCCCTACAAGTTCGTGCGTTTATCGTGAAACAGGGCGAGAAACCCCGACATCCCTCGCCCCTCCAACTTCCAACATCCAACTTCTAACGTCCAGGTTTCACAACCCACCGGCTCTGCTCGCGCATGAACTGCTGCACGTAATACGGACCCAGCCCGCTCTTGCCCGTGCTGCCGCTCCCCTTCCATCCGCCAAACGAGTTCACGCCGGGCCACGCACCCGTCGTCGCGCCGGCGCGGCGATTGACGTACGTCACGCCCGCTTCGATGTTGTCGAGGAACGCTTGCAGCTCGTTCGCTTGGCGACTGTAAATGCCCGCACACAAGCCGTACTCGTTGTCGTTCGCCAACTTGAGCGCCTCGTCAAACGAGTCCACGCCCGCGACGACCAGGAAGGGCACGAACAACTCTTCCTGGAACAGCGAATGCGCGGACGGTAGCTCCACAATCGCCGGTTCGACGAAATAGCCGTGCTCGAATTCACCCTCTTTCAGCAAGTTCCCGCCATAGAGGAATTTGCCGCCGTCGCGCCGCGCTTGGTCCGCCGCGCGCGCGTACGTGTCCACGGCGCCCTGGTTGATCACCGGCCCCATGAACGTTTCTTTGCGGCTCGGGTCGCCGACCATGACGCGGTTCTGGGTGTACTCGACGAGCAGATCGAGGAATTTTTCCTTGACCGTGTTATCCACGTACACGCGCGAGCACGCGCTGCACTTTTGCCCATCGAACCCGAACGCGGCGCGCATCACGCCTTCCGCGGCTTCGTCCAGGTCCGCGCTCGCGGTGACGATGGCGGGATTCTTGCCGCCCATCTCGGCGATGGCGGGTTTGGGGTAATTTTTAGCGAACTGGTGATACACCTGCATGCCGACTTCTTTCGAGCCGGTGAAAACCAACCCGTCCACGCCGGGATTGTTCTGCAATTCGTCGCCCACTTGCGCGCCAGGGCCGACCACGAGATTGTAAGCGCCGGGCGGCAGCCCCGCATCCGCCAGCGCGCGATAAATCTCATACCCCAGCACCGGCGAATCGGACGAGGGCTTGAACACGACGGTATTGCCTGCGACGAGCGCGCCCGCGCTCATGCCAGTCGCGAGCGCCATCGGGAAATTCCACGGCGCGATGACGGCCCACACGCCGTAAGGTCGCAGCACGCTGACCGTCTCCTGTCCCTTGCCCGGCGCTTCGAGCGGCAGGGTAAATCCTTTGTGGAATTCCATCCGCTCGCAATAGTAACGAATCAACTCGGCGGCTTCGTTCACTTCGGCGAGCGACTCGGCGCGAGTTTTGCCGACCTCGAACGCCATCCACGCGGACAAATCGAAACGGCGCTCGACGATAAGATCCGCCGCCTTGCGCAAGACCTTGATGCGCGCGCGATAGTCCATCGCGCTCCAATTCTTGTACGCGTCCCGCGCGGCCTTGATCGCGGCGCGGGTGTCCTCGCGCGTGCCGCGCGGAAAATAGCTGACGATGAGGCGCGTGTCCACGGGACTGGCGTGCGCCATTTCGCCGCTCGTCGCGGGGCACGCCTCGCCGTTGATGAAATTCGTAAAGTGCTTGCCCAATTGCCCGCGGACGTTGGCGACCGCGGCGTCATACGCTTCGTCGTCTTGTGGCGTAACCGCAAGGGTCGCGTACGTAATGCGCGGCGCCTTGGGCTTGGCTTGCAACACAACGCGCTTGACCTTGCGCGTGGCCGTCTTTTTCTTCATTGGCATGATTACTTCCTCCTTGATTGGGTATACACGTACACAAGTAGACACGTAAACAGGTACACAGGGAAACAAGTACCTGTTTACGTGTGTACCTGTATACCTGTCTACCTGTCTACCTGCCCCCAAAATTGTACTGCCATTGAGCACGCGTGTCAATTCAGAAGTTGAATCTTCATCCCAAGTTGGGTATAATGTCGCCACGCAAAAGGGGTAGACGTGAGGAACTGATGGCGGAACGCGTAGTATCGGCAAAACCGAATGACGAGGAAGGCAATCTCGAGCTGTCGCTGCGGCCCAAGCGGCTGGCAGAATACATCGGTCAGGACAAGGTCAAGCAGAATCTCAGGATCCTGATCGAGGCCGCCAAAGCGCGCGGCGAAGCGATTGACCATACGTTGCTGTATGGCCCGCCCGGTCTCGGAAAGACGACATTGGGAAATATTATGGCGAACGAAATGGGCGTCTCGATCAAAACGACCTCCGGCCCCGCCATCGAACGCCCCGGCGACCTCGCCGCGATTCTCACCAACCTCCGCGCCGGTGACGTGCTATTTGTTGACGAGGTACACCGCCTGGCCCACGCCGTCGAAGAAGTGCTCTACCCCGCGATGGAAGATTTCAACCTCGATATCATCATCGGCAAGGGCCCCAGCG
The DNA here is from genome assembly GCA_016208315.1 of Chloroflexota bacterium. Lineage (GTDB taxonomy): Bacteria > Chloroflexota > Anaerolineae > UBA4142 > UBA4142 > JACQYF01. Next base: position 15,185 of record JACQYF010000025.1, on the reverse strand, counting down.
CGCGCAGTCTGCGTTTACCCCTGCCACATTTCACCCTGATCGGGGCGACCACGCGCTTTGCCATGCTCTCCGCTCCTCTGCGCGACCGCTTTGGCGCGATCTACCGTTTAGAGTTTTACGATCCGCCCGCGATGAGCGAAATTGTGCGCCGCTCGGCAGGAATCTTGCAAGTACCCATCGAGGAAGAAGGCGTGACGGAAATTGCGCGCCGGGCGCGCGGCACGCCGCGCGTCGCCAACCGCCTACTCAAACGCGTGCGCGATTACGCCCAAGTGCGCGCGGAAGGCAAGATCACCGCGGCCGTTGCCAAAAAGGCGTTAGAGATGCTCGAAGTAGATTCGCTCGGATTGGACGAGACTGACCGCAAGGTGCTGCGCGCGATCATCGTAAAATTCGGCGGCGGGCCGGTAGGGCTGGACACGATTGCCGCGTCCATCAGCGAGGAATCGGACACGATTATGGACGTGTACGAGCCGTATCTTTTGCAGCTCGGCTTTTTGGACCGCACGCCGCGCGGTCGCGTAGCGACGCGCAACGCGTACAAGCACCTGGGACTCGACTACCCCGACCGGGCGGAGCAGGAGCGACTCTTGTGAATATCCACTTGCTGCGCGATCATGCTACGTCGGAACAAATCACGGACATGCGGGAAGAACTTGGCTCGTATATAAAGCTCGCTGCCGATGTGGTACGGGGCGTTGTCGCGGGCGGCGGCGAAATGCACTATGATTGTGAGCAGGTCTTGCTGGACAACGGAAGCCAGCAAGAGAATATCTGGGGAGCGAATTGGTATCCAGATGAGCAGCGGCTGGAATTCGAAGCGTTGATCAACATTCGCCCACACCAAAACAACCGGACGATGATGATTCAAGATCCGGAACTGCGAACGCAGATAGACAAATTGGTTCGATCCATCTTCGAAGGGAAATCAGGATGATCCCCGCGACAAGACGTGAAAGATATTTGAAGCAAAACCAGCCGGCTCGGTTGGGAGCACTGGCAGCCGACCTCGCTAGAGTCGTGTCTGCTTCGGGCATACCTGCGGTCGTCGCCGTTCGTGACCTATTGGAAGAAAGCCGCGCGTTTATAGAGTGGGGCACTCCCACTCTCTTGCCGGACAGGGTTGCCGATGCTGCGCGGTTAGTCGAGATTGGGCGCGGGATTACCAAGTGGTACTGGATTTGGCCTCAATCCCAAGACAACACCGCCGAGCGCCAGAAACTCGCCGCGCAAGCGCAAGCGTGGTCCGACGAAATCCTTCAAATGTCCGGCCTCCTCGAATCAGAATGAAATCCCACTCCGCACTTGGAGAACGCCTAATCTCCAACTTCCAATCCCTGCGGGACGCTCCGCAGTCTCTAACTTCCAACCTCCAATCTCCAATCTCCAATCTCCAATTACTATTTACTTTTTCTTTCTTCCTCGCCCACACCCTCTTCTACGCCGTCGCTCTCGGCGGCGACGCGGTGGACGACGCGTACATTTCGTTCCGCTACGCCCAGAACGCGATCCTCGGTTACGGCCTCGTCTTCAACCCCGGCGAACGCGTGGAAGGGTTTACCAACTTCCTCTGGACCGCGCTGATGATTCCGCTCGAAGGCGCGGGTATGGACGTGGGGCGCGGCAGCATGGTGTTGGGCGTGCTCTTCGCGCTCGCGATCATGTGGCTCGTGGTCCGCTTCGCCAAGATCGTGGATGCGCCGCCGAGTGTGGGCATGCTCGCCGTGCTCTTGCTCGCGGTGGATGGAAGTTTCACACTGTGGGCTATCAGCGGGCTTGAGACGGCCATGTTCGCGTTTCTGATTTTCGCGGGCGCGGTATTGTACGCGCGCGAACAAATTTGGGACGCGTCGCCTTCCAAAGAAGGCGCTGAACGCGGATGGACGCGGAGAAAGAACACAAAAAATCCGCGCTTGTCCGCGCTCGTCCGCGTCCCAATTACGTTTCCATTCAGTGGAATTTTCTTCGCGCTCGCCGCGATGACCCGGCCCGAGGGCTTGATGGTGTTTGCGATCACGGTCGCGCATCAGGCCGCGTGGCGCGTCCTGGCCGAACGGCGACTGTTTACTTTTCGGGACCTTGCGCGCATTTTCGCGTTCAGCGCGTTCTTCGCTCCGTATTGGCTTGGCCGCTGGTGGTACTATGCTTCGTTCCTGCCCAACTCGTTCTACGCCAAAGTATCCGCTGCGGGACCTGCCGCGCAGCTCACTCGCGGCTGGAATCATCTCTCGCAATTCGTAAACGTACATCTTGGCTGGATCGTCGTCGTGCCCCCGCTCTTCGCTCTAGCCGCCTCGGTCCGCAACTTTTTCGCCCACACGCCCACACGCCCACACTCTCTCCCCCCTCTCCCCCTCTCCCGCGCGCCCCGCGCGTTCTGGATGAGCTACCTTGCAGCCATCCTCGTCCCTTACGCCGCCTACATCGTCTACGTCGGCGGCGATTGGTCGGTGGGGCGGTTCTTCGTTCCGCTGCTCGCGCCGTTTTACCTGCTGTTTTCCACAGGACTTGTGGATTTGTGGAAATGGGCGGTGGATAAGTGGTCGAATCACGCTCGACCCCGAGCCGCTTGGTTGGGGATAACGGCGAGCATTGTGTTCGCGGGACTCGTATTCGGCTTTTCGTCTTGGAACGGCGAGTACGGAATCTTTATCCGCGGCTTTGATGCCGGCACTGCCACGGCGGCGCGCGCGGCGATGGGCAAGTGGCTGCGGACGAGCGCGCCGCGCGGAACCGTTATCGCGGTAGACGCCGCGGGCCAAGTGCCCTACTTTTCGGGCCTGCCCGCGATTGACATGTTCGGCATCAACGACCTGCACATCGGCCGCATGACTGTGTCCACGCTGGGCCAGGGCACGCCGGGGCACGAAAAATTCGATCTGGGATACGTCATCGGGCGAACGCCGACCTACGTAATAATCTATGGGACCTTGCTCGATGGGGTGCGCGAGTACGATCGCGCGCCGGCGACATGGACGGATAACACCGAATATCTCAAATTCTTGACATTGTACGTTCGGCGGAAAGAATGATGGAAGACCTCGGCAAGATACTTGTCCTCTTCGGCGTGCTTATCGCAGTCGTCGGCGGCGCGATGGTGTTGATCGGCAAGGTACCGGGCATCGGCCGGCTACCTGGCGATATCGTCATTCAGCGTGATGGCTTTTCTTGTTTCTTCCCCATCGTTACGTCAATTGTGCTGAGCATTGTGCTCACACTTGTATTGAATGTCATTCTCCGTATCTTGAATAGATAGTTATAGTCGTAGTAGAGCGTGTGGAAATGTGTACGGGATTTGGGCGACCGCCCGAACCCCAACCGGTCGCGTAACGCGACTAGAAATTTGCCCACATTTAGGTTGAGCACGAAAACCAGCGGCCCTAACCATGTGAACGCGTTGTGAACCGAAAAACGGGTCTCTACACAAGACTTATTCACAGTTTGCGCTTGCTCAACAGATTGTGCTTTCGTTTCGGGCACACACAACCTGTAGGGTATTGCAGTAAGGTAAGAACCAGGTTATCCCCATATCGGCTTGGTTATCCCCAGTTATGGGGCAGTTATCCACATAACAGGTCCGCCGGGTAGATGTCATAAAATCGGCTTTGGATAACATAAAACGGAGGCAAACCGAGCTGCCTCCGCTAACTTTCTGGATTATGTCTTGTGGACAGTCGCCTAAATCGGCGCTTGCTGGTATAGTCGCTCCTTGATGGCAATCGCCTCGCGGCGGCGCTGGTTATCCGTCTCAATCAGATCGGCCATCTTTTCATGCGCGTACATCACGGTCGTGTGGTCGCGCCCGCCAAGCAGCTCGCCGATTTGCGGCAGCGATGCGCCCGTCTCCTCGCGCAGCAGATACATAGCCATCTGGCGCGGCGCGACGATCTCTTTGCTGCGGCTCCGCCCGGTCAGGTCGGCCAGGTCCATATGATAGAAATCGGCGACGGCATTGAGCACTTGGTCCACCGTGAGGGGCTGATGGCGCAGAATGTCTTGCAGCACGATTGTCGCCATTTCTACAGTGAGACTCGTCCCCATCAAGCGTGCGTAACCCACGACGCGCGTCAACGCGCCTTCTAGCTCTCGGATATTACTCTGCACTTTGCGCGCGATAAAATCGAGCACGTCCCCCGGCACCACGACTACCTGGGCCTCGGCCTTGACGCGCAAGATGGCGATGCGCATTTCGAAATCCGGCGGCTGAATGTCCGTCACCATTCCACCTTCAAAGCGCGACCGGACACGTTCCTCCAACGTGGGGATCGCACGCGGATGGCGATCGCTGGAGATCACGATTTGCTTGTTCGCCTGCTGCAGATGGTTGAAGGTGTGGAAAAATTCTTCCTGCGTGGCTTCCTTGCCGCCGATAAATTGAATATCGTCAATCAACAGCACGTCAATCTCGCGATAATAGCGGCGAAATTCCGCTTGGCTTTGATTGCGGATCGAATTGACCAGGTCGTTCGTGAAACTTTCCGACGAAACATACAGCACGCGTTTGCTGTTGGCGAGCGGCAATTGTCCCAACGCGTGCAGCAAGTGCGTCTTGCCCAGGCCCGTGCCGCCATAAATGAAAAGTGGGTTGTACGATTGCCCCGGATTCTCGGCGACCGCGCGCGCGGCCGCGTGCGCCAGGCGATTCGAGTTGCCCACGATAAACGATTCGAAGGTGTATTTGGGGTTGAGTGAGGCCCCGGTGCGATTCGTAAATTCCGCGACGGACGGCGGTTTCGGCGCGGGGAGTTCTTCTAGCGCACGCGTCGGTTGTTCGTTGCCATCGCCGTCGTCGAAGAATCCCAGGTCGGGTTCGCGGCTGGCTGGCGCGGCGCGACGGTCGAGTCCATCGGCCATGCTGTTGCGGGATGATTTGTCTTTGACCACGTATTGTACCTCCGCGGAGCGACCCAGGATGCCGATCAAGGTGCGGCGGATGGTCGTGTGCAAGCGGTTTTCGAGCCACTCTTTGGCGTAGGGACTGTGAACGCCGACGACCATCGCGCCGTCCTGGTAAGCAATAGCATACGTGGGGCGCACCCAGGTGTCGAAGGTGGCTTTGGTCATTTGGAGTTGCAGTTCGCCGAGGGTTGCGTGCCAGATGTCTTTTGGATTCATAGGCGTTTGCGTCGAGCACGTGCGATTCAAATCGAGGGGAAAAATTCCGTGACGCAAGTCTAACACAAGTTCCCGACGCGCGCAAGAGATCAACCTTAAAAAAAGTCCGGTCGCGCGTCGTTTTTAAGATTGGGATTTCGGTGGATAACGGGTGCACCGAAATTGAATTCTAGAAAAATCTCGCGCCGAAATACCACCCCTTGTGTTCAAGGCGCGCGTCACACACAAGACCTGTGGACGATATTCGGGATATGTGTGGATTGGTTGTGGAAATAGATCGTGCTATAATGCCGGCAATGTCCAAACGAACTTTGATCCTCATTCTCGCGTTCATTTTGCTCCTGATCTTCCTCGATGCCGCGCTGATTTTCCGACTGCAAGAAACGCCCCAATTGACCGGTGTCGTTCGCGATGCCGATACGCGCGCGCCGCTCGAAGGCGTGTCGGTCATCGCCGGTGAGGCGCGCGGAGTGACGAACGCGCGCGGCGAATACGCGCTGCCATTTGTGCGCGACGATTTTTTGCTCACGGCGACGTTGGATGGTTATCGGCCCGCGCAGCGCCAAGTGAACGGCGCCGATCTCTTGGCGAACGCGTCCACGCTCGAGCTCGACCTCGCCGCCAATCTCGTCACCGGTTACGTGCTCGACGCCGAAACGAACCAAACCCTGCCCGGCGCTTTCGTCCAGGTCGGCGAGCGACCGATTACCACGAACGCGCAAGGCGCGTTCGAAATTCGCGCCGTGAAACGCGGCACGCTCTTCGGCGTCCAGAGTGCCGGTTACCAGCTGGCCGTGATCACATTCGACGGCGAGTCCTTGCTGAATATTTCGCTCATCCCGAATACGATCGCCGTCGTCGTTACGGATCCAAGCGGGGCCCCCATTGCGAACGTCAAGATCGAAGCGGGAGATCAATCCGGGACGACGGATGCCCAGGGACGCGTGATGCTGCGCCGCGTCAAACCCGGCGTCACCGTGCGCGCGACCGCGCCCGGATTCGACGCCGCGACGGCCAACTTTTCGGGAAACGATGTCAAACTCGCGTTACGTCCAAACGTGCTGGATGGAATCGTCAGGGATGCGGCCAGCGGTCTCCCGATTAGCAATACGCTCGTCTATATCGGCAATACCATCGTCGCCACGAATGCCCAGGGCGCATACCACGTGGACAATCCGCCGGCCAACGCGACCATCGCGTTCAAAGCGCCCGGTTACCGCAAAAACCAGATTGAGGTCGCAGGCGCGAGCCGCCGCGACGTGACCCTCCAGCCCTTCGCGGTCAAGGCCATTCACATCCCTTTCGGCACGACACCCGAGCGCGTGCGCGCGAATCTCGACCTGGTTGCCAAGACCGAACTGAATGCCGTCGTCCTGTCGGTCAAAGGCGAGGGGGGATCCATCGCGTGGGAGAGCCGGGTGCCGCTCGCGAAAGAAATACAAGCCGCGTACTTGAACGGGATTGCGCTGCCGCAAGTCATCGGGGCGTGTCGCGCGAACAACATTTACTGCATCGCGCGCCTCCCTGTTTTTCAGGATACGCTGCTGGCGACCGCTCGCCCCGACCTCGCGTTGCGCTTTCCGAATGGCAAAATCTACAAGGATAACGAAACCAGCGCGTGGACCAGCGCGGCCAACGCGACGGTCTGGGAGTATAATATCGCGCTCGCCAAAGAGGTCGCGGCCTTTGGCTTCGACGAAATCCAGTTCGACTATATTCGCTTTCCCGGGCAAGTGAGCGGTCTGTACGCCGGCGCGCTCGCGACCGAGGATGGACGCGTGGCTGCGGTCGCGGGCTTTCTTGCGCGCGCCCAAAAAGAATTGCGGCCAACCGGCGTTTTTATCTCCGCCGATGTTTTCGGTTTGACGGCGGCGACGAACGAGGATCAATCCACCGGCCAGCGCCTCCGCGACCTCGGTCCCTATGTGGATTACATCTCGCCGATGGTTTATCCTGACGTGTGGTCGGGCGCGGCGTATCTATTGGCGAATGGTTTACGAATCGGCAATTGTCAGGAAGCCGTGCGCTGTCCGTACGACGTAATTTTCAACAGTTACAAACGCTCGGCAGAAAAGACGGCCACCAAGGTGCGGCTGTGGCTCCAAGCGTACGCGGGCCGCGGCAATTATGGGATCGCGCAATACAAGCTGCAGAAACAAGCGGCGGAGGAAGCGGGCAGCGCGGGTTGGATGTTCTGGAGTGGCGTGGGGAACTATGACGCGAGGATGTTCGAGCCAAAGTGATGCAGGGGAGCAGAGGAGCGGGGGAGCAGGGGAGAACTAGATTTTTCTCCCCTGCGCCCCTGCGCCCCTGCTCCCTTGCCCATTTCGTTCAAGCAAACTTTCAATGACACGTCGGTTCGCCGCCGGAAACGCGTACTCTGAAAGCGCGCGCGCCGAGACCCACGTATAGTCCGCGCAGCCAAGCGCTTTGGGACGTCCGCCGGCGTACTCGCATTCGAACGCGTGCATGGTGATGCGGAAATGCGAGTAGCCGTGCTCTACCACCGCGAATTCTTTTCCCACCGCGATCTCGATCCCCAATTCCTCGCGCACCTCGCGCCTGACGCACTGTCTGAGCGATTCGCCCTTTTCTTGATGGCCGCCCGGAAACTCCCACAATCCGCCGAGCAAATCGCGGGCGAATCGCTTGGCGATGAGCAGCTTGTTCCTCTTCCAAATGATGCCCACGGCGATCTGATAATGCGGCACGATTTTCTTCTTGCGCCTGGCCGGCAATTGTTGCTGAATCCCCAATCGTCGCGCCGCGCAGCCGCGCTGGAGCGGGCAAGCGGCGCACGCGGGCTGCTGCGGCGCGCAAATCGTCGCGCCGAGGTCCATCAACGCTTGGTTGTAATCGCCCGGCTGCTCATGGGGTACCAACTTGGCCGCCAATTCGTCTAGGAGTTGCCGGGTCGCCGCGGATTTCGGATCGGCTGAAATGTTGAAATAGCGGCACAGTACGCGGATCACGTTGCCGTCAAGAACCGGCGTTGCGCGGTTAAAGGCAATACTTGCCACCGCGCCCGCCGTGTAGCGCCCGATGCCGGGTAGCGTGAGCAGCACTTCAACCGTGCTCGGGATGTGCCCGCCAAACCGCGCGACGATTTCCTGCGCGGCGCGGTGCAAGTTCCGCGCGCGCGCGTAATAGCCCGCGCCCTCCCAAGTTTTCAGCACGTCGTCGAGCCGCGCGGCGGCGAGCACCTGCACGGTGGGAAAGCGCGTGAGGAATCGCTGGTAGTAGGGGATTACGGTCTTGACCTGCGTCTGCTGGAGCAGCGTTTCCGAAATCCACACGCGGTAGGGGTCGTGCGCGTCGCGGCGCCAGGGCAGATCGCGCTTGTGGCTCGCGTACCAATTCAGCAGGCGCGTAGCGAAGCGTCGGGCAAACGGCTTGGTGATTTTCATGGGAAGCGGGCTCGGTCGCGAATCGCGCCAACTCATCTGTCATTGCGAGGAGGCGGTTTTTGCCGGTTGCGAGGAACGAAGCAAAGCAATCTCCAACCTCAATGTGGAAGATTGCTTCGCAAAAGACGCTCGCAATGACTTTCGCGGCGATTCGCGTGATTCGCGGATTAAGACGTTTTCCATTCCTCGCGCAAGATCCCCATCAGGTGGATATCGTGAAAATCGCCGTCGCGGAACAGCGCCTGGCGCCGCGTCCCATCGCGGCGAAAGCCGGCTTTCTCGTACGCGCGCATCGCGCGCGGGTTGTAATCGTACACTTCGAGTTCTACGCGGTTCAACCCCAACTGCTCGAACGCAAAGCGCAGCAGCGTCCGCGTCGCATCCGTGCCATAGCCCTTGCTCCAATAGTTCTTGTCGCCGATAAAAATGCCAAAGACGGCGCAGCGGTTCTTCAGGTCCAAGTTGTGCAGTCCGCAGTTGCCGATCAGGTTCTTCTCTGGCAAGCCGAGAATCGCGAACACGAAACTGCTCTTGTCCTTCTGCCGCGCGTCGAACCATTCGGTCTCGCTTTCGAGGGTCATCACCTGCGGCATCCCCGGCATCAGATACCGCGCAACCTCCCAGTCGTTGAGCCACTCGACGTAGCGCGGCAGGTACTCGCGCTTGATCGCCGCCAGTTCCACTTTTTCGCCAAGCCACATAAAGCCCTCCGTAATTGGAGATTAGAGATTGGAGATTGCGCGAGTATAGCACGAATCCGAAGAGGTATCAATTTGGGAAAAATCAAGGAACGCGATACAATGGGATGAATCAATTCTCCAATTTCTAATCTCTAATTTCTAATCTCTAATCTCTAATCTCTAATCTCCAATCCCTAATCTCAGGAGCACTTATGCGTGAATTCATGGACGGAGCCGAGGCAATTTGCCGCGGCGCGTTTGCATCCGGCTGTAATTTTTTCGCGGGCTATCCGATCACGCCCGCGTCGCCGATCCTCTTGCGAATGCTGCACGAGCTGCCCAAAGTAGGCGGCGTGGGCATTCAGGGCGAAGACGAGATCGCCAGTATCGGGATGTGCATCGGCGCGGCGATGGCGGGCGCCAAGGCGATGACCGCGACCAGCGGGCCGGGCCTTAGTCTGTATTCCGAAAACATCGGCCTGGCGATTATGGGCGAGGTCCCGCTGGTGATCGTGGATGTGATGCGCTTGGGACCTGCGACCGGCGGCGCGACGACGGTGTCGCAGGGCGACGTCCAGTTTCTGCGCTGGGGCACGAGCGGCGGCTTTCCCATTATCGCGCTCTGCCCCACCAACGCGGCCGAGTGTTACGAATTCGCGCAGCGCGCCTTCAACCTCGCCGAGCAATTCCGCACGCCGGTTTTCATCGCGACCGATAAAGAAACGGTCAACGCGCAGCAGACGGTCGAGACCGACGCGTTCGAGCGAATCGAAATCGTGAATCGAACGTTCGCGCCCGCGGGCATCCCGTACGTGCCCTATCGCACTCCCACTCTGGCCGATACGCCGGTTTTTTCGCCGCTCGGCGGGGAGCACATCCTGCGCTTCACCACCTCGATGCACGACGAGCGCGGCATCATTACCAAGAAACCGGCGAGCGTGGCAAACAAGGGGCTGCACCTCGAGGCAAAAATCGAGGCGCACCGCGCTGAATTCGAATTCGTCAAAAGCGAACTGCAAGACGGCGCAACCACCTTGCTGGTCAGCTACGGCGTTTCCGCGCGCTCGACGATCGAAGCCGCGCAAAACGCGCGCCGTGCGGGCAAGCGCGTTTCGATGCTGATCGTTTACTCGCTGTGGCCCGTGCCCGAGCGCGCCTTGAGCGCGGCGCTGCGCGGCGTCAATCGCGTGATCGTGCCCGAATTGAACCTGGGGCAGTATCGCTTGGAAGTCGAGCGGGTCGCGCGGTTGCAGGATCCACGGCCAAAAGTGATCGGCGTTAATCGCATTGACGGCGATTTGATTAGTCCGTTGCAAATCGAGGAGCAGATTCTATGATACAGGAACTTGCGACTTTTCGCGTGGCCGGCTCGCGCTATCCGTTCTGTCCGGGCTGCGGCCACGCACTAACTAATGACGCCCTAAACGCCGCGCTCGTCAAACTCCAGCTCGACCCGCTCAAAACCGTCATCGTTACCGACATCGGGTGCGTCGGCATGAGCGATCAATATTTCGACGTGAACGCGTTCCACGGCTTGCACGGGCGCGCCATAACTTACGCGACGGGCATCAAGCTCGCCAATCCCGAATTAAAGGTCATCGTGCTGATGGGCGATGGCGGCGCGGGCATCGGCGGGGCGCACTTGCTGAACGCGGCGCGACGGAACGTCGGCCTTACGGTGCTCGTGTTCAATAACTTTAATTTTGGCATGACCGGCGGACAGCATTCCGTGACCACGCCGCACGGCGGGATCACTTCGACGACGCGTGGCGGCAACCTCGAACGCCCGCTCGACATCTGCGCGACGGTGTCGGTCAACGGCGCGTCGTTCGTCTACCGCGGCACCGCGTTCGACAAAGAATTGGCCGATCGTATCGCCGAGGCGATTCAGACGCCCGGCTTTGCGCTCCTGGACATCTGGGAACTGTGTACTGCCTACTACGTTCCGAATAACAAATTTTCGAAAACGGAATTGTTGCAGACGATGCAAGGTCTAGGGTTGGCTGCCGGCATCTTGCAGCGTATGGACAATCCCGAACTGGCGCATGCGTACCGCACCGAATTCGCCGATCAGCTCGGCAAGCCGGTGCTCCCACCGGAGCCGATTGAACAGAAATTCGAGAGCGCGCTCGCAAAGACAACCCGCGTCTTGCTCGCAGGCGCGGCGGGTGGCAAAGTCAGGTCTACCGCGTCGGCGCTGGCGCTCGGCGGGATGTACAGCGGCTTGTGGGCGACGCAGCGCGACGATTACCCGACCACGGTGATGAGTGGTTATTCAGTGTCTGAAGTCATTTTGAGCCGAGAGGAAATACTCTACACAGGGGTCAATCAACCCGACATTCTCGCGGTGCTTACGCCGGAAGGATTGTCCCAGGCGCCACGCCAACTCAAGGCGATGGACGAATCGCAAACGGTGTATGTCGTACCCGAGTTGGCCGATCAGATTCAGACCAAGGCGCGTAAGGTCATTTTTCATCTCAATCGCGCGGCCGTCAGCCGGAAATCGCTCGCGGTCGCGGCGCGGCGACCGCGGCCATCGTGCGCCACGCCGGCCTGTATCCGCTGGAAGCATTCCGCGAGGCGATCAATGAGGGCCAGCGCGAAGACATCGCGGCGGAGAATCTCAAAGCGGTGGAAGCGAGCGAGGCGATTTTATAGAAATGTCATTACCCGTCACCTTTGCCGATGTACGCGCCGCGGCGGAACGACTGCGCGGCGTGGCGAACCGCACGCCGGTGCTAACTTCGCGCACGTTTAACGCGCTGACTGGGCGCGAGGTCTTTTTCAAGTGCGAGAATTTCCAACGTGGCGGCGCGTTCAAATTTCGCGGCGCGTACAATCGCTTGAGCCAGTTGACCGACGCGGAAAAGCGGCGCGGGGTCGTCGCGTTCTCGTCCGGCAATCACGCGCAGGGCCTGGCGCTCGCGGCCAAACTGCTCGACATCCCCGCGACGGTCGTCATGCCCGACGACGCGCCGCAAGTCAAGCTCGACGCCACGCGCGGCTACGGCGCAGAAGTGATCCTCTATGACCGGTTGACCGGAAACCGCGAGGCGATCGCGCGGCAATTGTCCGAGAAACGCGGTTTGACTCTCGTGCCGCCGTTCAACGATCCGCGGATTATCGCGGGCCAGGGCACCGCCGCGCTCGAACTGCTCGAAGACGTGCCCGACCTCGACGCGCTGGTGTCGCCCATCGGCGGCGGCGGACTGATTAGCGGCTGCGCGATCGCGGCGAAAGGAATGCGGCCCGAGATCGCGGTCTACGGCGTCGAGGCGGAAGGCGCGGACGATGCCCGACGCTCGCTGCGCGAAGGACACATCATCACGATTCCGCCCCCGGCGACCATCGCCGATGGCATCCGCACGGAATCGGTCGGCACATTCACATTCCCGATCATGCGCCTGTTGGTGGACGACGTCGTGCTGGTGAGCGATCCGGAGATTTTGGAGGCGGCGCGCTTTGCGCTGATGCGGATGAAAATCGTGGTCGAGCCGACGGGCGCGGTGCCGATCGCGGCGGTGATGCAGCAGCGCATTCCGGCGAGCGCGCGGCGCGTCGGCGTGATCGTGAGCGGCGGCAATATCGGGCGGGACGTGCTGGCGCAATTGGCGAGTTGATCACAGTCGTTCGTATTGCGCGCTGTCCAATACAAAGATCGTCGCCGCGGAACTGTCTTCAGCACTCTGTTCGCAAACCCGGCGAATCTGATCCAAGATCGAATTGACGCGTTCCGCGCGCGCGCCCACGAGCACGGTCGCATTTTGGCGATGCAAAAAGCCGCCGGTCGTGCTCATCAGCGTTCCGCGATAACTCCAATCGGTCAGCACTTTTAACAGTTGGTCCGATTGTTGCTGGGAAACAATGGCGACGATCATCTTCATCGTACCCGGCTCGCCCGCGTCGCACCGCGAATCAATGGTGGGCTGCGAAGGCGTGATATGAACATAGCACTCGAGCGGAAACACGAAAATCGTCGCGCTGCCTATGTCGGCCTCTCTGGGCGCGCGCACGGTGCGATGGTGACCGCGCGCCTTGAGCACCTCCACCGCCTTTTCGACATCGTCGGCGCGCAGTCCCATCAATAACGTCGTATTGCTCGCGCTCAAAAATCCACCGACACTGGCGATCACGGTGACCGCCAAGCCCGCGTCGTTAAGCGCGCCGATTGCCGCGTCGGCATCCTCGCGCTGGACAATCGCCAGCACTAATCTGTCAATTTGCATACTAGCCCTTTGTCATTTCGAGCAGAGCGACCCTGGCACCGCCCGCCAGGGCAGGTGGAAATCTCTTACCTGTCGAACGGAGATTTCTCGGCACAAAAACCGTGCCTCGAAATGACAGGCTGAGCATATTACAGGGTATAAGTTTCATAGCTTCCCTGACAGGGCCAGCCGTTGCAGAAAAGGAGTTGCCGCCGCGCCGGGAGATAGATGGCTGCCGAGATGGTATCGGAATCGTTGAGCGGGCGATGACGACACAGCGCGGTCGGGCCGTGATGCGAAGCGATCTGCTTGGCGTGGCTCACGTCAAGCGCGCCGGAAAACTGTTTGAGCAGCGATTGCGCGGTGGCGTAGCGGGCGCGCGTCTCGTCATAGGTGGACGGAGAGTGGCTCTTGAGCACGCACGCGTCGCGCAATTCGGCGCTCACGAAATGGTTGGTTGCCACAACAGAGTCTTCATTCGCCGCAATGAGACCACTTTGCCGAAAGCCGTTCTCAAGCACGGCCATATCCCCTTCGACATCTACAAGGATCAGATTGCCTGCGCCCATGCACCTGACGCTCTCAAGGTACGATATCGCGGCGCGCACATTTTCGCATTGCTCGAGCACGTCCATCATCAACGTGTAACGCGCCAAGCCAGGCCCGATATCGCGCGACGGCACGTGCGTATCGGCGATGGCTAACCCGCGCTCGTTCATCCCCGAACTGAAAACCCCCGGACTGCCCGCGCTCGTGACGTAGATCGAGCGATAACCCGGTTGCGGTCGAGCATAGACGATCGCGCGCATCGGAATGTGCCCGTCGTAATAGTCGCGATTCTTGACCAAGAGCGGCGCGCCGTCGCGCGTCGCGCGTCGCGCCGCGGCCCACACCGTGCAGCCCTCCCCCTGCGTCTTGACGAACAACAGGTCTTGCAAATACGACGCGACCGCATATTGAAACAGGCGGTCGCCTGGAATTTCCAACGCGTCGGCCAGGCCTTCGATCATCGCCAGCGTCGTCCGCGCCTGCGCGCTCCACACTTGGCGCACCTCGTCCAGCGCGGATCGGTCGAGTCCACCGGTCCGCTCCAGCCCGTCCAAGCGCGCGCCCATCGAATCGAGGATCAGCGGCCGTATGTCCCGAACCTGCTTGCCGTGCTGCAAGCCCATCTGGTAGTGATTGCCCTGCAAAAACAAAACTCTCATCTATACTTCCAGCACGCCACCCTTTGCGGGCCGACCTCGAAAAACGGCGGCTGCTCGTTATCGCAAATCGCGCCGACGCGCGCGAAACAGCGCGGGTGAAAACGACAGCCGCTCGGCGGATTGATCGGGCTGGGCACGTTGCCTTGCAAGATAATGCGCTGCCGCCGCGCCGACTTGTCGAGCGAGGGGATCGCCGCGAGAAGGGCTTGCGTGTACGGGTGCAGCGGTTGCGCGTACAGATCGTCGGTGGGACCCTCTTCGACGATCTTTCCCAAGTACATCACCGCGACGCGGTCGCTGATGTGATGAATCAAGCTCAAATCGTGCGCGATGAACAGGTAGGTCAAACGAAATTCGTCTTGCAGTTCTTCCAGCAGGTTGATGACCTGCGCCTGAATCGAAACGTCAAGCGACGAGACCGGCTCGTCGGCGACGACGAATTGCGGCTGCATCGCCAGCGCGCGCGCGATGCCGATGCGCTGGCGCTGTCCCCCGGAAAACTGATGCGGGTATTGCTCCAAGTGGCGCGGGTGCATGCCCACGCGATGGAGCAAGGCGCCGATCGCTTCC
>JACQYF010000024.1 GCA_016208315.1 Chloroflexota bacterium | reverse complement strand
CGGACGAGCAAGCGGTCGTGCGCCGCTTTGGGCAGCGCGTGGCGGTCGGCGTCCCATCGGGGTTGGGCTATCATTTGCCCTGGCCGATCGAGACCGTGACCAAAGTCCAAGTGACCCGCATCCAGCAAGTCGAGCCGATTTCCGTGGAACTGCTCACCGGCGACGAAAATCTCGTGCAGCTCGATTTCGCCGTGCAGTACACCATCGCCGACATCGCCGCCTACGTGTTCAACATCTCCGATCCGCACGCGCTGATTCGCGCCGATGCCCAAGCCGCGATTCGCCAGATGGTCGGCGAGCGGGCGATTGACGATCTGCTGACGACCGGGCGCGCCCAGGCCGAGGCGCGCGTTGCCGCGTTATTGCAGCAATTTCTCGACCAGCACCAATCGGGCATGCGCATCGCGACCGTGCGGCTCGTCAAATCGCGTCCGCCCGATGCGGTCGCGGCTGCCTTCCTCGACGTGGCGAGCGCGCGGGAAGACCGCGAAACGTACATCAACGAAGCGACCGCGTACGCAAACGAGGTCGTCCCCAAAGCGCGCGGCGATGCGGAGAAAGCGATCAAAGCGGCGGAAGCGTACCGCGCGACCAAGATCAACAACGCGACCGGTGAGGCGGCGCGCTTCGCCGCACGGCACACGTCACACGATGGCGCGGCCAGCATCACCGAGACGCGTCTGTATTTGGAAGCTATCGAAAAGGCGCTCGCTAAGGTTCGCAAATATGTCATCAGTCCCGACCTGAAGGGGAGCAACCTGGATTTCTGGCTGTTGGGCCAAGGGTCATCGCTCCCGCCGTTCATTCCCTCGGCGCCGTCTCCGCCGTCGGGAAGCGGGAAACCATAAAACAAGAATCGAATTGTCATTGCGAGTTCTCGCAATGCCACAATCGGAGTTGAACTATGCCTCGTCGCAGTGCTAGTGTGTTCAGTCTGTTCGCCATCGCGTTCCTCGCCGCGAACTTGGTTTTCTTTACCGTGGACGAAACCGAGTTCGCGGTCGTGACGCAATTCGGCGAGCCGATCCGCGCCATCACCACGCCCGGCCTGGGCTGGAAATTCCCGGAGCCGATCCAAAGCGTCCAGTTCTTCAATAACCGCGTACTCGTCTACAACTCGGACAAGACCGAGTTCCTGACCAGCGACAAGAAAAACGTCGTCGTCGAGTCCTACGTCGCGTGGCGCATCACCGACCCGATCCTCTATCTCAAGAGTCTCCAAGACCAAAGCCGCGCCGAAGCGCGCCTCGCGGATGTGCTCTATTCCGAACTGGGCGCGACGCTCGGACGGCAGGAACTGGCCGCGCTCGTCAACACCAACGCGCCGGCGATGAAGCTGCCCGACGTGCTCGCGACGGTTAACCAGAACGTCGGCGCGCAGGTACAGAAATATGGGATGCAAGTGGTGGACGTGCGCGTCAAATCGCTCAATTTCCCCGAAGCGAACAAGCAAGCGGTGTTCAGTCGCATGAAGGCGGAACGCGAGCAGCAGGCGCGCAAGTATCGCTCGGAAGGCGCGGAGCAAGCCGCCAAGATTCGCGCCGACGCGGATCGCCAGCGGGATGTGATTCTCGCCGAGGCCTACGCGGCGTCAGAGAAATTGAAAGGCGAAGGGGACGCGCAGGCGATCAAATTGTACGCCGATGCCTACGGTCGCGACCCGGAATTCTACCAATTCCTGCGCACGCTCGAAGCGTACACGAAATTCATTGACGACAAGACGACCATTGTGCTGCCGCCCGACTCGCCGCTGCTGAAATACCTGGGATCGCAAGCGATTCCGTCTACCTCGGCGACGACGAAATAGCGATTTACGTTCGTAGTACGGCACGTAGCGGGTTTTGCGGAGTGCCGTCGTTCGCGCGCGGACGCGACCCCCGCCAACTACGCGGGGTCTATGATCCGCAAACTGCGCTTTCCTCGTTGCCTCGGAACCGCTGACTACAAACAGAAGAACGCGACTCCGCAGACTGCGCTACGTCGCTGACTACGAACAGATTGAGCTACGTTACGAGGTTTCGTAATGCCAGATGAACTCTACCCTAATAATGCTGAAAATTCTGTTGACGGCGGCAGCCCCATGCCGCCACCGGATGCGCCGGAGAACAAGCCGCCGCGACAACCGAACCCCGTCGTCACCCTTTTGCGCGCGGCGCTGACACGAGCCGGACGCGCAATCGCCGAATTCTTTTCGCACGGCGCGGGCGCAACCGCGCTCGCCGACATCCGCGCCGCATTCGCGCATCTGTTGAGCAATCCGCACCTCGGCAAGATCGCGCTGGGAATTGTGGTCGCGCTCTACCTGCTCTCCAGCGTGTACATCGTCAATCCCGGCGAGGAAGCCGTCGTGCGCCGGTTCGGCCAAGTCACGCAGCGGCGCGTGGGCGAAGGTTTGCACTATCGCTTGCCCTATCCGTTCGAGCGCGTGGACGTGGTGAACGTCTCCCAGATTCGGCGTGAGGGCATCGGCTTGCGCCCGCCCGAGCATCAAGTGTCGCTCCATCCCACCGAGGAGCCGCAGATTCTGACCGGCGATGAAAATATCATTAGCGTGAAAGTGATCGTGCAGTATCGCATCAAAGACCCCGCGGACTATCTCTTGCGCGTGGACTATGACGCCAACACGCTGATTCGGAATACCGTTCGTGATGTGATCGTCACCCTCGGCGGCCGTTCGGTCGTGGACGATCTGCTCACCACCGGCCGACCCGATTTGCAGCGCGCGATCCTGGCGAGCGCGCAAAAGACACTCGACAACTACCAGAGCGGCTTACAGCTCGTGAGTGTTAATCTGCAAGAAGTTTACCCGCCGAAAGAAGTGGCGGACGCGTTCCGCAATGTCTCGTCCGCGCGCGAGGAAAAAGAAGCGACGATCAACGATGCGGTGGGTTACGCGAACAGCGTCCTGCCCAAGGCGCGCGGCGACGCGCAGCGCATCAACCAGGAAGCGCTGGGTTACGTCGCGCAGGTGACGAACCGCGCGAAAGGCGATGTCCAGCGTTTCGGCGATATTTTTGCCGAGTATCGCCAGAACGCGGCGAATCGTTCCCAGGACCTGACGCGCTATCGCTATTTCGTCGAGACGATGGAACAAGTGTTGGGCAAGGCCAAGAAATACGTGGTGGATCCGCGCACGCAGAATATTCGCATCGTGCAGTAACGCCCTATACGCCATTTGGCCTACTCGCACCGCGCCATTTGGCCTATTCATCACCGCGCCATTTGGCCTATTTGCAGCGTGTTCACCAAACATGCATCGCTTCTTCATTAGTTCTTCACACCTTTCGGTTAAACTGGCATCAGAAAATCGAACGGAAAACCAAAAGGAGAAGACAAGATGAAGAAGCTATTGATCGGAACGGGAATCGCCCTGGCGCTCGTCGTCTTTGTGGCGGGCGGATTGTTCGTGAACAGCGCGTACGCGCAAGGCCCGAACGGATTTCCGGGTTATGCTGCGATGCACGACAACACGGCCCTGCTCAAGTTGCTCGGCTTGACCGAGCAAGATTTGATCGCGCAGCGCAAAGCGGGCAAGAGTCTGCTCGACATCGCCAAGGCGAAAGGCGTGGACGAAGCCACGCTGACCGCTGCGCTTGCGCAGACCGTAACGGCGATGCACGGCTGGATGGGGCAGAGCTTTGGCAACCAGAACTATGCCACGCAGATGACCCAGTGGATGCGCGATTGGATCGCCAAGGACATTCGCGAGACCCAACTCGGCACGATGACGGACACCCGCCTCGGCTTGGGCACGAACGGCACGGGCTATGGCATGATGGGCGGCGCGAACGGCTTCGGCGGCATGATGGGCGGCCAGTTCAATACGCCCAACGGTTTTGGCGGCATGATGGGCGGACAGTTCAATGCGCCGAACGGTTTCGGCGGCATGATGGGCGGCGGGCGGCGGTAGACTCGATTCCCGGTCGCCACCTGATTACGAACACGGCGAGAGACATGCTCTCGCCGTGTTCGTATTTCCAGCCGCCGCAAGGGATTGGCCGAGAGTGTGGTATAATCGCGTGTGATGGCACCTCGAACGAACCGCCTCGCGCGGCGCGTCACGCTGATCTTTTTTTTCGCGATTGCGGCGCTGCTCATCATACTTGCCGCGTTTTTTGCGTTTATTCTCTACCAGAGCCAGCGCGCGAGCACTGCCGCGCTTCAGAACGAGACCGCGCAGCGCGCGGCGATTGCGATCGGCGCGCATCTCGACGCCCTGCGCGCGCCGCTGCTTGACGCCACGCGCCTGCGCGCCGACCTCTTACGCGTCGCGCCGGCCGACGGGCAAATCCTGCTCGACGATCTTTTGGCCCGGAACCCGTCCTACCTCGAATTGGCGCTGCTGGACGAGCAGGGCAATGTTCGCGCGACCGCCGCGCGCGCCGGACACCATATCGAGAACGCCGAACACGACGCGGATCGCGCCGCGGCCTTTGAAGCGGCGATGCAAGGGCAAGCGTACCTGGGTCACGTCTATCTGACGGCGACCGATCAAGAACCGTACATCGTGATGGGCGAGCCGTTGGCGAGTTCGCGCGGCGCGCTCGTGGCGTGGATCAACGTGCGGCACATTTGGGAAATCGTCTCCGAGGTGCGCGTGGGCGAGTCGGGTTACGCCTACGTTCTCGACGCCGACGGGAATCTCATCGCTTACCACGATCCCGCTCCCATCCTCGCGGGACAAAATCCATTAAAGACTATCCGGGGCTTGAGGGCGCATCTCTTGTCTGCTGAAACGGCGAGCGAATACACGGGACTCAATGGCGCGGCGGACAGCGGAGGCCTACGCCTTGCTCAACCGCGCGCTCGCGCTGATTGCGGCGCTGCTGGCCCTGGCTATCCTCGTCTCGGCTTTTCTCGCGCGCTATCTCGCCACCCGACTCCTCGATCCCGTCGAACTGTTGCGCGAGGGCGCGGCGCTCATCGGGCAGGGGCACCTCGACCACCGGATCGTCATCGAGACGGGCGATGAGATCGAAGAGCTGGCCGACGAGTTCAACCACATGCGGCAGAATCTGCGGCGCGCGCGGACCGAGTTGGAAGACTGGGCGCGCGAGATGGAGCGTCGCGTCCAGGAACGCACCGACCAAGTGATCGAGCAGAAGGAACGGTTGGCCGTTTTAGAAGAGCGCCAGCGCGTGGCGCGGGAACTGCACGATTCGATCAGCCAACATTTGTTCACGCTGACCATCACGTTAGAGTCCGCGCAGCAATTTTTGAAAAAGGATGCGGCGCGCCTTCCCGGGCTGTTGGAGCGGTCCCACGCGGTCGCCAAAGAGGCGCTCGGCGACGTGCGCGCGCTGATTTCAGAACTGCGCCCGGCGCCGCTCGAACAGCACGGCTTGGCGGACGCGCTGCGCGAGCAATTCGCGGCGCTGACGGCGCGCACGGGGATCGCGATTGACCTGCAAAGCGATGGCGTCGCGCGCCTCGCGCCCACAAGCGAAGACGCGCTGTATCGCATCGCGCTCGAAGCGGTAAACAATGCGGTGAATCACGCGCGCCCGACGCGGGTGGCGGTGAATCTCGCCCCGCGCGAAAACCAGGTGACGTTGACCGTAACCGACAACGGCGCGGGCTTTGATGTTCGCGCCGATTACGCGGGACATTACGGACTGAAGACGATGCGCGAGCGCGCGGCGGCGCTGGGCGGTGAACTGACGATTGAAAGCGCGCCGGGCGCGGGAACGACAGTGCAGGCCGAGATTCCGAGGTGACCATGGACAAGATTCGCGTTCTCATCGTGGACGATCACGCGATGGTGCGGCAGGGGATCGCGACGTTTATCGAGTTGCAGGACGATATTGAGCTGGTCGGCGAGGCGGCGAACGGGCGTGAGGCGATGGCCCGCGTCGCGCAACTGCGTCCCGATGTCGTGCTGATGGACTTGGTGATGCCGGAGATGGACGGCGTGACGGCGACCCGCGAGATCAGGGCGCGTCATCCCGAGGTCAAGGTGCTGGCGCTCACCAGTTTCGTCAACGACACGCAGATTGCGCCTGTGCTGCAGGCCGGCGCAGCGGGCTATTTGCTCAAGGACCTATCCGCCGGCGAGTTGATGCAAGCCATCCGCGCGGCCTATCGCGGCGAAACGCCGCTTGCGCCGGCCGTTGCCAAGAAGCTCGTCGAGGGCATCGCCGCGCCGCGTGCCGAACCGGACGCGCTCGCGCAATTGACCGAACGCGAGCGCGAGGTGCTGGCGCTGCTGGGGCGCGGGCTGAGCAACAAGGAGATCGCCGCGCAACTCTCGATTAGTGAAAAGACCGCCAAGTTCCACGTCAGCGGCATCCTCGGCAAGCTCCGCCTGGCCGACCGCACCCAAGCCGCGCTGTTTGCCGCCAAGCACGGCTTGGGGTGATCAATCCTTCGCCGTCGCTTGCGCATTGACTGGATCGGCGAGTACGAAGCGATTGCCGGGGTTGAGGGTGTTGTCAATCTTGGCCGCATTCCAGGTTGCGCCGCCGTCCGCGGTGTGATACACGTATTGTCCACTCAGCTGTTGCTGCGCGATGGCCCACAGCACATTGGAGTTGACTGGGGAGAGCGAAATCCCAGTGAACGTATCAATCATGTCGCCCAGCATAGATTGCCAGGTTTGCCCGCCATCCGTTGAGCGCATGACGGCCTGCCCGACTGAATTCCAGGCATCTTGACCGATCCAGAGGACATTTGGATTCCTGGGATCAATGGCGAGCGACGTAATGGCGCAGTCGTACCAGTCTCCCGGATTGGCGCGAAGCAGTAGCTGCGACACTCAGTTGGAGTGCCGCAGCAATATGCTCACGTGGACTCAAACTTGATTCTTACCGGCCTAGTGGGCCAGGACAGTATTTGACGTTAATCAGTGTATTAGGAGGCAACGAGAATTCATACGTTCTAGCAACATAGACGAAACGAGCTTGAACTAGAACAGGCCCTTGTATGGATGAGTCGGGGATCCAGTTCATGTCAATGGTTTTGGATTCGCCCGGTCTGAGTTCTAGGCGAGTGATATCTGAGGTCAAGAACTTCCCATCGGACCAACGAAATCTCGGGGTAGCTGCAGTTCCCCCCACCCAGATATCAAGAACGGGTTGATCTCTTGTTTCAACCACTACGGTTGTTGAGCTTTCGTTAATTACAACTGCTTCGAGCCTTACTCGCTCACCTGGTTGCACACAATCTGCACTTGCGCGCAGCTCAACTCTTATATCATCGACCACTCCTTTTACCGCAACTGGTTGGGCCGGACGGCATCCAAACAGGATCAAGCCAATCAATGGAAACGCGAGAAGCATAGGTTGACGCATAGCTACACTCTGCCACTTCTTGAACGACAATGGAAAGTAGCGGGGCAGAGTCACGTAGTGCCGGAAGGCGAGCAAGTTCTTCTTCATAATCACCTCTACGGCAGCGCGACCGACAGGGGCTGCGGTTTGACGTAACCGCTCAACCCGGACATCGCCGGGTCACCAATGTCAAACCAGGTGATCCCGCCGTCGGTGGACACTTGCACGCTGGCAGCGCCCTGCGGCCCTTCCGGCACCCCATACAGCCATTGGGAATTCATAGCGACGAGCGCATGGAAGGGGGAATTAATCCGCGTCCAACTTACGTTCGCATCAGCATTGCACATCAAGCCTTCACCACCGCCACTCGCCCACGCAGCTCTCACATTGAAGGGGTCGGCGACGACGAAGCGATTGCCGGGATTGAGGGTATTATCAATCTTGGCGGCTGTCCAAGAGGTGCCGCCGTCCGTGGTTGCATACACGTATTGTCCGCTGAGTTGCTGCTGGGCAATTGCCCAGTATCAATCACGCCGCTCAACATGGATTGCCAGGTCTGTCCGCCATCCGTAGAGCGCATCACCGCTTGACCAGGTGAGTTCCAGGCATCTTGTCCGATCCAAAGCACGTTCGAGTTCCTCGGATCAATCGCGAGTGACGTGATGGCACAGTCGTACCAGTCGCCCGGATTGGTGCGAAGAAGTAGACGCAACACTCAATCGGAGTGTCGCGTCAATATGCTGACTCGGATCGGACTTGATTTTTACGGGCTCAGCGGACCAGGACAATATTTGACTCCCACCGTAACACTTGGGCTCGTAGGAAATGCTCCTCTGCGGTCCAGAAAAAGTGCCCATATATGGATGGGACCTTGTATGGATGCATCAGGCACCCAATCCATCTCGATGGTCTTAAATTCTCCTGGTTTGAGTTCGAGTTGGGTTAGTTCAGGTGCCAACGGTCTGCCATTCGACCACCGCCGAAATGGATTGCCTGGATTCCCGAAGACGATGTCCAAGACAGGTTGATCCTTCAAGTCTACCACTTGGGTTTGAGATCCTTTGTTGGTCACAGTGGCACGGAGTTGGACGTGTTCTCCTGGCTGGACACAATCACTACTTGCCCACATCTCAACAGTAGTATAATCTATTCCGCCAGTGCTGCTGATCGGTTGGGAAGGACGCGAACAACCGAGCAGGGACATAACCAGTATCAGTAGACTGATAGGGATATTCCAGCGTATAGCTTGTCCTTGAGTAGCATTGGAACCGGAATGAACGCGGTTGGGCACGGTCGTGCAACCCCGAATAGTGAGGGAATTTTTCTTCATGCTCACCTCTATGGCAGCACGACCGACAGGGGTTGGGGTTTAACGTAACCGCTCAACCCGGACATCGCCGGGTCACCAATGTCAAACCAGGTGATCCCGCCGTCGGTGGACACTTGCACGCTGGCAGCGCCCTGCGGCCCTTCCGGCACCCCGTACAGCCATTGCGAGTTCATGGCGGCGAGCGCATGGAAGGGAGAGTTGATCCGCGTCCAATTGACATTGCCATCCTGACCGCGCTTCAGGCCCTCCTGACCCCCGCTTGCCCAAGCGGCTTTCACATTCAAGGGGTCGGCGAGGACGAAGCGATTGCCGGGATTGAGCGTATTGTCAATCTTAGCGGCATTCCAGGTTGCGCCGCCGTCCGCGGTGTGATACACGTATTGTCCACTCAGCTGTTGCTGCGCGATGGCCCACAGCACATTGGAGTTGACCGGGGAAAGCGAAATCCCCGTAAACGTATCTATCATGTCACCCAGCATAGATTGCCAGGTCTGTCCGCCATCCGTCGAGCGCATCACGGCTTGCCCAACAGAGTTCCAAGCGTCTTGACCGATCCAGAGGACGTTCGGATTCCTGGGATCAATGGCGAGCGACGTGATGGCACAGTCGTACCAGTCTCCCGGATTGTGATTGGCATGGCAGTCTGCCAGCAGATCGGAACCAAAGGTCTGTCCACCGTCCGTGCTCTTGAACAGTGCGCCTTTGTCCGGCCCCCAGTAGGGATCGGTTTTGCCGTGAATTCCAACGTAGACGGTGTTGGCGTTGACCGGATCAATCGTAATCATTGAGAATACCGCGTTGCCGATGATGCCCTGTACCTTTGGGACAAAATCATACGCGGTGTTGAACGCCTGTCCACCGTTCGTCGTTTTCCAGAGTCTCAGATCAGAGGTGCCCATATAACCGACCAGACCCTGCGTATTTGTGACGGCCGCGACGGCTTGCACATCCACGTTATTTGGAAACTCAAAACTGTTCCACATTGCGCCGCCATTGGTGCTTACGAAACCTTTCAGGTTACCTCCGGCATAAATTACAGGCGGTGGAACAACGCCTGCGGAATAAGTATAGGTCATCGCGGAACTGCCACTTGTCAACGGATTGACCAGTGCCATCGCGACCCATTTGTAACTGTCGAAATTCAATACGGTCGCGCGGGCGACGTAATGCTGGTTGCCTCCTACCCATCCCAGCATTTCTAGGTTGGGGGTTATCATGGTAGCATCCAGAGTAGGGGTAAATTGCTTGACGGCCCACAATTTGACTCCAGGATTAGGTCCGGGAATATAAATGTCCACTGTGACAGTCAAAGTCCGACCAATAGAGCCGACAAAATCATTCCGAACTTCAATGTACGTCGCTGCCAAATGCTCTATCTGTTGCCCACCATCTGTTCTCACAGGACCAGACACAGCAAGCGTCTGATCGTTTAAGGAATGTGACCAAGGATTTGGTCTAAAATCAGGACCAACGCCAATGATGGGCGTATTGCGGAACTGGTTCTGGTTTTGATAGTCTAACGTGTAGTTTGCCCCAGAAAAGCTAGGGAAAACCTGCTCCATCGTTGTGTTCTGGGTTTGCAGCGCGCTTTGCAGCGCGGGCATCATCGGTCCACAGGCATTGTTCATTTGCACGTAGCGTGACCATGCTGCCCTGACCACATCGCGCCCGGCAGGCATGCGCTCACTGAGATAGATTGGGAATAGCACTGAACCATAAGCGAAATTGGGAATTAGCTTTGGGCTGGTATCCAAGTGTGTCCACGGCTGGTTCAGATAACTGCTGATGAACGCAAAGTAACTCTGGTCGTTACCATAGACTTCGTGTTGTGCCCATTGAGCCGTGGCTTCCATCCACCAACGGACATCGTCGTAGTTCTGCCACGCGCGCGGCATAGCCCAGATGAAATCTGACAGGATACCTGGGCAGGTGATCTCGTTGCCGAAATACTGCCATTGAACGATGTGGAAGAATTCATGAGCCGCCGTGACTTGGACGTTAGCCACATGCATGCTGTTATCGAACAGAATAAGAGACCGCGGAGACATGGCCGGGACTGAACTACGCAAATGAATTGGAATCACCCACACAAAAGTACCAAGCGGCGGCATCGTGTATCCCAGAGCCGAGTACCGAGTCCAGGCATCTTCCAAGCCCGTTGCCAAGATATTGACGTACGCGTCGCTCGTCGCACACAATCCAGTGGTACTGTAGAAAATCGAAAAGTGCGGTGTTGGCTTCACGTACAGATCACAATCGAGAAAGTGCTGGCCCAAAGGAATTTGCATTGCCATACCGGGTACTCGCTTGGAAGCGAGAGTACCCGGGATTGAGCTGGTCGTGATATCTTTTGGGGTCAGATAATCATTGATTGTTTGTCGAGTGGTTTCATTCAGATCAACCCAATTGGCTACGGCATCCATCACCGCGTCTAGCCCTTCCAATGGTATCGGAACGGCGGATTGATACTGGAACGGCAGCCGAGGGCTTTTGAAAATCGCATAGACCTTGTAGAGCGCCGCCTGGT
Organism: Chloroflexota bacterium; assembly: GCA_016208315.1. Taxonomy (GTDB): domain Bacteria; phylum Chloroflexota; class Anaerolineae; order UBA4142; family UBA4142; genus JACQYF01. The sequence continues at coordinate 8,560 of JACQYF010000024.1, read as the reverse complement.
CAATTGTAAGTATACCACGGGCCAGGTCTTGGTCAATCAGGGTGTAACTGTCCACCGATGGGTTGGGCGTCGGCGTCGGCGTGGCCGTGGAAGTGGGCGTACTCGTTGAGGTCGTCGTCGCGGTGGCGGTGGGAGTACCAGTCGGAGTTACGGTTGCTGTCGCCGTCGCGGTCGGCGTCGTCGTGGCCGTTGCGGTGGATGTGCCGGTGGGTGTCGCCGTCACCGTCTCGGTCGCGGTCGCCGTCTTGGTCGGCGTGGCTGTCACCGTCGCGGAAGAGGTCGCCGTTGCTGTAGCCGTCCGCGTCCGGGATGCCGTCGCGGTCGGCGTCACGGTCGGCGCACGCGTGGCCGTGGGAGTAGCCGACGGCGTTCGTGTGAGCGTTCGGGTTGCAGTCGCGGATGCTGTCGGCGACTTGCTCGGCGTACTCGTCGCCGTGCGGGTCGCGGTCCTGGTTGGCGTGGCTGTCGCGGTCGGCGTGCTCGTCGGCGGACGCGTGGCGGTGGGCGTGGCGGTCGCTGCCACACGGAAACGCAGATTGAGCGAATCGGGACGCGCGGCGTTTCCCTCCCGGAGCGAGAGTTCGCCGTTGTATTCGGGCTTGTTGGCGTTGGCGGGTATGGTCACGGTGAGGCGGACAGTATAGCCAATCCCCGGCGTCACCGTCGGGAATTGGCTGGGGCTGAAAGTCACCACATCTTGCAGCGAGGGCGTCAGCGAGAGCGTGGCGTTGTTGATTGTCTCGCTGCTCGTGAACGTGACGTTGGTCGTGTACACCGAGCCGCGGGCAATGGTCTGATCCAAAGTGCTGGGCGTCCAGGTGATTTTGGCATTGCCGCTGTTGGGCGCAAAGGCAAAGCCAGGCAAACCAAAGAAGAGGAGCAGGACGAGGAGCGCGAGCGCAGCCGAAAACAGAGCCCGCTGGAGCGCGTGGTGATACGACATCGTACACCTCCCGGATGTGATGAGCCGCATGGTGCGGCAGGGCCTAATGTTGCAAACGGAGCAAAGTCAAGACGAGCTGGACACGGGACAGGGTGCTGTCAAAGTCGCGCTGCATTGTCATTTCGAGCCGGTTTTGCGAGAAATCTCTTGCCGCAATAGCGAGATTTCTCCTCGCAAAGCCCGCTCGTCGAAATGACAACCGACTTTGACAGCGCCCTAGACACGGGACGTTCAAGCTCTGTGGAACCGGGACAGACTTGCCTGTTACGGGCAAGCGCGACTTATCGCACACGGTATAACACGGAAAGGCGAAGATGTTCCTTTAAGTTTTTTAACCTATGGCGTCTTTTGGTTAAGATTTCTTTACCTGAAGGCCGCCGAGTGCTCCAACTCGGTTTACCGAGTTGTGATCTACGTGAGGCGGGCGTTTGTCCCAAAGGGACGCTTTAGCGTAACGCCCGATGTCGCAAGCAAAAGCGGAGGATTCGCCAACCGCGTTGGCGAATCCTCCGCTCGATTTAGTCGTCGTGTTTCGGTTCAAGCCACCCCTTTGGGGTAGCCGATGGCAAACGTTCCGCTAGCGGCGCATGCCGCCGCCCGACGGCGTTTGCTGCATACCGCCACCTGATGGCGGTTGTTGGCTACCGCCGCCCGATGGCGGTTGCTGCATGCTGCCACCCGATGGCGGTTGTTGGTTGCCCCCGCCCGACGGCGGTTGCTGCATCGTGGTCGGCTGCGACATCGGCGTTTGCTGTTGCACCATGGTCGGCTGCGGCATCGGCGTTTGCTGCATGCCACCACTCGATGGCGGCTGCTGCATCATGGTCGCCGGTGGCATCGGCGTCTGCTGCTGCTTCATGGTGGGCGACGCCATCGGCGTTTGCTGCTGCTTCATGGTTGCCGGCGGCATCGGCGTCTGCGGTCGCATCATCGTCGGCTGAGCCATCGGCGCTTGTGACTGCTTCATGGTCGGCGACGCCATCGGCGTCTGCTGCCCTTGGGGCTGTCCCTGCATTGCCCCTTGCATCCGCTCCCGGAATTGCGGCGGGTTCTGCAATCCGAGTTCGATCAGCATGAGTTGCATGCCTAACATCTCGCGTACTCGGTCGAGCGCAGGTCCCAACTGCTGCCCTGCCTGCGCGCGAGCCATGTCAGCCACTTGCATCTGGACATTCAGCGCCTGCTGCGCGCGTCCCAGTTCGCGGTTCATCGCCACATCGTCCATGCGCGCCGCGCTTTGCAGCGCAAATTCGATCTGCGCCTGTTGACGCGCGGCGACCGCCTCGGGCGCCGCCGCGCCTTTCGCCGCGAGGGCCGCAATCTCGCCCATGCGGCGGCCGGCAAAATCGAGCGACAAGTTGGCGCGCATCTCCGAGTTCTCCGCCATACCCAGTTGCGCGTCTTCACTCAGCAACTTGAGGGTGTAGAGGGGATTGTCCGGCAGCGCCCCTTGAGCCGCGAACGCCGTGATGCCCGATCCACTGAGAGCCACGAAAAGCATGAGAAGCACCGTTGCCAAACTAGCCATACTCCAACGCTCCTTTCTTGGGAATAGGTTTGACCACCCTATATGACGCCAAAAGGAACGTCGAGATACGGCCGGGCGCAACGAATCGGCTTCCGCCAGAAAGCGCGCGCGCCCCTGCGCCGCCGCCTGTGAATCGCGCGGCGGCAAGGGCGCCAACCGTCTCAGCATGTCCACGACGTGCGCGTCAGACAAATCACTCGACTGGTTCATAGCGAATTTCCTCGCTCGGCATCGCGCGTCGCAACGCGGCCAACGCGCGGTGCTGTAATGATTTGACCGCGCCGGTCGGCTTGCCGAGCATGAGCGCGATCTCCTCGTTTTCCAGACCTTCCAGGAATTTCAGCACCACCACTTGCCGTTGATCGGGCGTCAATTGAGCCAGAGCCGCACGGACCTGGGCCTGTTCGAATTGCGCCGCCACCGTTTGCGAAGGGTCGCTCTGCCCATCGGCCGGCAGGTTGCCATCGAGTTCGAGCGGCGTGGGCGGCTGACGACGCCATTGATCGGCGATCCAATTGTGCGCGACGCGATACAAGTACGCCTGCAAGTGATCCCTGGGCCCCTTGCCGTTCCGCAAGACGTGCAGAAAACGACTAAAGACCTCGGCGACACATTCTTCGGCAAGATCGGGCGTGCCCAAGAGACGCACGGCATAGCGATATAACGCGGGACTGTAGCAATCGTAGATTTCGCTCAGCGCCTGTCGGTCAAATTGCTGGGCGCGTTGCAGCAGGGCCTGCTCAAAAGACACAGACACTCCTCAAACATAGGACGCCAAAACGGCGTTCCGGATACGGCCAATACGAGCAGTTTACGGTACGTTTCGACTCACGCCAATAGGCAAAATGGCGCGGTCGAAAACCCGCCAAACGGCGGTAGCGCGCGGGGGTGGGTTTGTGGTATGGTGATTCTAGTGAGGAGGTACGATGGACCAAAATTGTCATGTGGAACTCGTGGAGAAGCCCGTCAGCGCCGAAGATTTGACCGACGCGCGGATTGTTCGGCTTGCGGTTTCAGGAATGGGGTGCGTCAACTGCGGGGCGCGCGTCCGCAACGGGTTGCTCGCGCTCGACGGCGTCGTGTCGGCGGATGTGGATTGGGAACAGGGACTGGCTTTGGTAGACTATGTGCCCGTGAAGACGAACGTAGACGCGATGGTGCATGCGGTCACTGCATCAGGGAATGACGGACGGCACAATTATCGCGCCAAGGTCATATCGTGAAGGAGAGGGCATGAGCAGCTCAATGGCACGCAAACGGGCACGCGTACGCCAGGACGCACGCACGCGGCAGACGAAACAATTTCTGCGCATTGGGGCTTTTACCGCCGTCGTCACCCTCGTGATCGCCGCCGTGGTCTATTTTCTCGCGCCGGTCTTTGCGCCGAAAGAGAGCGGCATCACCGCGACCGCGAATGCCAAGATCGTCAATATTCAAGCCGCGATGGACGGATTCGACATGCAGGAAATCCGGGTCAAGCTGGGCGAGACGGTCAAGGTCAATTTGCGAAGTCTGGATAACGAGCATCACACCGACGGCGGCGGCCAGCATCAGTTCGCGATTGAAGAGTTGGGTGTGAACGTCGTCGCGCAACCACTGTCGGTCGCCAGCGGCACCTTTGTCGCATCGAACGCGGGGACCTACACCTACTACTGCGACATTTGCTGCGGCGGCAAAGCCAATCCCACGATGAATGGCAAGTTGATCGTGGAGAGTTGACGTGATCGCCAGAGTCAAGCAACCCTCCAGCGTCCAGAGCATCGTCCTCGTTTCCGTCCTCATCCTCGCGGCCATGGCGCTGGCGGTCTATTTCGGTTTCATCCATCCGCACGCGCCAATGGCGGGCATGGCCGAGTATCTGCCGGCGGTCACGCTCGGCAGCGTCGTGGTCGGCGGCCTGATTGACGGCATCAATCCGTGCGCGTTCACCGTGCTGATTCTGTTCGTCACGGCGATGCTCGCGACGCTCCAAGTTGGCAGCGCGGCGGACATGGGCGCGGCGCGGGCGCGCATTATCGGTATGGGTTCGATGTATATCGCGGCCGTGTTCCTGACCTATCTCGGACTCGGCGTGGGCTTGCTGGCGACGAGCGCGATCTTTTCGCGCTTTCACGCGCCGGCGCGCGTCGGCGCGCTGATCGCCATCGGCATGGGCTTGTGGATGCTCAAGGATTTCTTTTTGCCCGATGTCGGCCCACGTCTCGCCGCGCCGAAAATCGTCGGACAGTGGACGGTGAACGCCGCGCGCAAAATGACGATTCCCGCGCTCATCGTCGGCGGCTTTTTGATCGGCTTGTGTACGGTTCCGTGCAGCGGCGCGGTCTATCTCGCGGTGCTTTCGCTGCTCGCGCTGCAATCGTCGGCGCTCGTGGGCTTTGGCTATCTCGTGCTGTACAACTTGATGTTCATCCTGCCGCTGGTCGCGCTCCTCATCGCCGCGTCGGCGCGACCGACATTGAATAAACTCGCGCATTGGAATTTGCACCACAAGGAATGGGTACGCCTCGCGCTCGGCTCCGGCGTCGTCCTCATGGGCATCTTGATCCTCGCCACGGTTTAGTAGGGGTACATGTATCCGTTTGTGCCGCGCCGCGATCGTTGTGCGGCGCGGCTATTTTGCGCGCCGAAAAGCGATATAAGGAAGGAGAAGAATGAAACTACCCAATTGGCTCGTGTCATTGCTCGGCTTTCTGCTGGTGGTAGCGATACCGCCGTTCTTGGTCTTGACGAACGTCAACGTGTTTATGAGGCCGCAGTTCATCTACTACGAGTACGGCAAGAGCGACTTTCCGCCCTCGTCGCGGTACGCCCCCGCGGCGCGGATGAAATTCGCGGTCGAGACCGTGCGTTACACGCGCGGCGATTTGGACGACGCGGCTTTGAAGAACCTGGGCATCTACAACGAGCGCGAACTGTCGCACATGCGCGATGTGCAGAATCTCGCGGTACCCGCGCTGTTGTTGAGCTATGTCTTGGGCGCCATGATCTTGCTGGCTACGCTCATCTTGTGGCGCTCGGGAAACTTGTTGCTCGCGCGGCGCGGGTTGTTTAACGGCGCGGGTACGACGCTCGCGATTTTTGGCGCGCTGGGACTGTTTGCGCTGGTCGCGTTCAACTCGTTTTTCACCGCGTTCCACCGCGTCTTTTTCGTCGGCGATTCGTGGCAGTTTGCCTACACGGACAGTCTGATTCAATTCTACCCGCTCCCCTTGTGGGTGGACGCGGTGCTCGGCATCGTGATCTTCACCGTGCTCGAAGCCATCGTGTTGGCCGCCATCACGTTTCCGAGGGCGCGGCGAACGGCCGCGCAACGCGCATCATAATTACACAGGGTCTTCATAGAATCTTCACACCGTTCTGGTAGAGTGGCCCTAGAAAACTCAAGGAGGTGTGAAATGATGTACGGCATCGGTTCGTTATGGATGGTGATCGTGTGGGCGATTCCCGTGCTCGCGCTCGTCGCGTTGGCGGTGGCGCTCGCAAAGGTCAAAGCGTAAATAGTTCAACGGAGGCGATAATGACGGAGGTCATCTTCAGATGAGAAATACAGGATGGGTCATCGGCATTGTCCTCGTCGTCGTCCTGGCCGTGTTACTGCTCGGCGGCGCAGGGATGATGGGATTCGGTGGGTTCGGCATGATGGGCCCGGGCATGATGGGCGGCTACGGCCCTTACGGCGGCATGATGGGCGGCTACGGCGCGCAAGGATTCGGCTTCAACCCGCTCGGCGCGATCTTGTCGCTCGCCTTCTGGGCGCTCATCATCGGCGGGGTCGTGCTGCTGGTCGTCTGGCTCGCGCGTTCGGCGACCGCCGGTCAGCTGGCCGGACGCGGTTCGTCCAGCGCGCCCTCGGGCGATGCCGCGCTCGACATTTTAAAGACGCGTTATGCGCGCGGCGAGATCACGAAAGAACAGTTCGACGCGATCCGGCGGGATCTGGAGGCATAAGGTGAACCGAGCAGTTCCGATTCTCGCGATCGCGCTCATCGCGATTGGCGTTGTGGGCTTGGTCGCCGTGGGCTGGCTAACGCAGACGCCCTTCGGCTATTTTCAAGGATATGGTTCCCCTGGCCGCGGCATGATGGGGGGAATGATGGGTGGCTACGGTTTCGCGCCCAACGTCAACGCCACGCCGGTTCCTTCAGACAAGCCCATTGATCGCGAGATCAAAATCACGGCGCGTAATTGGCAATTCGATCCTCCGCGCATGGTGGTGAAAAAAGGCGAGACCGTCCGCTTCACCATCACGAACCAGGATGCGGTCGCGCACAATTTCGTCAGTCAGGACGGCGACATCACCTACACGTTCCTGCCGCCCAACGCGACGGTGTCGGTAGTGTGGGTGGCGCCGGAAAAAGGCACGTACCTGGCGCTGTGTACGTTTCACGCCGGCATGCAAATGCAGGTTATCGTAGAATAAGGAGATGAGAAAATGATGGGTGGATTCGGTTTTGGAGGCACGATGTTGTTGGGCGGCTTGGTCATGGTCGCCTTCTGGGCGCTCGTGATCGGCGGCGCGATCTGGCTCGTGGTCACGTTGGCGCGCAGCGGACAAAGTTCGACCGGCGGTCCGGCTTCGACCGGCGCGCGGCCCGCGGGGCAAACGCCGCTCGACATCTTGAAACTGCGTTACGCCAACGGCGAGATTACGAAAGAGCAGTTCGAAGAACAAAAGCGCGATCTGAGCGCATAGGGAAAAAATGGACGAGCCGCGGGGTAAAGGCCAAAACATGGAACTATCGCCCTCTTTCGCCGCGCCGCGCCGCGTGCTGATGACCCAGTTTCTCGCCCGCGGCCTCGTGGCCGGCGCGCTCGTCCTGGTGATCGTCGTCGTCGTCTTGACGCGCCTCGTCGAACAAGATACCGTCGCCAACACCCTGCGGATGGTGGACGATCACACGCGCACGCTCAGTCAAATGACCGAGGTCACCTTGGTGGTCGGCGGACAGATGCACCAACTGTATGCGGGCGGCGCGCCCACGCCGGACGCCAATCGCGTGCTGGCGCAGATGATCGAGCAGGAATCGCAAGATGAGCAGTTGCTGAATGTCCTGGTCGTGGACGCGCAGCTCAAGATCGTCGGCGCGAAAGACCGCGCGGCGCTCGGCCAGACGCTGGCCGACCAACCGGCCGCGCAAGTCGCGCTGCAGGGGACGCGCTCCAGCGAATTTGTGGAAGCGGGCGGCGCGCGCATTCTGCGGAGCGCGACGCCAATTCAGGTCAACGGGGGCGTGGCGTATGCGATTCTGATTGACCACTCGCTGGCGCAACTGGACGCGCAACTCGCGATGCTGCGCGCCGTGATCGGCGGCTTGCTCGGGCTAGGATTCCTCGCGACGTTCGGCGCGCTCGGCGTGATCGTGTATCAGGCCGGGGGCGAGATCGAGCGGCAAGCGCGCGAGAAAGAACAGATCAAGCGGATTCTGTCCGCCTACGTCTCGCCGCAGGTCGCGCAGCGCATCCTAACGATCCGCGCCTCTTGCGCTTGGGCGGCGAGCGCCGCGCGATGGCGATCTTGTTCGCCGACATTCGCGGGTTTACGCCGTATGCGGAGAAGACGTCGCCCGAACGCGTCGTCGCTTTGCTCAACGAGTATCTCGCGGCGATGACCGAAGAAATCTTTGCGCAGGACGGCACGGTAGACAAGTTTATGGCGGACGGCGTGATGGCGCTGTTCGGCGCGCCGCTTGATTACAACGACGCGACGGAACGCGCGCTGCGCGCCGCGCTCGCGATGCAACAACGCTTCGCGCAACTCAAAGCGCACTGGTCAGGCGACGCCGCCGCGCTCGGCCTGGGCATCGGCATCAATACCGGCGAGGTGGTCGTCGGCAACCTGGGCTCGGAGCGCAAGATGGACTATACCGCGATCGGCGACGCGGTCAACCTGGCGAAACGCCTGGAGAGCATCGCCGAGCGCGGGCAGATTCTGCTGGGCGAAGGCGCGTATCGCCGCGCCCAAGCCGCGCTGCCGATCACCGAACTGGCCCCGCGCCAGGTGAAAGGCAAGCGCGAACTGTGCCGCGTGTTCGCGGTGGACTAGCGAAAGTAATGGGACGCGGATAAACGCGGACAAACGCGGATTAATA
>JACQYF010000023.1 GCA_016208315.1 Chloroflexota bacterium | reverse complement strand
CAATCGGGGTGATATGTCATATAATCAAAGTAACCGTTCAAGTGTCATTTCGAGGAGCGTCCCGAGCAAATCGAGGGATCAGCGACGAGAGATTTGTCGCCCGATTGAGATTTCTCGCGAAAACCGCTCGAAATGACAGAGGCATAGTAGTTGCACGCGAGAGGGCAAAGATGGCGCGTCTCTGTATGTATGTGCTGGGCCCATTTCACGTCACGCTGGACGGCGAACCGGTCACCGGTTTCGAATCAGCAAAAGTGCGCGCCTTGCTGTCTTTTCTCGCCCTCGAATCCGACCGTCCCCACACCCGCGATGCGCTCATCGGGCTGCTCTGGCCCGATCAACCCGAACGCGCTGCCCGCCGCAACCTCTCTCAGGCGCTGTTCAATCTGCGCCAAGCCATCTGCGACGACGAGACCGCGTGCTTTTTCCACATCTCCCGCGAGACAGTGCAATTCAATCTGGAGAGCCGTATTTGTCATTTCGACGAGCGGTCTTTGCGAGGAGAAATCTCCGACGTCGCAGAACGAGATTTCTCACAGCACAAACCGCTGCTCGAAATGACATGGGTGGACGCGCGCGCGTTCGCCGAACATCTGGCGGCGGTCCAGGCGCATTCGCATTCCTGCCTGGCGACGTGTACTCATTGCATCCCTCATCTCGAACATGCAATTGACCTATATCGCGGCGAGTTTCTGGCTGGACTGTTCGTGAACGACAGCGCGGCGTTCAGCGAGTGGGCTACACTGCTGCGCGAGCGTCTGCATCGCCAGGCGTTAGACGCGCTGTATCACCTGACCGAGCATCACGCGCGGCGGCGAGACAATGTGCGCGCGCTACATTATGCCCGTCGTCAAGTGGAATTGGAACCCTGGCGCGAAGAAGCGCATCAACAGATGATGCGCTTGCTGGCGCGCAGTGGGCAGCGCAGCGCGGCTCTGGCGCAATATGACAAATGCCGCCGCGTGCTGGCGCAGGAATTGGGTGTTGAACCAGCCCAGAAAACCAAGACACTGTACGAACGGATTCGCTCCGCCGGAGAAGCGCGCCCACACAATTTGCCTTCGCCGCTCACTCCCCTAATCGGCAGGGCTGGCGAGTTGGAACAGATCGCTGACTCTGACAGGTCTGGGCGGCATTGGCAAAACTCACCTGGCTTTGCAGGCCGCACAGGAACAGGTCGGCGCTTTTTCCCACGGAGTTTATTTCGTATCGCTGGCGCCCCTGAGTTCAATCGAATTTATCGTCTCCACCATTGCCAACGCCATCGGCTTTAATTTCTCCGGCTCGACAGATCCCCAATCGCAACTGTTGAACTATTTGCGCGAAAAAGAGATGCTGATAGTGCTGGACAATATGGAGCACCTGCTCGAAGGCGCTCCGTTGCTGATCGAGATCCTCCGGCACGCGCCCGAGATCAAGATCGTGGTCACGTCGCGGGAACGCTTGAATGTCCGGGCTGAGTGGGTATTCGCCGTCCGAGAGCTGTCCTTCCCGGAAGCACATATCACAGAGGGTCTCGAGAGTTATGGCGCGGCGCAACTGTTCTGCGAGCGCGCCCGGCGCGCGGCGGCGGATTTTTGTCTTTCGGCGGCGAACACGCCGGCAGTGGCGCGCATCTGCCAATCGGTGGAAGGCATACCCCTGGGCATCGAGTTGGCTGCCGCTTCGGTCGCCGTCATTTCGTGTGAGCAGATTGCCGCTCGAATTGCGCGCAGTCTGGACGGCCTGACGACCACCATGCGAGACATGCCGTTCCGGCATCGCAGCATCCGCGCCGCGTTCGAATATTCCTGGGATTTGTTGCCAGCACACGAGCAGCGCGTTTTCCGAAAACTGTCTCTGTTTCGCGGCGGGTTTGAGGCGCGGGCCGCCCAAGCTGTTGCCGCAGCCGCCTCCTTTACGCTAACCTCGCTGCTGAACAAATCCTTGTTGCGCCAGAATGGATCGGGACGATACGAACTGCACGAACTCGTCCGGCAATTCGCGGCAGAGAAACTCGACGAGCATCCCCAGGAGCAGACGGAGGCTCGAGATCTCTACTGTGAATACTATGCCGAGTTCATGCGCCAACGGGCCGAAGATCTAGTCGGAGAAAAGCAAAAGATCGCGCTCGGGGAAATCAATGTCGAGATTGAAAACGTGCGCGCTGGCTGGCAATCTGCCGTCGCCCAAAGCAAAGAGGACGCGCTCGAAAAATCGCTTGTCCCCCTGCTCCGCTTTTACGAAAGACGCAGTTGGTTCCAGGAAGGACGGGCAGTCTTTGGCCGAGCGGCTGAAAAGCTAGAGGTATCTTTTGGGACTGTGGATCAGATGACCGGACGGCAAGCCATCATCCTGGGACTGCTTTTGTCCCAACAAGGATGGTATTCTCATCGCCTGGGGCGTTCCGACGACGCCAAAGCGTTCCTGCAAAAGAGCGTGTCCATTCTGCGCCGCCAGGGCGTGCGGTGGGAATTGGCCAAAGTCGTCAACGAGTTTGGGGTCGTGACCTATCGCTCTGGCGATTATGAGGGAGCCAAACGGCTTTACGAAGAGAGCGTGGCAGTTTGTCGAGCGATCAACGATCGCCGGGAATTGTCCGTCGCTTTGAGCAACTTGGGCAATGTCTGTCGCGCGCTCGGGGAATACGAGCAAGCCAAGGAATTCTTGCAAGAAAGTGTGAAGGTCTTTAGAGAGCGCGGCGACCACTATAGCATGGCCGTGGCGCTCAACAACCTGGGCGAAGTGTTCCGCGTACTGAATGATCTGGGGCCGGCCCGGCAGTGTTATCAGCAATGCCTGGCCGTTCGCCGCGAGATTGGCGACCGGATGGGCATCGCGGTCTCCCTGACCAATCTGGCAGGCGTCGCGCAAGTGCTCGGCGAATGTGAGGAAGCCAATCGGTTCGCGCAGGAAAGCCTGACGATTTTCTTGGAGCTTGAGAACCGCAGGGAAAGCGCCTATCCGCTTGCCATCCTGGGCTGCGTGGCGCGGGATCAGGGCGACTATGCTGGGGCCTTGGCTTATTACGGGCAGGCGCTCAAGCCCTGTATGGAAACAAAACACACTTCCAAAGCTTTGGAAGTGTTGGTGGATGTCGCTGGCGTGCTGGCGCAAAGAAAAGACAGGTCCAGGGCCGTCGAGCTTCTGACCGTGATCACTCATCATCCTGCCACCCAGGACAAGATCCGGTGTGATGCAGCAGACGCCCTGGCAGAGCTGGAAACAACGCTGCCGCCCGACCTGGTATCAGGCGCCCGGAAACGCGGCCAGGGGCGCACGTTGGAAGACGTGGTGCAGGAAATTATGCACGCGTAACCCCAATCGGATGAAAAACAATGGCAACTGAAAAGACAGCGCCTTCCTTGAATGAACACCTGATCGCGCTGGGCATTGCCCTCGTCTCGATCACGATGGCGCTCGTCTTGTGGCGCAGCAGCGTTGTCGCCTCGGATGCAGGCACGGCGAGCCGATGGGGCATGATTCAGACGATCCGGCAGGAAATGCTCAAGAATTTGGTGTGGAGCAATGTCTATCATGAAGCGAACATTGCCCAGATCTATTTCATCTACGCTGCGGAAGCACAGACGCTGAGCAAGTCCAGCGATCCGCTCGCCCGGCTTCAGGCAAGCACGATCGAAAAGAGTTTGCTGCCGGCGCTGAAACAGAAGAGTCCACTGACGAGCAACGCGCTCTACCAGCGCGCCGACGGTAGCGTGAATTTGGAGCGCCGCTTTAAGGATGCGCAGGCGGCGATGCCACCGGCGCAACAACTCCACCCGCAAAGAGCGTTCGATTCCGCTAGTCGCGGTTCCGTCAAGCAGCGCTGGCTCGTGATGGATGCGGTCTTGTTCGCGCTCGCGCTCTTTTGGCTCACTGTGGCGCAGATCGCCAGTCCGCGTCGGCGCGCCGTTGCGGGCGTTGTCGGCGGGCTGGTCTATGCGCTTGGGCTAGCCGCATTTGTAGTCATCGAACTGTCTTCGTCCTTGGGCTAGGAGTCTCAAGATGAGTCAAGCCACGCCGAATCCCGAACGATGGAAAAACCTGGTCGTCGTGCTCACGATCCTCGCGACGGTGATTGCCGCCATCGTCGCCGCTATGGCCGCCGATGCGGGCATCCAGGCGGCGCAAGCCAATGTGGAATCGCAGTTGTACTCGGTCCAGCTCTCGGGCGAGTTGCAGCGTTCGGCTCAGCGCTTGAGTTACGAAATGGACGCCGTCGCATCCACGAACAGGGAGGTGGCGGAAGCGACCAAGTGGAACGCGCTCGCGAAGGATTTGCAGTCGCAAGGCAAGAGCGCCGAGGCGACCATGGCCATGTTGCAAGCCAAGGCGGCGCACGCGCGCGCCGAGCGGACCAAGGAACTTTCGGTACTTTACAACGAACCGCGCTACGCAGTCAAGAATGGGTCGCCTGGTCTCAAGGAGTATTGGGAGGATTTGACGGTCACGGCGGAGGCGCTGTTCGAGAAACAACAGGCCACGTCGGAGCAGTACCGCAAATGGAATTCCAGGACCGATTCGTACGCGGTCGTTCTGACGGTTTTGACGATCGCGCTGTTTCTCTTCGCCTTGGCGCAAGCGGTCGCGGCGCGTCTGCGGTTAATGTTCGCGGCGTTTGGCAGCATCGCCATAATCGCAGCGGTCGTGTGGGTCGCGCTCATCGTGTTGGAGTGAACATGTCACGATCCAGCCGGAAGCTGCTCATCACACCTCCGAATGCTTTCAGTCTTTGACGTTTCTGCGCACTTGCCGGGCGTAACAACCCGTGCTATTATTGCCCCCGATGACACCTCTTCGCCAACAATACCTTCGAATCAAAAAACAATTTCCCGATACTATCGTCATGTTCCGGCTCGGCGATTTCTACGAGACGTTTGACGACGACGCCAAAACTGTCGCGAGCGTCTGCAACATCGTGCTCACCGGGCGCGATATGGGCACGGGCAACCGCGTGCCGCTCGCGGGCGTGCCGTACCACGCGGTTGAAACATATATCGCGAAACTGATTCAAGCCGGCCACAAAGTTGCCATTGTCGAGCAGCAGGGCGACCCAGATGAAGGGCGCTCCTTGATGCAGCGAGAGGTCGTACGCGTTGTGACCCCTGGTACGATTGTCGAACCCGGATTGCTCGAAGAAAAGCGGAACAATTATCTCGCCGCGGTCGTCGTGGACAAGGAGCGCGCGGGCGTTTGCTACGTGGACATCACCACCGGCACGTTTGCCGCGACCGAACTCGCCGCCAGCGACGTGCGTCAGGAATTGGATCGCCTGCATCCGGCGGAAGTGTTGCTGGATGTTGGAAATTGGAAGTTGGAGGTTGGAACCGCGCCTCCAATCTCCAATCTCCGCTTTCCTGATTTCGACTCCGCGCGCCAAACGCTCCTTTCTCATTTTGACGTCGCCGCGCTCGATGGGTTCGGGCTTGCCGGGCTGCCGCTGGCGACGCGTGCCGCGGGTGCGATCATCCAGTATTTGCAGGACAACCAGAAAGCCGCGCTCACGCAACTGACCGCGTTCCGCACTTACTCCACGCAATCGTTCATGACGCTCGATCCCGCGACGCGCCGCAATCTCGAACTCGTCGCGACGCTGCGCGCCGGCGCGGTTAAGGGATCGCTGCTCGGCGTGCTCGACGAGACGCGTACAGCGATGGGCGCGCGCCTCTTGCGCGAGTGGCTCACCCAGCCGCTGCTCGACGTCGCCGCGCTGAACGCGCGTCTAGATCAAGTAGACGCGTTCTACCGCGATACGGCGCGCCGCGAGTCGCTGCGCAATCTACTGAAAGGCATCGGCGACCTCGAACGATTGGCAAACCGCGTGGTGCAGGGGATTGCGACGCCGCGTGATTTGTTGGCGATTCGGGCAGGGCTTGAGGTCGTGCCGAAATTGCAGCAAGCAGCAAGGGAGCAGGGGAGCGGGGGAGCAGGGGAGAATTACGAATTACGAATTACGAATTACGACATTGATGCCTGCCCGGATGTAGTAAATCTCGTCACTCGCGCAATATCCCCCGACGCGCCTGCGACGCTGGCGAACGGCGGCGTGATCGCGCCAGGGTATTCGGCGGAACTCGACGGAATCGCGAGCGCATCCAAGAATGCCAAGGATTGGGTCGCGAACCTCGAACGAAAAGAACGGGAGCGCACCGGAGTCAGGTCGCTGAAGGTGGGCTATAACAAGGTGTTTGGCTATTACATCGAAGTCACGAGCGCCAACGCCGCGCAAGTGCCCGCGGAATATATCCGCAAGCAAACGCTCGTCAACGCCGAACGCTTCATCACTCCCGACCTGAAAGAGTACGAATCGCTCATTCTCAATGCCGACGAGCGCATCGTCGAGCTTCAGACGACCTTGTTCCGCGAAGTGTGCGCGCAGATCGCCGGCGCGGCGTCGCGCGTGCTCGCCACGGCGCGCGCGATTGCCGAGTTGGACGTGGTCGCGAATCTGGCTGAAGTCGCGATGCGCTATCGCTACGTTCGCCCGCAATTGAACGAAGGCGACGAAATTCGCATTACCGCGGGGCGGCATCCGGTCGTCGAGCTGAGTCTGCGCGATGAACCGTTCGTCCCGAACGATGTGATCTTTTCGGCGAGCGAGATGATCCACATCATCACCGGCCCGAATATGTCCGGGAAAAGCACGTTCTTGCGCCAAGTCGCGCTGATCGTGCTGATGGCGCAGATTGGGTCTTTCGTTCCGGCGGAAGCGGCGACGATTGGGTTGGTGGACCGGATTTTTACGCGCATCGGCGCGCAGGATGAGATCGCCGCGGGACAGTCAACCTTCATGGTCGAAATGGTCGAGGCCGCGAACATCTTGACGCACAGCACGCGGCGTTCGCTCATCATCCTCGACGAGATCGGCCGCGGGACAAGCACCTACGACGGCATTGCCATCGCGCGCGCGATCGTTGAGCACATCCACAATCATCCGCAGCTTGGCGCGAAAACCTTGTTCGCCACGCATTACCACGAACTGATCGAACTCGACAAGTATTTGCCCAAAGTTTGCAACTATAACGTCGCAGTCCTCGAGCAATCGGGCCGCGTGATCTTTCTCCACAAGATCGTGCGCGGCGGCGCAGACCGGTCGTATGGCATTCACGTCGCGCAACTGGCCGGAATTCCCAAGGCGGTCGTCCATCGCGCGGAAGAAGTGTTGAAAGAACTGGAAAGTAGGCGCGAGGTGGACGGGCGTGGGGTGCGGGCAGGAACTCAGTTGCCGCTCTTTATCGAAGAGGATTTCCTGCGCCGCGAACTCAAGGAACTGGACGTGCTCTCCCTCTCGCCGCTGGAAGCGCTGAACAAGTTGTTCGAGCTTGCGGAAAAGGCGCGGGGGACACGTTCAGCGTCACCGAAAGACCCTAATGGTTAGGCGGCTCCTGCGGAGCCGATGAAACCCTTAGGGTCTTTCGTTCGACCATAACGAACCACCACGCAGATTCGTTTTGTCATGTGAGACTCGTCGAACGCGTATTGCGTGTTCGGGGTCTAAGGAGGAGAAGCACATGAACATACGAATTTTGCGTCTAGTGCCGCTGCTCGCTGCCCTCTGGCTTGTGGCCGCGGCGTGTACGGCGGCCCCCGCCGGCAAACCCACCGTCATCATCAACTCGCCTGCCAGCAACAGCCAATTCCGCGGAGGTGAGGACGTTGCCATCGAATCCACCTCGACCGATGCCGCCGGCATCACGCGCGTCGAACTGCTCGTGGACGGCGCCGTCGTGCGAACCGATACCCCGCCCAGTCCCCAGCAATCGTACAGCGTAATCCAAACTTGGAAATCCACGCCGGGCAGCCACACCATCAGCGTGCGCGCGTTCAGCGCCGCCAACATCGCCGGCGATCCCGCCGCCATACTGGTCGCCGTCCTTGCGCCCACGCCCGCTGCCGCGCCGACGGCCGCCGCGACCTCGACGCCCAATCCTACGCCTACTACTGCCGCGGCTGCGCCGACTGCGACCAGCGCGCCCAGCGGCGCGTGTACAACCAATTCCACGTTCGTTACCGACGTCACGGTTCCCGATGGCACGGCTCTTGCGCCGGGGCAAACGTTCAACAAGATCTGGCGCGTGCGCAACTCGGGCACGTGCGCGTGGGGCAGCGGCTACCAATTCGTGTTCACCGGCGGGCAGGCGATGAACGCGACGACGGTCGTCGCCGTCCCGAACACTGCCGCCGGCGCAACCGCCGACCTGCTCGTGCCGATGGCCGCGCCGACGACGGCAGGGCTTCACACCGGCTTTTGGCAGTTACGCAGTCCCACCGGCGCATTATTTGGCGTGCGCGTGTTTGTCACCGTTCGCGTGCTCGCTCCAGCGCCGCCGGCCCCTTCCGGCTGCCTGGGTATGCCGCAGATCCAAGGCGGATTCAGCGCATCGCCGACGACGATCACGGCGGGACAATCGGCTACGCTGAGTTGGGGTTTTGTCGTGGGCGCTCAATCGGCGGAAATTGACAATGGAATCGGCGGAGTGCAAACGCCCGGCAGCACGACCGTCAGTCCGACGACGACGACCACGTACACCATGACCGCGCGCTGTGAGGACAGAGTCACCACGGCCCAAGTCACCATCACCGTCAACGCGCCGTAACGCGAAAGGAACACGAAATGACGCGAAAGGAACACGAAAGAGCGCGAAATAACGTGAAAGGGCGCGAAACCCCTTCGCGCCCTTTCGTGGCCTTTCGCGCCCTTTCGTGGGCTTGCGCGCTTTTCGTGCTGTTGCTCGGCTTGAGCGCGTGTGGTCTCTTTTCCCCTCGCAAACCGGCTATCGTGATTCTTGCGCCTCCCGCCGCGACTGAATTTCGCGAAGGGGAAACCGTATCCGTCCAGTCCACCGCGACGGATGCGAGCGGTATCACGCGCGTGGAACTCGCCGTAGACGGCACGGTCGTCCGCACCGATGGGCCGCCCACTCCGGTGCAGCAATTTCGCGTCACGCAAACGTGGCAAGCAACCGCCGGCCAACACACCATCACGGTCCGCGCCTATAACGCCGCGAACGTAGGGAGTGATCCGGCGATTGTCGAGGTGGCCGTACTCGGTCCGTCGTTTGCCGCCGCGCCCCGGCTCACCCCGGACCTCGAATCCACTCCGATTCCCTCCGCGCCGCCCGGCGCTTGCACGGACGATGCCGAATTCGTCGCCGATGTGACGATACCCGACGGGACCGTCTTGCTCGCGCGCCAATCGTTCGAAAAAATCTGGCGCGTCCGCAATACGGGAACCTGTACGTGGACCGGTAATTATCAATTCACGCTCTTGAGCGGGCAGGTCATGGCGATCACGCCCATTGGCGTGCCGGCCACCGCGCCGGGCCGGATGGCTGATCTGCGCGTGCCGATGACCGCGCCCCTCGCGCCGGGCACGTACAGCAGCTTTTGGAGGATGCGGAATCCGGGCGGCGCGTTCTTTGGTGTAACGGTCAACGTCACCATTCGCGTCGCGAATGGGCCAGCCGCCTGCGCCGGCGCGCCGAATATCGCCTCCTTTGCCGCGTCGCCTGCGACAATCACCGCCGGACAATCCGCGACGCTGACTTGGGGTTTGGTAACCAATGCCGAATCGGCTGTGATTGATAACGGCATCGGCGGCATTGCCACACCGGGCAATCGCGTTGTTGCTCCCACGACGACCACGACGTACACGCTCACCGCGCGCTGTGGCACGATCATTCGCACCGCGCAAGTCACGATCACTGTAAATCCTGCGCCGACCGCGACGCCAACCCTCACACCCCTGGTTCCTACGGCGACACCGTCACCGACGGCGACGACTACGCCGACAACAATTCCACCGACGGTTACGGCAACGCCGACCGCGACCCTCGCGACCAAGACGATCACGCGCTGCTTCATCGCCGGCGAGAGCGGTGAGGCCATCAAATCTGGCACCGCGCGCGCGGTGTCTCCGCTGCCGCAGGTTGGCGATGATGCGGCCAATAATACGCATCGCGCCTTTTTCAGCTTTGACATTCAGGCAATTGGGGGCAAGATCGTAGATAGCGCGACGCTTAACGTGAGCGGGGTCGCCACGCAAGGCAATCCGCTCGCCCTCGCCCCGCTGGTCGCACAGCAAGTCGCCTACAGTCCACCGGTGACCGGCGCGGCATACGACTTGCCGGGCACAAACGTCTTCCGCACGAATACAAGCCCGGTCGGCGCATACAATGTCAAATCGGAGCTGCAAGCAGCGGCGACCGCCGGCCGCACTCGCTTCCAACTGCGCTTGCAGCTCAACGGCGAAACCAATAGTAACAATACGAACGATCTGTTCGCTTGGCCGCTCGCCGCCGACGTGTGCTTGAACATAACGTACCACTGACGGCGAGTTGATAACGTAAGCACGCTTGCTGCGTTATACAAGTGAACGTTCGCGTATCGGAAAAAGGAGGCGAATCCTATGAGCAAACGTATATTCAGCCCGGTTCCCGTGCTGCTGCTGGCGTTGAGTTTCCTAATCGTCGGCTGCGGCACGATTGCGCCACCGGTCCCGACGGCGACGCCGAACCCAACCCCGGCGGCGGCCCCGACCGTGGCGCCAACTGCCGCCGCGAGTCCAACCGTTCCCGCCCTGCCGACCATCGCGCCACTTGCTACTCCGACCTCCGCGCCCCCAACCGTCGCAACTCCCACCGTTGCGGCCGGCGCCGCTTGCACGAATATTGCCAACTTTGTCGCCGATGTAACCGTTCCCGATAATACGACGGTCACGCCGGGACAGACGTTCACCAAAACGTGGCGTATTCGCAATACGGGTACCTGTACGTGGGGGGCCGGTTATACGTTTGCCTTCGTCAGAGGCGAAGCGATGACGACGAGCACAACCGTTGAGGTCCCTAGCACCGCACCGAATGCCACGGCTGATCTGTCGGTACCCATGACCGCGCCGGCGACGGCGGGATCGAATCAGGGCTTTTGGCAACTAAAAGCTTCGAATGGCCGGGCGTTTGGTCCCGAAGTGTGGGTCCTCGTCCGCGTGGCGACCGCGGCTGCCGCGCCCTCCCTGACGCCGGCGCCGAGTGGGGCGTGCACGAACGTGGCGACGTTTGTCAGCGACGTCACAGTTCCCGATAATACGACCTTCGCGCCGGGTCAGGCGTTCAACAAGATCTGGCGGATGCGCAATGCAGGAACGTGTACCTGGGACAGCAGCTATACGTTTGCGTTCGTGGCCGGTCGAGCAATGAGCACGGCGACGAGCGTTGCGGCGCCGGATACCGCGCCGGGCGCGACGGCGGATTTCTCGGTGGCAATGACCGCGCCGACTACTCCCGGATCGCACCAAAGCTTTTGGGAATTGCGCAATCCGGCGGGGGCGCGCATCGGGCCTCAAGTGTGGGCCCTGATCCGCGTGACCGCCGGTCCGGCCCAAGCGCCGCCGCTCGTGACCAGTCCTGGGCCGCTGTCGGGCCTCACGGTCGCGGCCGTGCAACTGAATCCACCCCAAGCCACCTTCCAAGACCAGATCGGGTTCCGCGTGACGTTTAACAACACCGGCGGCACAGAGCAGTCACTGCAATGGTTTGTCAAACTCTATCAGTGTCCACTCCCGTGCGACGACCTGCAGCTGCGTGAGGTTCTGGTTGACCTCAATCGGTCTTTCGGCGAGACGCCGGTCGTGGAGAGTGTCTTGCCGGCGGGAGTGACGCAAGCGGAAACCGTGCAGCAATGGACTCCGGGCGCCGGCGCATGCAGTTACGTCGCGGTGCCACATGCGATCGAGCCAGTCGGCCAGGGTATTGCGCCAATTTTAAAATCCGACGGAATCCCGCTTTACCACAGATTTGAAGTGTGCTGACATTCGCAGGGGCGCAATTGCGCCCCTGCTTTTTTGCCGGGAAATTGGTACCACGTGGGTCTTGCATGACTCCTCTCGAGTGTGTTATACTCGCATATGAACGTACCCTAGCAAGGCGAGGAGTCCATCATGCAGCGCCGCACGTTTCGCTCGTTTACCTTGCCCGTGATCGTCTTTGGTTTACTTTTGCTCGCGTGCGATCTTGGCACGTTTACGGCGAGCAAACCGACGGCTGTTATCGCGTCGCCGCCTAGCGGCAGCCAATTCCGCGAAGGCGAAGACGTTGCCATCCAATCCACGTCCACCGATTCTGCTGGCGTCGTCCGCGTAGAGTTATCGGTGGACGGCACGGTAGTCCGCACCGATACCGCGCCGGGCGCTCAAATCTCCTATGCGCTCATTCAAGTGTGGAAGGCCACCCCAGGCACGCATACCATCACCGTGCGCGCGTTCAACGCCGCCAACGTCCCCAGCGATCCCGCCGCGATTTCGCTGAACGTACTCCCAGCCACCGCGGCCGCGTTACCTTCTCCAACCGTTTCCCTCGTCCCGCGAACTGCAACGCCAACGCTGGTGACCGTGCCCACGGCGGTCACCCTCGCGTCGCCCACCGCGACGACCGTGGCCGGCGCCTGCGTCAACAACGCGATTTTCGTCGCCGATGTCACCGTGCCCGATGGGACGGTGCTCGCCGCGGGGCAGCCCTTTAACAAGATTTGGCGCGTGCGCAACAACGGAACCTGCGCGTGGGGAAGCGATTATCAATACGTTTTCATCGGCGGCGAAGCGATGGCCACCACGACCATGATCGCGGTACCCAACACGGCCGCGGGCGCAACCGCCGATCTCCTGATCGCCATGGTCGCGCCCACCGCGCCGGGCGCGCATGTCGGCCAATGGCGCATGAGAGCGCCGAACGGGGCCCTCTTCGGCAACACGATGAACGTCACGATCAATGTGCTCGGCGCCGCGCCGCCGCCCGCAGCCGCTACGGCTACGACGGTGCCGCCACCTGGGTGTCCCGGCGCGCCCGTCATCGCGTCCTTCACCGCCTCGCCGGGCACGATCACCGCAGGCGGCTCGACGACGTTGAGTTGGGGCGCGGTGACGAACGCCGACTCGGCGAGCATTGATCAAGGTATCGGCGGCATCGCGACTCCGGGCAATATTGTCGTGAGTCCGGCGACGACGACGACGTACACCTTGACCGCCACCGGCTGCGGCGGAACCGTCACGCAGCAAGTAACGGTAACGGTGACCGGCGCGCCGCCGGCAGGTCAACCTGATCTGACGGTGACTGCTCTGGAATTCAATCCGGCGACTCCAACTCCGGGCGGTTCGTTCCAGGTACGGATCACGATCAGCAATCTCGGTTCAGTCGCCGTGTCCGACTTTGTGGTGCGAGCGTTACGGCAGGCGCCCGGCGCCAACTGCTTGACAGACCCCGGAACGGTTCTCTTTGATCGCCACACCAGCATTGGCGCTGGCGCGACGATTGTCTACACGGAAAACGCGACGATCTCCGCCGCCGGCAGTTACCGGATTTGTGCGCGCCTAGATCACGTCAATGGAGTTGCTGAAAGCAATGAGAACAACAATATCTACCAGAGCAATCTCACGGTGGCTGTGGCAGGGCAGCCGGACCTGCGCCCTCATTTCATCGGTCTCTCCGATAACACGCCAAATGCCGGCCAGACCATCAGCGCAAATCTTACGCTTCGCAATGATGGCACGGCCGCGGTGAGCTCTTTCGTCGTGCGGCTGCTTCAGCAGACAACGTCCGCATCATGCGTGCCCGGAAATCATCCTGGCACGGTCCTCTTCGACCGTACGACAGGACCTTTGAGCGCATCCGGTTCCATGGTCTTTAGCGAGACCTTTAATTTTAGCTCGGCAGGTACCTACCGATTATGCGTCGTTCTGGATCACGTGAACAATATCGCCGAGTCCAATGAAGGCAACAACACGCTCCAGAGCGGCAACATCACAGTGTCGCCTTGATGTCGAATCGGGGCTTGGTCGTGATCGGTCAATCTGTTGTGATTATGTCAAGAATAAAGGAACGACAGAACGGAGCGGCAAAAGTTGCGTAAAGAACCTTGCGAAGGTTAGTTGCGAGATTCGCGGCGCGAAACCTTCGCAAGGTTTTTGGTATCGCCCGCGCGCGACCTGGTTTCTTTTCGCGTTTTTTCGCGCCGCCGAAAAATATTTTTCGTCAGGGTATTGAAAACGCGCGGGATGTATGCTATACTCATGACGAGCAATTATTTTTCTTCTATCCTCTTGACCGCAGAACCGGAGCAAACTCTATGCATTGCTGCATAGCCGGGACGTGTACGGCGCCCACCCTCGCGATGTACTCAATCGCGAGGGTCAGCCACCCCGCGGTTCGATTCCAGCCGACGCACGCTGACAAGCTCATAACCACGCATCTTCTCGCGCCGCGCGGGCGTGATCGGATCGCTTGCCCAATTCCGGGATAAATCAAATTCAAAGGGGGTGATGGCTTTTAGAATACATTTGCAATCGGCAACAGAGTCGTCCGTTGTAGCGCACGAGATTGATCCAGAACACGCACACGCTAGCATTCAACATTCTCAGAGGAGGATTCGATGAGCGAACTGCTGCTTGACACATTGCTGGGCTTGGCATCGCCGCTGCTTTTGGCTGCGCCCAAAAAGACCGCCAAGAAAAAGGCCGCGCCGAAGAAAAAAGCGGCCGCGAAGAAAGCGGCCCCGAAGAAAAAGGCCGCGCCGAAAAAGAAACCTGCAACCGCCCCGGCGGCGACCCCGCTAACGGAACCCGAGCACGAACCCAAGCCCGAACCACCCCCGCCGCCTCCGGCGTCCATGCCCCCGATGGGGAGCGGAGGCAGTTAATGAGTTCGATGCTGGAGCGGGTGCTGCGCGCGGCCATTTGCCTGGCGCGTCCGCTCCTGGCCGCGACCGCCGCGCCGAAAAAGACCACACGCAAAACCGCGACGCGAGCTAGGCGCAAGCCCGCGCCGCCCGCGCGGCCGGCTCGGCCGGTGGCGCG
>JACQYF010000073.1 GCA_016208315.1 Chloroflexota bacterium | reverse complement strand
CGTAGACTCTTTGGTCAGAGTATAAACGGCAAAGAACAATGGCGCAAAAACAACGACGATGCCCCACGCCCCAATGCCGCGTGTTCCGGCAAATTCCCCCGTCCATCTCGCAAGTAACAACAGTGCGACGGCTACCAGCCCAATCATCGTCCCGAACGCGACCGCCGCACTCCATTCCATTCCCGGCGCGATCAGCGGCGCGCGAATCGGGCTGGCCGAGCTGGCGATCAGCGGCTGCACGACTGCCGCGCTCACCGCGCCCGCGAACAAGCCCAGTGTGACCAAGAGCACAGTTTTGGGACGCGGACTAACGCGGATCAACGCGGACGAAAAGAAAAATCCGCGCTTGTCCGCGCTCGTCCGCGGCCCATTTACAAGCTGCATGAACAACCAAACGAACAACAGACTATAAAGTAAGCCCAGCAGCGCGTAAATCCACCAATGAGCCGGATTGCTCCACGCGGCGTAATACGGCGATAGCGAAATCCACGTCGTCGCGACGAACGCAATGAGAATGAGATCGAACCGGCGCTTGGGCAAACAATCTACGAGCAAGAACGGAAAGAGCATCACATAGTAATAGCCCATCACCTTTTTCGACGTGAGGAAAAACGCGAGGGCAATCAGCGCGGCGGTCAGGTACAGACTCCAGCCGCGCCGCGCTCCCAAAAACGCAATCACCGCCGCGACTAACATCGTCGCGATCGTCTGGTAGCGCAGCAGAAAGAAATCGCTCGTCAGCGCGTCGGGCGCGCTGCGCGTGATACCGAGCAGCGCGACGATCCACGATTGCGTCTGGACCGGCACATTCTCCACGTAGGTCAAATTCATGTAGAGAAAGTCCTCCGAGTAGAGCAAGAAGGGCAGAGAGACGATGCCGACGACGAGCGCGAAGATGGCGGCAGAGACAATAATTCTGCTCTTCTGTTTTCCGGGTCCCATCAGCATGTACGCCCACACCGGTATCGCGAACAGGATCGCCACCTGCTTGAACAACACGGCGACGGCCAGCGCGAGGGTTGGCGCGACGATGCTGCGCGACTTGTCAAACCACGCGAACGCGAGCAGAATGAACAGCAGCCATTCGCTTTCGAAATGGCCTTGAACCGCGGTATCGTAAAACGTGATCGGATTGAACAGCCAGAGCAATACGGCGAGCCGCGCAAGCGACTCGTCGTTCGTTTTGCGCGCGACGATCGCGTAAAGCGCCAGTCCGACGCCGAGATCGGCCGCCAGCGCCGGGAGCCGCGCCCACAGATATTCGGGCAGCATCGGGAGGAACTTGCCGATCAAGAGCGCGAGCGCGGTGACGAGCGCGTGCAGAGGCGGATAGGCATACGGCCACGTCTGCGCGACGCGGGACTGCGCGTACAAGTCAAAGCCGCCGAGCAGGCCGCCGTCGAGCAAGCGTTGCGCCGCGTGGATAAAGGTGGTCACATCCCACGTCTGCGCAAAATAGGGGTTGAGCGTCAACACGCCTAGAAAGATAAAGCCGGCGTAGAGGATTGCAGTCGCGGTGAGAAACACCCAGCGGCGAGTCGCGTAATGCCGTACACGTTCGTCGGTGCGAGGAGCGGAATCGGCGCGGGGGGTATCCAGCGGCTCCGTGAGCGCTGATTCGGCTGGTGGCGTGCGCAAGAGCGACATCGCCGCCATTATAGCAGAGAAGCGGGAAATGGCAAAAGTTAAAACTCCTCCGGCGCGCGGTCTTCCACCCGCACCGTGCCATCGCCGCCGAGGCGCGACCATTGCGAGAGGGTGGGCAGCGCCGTTTTCAACCGGTTGCCTTTTCCAAACTCGAGCGTCTTGGCGAGTTCGTAGAACTCCAAGTCTACACCCTTGTGGCACGAAACCACTTGCGAGAGATCGGTCACTTGAATCTTGTTGCCGACCAACCCCACCATGACGCCGTAATTGCCCGCCGTCAACTCTTGCACCGCCGCGACGCCCAAGCGCGTGGCGAGCACGCGTTCCGCGGCCGTGGGGCGACCGCCGCGCTGGATGTGGCCCAAAATCGTCATGCGCACGGTAAAGCCGCATTCCTGTTCGCGTTCGCGGAGAAAATTGTAAACCGCTTGTGTTCCGGGTTTGTATCCTTCCGCCACGACGATGATGCTGTGCGCCTTGCCGAGCGCGTACTGCGCCTGGATCGCCTCCAGCACTTGTTCGGGGGTCATCGGCGCTTCGGGGATCAGGATGATTTCCGCGCCGCCCGCGATCCCGCTCATTAGCGCGAGGTAGCCGGAATGGCGGCCCATCGTCTCGATCAAAAAGGCGCGCTGGTGCGAGGAAGCCGTATCGCGAATCTTGTCAATCGCTTCGAGCACCGTATTCAGCGCGGTATCTACGCCGAGCGTAATATCGGTAAAACAGAGATCGTTGTCAATCGTGCTCGGGATGGTGACGAGCGGAAAGCCCATGCGCGACAGGGCGTATGCGCCCTGATGCGTGCCGTTTCCGCCGATGATGATGAGGCCGTCAATCGCGCTCTTGTTCAAGTTGTGCAGCGCCTTGCGGCGGCCGGCTTCACTCTTGAATTCCTCGATGCGCGCGCTCTGTAGAACCGTCCCCCCGCGCCCGAGAATGCCGCCGATGTCTCGAATCAACAGCGGGTGAAAGTCCGCTTCGAGCAGCCCTTGGTAGCCGCGTTCGACGCCGTACACCTCGATATT